>JBKQQG010000097.1:0-16640 GCA_052144455.1 Bryobacteraceae bacterium
CACGCGGCGTCGCTGCATCAGGGTTTCCCCCATTGTGCAAGATTCCCCACTGCTGCCTCCCGTAGGAGTCTGGCCCGTGTTTCAGTGCCAGTGTGGCCGTGTGCCCTCTCAGGCCGGCTACCGATCTAAGCCTTGGTGAGCCGTTACCTCACCAACAAGCTAATCGGCCGCGGACTCCTCCTCCAGCGTCTTTCGACTTTCCCCTTTCGGGCTTATGCGGTATTAGCCCCGGTTTCCCAGGGTTATTCCCCGCTAGAGGGCAGATGATCCACGTGTTACTCACCCGTACGCCACTGTACTCAGGGATTGCTCCCCTTTCTCGTTCGACTTGCATGTGTTAAGCGCGCCGCCAGCGTTGATTCTGAGCCGGGATCAAACTCTCGTTTGATCTCATTGAGACATCAATCGCTTCAGTTAAACTCGAACTTCCGAGGTTCAAGATTGCGTCCAACCAGATTGTCAAAGATCTTTGCGGCAAACCGGAGATCCCGAAGGAAGCCCAGCCAACCGCAGGCCTCAAAACCATCGGACCGCACTCCGCCACGCTCTAGATTTGGGAGCGGAGACTACAGCGATCGAAAACCGCAAAAAATCGTTAAGAGCTTTCGGAGGCGAACCGCCTCCCGACGCACACTCGCGCGCCAAGCCTCTTGCCTAGCTGTTTCCCCATGATATCACCCTCGTCAAAACCGCGCAAGGGGCACTCGGAATCCCAAACAGGCAAACTCCCTGGGGGCCAACCAGCAGCTCAAGGCGACTTTCAAAGAGTAGCAGAACCGGTAGCGGGATGCAACCCTGTGAAGGCGAAAAAGGCCAGTGCGGGCGATGTTTTTTGCATCGCACTGATAACACGGCACTTTTAGTTGCGGATTCGGCTCACCAACAGGCCCTCCGAACGCTCTAGCCGAGTGCACCGGGCGGAAGCCAGGGTGGGTATCGTAGAATAGAGAGCATTATGTCGGAATCGGGCCCGGGATTTTATCGCATCGAAAAGTTGCCGCCCTACGTGCTGGCGGTGGTCAGCGAACGCCGAGCGCAGTTGCGAGCCCAGCAGCTCGACGTGGTGGACCTGGGGATGGGCAACCCCGACGGGGAGACTCCGCCGGTGGTGGTCAAGAAGCTGGTGGAGGCGGCGCAGGACCCTCGCAACCACCGCTATTCGCTCTCGCGGGGGATTCCGCGGCTGCGCGAGGAGATCGTCAAGCGCTACAAGGCCAACTACGGCGTGGAGTTGGACCCCCACAGGGAAGCCATCGTCACCATGGGCGCCAAGGATGCCCTGGCGCACCTGCTGTTCGCGGTGATCGGTCCCGGCGACGCCGTGGTTTCGCCGAATCCGGCCTATCCGATCCACCAGTGGGGCGTAATCATGGCCGAGGGGCGCGCCATCCTGCTGCCGATGCCGAGTCCGGCGGAGTTCCTGAACCGGCTGGAAGACCTGTTCCGACAGCCCGGAGAGAAGCCGAAGGCCATCCTGATCTCCTTCCCGCACAATCCCACGACGCATTGCGTGGACCTGGATTTCCATAAGGCGGTGATCCGGCTGGCGGCGGAGCACGGGGCCATGGTGGTACACGATTTCGCCTACGCGGACCTGTGCTTCGACGGCTACAAGGCCCCCAGCATCCTGCAGGTGGAAGGGGCCAAAGAGGTGGCGGTCGAGATCTTCTCGATGTCCAAGAGCTACAACATGGCGGGCTGGCGGGTAGGGTTCTGCGTGGGCAACCCGAAGATGATCGCGGCGCTGGGGCGGATCAAAAGCTACCTGGATTACGGGGTGTTCCAGCCCATTCAGATCGCCTCGATCGTGGCGCTGCGGGAGTGCGAGGCGGACACCAAACGGATCTGCGCGGTGTACCAGAAGCGGCGGGACGTGCTGATCGAGGGCCTGGCGCGGGCGGGCTGGAACGTCGAGCCTCCGCGGGGAACCATGTTCGTGTGGGCGCCGCTGCCGGAACGCTACCGGGAAATGGGTTCGCTCGAGTTCTCGAAGCTGCTGCTGGAGAAGGCGCTGGTGGCGGTCTCGCCGGGCGTGGGATTCGGGCCCATGGGCGAGGGCTACGTGCGCTTCGCGCTGGTGGAGAACGAGCACCGGATTCGGCAGGCGACCCGGACTATCAAGCAGTTTCTGGGGCGAGGTTAGAAAGAGCCGGCCCCGGAGGTCCGTCGCGGTCTTGGACCACCGCCCTTGCAGCAGAATTCCTGTAGGCACTCGCCAAGTCGCATATAATGCGGCTATGGCTGCCACGGCCGAGGGTCAGGTTCCGGCGCTGCTGGATCTGTGGCAACTGCAGTCTAAAGACCTGGAGGCGCTGCTGGAGGAGGAGACCGCCGCGTGGCGCCAGGAGCTGGACTGGGATTTCGAGGTGACGGCGGAGTTGGTGCGGCGGTTCGTGGACGTGCACGCGCTGAACGGCTACGCGTTGCTGATGGGCGATGAGGTGGCGGGCTACTCCTACTTCGTTTGCGAAGAGCACAAGGGGCTGGTGGGGGACCTGTACGTCAGGAAGAAGTTCCGGACCGCGGAGAACGAGCACCGGCTGCTGGGGGCGGTGCTGGATCACCTGATCGCGGGGCGGTACGTGAAGCGGATCGAGTCGCAACTGGTGCTGGCCCGATTGCTGGACCCGCGGCTACTGCCCGGTGCCCGCTACTCGCGATCCTTTCTGCGGAACTTCATGGTGGTCGATGCGCAGGCCGGGAAGAAGCTGCCGCCGCGGGAGCTGGAGCACGTGGTGCTGGACCAGTGGACAGAGCGATGGCAGGATGAGACGGCGCACCTGATCCCGTCGGCGTACCGTGGGCACATAGACAGCGAGATCAACGATCAGTACCGGTCGGCCGCCGGGGCGCGGCGGTTCCTGTTCAACATCGTCCAGCATCCGGGATGCGGAAGGTTCTACGAGCCGGCCGCGTGCGTGGCGGTGCATCAGACGACGGGCCGGCTGTGCGGGGTGTCGCTGACCAGCCTGGTGTCGCCGGAGTCGGGGCACGTGACGCAGATCTGCGTGGCGCCGGCGGTGAAGGGCAAGGGAGTGGGGTACGAGCTGTTGCGGCGGTCGCTGAGGGGGCTGGAGGCGGCGGGAGTGAAGACGGTGAGTCTCACGGTGACGGCGGCCAACCGGGAGGCGGTGCGGCTGTACGAGCGGGTGGGGTTCCGGACGGTGCGGCAGTTTTCGGCGATCGTCTGGGAGGGGTTCTAGCGACTGAGGAAGCGGCGCACCGCGACTTCGAACTCTTGGGGTTGGGTGACAAAACTCAGGCAGGCTTGGGCGACGCCTTCCTGGTCCATGATCGCGGCTAGGCCATACATCATGCCCTGAGCGCGGGTCATGGCGACTGGACATCCTATGGCGAGGACCCGGAAGTTGCTTCCCAGCCCGGCCATCAGGGTGAACATGTCTTCACGGGCGCGCCGGGCAACCCGCGGTGGCATAATGGCTGTCGGAGGCAGGGCGATGGACGATGAACTGAATCCGTGGCTGGCAGCGGAGGCGCGGTTCGATCTGGCGGCCAACCGGCTGGGGCTGGACAACGGCTTGTGCAAGGTGTTGCGCATGCCGTCGAAGGAGATTACGGTCCACATTCCGGTGCAGTTGGACGACGGGAGGCTGGAAGTGTTCACGGGATACCGGGTGCAGCACTCGGTGGCGCGGGGGCCGGGCAAAGGCGGGATACGGTTTTCCCCGGACGTGACGCTGGACGAGGTGCGGGCGCTGGCAGCCTGGATGACCTGGAAGTGCGCGGTGGTCAACATTCCCTTCGGCGGGGCCAAGGGCGGAGTGATCTGCGATCCGCGGCTGCTCTCCGACGGGGAACTGGAGCGAATCACGAGGCGGTATACGGCGGAAATCCTGCCATTCCTGGGGCCGGAGCGCGACGTGCCCGCGCCGGACGTGAACACCAACGAGCAGACCATGGCCTGGATCATGGACACCTACTCGATGCACGTGGGGCATACGGCGACGGCGGTAGTGACCGGGAAGCCGCTGGATCTAGGCGGATCGCGCGGAAGGCCGGAGGCGACCGGGCGGGGCTGCATGATCGTCGCGATCGAGGCCCTGAAGCACCTGGGGATGGCGGTCCAGGGCGCGCGGGTGGTGGTGCAGGGATTCGGCAACGTGGGCGGGATGGCGGCCAAACTAATGGCCCGGGTGGGGTTCAAGATCGTGGCCGTGATCGAAGTGGATGGCGCCGTGTACAACGCCGCGGGCCTGGATATCCAGGCGCTGATGGAGCACCGCAAGGAGACCGGGTCGGTGAAAGGCTTCGTGGGCGGCGAGGAGATCGATCCGGGCGAGGCGATGTTCCTGGCGTGCGATGTGCTGCTCCCGGCGGCCACCGAGAACGTGATCACGTCGGCGAACGCGGCGCGCATCCGCGCGCGGATCATCTGCGAGGGCGCCAATGGGCCGACCACGGTTATGGCGGACGAGATTCTGCAGAAGAAAGGGATCTTCGTGATACCGGACATTCTGGCGAATGCGGGCGGAGTGACGGTGTCGTACTTCGAGTGGGTGCAGGACCGGCAGGGCTTCTTCTGGAACGAAGACCTGGTCAACGAGCGGCTGAAGGAAATCATGGTGGAGAACTTCGGACGGGTGGTCGATTACGCCGAGAAGCACGGGGTGAACAACCGCATCGCGGCCTACATGCTGGCGCTGGACCGGGTGGCGTTCGCGATCAAATTGCGGGGAATCTACGCGTAGCGCCCCATGAGCAGCGAAGCCTCCACGCCGCTGATGCGGCAATACCATTCCGTGAAGCAGCAGGTGGCGGGCGCGCTGCTGATGTTCCGGCTGGGCGATTTCTACGAGCTGTTCTACGACGACGCGGTGACGGCGGCGCGCGAACTCGAGATCACGCTCACCTCCCGCAACAAGGAGAAAGGGCAGGCCATCCCGATGTGCGGAGTGCCCTACCACGCGGCGGAATCCTACGTGGCGCGGCTGATCCAGCGCGGGTACCGGGTGGCCATCTGCGACCAGATGGAGGACCCCCGCTTCGCCAAGAAATTGGTCAAGCGCGAGCTGACTCGAATCGTCACGCCGGGGACGGTGACGGAGGCGGGCCTGCTACGGCCGCACGAGAACAACTACCTGGCGGCGGTGGCGATGGCGGGCGGGCGCGCGGGAGTCGCCCACGTAGACGTTTCGACGGGCGAGTTTCGCGTGACGGAGATGGAGGCGCCGGAGGTGACCGCGGCGCTCGAGCAATTGGGCGCTCGCGAGGTGCTGTGCGCGGCCGCGGTGCAACTCGAGGCGGCGGGGGCGCTGCGCACGGAGCTGGACGGGTGGATCTTCACTTTCGACCAGGCGGAGCGGAGCCTGCGGGAGCACTACCGCCTGCTGACCCTGGATGGGTGCGGGTTGGAGGAACGGCGGCTGGCGGTGGGGGCGGCCGGGGCCATCCTGCACTACTTAAAGGATACTCAGAAGGCGGCGCTGGACCACCTGGACCGGCCGTCCTACTACGACCGGGCCGAGGCGATGACGCTGGACTCGGTAACGGTGCGCAACCTGGAGTTGTTGGAGCCGATTTTTCCGGCGGAATTGGGCGGGCAGAAGGAAGCCTGCCTGCTCGGGATTATCGATCAAACGCTGACTGGGATGGGCGGGAGGCTGCTGCGCGCCCGCCTGCTGCGGCCGTCCATGCGGGTCGAGGAGATTGAGAGACGGCTGGAGGCGGTGGAGGAACAGGCTCGCGAGACCATCCAGCGGAGCGAGCTGCGCAAGGTGCTGGCGCAGATTCTGGACCTGGAGCGGCTGCTGGCCAAGGTGACGCTGGGAACGGCGAACCCGCGGGATGTGCTGGGGCTCGGAAAGTCGCTCGAGAAAGTGCCGGAGCTGCGGGAGAAGGCGGCGGCGTTTCGTCTCGCCCCGGTGTTCGACGAGGTCACGGAGGTGCGGGAGCGGATTCTGGAGGCGATCGCGGACACGCCGCCCGTGAACTTGGCCGACGGCGGAACCATTCGCGCGGGCTGCCACCCGGAGCTCGACGAATTGCGCGACATCAGCCGCAACAGCCGGCAGTACGTAGCCCAGTTGGAGACCCGCGAGCGGGCGCGCACCGGCATACAGTCGCTCAAGGTGCGGTTCAACAACGTGTTCGGGTACTACATCGAGGTATCCAAGGCCAACACGCACCTGGTTCCGGACGATTACGAGCGCAAGCAGACGCTGGTGAACGCGGAGCGTTACACCACGCCGGAGCTGAAGGAGCTGGAGCGGAAGATCCTGGCGGCCGAGGAGAAGATCCTGGAGTTGGAACGGGAGATCTTCGCGGAGGTGCGGGCGTTCGCGGCGGGACATGCGGCGCGCATACGGGCCACGGCGGCTGGCGTAGCGGAAATCGACGTGACGGCGGCCCTGGCGCAGGTGGCGGCCGCGAACCGCTACGTGCGGCCGCGCTTCTCCGAGACGGGCGAGATGCGCATCCTGGGCGGACGGCATCCGGTGATCGAGAGGCTGGCCGAGCGCGAGGCGGCGCGGTTCATTCCCAACGACCTGTACCTGTCGGAGAAGGAATTCATCGCCATCATCACGGGGCCGAACATGGGCGGGAAATCGACCTACCTGCGGCAGGCGGCGCTGATTGCGGTGCTGGCGCAGGCGGGCTCGTTCGTGCCGGCGGAATCGGCGCTGCTGCCGGTAATCGACCGTGTGTTCACGCGCATCGGGGCGTCGGACAACCTGGCGCGGGGCCGCTCCACGTTCATGGTGGAGATGACCGAGACGGCGGTGATTTTGAACACGGCGACGGCGCGGAGCCTGATCGTGCTGGACGAAATCGGGCGGGGGACCGCGACCTACGACGGGCTGGCGCTGGCCTGGGCGGTGATCGAGCACATCCACGACCGCACGCGGGCCAAGACGCTGTTCGCGACGCATTACCACGAGCTGACCGTGCTGGCCGAGCAGATGGAGGGCGTGCGCAACCTGCGCGTGTCGGTGAAAGAAGCGGGCGACCAGATCATTTTCCTGCGGAAAGTAGAGCCGGGGGCGGCGGATCGGAGCTACGGGATCGAGGTGGCGCGGCTGGCGGCGCTCCCGGCCAGCGTGATCGAGCGGGCGCGCGAGGTGCTGGAGTTGCACGAGAAGAGCGAGCAGGTGGTCACCGAGGAGCTGACCCCGGGAGCCCGGCCGCATCCGGTCCAGATTTCGCTCTTCGAGCCGGTGAATTGGGAGATCGCGGAGCGGATTCGCAAGCTCAAGATCGACGAACTACGGCCGATTGAGGCGCTGCGGCTGTTGGCGGAATTGCAGGAGGAATTGAAGCGGTGAGCGCTCCAGGAGTAGCATTCGGAGTGAGGAAACGCGATGCGGTACGGGGCGAAGATTGACTGGTGGATCGCGGTGGCGCTGCTGGCGGGGATCGGAGCGCCGCTGCTGGGAAGAGCGTACTGGGTCTCCGGGCTGGTCCTGCTTGTGTACCTCGCATTCCTGCTTCCGCAATCCTACGAGACGACCCCGGAGGGCCTGCTGATCCGGGCGGGGCTGTACCGCAAGCTAATCCCCTACGCGTCGATCAACGCGATCGGGCCGTGCAAGGACCAGCGCACCAGCTTCGCGCTATCGATGGACCGCCTGACCATCGGCTACGGAGAGGGGAAGGAAGTCCGCATCGCGCCGGCGGATCAAGAGGGATTCATGGCGGACCTGGCGATGAGGACGCCGCAACTGAGATGAGAGTCGCGGGAATCATGAGCGGCACGTCACTGGACGGGATCGACGTGGCCATTGTGGACATTCGCGGGGCGCGGCGTATTTCCACGGTGGCGTTCCGGACGACGCCGTATCCGGAGGGGATGCGGAAGGCTCTGCTGGGCGTCTCGAACGCGCAGACCCATACGCGGACCATTTCGCGGCTGAATTTCCAGTTGGGCGAGCTGTATGCGCGGGCGGTGCGGGCGGCCTGCGAGGAGAGCGGAATTCCGCTGGAAACGGTGAAGCTGATCGGGTGCCATGGGCAAACGATTTACCACGAGACGGCGAGCACGTTGCAGATCGGCGAGGCGGCGGTGGTGGCCGAGCGGACGGGGATTCCAGTGGTCTCGGATTTCCGGACGCGCGACATGGCGGCGGGCGGGCGCGGGGCGCCGCTGGTGCCCTACGTCGATTACCTGCTCTATCGGGACCGGCGGCTGGGGCGGGTGGCGCTGAATATCGGTGGGATCGCGAACCTCACGGCGATCGCGGCTCGGGCGCGGCGCGAGGACGTCATCGCCTTCGACACCGGGCCGGGCAACATGGTAGTGGATGCGCTGGTGGAGGTTTGCAGCGGGGGAACGCAGAGGTTTGACCGGGGCGGCCGGATCGCGCGGCAGGGTACGGTGAATCAGGAGCTGCTGCATGAGTTACTGCGGGGAAGTTACTACCGCGCCAGGCCTCCCAAGGCGGCTGGGCGGGAGCAATATGGGGAAGCGTTCGTCAAGCGCCTCCTGGCCACGGGGCTGGCGATGGAGGATTTGATCGCCACGGCGACGGCGCTGACGGCGGCGGCGGTGGCCGAGGGGATGGAGCGCTTCGTGCGGCCTCGGATGAAGGTGGACGAGCTGATCGTCTCCGGTGGCGGGGTGCACAACCCGGTCATCATGGGGTTCCTCGCCGCGCTGATTCCGGACGTCGCGCTGGCCACCTCGAGCGATTTCGGAATTGACGCGGACGGCAAGGAGGCCATCGCCTTCGCGTTGCTGGCTTACGAAACCTGGAGGCGCCGGGCCTCCAATCTGCCCAGCGCGACAGGGGCGCGCCGCGCGGTGATCCTGGGCAAGATCAGCCCGTAGGGGGCCCGCGCACGTTGCTCCATGTCGACGTAACTGGGACGCCACGCGAGTAACGCCGGTGCGGACCCTGTAAATACGTCCGCCCGGGCCTGGCCCCCGGCGGACAGCTACCGTATGTGCTCAAGTGAGACTGTCGGCAACCCAGCGCGTCAAGCGGTCCGCTAGTCTCGCAAGCTCAGGGAATATCAGCAGGGACGCGTGTACTGTATCCGGCGTTACCGGCTCGACACTGGCTGGGTGACCGGCGTCATTTCGCGCGGCGCGAATCTGCAGTGCAAGGGCGGGCCAGTAACCGTCAACTGCTTCACTCAGTTCGAGTCCCATCTGGCCTTGCTGCTTGCCCTTGTAGGAATCAAAGAACTTGCGAAGCGCGTCCGATACGGTCTTTACCTTCCACTGTTCGAGCTCCAGGCCCTGCGGCACCGCCGCCTTCCCGAGTGAGGTCAACCTGTCCACTGTAACATCGCGTAGATCAAGAACGATTCTCTCCGCGGAAGCTCCGACCATCACAGCGGCTGCCTTAAAGAAACCCGCGGCGTAGCAGTCTAGTCCTTCTTTCAGGTAGGACAGCGCAACCGCGTCAAGTTTTGTGATCGAATCCAAATGGCGCAGATAGCCGGCTGGATTGGATGGATCACGCGTCCATTCCTCGAAAGCTTGGCGCCCCCGGTCAGTAAGGTGGAAGAATGGGGGATCAGGGTTCATAAGGTTGAGTCCCCAGGCAACTAACCCAGTGCGAAACAGTTCGCCCCACTCTGTAAGGATGGCCTGTTGAAGGTCCTGGTCCTGGCGGGCACCTAGTTTTTCAGAGGCGGCTTGCAGCACAGTACCCCGTTGTAGCGTCGGGTCGTGCTGAGTCTTCGGCCGCCCGGCTTCTATTTCCGCGAGCAAGACTTCCCGAATCGTGTGTTTTGGTGGCTGCGGCATCGTACTGCTATGGTACCAAGCCCGATGACGGTGCATTAGCGGCGCGCCGCCCCAGGTTCCTCTAGCGACATGCCGTTTACGGAGGCTCGGAGGCGCACGCGACCGTCCTCCGGGGAACGGCCCTGAACTGTCGCCTGAAGCGCCCCGCCCTACCCCTTCCGCTTGAAGACCGCCACCCCCAGCGGAGGAAGCGTCAGGGAGAGGCTGTGCGGCCGGCCGTGCATCTTGATGGGCTGGGAGCGGACCAGGCCGGCGTTGCCCAGATTGCCGCCGCCGTACGCCGCGGCGTCGGTGTTGAAGACCTCTTCGTACAGGCCCTCGGCGGGCACTCCGATGCGATAGCCGCGATGCGGCTGCGGGGTGAAGTTACAGCACACCAGCAGGAAATCCTCGGGGTTCTCGGCGCGGCGGAGGAAAGAAATGATGGAGTGGTCGACGTCGTGGAAATCCACCCACTCGAATCCGCTCCAATGGTAATCCACCTCGTAGAGCGCGGGCTGGGCGCGGTAGAGTAAGTTCAGCTCGCGGACCAGCGTCTGGAGTTTGCGATGATAATCGAAAGTCAGTAACTCCCAGCGGAGGCCGGAGTTATAGTCCCACTCTTCGTACTGGCCGATCTCGGAGCCCATGAACAGCAGTTTCTTGCCCGGGTGGCAATACATGTAAGCCAGGAAGGCGCGGGCGTTGGCGAACCTCTGCCACTCGTCGCCGGGCATCTTGTGAATGAGGGAAGCCTTGCCATGGACCACCTCGTCGTGGGAGATGGGCAGCAGGAAATTCTCCTGGAAGGCGTACAACATGCTGAAGGTGACGTCGTTGTGGTGGAAGCGGCGGAAGAGCGGGTCGGTGGAGAAGTAATCCAGCATGTCGTGCATCCAGCCCATATTCCACTTCATGGTGAAGCCCAGGCCGCCGGTGTAAACCGGCTTGGAGACGCCGGGGAAGGCGGTGGATTCCTCCGCCACGGTGACGGCGCCGGGCGACTGGTGCGCCAGCTCGTTGAAGCGGCGGAGAAACTCGATGGTCTCCAGATTCTCGCGGCCGCCGAAGACGTTGGGAATCCACTCTCCGGGCTGGCGGGAGTAATCCAGGTACAGCATCGAGGCGACGGCGTCCACCCGCAGGCCGTCGATGTGGTACTGCTTGAGCCAAAACAGGGCGTTGGAGATCAGGAAGGAACGCACCTCGTTGCGGCCGTAATTGAAGACCATGGTGCCCCACTCGCGCTGCTCGCCCTTGCGGGGGTCGGCGTGCTCGTAGAGCGCGGTGCCGTCGAAAAGGGCCAGCCCGTGGGCGTCCCTGGGGAAATGGGCGGGAACCCAATCCACCAGGACGGCGATGCCCGCGCGATGGAAGCAATCCACGAAATACATGAAGTCGTCGGGAGTGCCGAAGCGGGAGGTGGGCGCGAAGTAACCGATGACCTGGTAGCCCCAGGAGCCCGAGTACGGGTATTCCATGATGGGCAGCAACTCGACGTGCGTGTAACCCATCCCCTTCACATACTCGACCAGGGAACAGGCGAGCTCTCTGTAAGTGAGGGTCTGGTTGTGGGGGCCGCGCAGCCAGCTCTCCAGGTGCACCTCGTAGATGGAGACGGGCCGTTTGAGCCAGTCGGCGCCGGCGCGCGCTTCCATCCACTCGGCGTCGCCCCAGCCATAGCCGCCGATGTCCCAAACAAGGGAGGCGGTCTTGGGCGGCGTCTCGCAGTAGAAAGAATACGGATCGGTCTTGAGCTGCTTGTACCCGTTGAAGCGGGAGCGCACGAAGTACTTGTATTTCGCCCCTTGGCCGAGGCCGGGAAGGAAGATCTCCCAGACGCCCAGGCTGCGCATGCGCATGGGATGGCGGCGAACGTCCCACTCGTTGAAGTCGCCGACCACCGAGACCACCTCGGCATTGGGCGCCCAGACGGCGAAGCGCACGCCGGAGACGCCATCCACCACCGCGATGTGCGCGCCCAGCGACCGGTAGCTCTCGTAGTGGGTGCCCTCGCTGTAAAGGTGCAGCTCGAAATCGGTGAGCAGCGGCGGGAAGCGGTAAGGATCTTCGAACTCGGCGGAGCCGCCGCCCCACAGCTTGACGCGGAGGCGATAGGGCTTGCGCTCGCCCTCGAGCAAAGCGACGTAGAACCCGGTGGGGTCCCTCTTCTTCATGGCGCAGGCGGCGCCGTCCACCACAACTTCGGCCTCTTCGGCCTGGGGCAGGAAGGCCCGCACCTCCCAGGCTTCCTTCTTGCGGCCTACGGGATGGGGTCCCAGGACGTGAAACGGATCGCCGTGGAAACCGCCGACAATGGCGTCAATCTCTTCGCGCGTCATGAGGAGGGTACTTACATTATGGCAGGATGAAGGTTATGGTTCACGATCTCCCGAAAGCGGAGTTGCATTTGCACCTGGAAGGCTCGGTCGAGCCCGAGACGCTACGGGAGCTGGACCCGGCGCTCACTGCGGAAGAGGTGCACGCCCGGTATCGCTACCAGAACTTCGCGGGGTTCATCGAGAGCTTCAAGTGGGTGATCCAGCGCCTGCGAGGGCCGGCCGACTACGCGTTGGTGGCGCGGCGCCTGATGGAGCGGCTGGCGCGAGAGAACGTGCGCTACGCCGAGATCACCATTTCGGCGGGCGTGATGCTTTGGAGGGGACAGGAGTTCGCTCCCGTTTACGAGGCGCTGCGCGAGGAGGCCGGGCGGTCGCCTATGGAAGTGCGCTGGATTCTGGATGCCGTGCGGCAGATGGGCCCCGAGCCTGCCATGCAGGTGGCCAGGCTGGCGGCCGAGCGCGTCGGCCGAGGCGTGGTCGCCTTCGGAATCGGCGGCGACGAAACGCTCGGACCGGTCGGCTGGTTCGGCGAGGTGTTCGAATTCGCGCGGAATAGTGGACTGCACCTGACCGTGCACGCCGGGGAAACGGTGGGGCCGGAATCCGTGTGGGGAGCGTTGCGGCTGGGCGCGGAGCGCATTGGGCATGGCATTCGGGCCGTGGAAGACCCGGCCCTGATCGAGTTGCTGCGCGAGCGCTCCATTCCCCTGGAGATCTGCATCTCGAGCAACTTGGCGACGGGGGCAGTCGAGGCGCTGGAGCGGCATCCGGTGCGGCGGATCTACGAAGCGGGTGTGCCCATCGTGCTGGGGAGCGACGATCCCGCGATGTTCTCTACCACACTGGAGCGGGAGTACGAACTGGCGGCCAGCGCGTTCGGATTCACCCAGGAGGAGTTGCGCGGGATCGCGGAAAACGGCTTCCGGTTTGCGTTCGGCTAACCGTCGCTGCGGCGCAACCAGGCATCGACCGCGGGGCCGCCGGCCGGGTCGCCAACCGGGCCCCGGGCGCGGTGCATAGGCTGCACGCGAACCAGCGCCAGTTGGCCCATCTCGAACGCCTCCCGCAGGCGGGGCAGCACTTCGTCGTCGAGGGCCGTGCCTGTGGTGTCGGATGGCAGCGGGTTCCCAGGCAGGATACCGTAGAGTTCGACCAGATCGGCGTGCGCGCTTTGGTCCGTCCCCCACAGCGTGAGGAGGAGATCCACTTCCGCCCGGTCCAGCGGTTCTTCGCAGGCCAGTTGGTCCGGCTCCTGAACGGCATAGAGATCGCCGTATTCCTGGCTGGAGATTCTCCACACCTGGCGCGCGGCGTCGGCCTTGCTCTGGCAGGGGTAAGGAGCCCAATGCGGGTCCATGATTTCTTCTCAATCCTACAGGATGAGGATGGCGAAGTCCACCGGCGCGGGGCTAACCGCGGCCGTCAAGGGCCCGCCGTGGCGCGGTTGGAGTAGTAGCCGGCACGGGTCCGCACAGTGAGCGCGGCCGGGCCGCTGGCGAAGACCTGGATCTTGCGATAGGTCCCGTCCAGGCGTTCGTTGCTGGGGCTGTAGGCGAGGGTGAATTGATCGCGGATTTCCAGCGCGATTTCGCGGGCGGTCGAATCGGTCTCCGAGGCGTCGTCGAGATAGAACGACTTCCCGCCGGTGGCCTGGGTAAGGCCGTCTAACTCACGGCGGGCCAGCCGGGTGCGGGCGTCGTCGATCTCGGTAAGCAGGCCCACGGCGTAAATCATGACGTTGCTCTGCTGAGCGGCCTTGACAACGTAATCGTGGTCGATGACGCTGCAGTTATCCTCGCCATCGGTGATGACTACCAGCACCTTTTTGTCTTCCTTGCCGTGGCGGCTCAGGTGCTCGATGGCCAGGCGCAGGGCATCCCGCAGGGCGGTTGTGCCGCGGGAGTCGAAGGCGGCCAGGCCCTGTTCGAGTTTGGTGCGGTCGCTGGTGAAGTCGCAGTCGAGGTAAGCCTTCTCGTTGAAATGCAGGATGAACACCTCGTCGTCGGGGTGGGAGGCTCGCACCAGCGAGAGGGCGGCGGCGGCGACCTTCTGGCGCTTATCGATCATGCTGCCGCTGTCGTCGACGATCAGGCCGATGGAGACCGGGGAATCCTCCCGGTGGAAGACCTTGAGCTGTTGCTCGATGCCGTTTTCGAGGACGCGGAACGCGCTGGCGGGCAGATCGGTCACCCGGCGCCCCTGCGGATCCAAAACCGTGGCGTGGAGCACCACCAGGTGGGCATCGCTGCGGAAGACGGCGACCGGTTCCTGCGCCGCGCCCGCCATGGCCAGGCCGAGCAGGGCGCACAGCGCGACAGCCGGGAAACTTGGTCTGGCGGTTTGGATCATGCAGTGAGGCAGCGGGCACGCGCCTCACTCCCTATTCTGCCGCAACTCCGGTAGCGCGCGGGGGCGCGGAAGTGCATCAGCCAGCCGCGGCCGGAGAAGGCCCGAGTTCGTCTGGGACCTGGGCGGCTACAGGGGAGAGATTAGGGGGCCGGCCTCGCGCCTGCCTGCGCATGGGCGCGTCAAACCGGACCGGGCACTCGCGTTGCGCGCCGCCATGCATGCAAACCTGCACGTCCCGGCCCTCCCGCCGGCGGGGCCAGTTCCAGTGGCGCCCGAACAGACATGCCATGCCGCGCTGGCCCTCCTTGGGCCCACCTGGCCCACACGCCTTCAAGTTATTCTTCGGACAAATCGGGCGGGATGTGAATCGGAAAACGCAACGCACCACGGCGTGGTGGGTGGCAGCCGGAAGAAGCTGTGTTCGAGAGGCAGACTGTGCTAAGATTAAGCGACTTTCACCCCAGGAGGATATCTGTGAAAACGTTTGCGAAAGCATTTGCGGTGCTTCTGTGCGCGGCCGCGGTCGCGCTGGCCCAACCCGTCGTGACCGCCAACGGCATGGTGAACGCCGCCAGTGCCATCGAGGCGGGTCTGCCCAACGGCGACGTGGCGCAGGGCTCGATCTTTTCGATCTACGGCAACAACATGGGCCCGGCGGCGCCGGGCGTCTCGGCAACGAGCTTTCCTCTCCCGTCCAGCGGAGGACTGGGCGGCGTCACCGTCCAGGTCAAGGATTCGGCGGGCGCGTCCCATTACGCGATCCTTTTCTTCGTCTATGCGGGCCAGATCAACGCGCTGCTGCCCTCGGCCACGGCCCTCGGCCAAGCGTCGTTGACCGTCACCTATAACAACCAAACCAGTGCGCCGCAGACCTTCAACGTGGTCAAGAACAGCGTCGGCCTCTTCGCTCGGAACGCGGCCGGCACTGGACCCGCGGTTATCCTGCAATATCACAACGGCAACCCGACTCTGAACGCCATTTCGAACTCGGCGTATCCCGGCGATGTCGCCGTGCTTTGGGGCACGGGGCTCGGTCCGATAACCGGCGACGAAACCTTGGCTCCGACGCAAACCAATCTGGGCACGCCGGCGCAGATCTGGGTGGGCGGGCAACAGGTCCCGGCAGCCAATGTCGCCTATGAGGGCCGTTCGACGGACGCCGGGCTGGACCAGATCAACTTCACGATCCCGAACATTACCGGTTGCTATGTGCCGGTGATGGTGAAGATCGGCAACGTCGTCAGCAACAGCGTCAGCATGTCCATCATGGCCAACGGCGGGACTTGCTCCGACCAGTTCAGCGCGTACTCGGGTCTGAACGTCCAGACGAACGGGTTGAGGTATGGCTCCGTAGTTCTTAGCCGGAGTACTTCGGAGATTCCGACGTTCGGGAGTTCGACTACCGACTCTGCCACGGGAAGCTTCGTCAGTTATAATGCGACGCAGATGGCGGAGAGCCGCGGACTATTGTTTGGAGTTTCGGTCTATGGCGCCTGCACGGTCGTTACCTTCTCAGGCACCTCGGCTAGCACCGCCGACATTATCACCCCAACCTACCTGGATGCGGGCGCTCTGAGCCTGGTTGGGCCGAGCGGAGGGACGATCCCGATCCCGGCCACCAGTAAGGGCATATACTATGACGAGCTCGGCAGCAGCACTACCATCCCTGGGGTGCCCAGTACCGGGCTCTATTTGTCTCCGGGCAACTACACGATAACTGGGGCGGGAGGCGCCAATGTGGGAGCGTTCACGGGCACCCTGACCCTTCCGGCGCCCCTCACCTGGACCAATATGGATGCCATCACTTCAGTGACCCGAGCCAATGGCGTAACCGTGAATTGGACGGGCGGCGCAGGCTACGTCATGATCGACGGGTACTCGGGGATCTCCACTCCCCAGAACGCCGGGGCATTCTTCATATGCCTTGCGCAGGCCTCCGCGGGTACCTTCACCGTTCCCTCCAACGTGCTCTTGGCGTTGCCCGTGTCGGCGGTCACCGACGGCATACCCTTGGGAGCGCTCATGGTAGAGAATGTGCCCGTCTCGGTTAAACTTACTCCCACCCCGCCAAGTGGTTTGGATCTGGGCAGCTTCTCCGCGCTATTCACCTCCCTGAAGCTGGTGGGCTACAACTAGTGTAGTGCGGCGCAACTAGTAACCAATAAGGACACCGCAGCGTCTCTATAATCAGGAGACGAAGCGCATGCGTGTCGCACCCGCCGTTGTGTTAACCGAAGACCAGGAGCGAGCCTTACAGC
>JBKQQG010000098.1:0-62791 GCA_052144455.1 Bryobacteraceae bacterium
AAAACCGAAAGCGGGTTTTCCACCCTTCCCACCGCCCTTGGGAAACTCGCTACGCGAGTTTTCCACATTCCCACAGCGCCGACGGCCGCGGCGGGTGGTGGAAAACCAAAACCAGGTTTTCCACACCGCGCCGCTCCGATTCTGGGGTGAGAAGAAGGGGACACTTCTATCGAGGTGGAGAGGGGGACATTTCTATCGAGGCTTGACACCCTGTCAAGGGGCCCCTTGCGGCGCGGATAACGGGATGCTATTCTCGGACCGAATCAGCGCTTCCAGGCGATTCGCCAGCTTGCCCCGGACGAGGTCGGCGGCGCCAGGGTGGTGCCCATGCTCTCGCAGCTACTTATTTTGTCGTTCGCGCTGGTCTTGCTCTTCTATTGGTTTCGCTACAACTGCCACACGCTTCTGAGGACGGCCGCAACCGGCGAGCGGGCGCGGCGGGTGGCTGAGGCCAATGAATTGCGGTTTCCCTACGTCCTGGAGCAGCTCCAGACGCAGTTCCCCGCAGTGGATCTGGAGACGCTCGACCGGTTGCTGCTGCGCGACTTCGACGTTCTCACCTGCCTGCTGCGATACACCTCGGGGATGCGCCTGCGCGACCAGACCGTCGCGCTGCGGATTCTGATGCTGGATTTCAAGCTTCAGCAGAAATGGTTCGCCCTCACGCGGAAGCATTTGACCGGAGCGGCGCGCAAGTCGATCGAGGAGCGCTCTTACATCCTGGCGCACTTCGCCAACACCATGAGCACGCGCAGCGCGGCCGTTTCCCGCGCGTAGAGCGGGGCCGGCTGCGATCCCGGAGGAGCCGCCCAAATCGGAGCGCGGTGTTTACATGAAGAGCCTTGCTTTGCCGGCCGCGGCGCTGCATACTGTTCCCACGAGCGACTGGGAGCTCGGAAATCTCAGAGGGAGAAACATCGTGAAGATAATCGATTTGTGTAGTTCGCTATGCATTCTGATGGCCACGGCGGCACACCCGCTCGCCGCGCAGTCGATGAGAATCGCAGCCAACATCCCGTTCGAATTCACTGTGGGCGCGACGACGATCCCCGCCGGCGATTACACGGTAAGCAACGGAATCGGGACTAATGTCCTGATCATTGGGACCCGGGATGGCCGCGCCGTGGCGAACGCGGTCACAGTGCGGCGGCAAACCGGGAACGGCAACTATCCGGACACGACGAAACTGATGTTCCGGCGGTATGGGAACCAGTATTTTTTGAGCGAGCTTTGGAGCTCGGATTCGCCCGTCGGGCACCAGTTCCCGATGTCCCGGACCGAGCGTGAGCTGATGAAGAGCGCCGCCGTCAAGCCCGAATCGGTGATAGTCTTGGCACAGGGCCAAAGGCGTGGTGACAGGGCGGCCCACTAAGGAGGGTTTTGCCCGCGCATGACGCGAATCGGGAGACTGATCGGGTTCCTGGCGGTAGCAGGCCCGGGTTTTTGTGCGACGAGGAGTCTCCCGATCGGCGACGCGGAGCGCGGCGGAGAGGTGTTTCGCGCGTGGCGCTGCGCGGTTTGCCACTCCATCCACGGGGAGGGCGGGAAGACCGCTCCCGATCTGGGGAAAATCGGCGACCGGGGCTTTAGTCCGTACCGCCTGACAGGTCTGGTCTGGAATCACGCTCCGGTGATGTGGGCCGCCATGGAACGGGCGGGAATCGCCCGGCCCCAACCGACCGGGCAGGAGTCCGCGGACCTGTTCGCGCTTTTCTTCGCCGCAGGTTACTTCGAGGATCCCGGCAACGCCCGGCGCGGCCGGCTGGTGTTCCGATCGGAGCACTGCGCGGAATGCCACGGCATACAGACGCCCCTCCGCGAGGGCATACCTCCCGTGGCGGCCTGGAAGGCGCTGGAGGATCCCATCTCGCTGGCGCAGCAGATGTGGAACCACTCCTTGGAGATGCGACAGGCGCTCAATCGGGGCCAAGTCCCCTATCCGAAGCTCTCTTCGCGGGAACTTGCCGACGTGCTGGTGTATCTGAGAGGAGTGGCCGGAGCGCGGCTGCGCGCCGCCGAGTTCTCCCCGGCCTCCGCGGAGACGGGGCAGGTTCTATTCACCTCCAAGGGATGCGCGGAATGCCATCGCGGGAGCCTTTCCCTGGAGAATCGTCACACGGGGTACGGCCCCACCGACTTCGCCGCCGCGATGTGGAATCATGCGTCCCAGACCGCTCAGATTCCGGCGCCGCTGAGCTATCCGGAGATGCGGCGGCTGGTGGGCTATCTGATCTCGACGCAGTTCTTTGAGGAGCGTGGAAATCCGGAGCGCGGCGAACTGGTGTTTGCCAGAAAACGATGCGGCGCCTGCCACGACAATCCGTCGAGCGGCGCGCCGGCCCGGGCCACACTGGCCGGAAGAATGACCTCCTTCGACATGCTGGCCGCCTTGTGGAAGCACGGGCCGGCCATGCTCGAACGCATGCGGCAGGAAGGTCTGCCGTGGCCGCACTTCGTGGGCGCCGAGATGGCGGATCTCACCGCCTACCTCCACGGCCCTGAGTTCAAACAACGGCCGGGCGCTGGCGCGCGATAGCTATGCCAGCCGGAACAGTCAGGCCAGCAGGGCCGCGATCTGTTCGGGATCGTTGGGGACCACCGTGGGACGGTTGCCGTAGGTGGATCGGAGTTTGTCGCCCTGCGGCGCGGTGAGTTCGCCGGTATGGTAGCGGTAGATGTAATCGGGGTCCTTGAGGAGGTTGCCAGTGAGGACCGCGACCACGTCGTCGGTTGGCCCGATCACGCCCGCGGCGGTGAGCTTGCGGATGCCCGCCAGGGTGGCCGCCGAGGCAGGCTCGCAACCGATGCCGCACAGGCCGATCTGGGCTTTGGCGTCGGCGATTTCCTGCTCACTGACCTTCTCGACCACGCCGCCCGAGCAGCGCACTTCGTGGAGCGCCTTCGGCCAGGAGACGGGGTCGCCGATGCGAATGGCCGTGGCCAGCGTTTCGGGCTTGGTGACCGGGTGGAGCGCAGTCTGGCCGGCGGTGCGCGCCAGTTCGTAAAACGGCGCGGAGCCTTCGGCCTGCACCACGGCCAGGCGCGGGCTTCTGGGAATCAGCCCCATGGCCACCATCTCGCGCAGAGCTTTGCCGAACGCCGAGGTATTGCCGAGATTGCCGCCGGGCAGGACTACCCAATCCGGCGGGTTCCAGTCGCGCTGGTCCATCATCTCGACCATGATGGTCTTCTGTCCCTCGATGCGGAACGGGTTGATGGAATTTAGTAGGTAGATGCCGAGCCGCTCGGCCAGAAGACGGACCAGCGCCAGGATCCGATCGAAATTGGCTTCCACTTGCAGCGTGCGCGCGCCGTACTCGAGCGCCTGGGCGAGCTTGCCGTAGGAGATGTTGCCGCGCGGGATGAAGATGATGGGCGCGAGGCCCGCGGCGCTGGCGTAAGCCGCCATGGAGGCCGAGGTGTTGCCGGTGGAGACGCAGGCGACCCGCTGCATCCCAAGGCGCAGGGCCTGGGCCACGCCGCAGGTCATGCCGTTGTCCTTGAACGAGCCGGTGGGGTTGAAGCCCTGGTGCTTGAAGAGCAGGCGGTCGAGCCCGCCGTAATGAGCGGCGCGCGGAGCGTCGAGGAGCGGCGTGTTGCCTTCGCGCAACGTGATCACGCGTTCGTAGGAATCCAGGAACGGAATGCACTCGCGATAGCGCCAGACGCCGCTTTGGTCGAGCGGGCGGTTGCAGAGCCGGCGCTCGCGCCACAGTTTCTTCAAGGCGGCGGCGTCATGTTCCCAGGCGGAGTAGCCGGCCTCGAGCAGGCCGCCGCAGCGCGGGCAGTTGTAGATAACTTCGGTGATCGGGTAGCGCGCGCGGCAGTTCGGCTCGAAGCACACCAGTTCGGCAAGCATAGACTCCGATTATACTGGGTGGCGTATGCTGGCCGTTCATATCGAGGATGGAGTGGTGACGGTGCGCGAGGCTTCGCGGCCCGAGCGAGCGCGCGGTTTCGCCCTGATCCGGCTTCTGTGCGGCGGCATCTGCAACACCGATCTCGAGCTGCAGCGGGGTTACTACGGGTTCTCGGGAACGCCCGGGCACGAGTTCGTCGGCGAGGTGATGGAAGCCGATGACGAAGGCCTGGTGGGGCGGCGCGTGGTCGGCGAGATCAACCTGGAGTGCGGCACGTGCGAGTGGTGCCGGCGCGGTCTGGGGCGGCACTGCCCGCAGCGCACGGTGCTGGGGATTGTGAAGCATCCGGGCGCTTTCAGCGAGTACTTCACTTTGCCGGAGCGGAATCTGCACGTGCTGGGCGAGGAGATCGCGACCGAGGACGCGGTCTTCGCCGAGCCGCTGGCGGCCGCTTGTGAGATTCTCGATCAGGTAGCGATTCCGCGGGGCGCGACGGTGGCCGTGCTGGGAGACGGGAAATTGGGATTGCTGGTGGCGCTGGTGCTCCATCGGCACGGAGCGGCGGTGCGGCTGTTCGGGCTGCATCGCGAGAAGCTGCGCATCGCGGAAGCGGCCGGCGTCGCCGTGGAGATGGAGGCCGAGCCGCGGCGCGCCGTCTACGACTGGGTGGTGGAAGCCACGGGGACGGCCGACGGATTGCGCCAGGCGATTGCGATGGCGAGGCCGCGCGGCACGGTGATCGTGAAATCCACGGTCCGGGGCGAAGTGGCCTTCGATGCCGCGGCCATGGTGGTCAACGAGATCACGCTGATCGGTTCGCGCTGCGGGCGCTTCGAGCCGGCCCTGGAGTTGCTGCGCCAGGGCGGGCTGCCGCTCGGCGAAATGATCGCGGACCGCTTCCCGCTGGCGGAGGCGCCGCGGGCGTTCGAGCGAGCGGCCGAGAGGGGCGCGATGAAGGTGCTGCTGTACTGATCGGCCCAGCCATCGGCCACCGTATCTTGGAGCCGTAACTGAAGTGCGTTCTTTGTTGCTATCCTAGCGCCAAGGAGATCCGGTGGATTCTGACCAACAAGCCATCAACGATTGGGTAAACTTGCCGGAGGGGGCGGCCACGCTCAGCCTCTGGCATACCCTTCACGACGGCAATCTTATGGCGATCAAGTCCGACCTGCTTGCCAGAACCGTGACACTGCGATTCGATGCCGACTACGTTCGGGACTTCCATCATTTGCCCGAACAGACGCGATTCGTGATCAAGGTAATCGGTGTCAGATCCGTCCGTTCGCTCGTAAACGTCCCGTGGCCGGGCGAGTTCTGTGTCCCGCGAGGCGTAGCGCGCGAGGAGGAATCGAGGTTGATTGCCGAGTACCACAGCAAATGGCGCCAGGAGTCGGGGAGGTGGAGCGACTTCGAGCGGACGGCTGACGGTTTGTTGTTGGTGTCCGATGCAACCCTTGCCCGTGGCTCTGATGCTCTCGCTCTGCATATTGGGGTCTTGGTGGAAAACAAATCGTATGTGGATGCCTACATCCATGGAGACGGAATCGTCTTTTGCGTCGGGGAGAATCAAGTTACCCCGGACGAGTTCGTCGCCCTGGGCGAAGCCTATTGGGACGCACTTGCCTAACGCAAGTTGCACCGCCTAAACCCTTGTTGACGCCGAATCCCCATCCTATCAGCTACCTTTCCTCGCCTAGTCTCTTAGCAAGTTGAAGCGGCGAACGCCCTGAGCTCCCTCGAGGCGCTCGAGCCGATTAGCCCGGTGCAGCCGGCCAGGTGCGTCGACCGCAGCCACCTCCGAACAAGCCTGGCTTACGGCAAGCCACCCGAATCAACACCCGCCGGGGCTGTAGCCCAGGATTCTCGCCTCCTCGTCCCGGGTGATCGCGCTGCCGAGAACCTCGCGGGGAATCGCCGGCCAGATTCTGGTCCTCAGTAAGACCTCGAGCCTGGCGCGTTTGGAGACGCCCGCGCGGCGAGTGGCTACTTTCTTTGTTTCTTTGGCCATTTGTTCTATCTCCATTATCCCAGCCAACGCTCCAGTAGCGGGGCATAGGCGTCGATGCGGCGGTCGCGGATGAAGGGCCAGCTGCGGCGGACCTCTTCGATGCGGCGGGGGTCGCACTCGGCGATCAGGGTCGCCTCCTCGGCATCGTTGGCCTCGGCGATGACCTGGCCGAAGGGATCGGCCACGAAGGAAGATCCCCAGAACTCGATGGCGTGGTCGGCCGGTCCTTCGCGGCCCACGCGGTTGGCCGCGGCGACATAAACGCCGTTGGCGATCGAGTGGGCGCGCTGCATGGTGCGCCAGGCGTTGAGCTGGGCCGCGCCGCGCTGCTCTTTCTCGGCCGGGTGCCAGCCGATGGCGGTAGGGTAGAAGACCACCGTCGCGCCGCGCAGGGCGGCCGCGCGGGCCGCCTCCGGATACCACTGGTCCCAGCAGATCAGCACCGAGATGCGGCCGAAGGGCGTCGAAAACGTGGGAAATCCCAGGTCGCCCGGCGTGAAGTAGAACTTTTCGTAGAAAAGCGGGTCGTCGGGGATGTGCATCTTGCGGTAGATGCCGAACAGCTCGCCCTTGCGTCCGATCACGGCGGCGGTGTTGTGGTAGAGGCCAGGGGCGCGCCGCTCGAACAACGGGGCGATCAGCACCACCTTCAGCTCGCGGGCCACACGGCCCAGACGCTCGGTGGTGGGACCGGGGATCGGTTCGGCCAGCGCGAACAGTTCGGGGTCTTCCTCGCGGCAGAAATAGGGCGTGCGAAACAGCTCTGGAAGGCAGATGATCTGCGCGCCGTGGCCCGCCGCCTCGCGCACACGCCATTCCGCCTTGGCCAGATTCTCGTTAGGATCGCGCCCGCAGGCCATCTGCACCAGGCCCACTTTGAACTTGGATTCCGTGGATGGCGACATATTACATGTACATCCCGCCGTTGACCGACAGCACGTGGCCGGTAATGTAGGAGGCCTCGTCGCTGGCCAAAAACTTCACCGCGGCCGCGATGTCCTCCGGCAGTCCGCCGCGTTTCAGGGGGACCTTGGCCAGCATGGCCTCTCGCTGTTCCGGGGTGAGCTTGGCGGTCATGTCGGTCTCGATGAAGCCCGGCGCCACGGCGTTGACGGTGATATTGCGGCTGCCGACTTCCTGGGCCAGCGCCTTGGTAAGGCCAATGATGCCGGCCTTCGAGGCGACGTAGTTGACCTGCCCGGGATTGCCCGACTGGCCCACCACGGAGGCGATGTTGACGATGCGGCCCCAGCGCTCCTTGAGCATGCCCGGCAGCGCCTGCTGCGTGGCCAGGAACGCGCCGCGTAGGTTGATGTTGAGCACCAGGTCCCAGTCGTCCTTCTTCATGCGCATGGCCAGGCCGTCCTTGGTGACGCCGGCGTTGTTGACCAGGATATCGATGCGGCCGAACTGCTGCTGGGCCGTTGCGAACGCCTCTTTGATGGAATCCGCGGAGTTCAGATCCAGGAATACGGTGAAAGCTTCGCCGCCGGCCTCGCGAATCTCCGCGGCCACCTTCTCGTTGTTCTCCGGTTCGTTGGAAGCGACCACGACCCGCGCCCCGCCCTTGGCCAGCGCCAGCGCGATCGCCCGGCCGATCCCCCGGCTCGCGCCGGTAACAAAAGCAATGCGATTGGTCATCCGTTCCATGATAATAGAAGCTGGCAGCCGGCAGCCAATCTATGTCCTACACCGATTTGCGCGAATTCATCGGGGCGCTCGAGAAAGCGGGCGAACTGCGGCGGGTTTCCGTGGAGGTCGACCCCGTACTCGAGATCGCCGAATTCGCCGACCGCTCCGTCAAGCAGGGCGGCCCGGCGTTGCTCTTCGAGAGGCCCAAAGGCTCCCAGATTCCGGTGCTCATCAACGCTTTCGCCAGCGCGCGGCGGATGGAGCTGGCGCTGGATGTCTCGAACATCGGCGAAGTGGTGGAGCGCATCGGCGGGTTCCTGGAGATGCAGAAGCCGGAGGGGCTGATCGGCAAGCTGAAGATGCTGCCCAAGCTGGCGGAGCTGGGGTCGTTCTTCCCCAAGAGCGTCTCCGGCGGGCCTTGCAAAGAGGTCGTACGGCGCACCGGGTTCTCGCTATTCGACTACCCGATCCTGCAATGCTGGCCGCAGGACGGCGGGCGCTTCATCACGCTGCCGCTGGTGTTCTCGAAGAATCCGGATACCGGCAAGCGCAACTGCGGCGTGTACCGCATGCAGGTCTTCGACGAGCGCACCACCGGCATGCACTGGCAGACTCACAAGCAAGGCGCGGAGCATTACCGCCGCCTTTTGCACGAGGGGCGCGCCAAACGCATGGACGTGGCGGTGGCCGTGGGCGCCGATCCAGCGACCATCTTTTCCGCCGTTCTACCGCTGCCGCCGGACATCGATGAGATGCTGTTCGCGGGTTTCCTGAGAGGCCATCCGGTCGAGATGGTAAAGTGCGAAACCTCGGATCTGGAGGTGCCCGCCGAGGCCGAAATCGTGCTGGAGGGCTATCTCGAGCTGGGCGAATTGCGGAGGGAAGGGCCGTTCGGCGACCACACGGGCTTCTATTCGCTCGAAGACGACTACCCGGTGTTCCATCTAACCTGCATCACGCAGCGCAAGAAGCCGATCTACTCGGCCACCATCGTGGGGCCGCCGCCCATGGAGGACTTCTACATGGGGCAAGCCATCGAGCGGATCTTCCTGCCGCTGATGCGGCTGCAATTGCCCGAGATCCGCGACATCTCGATGCCCGCCGAAGGCGTGTTCCACAACCTGATGCTGGTGGCCATGCGGAAATCCTACCCCGGCCACGCGCGCAAGGTGATGCACGCGATCTGGGGAATGGGGCAGGCCATGTTCACCAAGTGCATCGTGGTGGTGGACGAGGAAGTGGACGTGCAGAACGTGCGCGAAGTGGCCTGGAAAGCGCTCAACAACATCGACCCGCAGCGGGACATCGAACTCGTAATGGGACCCGTGGATTCGCTCGACCACTCCAGCCGACTGCCCAACTACGGCTCCAAGATGGGCGTGGACGCGACCCGAAAGTGGCCGCAGGAAGGCTTCGCCAGGCCCTGGCCCGAGGTGATCCGGATGTCGCCCGAAGTACGGGCCCGCGTGGACGAGCTCTGGAAGAAGGCGGGACTGACGTAGGGCTGTGTTAAACTGGCCTTGATCCCTTTCCGCGACGGTGGGTGTAGCTCAGCTTGGTAGAGCGTCGGATTGTGGTTCCGAACGTCGCGGGTTCGAATCCCGTCACCCACCCCACTCCATCCAACCCGCTCTCACATCATGCGCAGCCAGACCTCGACGCGCCGGTTCTTCTGGCGCCCCTCCTCGGTTGCATTCGACGCCACCGGATTGGCGGCCCCGAAACCGCTCACCGCGACCGGAACGACGCCCCTGCGCCGAAACTCGTCCGCCACCACCTTGACCCTGCTCAGGGAGAGCGCCCGATTCGCCTCGCTGGTCCCGACCGAGTCCGCGAATCCGCATAGCACGATCCCGCCGCGCCCGCGGCTCGGGCCCGAAAGGAAGCCCGCCACGCGATCCAGGTCCACGCGCGCTTTGTTGTCCAGTTCGGTGCTACCGGTCTGGAAGCGGAAGTTCAGCGACAACCGCTCCGAGCCGGCGATTGCGCTCCGGTATTCGGGAGTGGAGGTTGCGGCGGCTGCGGCCGACTCCGCCTTCACGTTCAGCTCGACAAATCCGATTCGCGCCACGATGTCCTGACCGTCGCTAGCCAGCGCGAACTCGACAAACCGGCGCACCAGGGGATTCGGCGCGGCCGCCGTGTAGAAAAACAGCCGACGGGACAGCAGGTAGTCTTCGGTAGCCACCGTGAGGCGGTTGGGCACGAGAGGAGTTGTTCCGGCCTCCGATACCGCGATCGCCTTCGTGCTCCGTATGTAAGGCAGGCCGATGAAGCCGATCGCGCTGGGATCGCTAGCGACGCGGTCGGAAAGCTCGCGGCTGTCCTCCAGACGCGCTGCCGTGGCCACGAGCTGGCGCTTGGCCAGCACCAGGGCCTTGAAGGTGTCGAAGGTGCCCGACTTGTCGTCGCGCGCCAGCACCTGGATGGCTCCGCCGGAGCCCCCCACATCCCGCCAGTCCGTAATCTCACCCGTGAAGATCTTCGCGATCTGACTCGTGCTCAGCGCCGCCACCGCGTTGCTTTTATTCACGATGATGGCCAGCCCGTCAAGCCCCACCACGTGCTCGCACGCCGGCGAGGACATGTCGCCCAGCTTGGCCAGCATGGCCGCTTCCTCGGGTTTGATCCGCCGCGAGGCCATGCCGATGTCGCACTTGCCCGCCGCCAGGTCCGGAAACGCGGTGCCCGAGCCGTGGGCCTGGATCTCGATCGCCTTTGGGCGCGCGTCTCCGGGCATGGTCCCACGGACGCTGAACTCGTCCGCGCGCGGCCCCGCCACAGTCGATACCGCCTGGGCGCCCTGCCGCCTCAAGAATTCCTCTGCCAGCGCACCGGCCAGTTGCGCGCCGATGGTGTTCGAACCGTGCATACTCAGGATCGTCTCGGGCTCGGGCGGCGGGCCCGATGTTCCCATTCCCAAGCCTGCGGGATGGAGCCGCCACAGCGCCACTCCCGCACCGATCAGAATCAGGACTGCGGCCACGGCCATCCAATAGCCGGCCGAACGACTTTTCGATTGCGTATCTTCTGCCATAACGGCCCAGATTAGCAGCCGATGATTACGGCCACTTTGCAGTCCGGTGAAATCTCGAACTCAGTTTCCGTTGGCGGCTCCGGCCATGGATTCACCCACGCTCAACGCAGAGGTCATCAAGCCGTAACGCGCTCCGGCGACAATGGTGCGTGATCCACTACGCGGCGGTTGAAAGGCCGTGGCTGGCTCCGCTGTCCCCAGCCGCAGGCAACGCGCCGCCGGAGGAATGAGGCTTATGCCGGTTTGCGAACTTGAGAGTATCGATGAAGCTGTCGCCGCGTCCAGCAAGGCTCCGGAGGTTGGAGTGGAAACCCGGTCGCCGGATCGGCCCGCTGGGCGCCGTGGCTTTCGCTGGACGCTCATTGCCGCGCTGGTCATCGCCGGTCTGGCCGCGGGCTTGTACCTGACCGGCATCGTGGCGGCGCCCACACGCATCGAACCTCTGCCTTTCGGATTCCGGGCCGAGCAGCGTCAGGACCGGGTGGCCCTCACCTGGGACCCCGCCGCCAAAGCCGTTCGCGAGGCAACTCGGGCCACGCTCAGCATACAGGACGGCCCGGAAACCGAGGACGTCGAGCTGAACCTGGCGGTTCTGCCGCTGGGCGGCCTATCCTATTCCCCGCTTTTCCAGAGCGTGAGCTTTCGCATGAAACTGGCCGGCCCATCGCACAGAACGGTAAGCGAGCAAGCTCGGGTAACTCTCCTCCCCTGATCGGCAGGCCGGGGAACGAGCATCCGTGGGGTCTTCCCAAACATCCTGCCGAGCGACGCGGACGCCGCTACAGGGCGGCTTCCTTCTCGGCCAGCGCCCAGCGCAGCGCGGGGCGAACCGTCTGCGCGCGAAGCAGGCCCATCAGGTTGACGAAACCGCGGACGGCGCCGGGCTGGCGGCGGCCCCACAGTTCGGAGAGGCTCGCGACATCGCCGCTGGGGCGCGTGTAGAACACGCGGTCGGTCCAGCGCACCCATCCACGAGCATGGCCCGGGTGATCGCGCAGGATGTCGAAGGCTGTCTCGAACAGGCGCAGTTTCCGCGATTCGCGCAGGCGCGGCAGCAGGGCGACTACGTTGCGGCCCGCACGAACCTCCTGCGCAAAGCCGGCGAAATCCGCGGCGTCCGTCAGATTCACGACGGGGCTGGCGTGGCAGCCGTGACGGTCGCCGCCACCGACTACCGGAAGTCCCCTCCCCCGCCCCATTTCGAGCGTTTCGCGATTCTCGCACCAGGGGCGGTCCGCGTTGAACTCCAGCGCGTGAATCCAGCGCCCGTACCGCCCGACTAGGCGGCCCAACGCGAAGCGGTGCGTTTCGGCGCCCGCCGCTTCGACGTCCCACAACGGATGATTCAGAACCAGCAGCGTGTCCGGGAGTACGCTCAGGGTGTGCAGAAGGCCGGAGAGCAGCTCTTCGGGACCGCCCTCCGTATACCGGCGCATCGATTCCACCAGAAACCGCGCTCCCTCCGGCGGAAGGTTGTGAACGCCGAAGTGGAACGAGGAGCCGCCGTACGGCGCCGTCCATTCCAGCGATACCGGCGTGTCGCGGCTGTCGCCGGCCGCGCGCAACTCGGCCGCCGCTTCGATATTGTCGTGGTCCGTGATCGACACCAGCGCGCTCTTCTGCAGCGCGTTTTCTATCTGCGTCTTCTCGAGCGCCCAGGCGTCGCGGGGCGCCAGCGGCGGCGTCCACCAGGCGCGCGAGAGCTCCGGCCGCGGGATATCCTCCAGGCCGTGCCGGCGGGCCTCCCGCCGCGCTAACCAGGCCAGCCAGCTTACTCTGTCCAGATACGGCGTAATGGAGCTCAGGTATTCGCGGGAGTGCAGCGTGTGCGAATGCAGAGACACTCCGGTGCGGAAAGGCCGGCCGGCGCCCCGGTCTTTCCACCAGAGCGGTAAGTCGGTGCTCATGATCGGATCTCCTGTGGCGGGCCGGGAGGCGGATGGCCGCACCCACGCAACCAGCTTGGCGTGCGCAGGTTACAGCCTCGTGAGCGCAGTGTGAATAGAACAGATCTTTGGTTAAATGTTCGTTACGGACAAGCGTTGCGCCAGCTCCCGTTCCGCGCTTCGGCCGCGGCGCCGGTTGCCAGCCGCGGGACCAGCCGCAATCCGGGTTCGTGGCGGCATGCCAGCAGATTCACCCTCCAGCGCAGATAGGCCGATGCGTGGGCGTCCAGCGCGAACTCGGCTAGCCGTTCGGAGGCCAGCGGCGCGCCGAAGCGCATCTCGACCGTGGCGCCTTCCGGCAATCCCGTTTGCCGCCAGGCCACCGCCGCCGGAACGATCGCGGCGCCCGCCCGGCGCGCTAGCCGCACCGCCGCCCCCCAGCCTTTTTCCGCCAGGAAGGCCGCCAGCAATCCTCCGGAACGCAGCCAAGCCAGTCCCTCCCGAAGCGCCCGCACATTGACCGGCGCCGCCTTCCGGACTTCCCACGGGTCGCAGGCGATGAAGCACGGCCGCAGGTTTGGCGCCGTGGCGACAAACCGGTCGGCCACTACCTTCGCGTCGGGCCGGATTTCATCGAGCAACACGGAAGCGGCCAGCGCCTCGAGCGCGCCGTACGCCGCACCGGCGGCTACCAGGACTGGACCGGCCGCGGGTATCTTTTCGAGGTCCCCGTCGTTCGCCGCGGGCCGCACCTTCGCCGCGCCCAGGAGCAAACCAGGGGCCGGAGTTTGGCCGCTCGCCAGCACGCTGGCGCAGAGATTCCGTACCAGCCGGTAAGTCGCCAGGCGGCCGCTTCCAGCGGGATCCGCAGCCAGGTTGCACGCAAGTTCCGGCATGGTCATACCCCAGATCCTGGCACGCCACGTTTGCAGGGCGGTGAACCGTAAGTTGCGTCCGCGTGAAGAGATTTATCGGCGCCGCCGCCGTGGCTGAGTTACAGCCCAGTTACAAAGGCATGGATATTCTGTCAGCCGGCAGGTCCGTCATGACTTGTCATCTGCCGGTCATCGGGAGGCAATGCGGCGGCCTTACACTGCGGGCGTGCCTTGGCTGCGCTATTTCAACTGGAAAATCGCGTTAACGAGCGCGGCCTTTCGCGGGTCGATGTTCTTCGCGATGACTGCGATGGCGGGCTGGCGCACGGCTCTGGCGGCGGCGATGGTGGAGGCTGCCTATCGGGGGACCGTCTCGGGATTCGACGGCGCACTGGTGCAGGCGGTCTCTCCACTCGAGCCGGCCTGGCTCGGCGGATGGCTGGCGGCGGCCGCGATCCCCATGACGACCGTGGCCCTGGAATACGCGATCCATGCGGCGCACAGGACCCCCAATCTCGGCGCCAACACGGCGGTTTCTCTGGCGACTTCCTCTCTGTTCACGCTGTTCAACTGGTACGCGATGCGGCGCGGGGCTTTGCTCACCGGACCGGACAGGGCGTCCTGGGCGGGCGATCTGCGGCGTATGCCCGCGGTCGCCTGGGATTTTCTGCTGGCCGGACCACGTGCGGCGCTCCGCATGTCGCAGCGAAGCTGGCATCCTGGCGCTGCGGCGAGTGTCACCAGGAGTTCACAATCCGTTCACGCCCCGGTAACCGTCTGGGACTAGCCTGGAGGGCATGCAGGACGAGACTCCCTCCGTGCTGTTTCTCAGCGCCTCTCCGCAAGACCACGCGTCGCTAAGCGCAGCCCTGGAGGGCTCCCGCTGGCGGCTGGAGTCCGCCCGCACGTTTTCGGAAGCGCGGCTTGCGCTCCAGCGGCAACCCATCGGCGTGCTGATTACGGAGCGGCTGCTTCCCGACGGGCTCTCCTGGAAGGATCTGGCCGGCGAAATGGCCGGCGTTTTGTATGTACCCATCGTGGTTGTCGCGCCGCGGGCCGCCGCCGAGCGTTTGAGCGAAGAGGTCCTGGCCGATGGCGGGTTCGACGTCCTGGGGAGGCCGTCTTCCCGAGCCGAGCTGCTTCATATGCTCACCGCTGCCTGGCGGTTCGGACGGGACCGGCGGGTGCTGGCGAGCCGACCGAACCGCAAAGCCGGGCCGCGAGTGATGGGCGGGCTCCTGGGAGGCGCGCAAGCCTAGGATGCCGGCCATCGACTTCATCTACTTCGACGCCGGCGGCGGCCATCGCAGCGCGCTGAACGCGTTGCGGGAGGCGATCGCCGAACAGCGGCGGCCTTGGGAAGCGCGGCCCGTGAACCTGCAGGAAGTTCTCGACGAGATGGACCCCTTCCGCAAGCTCACCGGGGTCCGCGCGCAGGACGTTTACAACGGGATGCTCAACCAGGGCTGGACGCTGGGATCCGGCCAGCTCAAGACGGTCTATCACGGCCTCATCCGGCTGTCTCACTCCGCGCAGGTGGCCAGGCTGGAGCGTCATTGGCGGTTCAGCCGGCCGGACCTCGCGGTCTCCCTGATTCCGCATTTCAACCGGGCGCTGGCCGAGAGCCTCCGCAAGACCTCGCCCGATACCCCGTTCGCGACCGTACTGACCGACATCGCGGACTCTCCTCCGCACTTCTGGATCGAGCGCCAGGCGCAGCATCTCATCTGCGGGTCGGCGCGCGCCGTCGAGCAAGCCCGGCGGCTCGCGCATCCCCTGGCCAGGATCTGGCGAACCTCGGGAATGATTTTGCACCCGCGATTCTACAGGCCGCTGGAGATTGACCGGCGGGCCGAACGAAAGCGGCTGGGACTGGACCCCGGCCTGCCTACGGCGCTCCTGCTTTTCGGAGGCCAAGGCTCGCGCGCAATGCTCAGAATCGTGCAGCGCATGGAGACCGAACGAGCCGGCGTGCAAGCCATCGCGCTGTGCGGCCGCAACACGGAACTGGCCGGGGATTTGCGGCGCCTGAACCTGCGCATGCCGCTGCACGTGGCGGGCTTCACAACCGAAATCCCTTACTATATGCGGATCTCCGACTTCTTCATCGGGAAACCGGGGCCCGGCTGCGTGAGCGAGGCTGCGGCGATGGGACTGCCCATGATCGTCGAGAGCAATTCCTGGACCATGCCGCAGGAGCGGTACAACTCGCAGTGGATACGGGAAGAGAATCTGGGCCTGGTCGTGGACAGCTTCTCCCGGATTGGCGCGGCCGTGAAGGAATTGCTCCGTCCCGCGAACTACCGGCGATGCAAGGAAGCCCTGGCCGCCCATAGCAACCGCGCCGTGTTCGAGGTTCCCGAGATTCTGGACGCCATTCTCCAGGAATCGGCTGAGGCCATGCCGCAATCCGCGGCCGGCTGAAAGGCCGAGCTCGAGCCCCGGCGGGCGGTTCGGCGGAGGTCAAAAGACAGGCAATAGCGAGCGGACCAGCCAATAGACCACCGGCAGCGCGAACAGGCTGCTGTCGACGCGGTCCATCCAGCCGCCGTGGCCGGGAAGCATGCCGCCGCTATCCTTGACGCCCGCGCCGCGCTTCATGGCGGATTCGGCCAGATCGCCGAGCTGTCCGGCCAGGTTGGCCGCCAACGCCAGCAGGAGGGCGTCGATAGGCGTGACCGACGGAATCGTCCGCGTGAGGTAGAAATACCCGAACACCAGAGCAGCGACGAGCGAGGCGATGGAGCCTTCCCAGGTCTTGGCCGGGCTGACGCGCGGCGCCAGCTTGTGCCGGCCCCAAGCTCTGCCGGCGTAGTAAGCGGCCGCGTCCCCGATCCAGTTGGCCGCCAGCGCGAACAGCAGGAAGTGCCGATTCAAATCGCGCAGCGGGATGGCCCAACGCCAGAGGCCGAAGATGTACAGCACGCCGAGCAGCAGCGCCCCGGCGCGCGGGAGGCCCTTGGCGAGGTCCCTGCCCGCCAGTCCAAGCGTCAAAGCGGCCAGGGTTGTCAACGCCAGCGCCAGCGCCGCCTCCCGCGGGATGAGCAGCAGAACCAAGCCGGCGGCGTAACCAACCGGCCCCGGAGGGTCGATCCCATAGCTGGCGACAATACCCGAAAACTCGTGGAAGCAGAGCAGCGCCACCACCGTGAGTACGGCCAGGAAGGCCAGGGGCGGCGCCCAGAGCACAATGTAGACAATGAAGGGAGCCAGGACGGCAGCGGTTAGAAAGCGTTTCATCGGATTGGAGCGCCCAGCGCAGTGGTGGCCAGTTCGTCGGAGCAGTCTGCCGAGGCCCGCGGCGCGGTCAAGCCACCGAAGCGGCGGTCCCGGTTCTGGTATTCCAGCAGGGCGCGCAGCAGGTCGCCGCGCGTGAAGTCGGGCCACAGCGTGGGAGTGACGTACAGCTCCGCGTAGGCGATTTGCCACAGTAGGAAATTGCTGATCCTCATTTCGCCGGAGGTGCGAATCAGCAGGTCGGGGTCCGGCAGCCCGGCGGTGTAGAGGTGGGAGGCGATATCGTTCTCGGTAACGTTCAGCCCGTCCAGGCCGCCGTTGGCGCGGGCCCGTTGAAGCAGGGAGTTGAAGGCATCGGCGAGTTCCGCGCGCCCGCTGTAGTTGATGGCCAGGTTGACCTGCAATCCGCGGTTGGAGGCGGTTGACTCGACGGCGTCCAGCAACTCCCGCAGGGCGGGTTTGGGCAGGGCATCCACACGCCCGATCACCACCAGCCGCACGCGGTTGCGCATCAGGTTGGGCAATTCCCGCCGCAGGTAGATTCTGAGCAGGCGCCAGAGCGTATCCACTTCGCCGCGCGGACGCTTCCAGTTCTCGACCGAGAAAGCGTACAGCGTGAGGTGCCGGATACCCAGCCGCGCGCAGGTTTCCACCGTCACGCGCACTGGCTCGACACCGGCCTTGTGCCCGGCTGCCCGCGGCAGATGGCGCTGGCGGGCCCAGCGGCCGTTCCCGTCCATGATGACGGCCACGTGTCTGGGCAGCCGGCCTGCGTCCAAGGATTGCGCGAGCACCCGATCCGGGTCGGCCGGGCCGAGGGTCTCGAGTAAGGCGTTCATGAAATAGCTACTTCCTCATGGTACACAACTGCGGCCCATTTACCACATGAACTAAAAATCGTCTCCTGCGGCCCGGAGATCCGCTACGCTGGCCTTTCGCTGGCTGGGCGAGCTTAGCGCAGCAGCTTTTGTACCAGGATGGAGAGCTGGCCCTGCAAGAGGGCGAACCCGAGGGCGGCGGCGCCCAGGAAGGCGCCGAACGGCAACTCGTAGGTGGCCGGGTCCTTGCGCGCCGCCCAGATGTAGATCAATCCCACCACCGAGCCGAGGAACGAGCCCAGAATCAGCGCGAACAGCCCTGCTTGCAGCCCCAGAAAAGCGGCGATCATGGCGGCCATTTTCACGTCGCCGAGGCCGAGCCCCTCGCGATGGCGCCACCAAAAGTAAAACCTGCCAATGAGCCACAGAATTCCGCCCACCACCAGCGCGCCGAAGGCGGCTTCGATCGCCCAAACCCAGGCGCGCCCCCAGCTCACCGGCAGCAGCAGCAGCAGCAGTCCCAGGTTCCGGGGGGGCATCGCGGCCGCGAACAGAATGCCGAGCGCGGTTCCTCCCAGCGTGAATTCATCCGGCAGAATTCTTTCCTCGATGTCGGTGAACACCAACCCCACGATCAGAGCCGCGAAAGTGCACAGCTTGAGCGAGAGCACAGTGTGCCCGTGCGAGAGCGCGATCGAGAAGAACAGCAGACCGGTGAGCGCCTCGACGATGGGGTAGCGCGGCGAAATCGGCTGGTGGCAGTGGCGGCAGCGGCCCCGCAACACCAGGTAGCTGACCAGGGGGACATTGTCGTACCAGGCCACGGGGTGCTCGCAGGCCGGGCAGAACGAGCGCGGGCGAACCACCGACAGGTCCCGCGGAAACCGGAAGATACACACGTTCAGGAAGCTGCCGATGAGCAGCCCTGCCAACAGCGCCAAAATCGCCTCTAGCATGACAATACTCGATGGTACACCTGAAGCGTGCCGCGGACCATCGCCTCCACCGAAAAGAGGCTTTCGGCGCGCGAGCGGGCGGCGGCGGCCATGGCCCGTGCGGCGTCGGGCCGATCGAGCATTCCGCGGACGGCGGCGGCAATGGCCTGTGGAGTGTTCTCGGTCAGCAGGCCGGTCTTACCGTCGAGCACCGCCTCCGGCAGCCCGCCCACGCGGCTGGCCACGACCGGCGCCCCGGCGGCCATCGCCAGAAGCACCGCGGACCCCAGTCCCTCCTGGTGCGTGATGTAGGCGAAGACGGCGGCATCCCGGCGCAGGTCCTGGTCGAGGTGGCGCGAGAAATGCACCTCAAATCCTCCCCATGCGGCGGCGCTGCGGAGCAACTCCGTTCCTTTTGCCGGATCGTCGGTGGCCGGGGCGATCACCAGGCCGCCGCCCGGGCCGGCCTCGCCCAGCGGCACGCCGTCGTAGACCACCGAGATCCTCTCCTGGGAGACGCCCGCTTCGAGCAGCCGCCGCCTCACAAACTCCGACACCGCGATGCAATGCTCCGCCCGGCCGTACTTCCAGCGCGACAGCCAGCCGCGCCGCACCGGGAAGGCAACTCTTCGCGAGACGATCAGCGGGGCGCGCGCCACCAGAGCCGCGAGGGAATGGCCGCGCGCGTCGTGGGCGTGGACCAGGTCGGAGCGGCCCGACCACCGCGCCAGCTCCGCAACTCCGGCCGGGCGCACCTCGAGCCCTCTCTCCCGTGCGGTACGGAACAGCGGACCGGAGGATCGCGCAAAAAGCAGCGCCTGGTGGCCGGCGCGCGCCAGCCCCTCGACCAGGTATAGCGCCTGCCACTGGCCGCCGCGCATTTCCCGCCCCGTATCGATGTGCAGTGTTCGCATGCCGGCGCGGGCGCCTACGGGCTCATGTTTCTGGCCTTCGCGTACTTCAGAAACGTGTACGTGGCAGCCATGTAGGCGATGGTCAGCCCTTCCAGCCCATCCAGAAACCCCAACTGCACGAAGTAAGTCCGCAAGAAGGTCCAGACAGGCTCCAGCATCAGGTTCGGCCAATCCACCTTCTGATGGTTGGAGACCACTTCCTGCGCCGCCAGCGTGGTGTAGCGGTCGAGCGACCTAAGGTGCTCGGAGATCGACTCGCAAGTGTGATGCAGAAGGTTGGACTTGAGGTGCCCAACCGTCCCGTTCACTTGCACGCTTTCATGGACGAAGTCGCCGACCCAGGTCGCTTTGCGCCGGTCGTAGAGGCGCGGTTTCCGGTCGGGGTACCAGCCCGAATGCAGAATCCAGCGGCCCAGATACTGGGCCATGCGGGGCATGGTGTAGGCGTCGAACTGCGGGCCGTTCTTCTTCAATTGCCAGATCTCGGCCTCCAGGGCCTCGCTCAGCGCCTCGTCGGCATCCAGGGAGAAGATCCAGTCGTAAGACGCCTGGGCGGCGGCGAGGTTCTTCTGCTTCGCAAACCCTTGCCAGGGACTCTCGACGACGCGCGCGCCCAGCTTGGTGGCGATCTCGACGGTTCGGTCCACCGAGCCGCTGTCCAGCACCAGGATCTCGTCGCAACAGCGCAAGCTCTCGATAGCGCGCGCGATGTTGCGCTCCTCGTCGCAGGTGATGATGGTGGCGGAGATCTTCATGGCGCTCAGGAACTGATAGGCGCCGGCATGAAGCACAGCACGAAGACGACCAGCGCCAGCCAGCCCAGCCGCTTTCGGCCGGAATCCAATGCGGTGGGATCGAAGATGGCCGGATGCCGCAGTCCGAGGAACAGCAACAGGACGGCCCACAGCAGCCAGGCCGGGTCGCGATAGAAGACGGCCATGGGAATCAGCGCGACGACGAAGATCCTGGAGAGCCACTTGTGCCACTTGCCCGCCATCGAGTACAGGATGTGGCCGCCGTCGAGCTGGCCGATGGGAAGCAAATTCAGCGCCGTGGCGAAGATCCCCACCCAGGCAGCGCGCGCTACCGGATGCAGGTAAATGTCCGCGCTATTGACGCCCGGAAAAATGGCCTTCTCCATCAGCCAAAGCAGGCGAGGCATACCGAAGACGAAATCGCCGCTATGCGCGATGCCGGGCAGCACCTTGGAATAGGCCAGCCCGATGGAGAGCGCCGGGAGCAACAGCGCGAAGCCGGCCAGCGGTCCGGCGATCCCGACGTCGAAGAGCACCTGCTTGGAGTAGATGGGCGAGCGGATGCGGATGAAGGCGCCGAAGGTGCCGATCAGCGGTGGGCCCGGAATGAAATAGGGCAGGCTGGCATCCACGCGGTAGTGGCGGCAGGCGAGGTAGTGGCCCAGCTCGTGCGCCAGCAGTATGGCCAGCAGGGTCAGCGAAAAAGGCAATCCCGGGGGCAGCGAAAGCGGGTGGCTCCACATGCGGAGCACCGCCAGCAGGTCGTCGACGGTGAACGCGGGGCGGTCCCAGCGAAAATTCTGGATCATGCGGGCGCCGACCGCGGTGGTCGAGTAGAGCGTGACCGCCAGCAGCAGCCAATGCAGCCAATAGCGCGGGCGCGGCGAACGGCGGCTCCAGAGGGGCTGCGCTCCGGCCCCCGTCCCATTGGTCGGCGCAGGAAGGTCCGGGCCGGTTGTGAGACCCTGAGAGGACACAAATTCAGGCTACTGCAAAGATTGCAATTCCTTGCCGGGTTTGAACCGCACCGCCTTGCCCGGAGGAATCGAAACCTCGGCGCCGGTGCGCGGATTGCGGCCAATTCCGGTCTTGCGAGGCCGGACATTGAAGATGCCAAAACCCCGCAGTTCGATCCGCTCACCCTGCCCCAGGGCCCTCTTCATGCTCTCGAAGACCGTTTCGACGGCCATCTCGGCCTTGGTCTTGGTGATTCCGGTTCGGTTGACCACCTCGTTGATGATATCCAGCTTGATCAAACCAACCTCCTTGATCCGCGCGGCCCGGATCGGATGCGCCGTGCAACGGTAAACCACATGATAGGATTAGGGTTAGTTTCTTGTCAAGCCGCCCCTGAGGCGGCCTCTCCAGCCAATGCCCGCGCTACCTTCAGCGGCGCCTCGTAGTTGGGGTGCTCCGCCACTTCCTTCAGGTACTCCACGTGACGGATCACATTCTCCCGATCGATCACGAAGATGGCCCGGCTTTCGATGCGCAATTCCTTGATCAGCGTGCCGTAATTGACGCCGAAGGAAACGTCGCGATGATCCGAGAGCATCTTCAGGTTGTCGATGCCGTACGTGTTGCAGTAACGCTTTTGCGCGAAGGGGAGGTCCACACTGACGGTGTAGATATCCACGCCCGGCAGCTTGGCCGCCTCCTCGTTGAAGCGCTTGGTCTGCGCGTCGCAGATCGGCGTATCGAGCGACGGCAGGACGCTGAAGATCCGCACATTGCTTCCCGTGCCGGCCAGGGTCACCGGTTGCAGCGCGGTGTTTACGCACTCGAAATCCGGCGCACTATCGCCGGCTTTCAGCTCCGGACCCAGCAAAGTCACAGGATTGCCCTTCATCGTGACAGCGGTCTTTCGTTCCATGGTTCCCTCCAAGGTATTCCAGTCCTTCTCATTATCCTACCAATGACCGGGCTAGCTCGTGTGGGTCGGTGACGGGGAGGCGGCAGACGTGGTTCTCGCAGAGATAGGCGGTTGCGGCTCCATTCACCCGTTGCATGGCCGCGATGGCGGGCCAGCCGGCGGAGAAGAGTCGGCGCGTAGCGTCGCCATCCACGAACAGCAGGGCTCTGTTTGGCTGGAAACGCCCATGGATCGCCCGCAGCAGGGCGCGCGTATCCTGGGCATCATGGTCGCCTAGCACCACGATCTGACGCGGCGGAGTGGCGCTCAAAGACAGGGCGGCCAGCATTTGCGGCGCGGCCTCCGGAGCCGCCGCAAGGAACGGCGAAAACCAGCGCAGCGCTTCTTCCGCCGCTTGGCGATACGACGCACGGCCGAGCAGCGCGGAGAGGCGCAGCAGGTTGAGAATGGCGATGGAATTGCCAGACGGCTCCGCCCCGTCGTAGTGATCCTTCATCCGCGGCGCGGCCCAGCTCGCGTCGGCGGGCGTAGTATAGAAGCCGCCGCCCCCGGCGTCCTCGAAGCGCGTGAGCTGGGTATCGGTGAGCTTTCCGGCCAGCTCCAGGTGGCGCGTGTCGAAGACGGTTTCATAGAGGTCGAGCAGGCCCTGGACGAAGAACGCATAGTCGTCGAGGAAACCGGGAATCGCGGCTTCGCCGTCGCGGTAGCGCCGCAGCAGCGTCGCGTTTGCCCCGTCGAACAAACGGCTGAGCAGGAATTCGGCGGCGGCGCGCGCAGCGTCCCGGTAACGGCGGTCTTCGAGCGCCTGGGCCCCCTTGGCGAAAGCCGAGATCATCAGCCCGTTCCAGGCTGTCAGGATCTTGTCGTCCCGATGTGGACGCGGCCGGCGGGAGCGAACTTCGAGGAGCAGCTCTTCCGACCCCGCGGTGTCCACCCCGCTATCCGCCTCGTAGAGAATGTTGCGCCCCACGAACTCGCCGTGCGGGTCTTCAGGCACGTTGCCGTCTTTCTGCACGCCATAGCGCCGCGCGAATCGCTGGGCCGCGGCTGGGCCGAGCGCCGCCTGGATCTCCTCCTGGCTCCAGAGATAGAAAGCGCCCTCGCGGCCCTCGCTGTCGGCATCCTCGGCGGAGTAGAAGCCGCCGCCTGGATCAGTCATATCCCGCAAGACGTAATCCAGGATGCCGCGGGCCACGGTGCCGTAACGCGGGTCGCCACTGACCTGATAGCCTTCCAGATACGCGACCGCGAGCTGCGCCTGATCGTAGAGCATCTTCTCGAAGTGCGGCACGTGCCAGCGCTCGTCGACCGAATAGCGGTGGAACCCGCCGCCGAGGTGGTCGCGAATTCCTCCCCGCGCCATGGAGCCAAGAGTGGCCATCACCATCTCGCGCGCCTCCGCGTTCCCCGAGCGCGCCGCGTAGCGCAGCAGGAAACCGAACACCGCCGGTCGCGGGAACTTGGGCGCTCCGCCAAAGCCGCCGTGACGGGGGTCGAATCCGCGGCGGAAGGCGGTAGAGCCGGCCTCGAGAACGGATTCCTCGGGCGCGGCGGCGCCGGGGGTAGCCTCAACGGCCTGGGCAAGTTGCGCCAGCGCGTCGCGGCTGGATTCCAGTATGGCCGCGCGGTCTCGCCGCCAGGCCTCCGCGACCCGCTCGAGCACCTGGTGGAAACCCGGGTGCCCGTAGCGCGGCTCCGGGGGGAAATAGGTGCCACCGAAGAACGGTTTCAGATCGGGCGTGAGGAACACCGACATAGGCCATCCGCCCGAACCGGTGGTGGCCTGTACAAAGGCCATGTAGACGCGGTCTACGTCCGGCCGTTCCTCGCGATCCACTTTGACGGGCACGAACGAGCGGTTGAGTAGTTCGGCGATCTCCGGGTTCTCGAACGACTCGCGCTCCATCACGTGGCACCAGTGGCAGGTCGAGTAGCCGACCGAGAGGAAGATGGGCAGGTCCCGCTCGCGCGCCTGCCGGAAGGCGTCTTCGCCCCAGGCATTCCAGTCCACCGGGTTGTGCGCGTGCTGGAGAAGGTACGGACTTTTCTCGCGGATGAGTGCGTTGGAGTGCATCGGCCCCTTGGTTCCATCGTACACTGATCCGATGGGATTACACATTCGAAGAGCGCGCCTCGAGGACGCACCCGCCATTGCCGCGCTAGTGCGTGCGCTGGGTTGGTTCGCACACCTGAGTGCGGAGGCGGAACAGGTCGGCAGCGAGCGGGTGGCGAAGCATCTGCAATTGTGCCGGGCGGACCAGAGCCACTCCGTCTACGTGGCCGAAGACCAGGCCGGCGAGGTGGCCGCATACGCGACGGTACACTGGCTGCCGTACCTGTTCTTTCCGGGCCCGGAAGGCTACGTTTCCGAGTTGATCGTGGGGGAGGCGCACCGCGGCCGGGGAATCGGCACTCAGTTGCTGGAAGCCGTCAGGCGCGAAGCTCTGGAACGCGGCTGCTGCCGGCTGATGCTGATCAACAAGCGGAATCGCGAGTCTTACCAGCGCGAATTCTACGCCAAGCGCGGATGGATCGAGCGCCCGGCCGCGGCCAGCTTCGTGCTCCCCCTGAAGTAATTCGGCTAGACTCACATACTATGGATAAACTTCAAGAGATCGCAAAGCGGCGGAAGGCCGCGCACGGCAAAATGCTGGCGCTGGATTCGAAAATCTACCGGGCCTTTTTGGAAATGGAAAAAGCGGCCTACACCGACGGCGCGCTGCCCAAGAAGACCAAGGAGTTGATCGCGCTGGGCATCTCGGTGGTGACCGATTGCGAGAGTTGCATGCAGTGGCACATCGAGCAGGCCGCCAAGGCCGGCGCATCCCAGCGCGAAGTGCTGGAAGCGATGGAGGTCGCTATCGAGATGGCCGCCGGCCGCGCCACGGTATCGTCCCGCTTCGCGCTGGAGGTGATGGACGGCGTGTTTCAGCCTCCGGCCGCCGGCGTTTAGGCATCCGGCGCGCCGGCCGAAAATCGGATACCATGGCGGACGAGGGACTATGAGCTACTACCAAGAGAACCGCGAGGCATTTCTCGAAGGATTGAAGACCTTCCTGCGTATCCCCAGCATCAGCACCGAGCCCGAACACAGGCCGGACATCCAGCGGGCCGCGGAATTCGTGCGGAACGAATTGAGCCAAGCCGGGATGGCGAAGGCGGAGCTGATCGAGGGCGCGGGCCATCCGCTGGTCTACGCCGAGTGGCTGGGCGCGCCCGGCAAACCCACGCTCCTGTTTTACGGCCATTACGACGTACAGCCGGTGGAACCTCTGGAGGAATGGAAGTCGCCGCCCTTCGAGCCCGAGGTTCGCAACAACAACATCTACGCGCGCGGCTCCTGCGACGACAAGGGGCAGGTGTACATCCTGGTAAAGGCGGTGGAGGGCCTGCTGAAAACCACCGGCAAGCTGCCCTGCAACGTGAAGTTCCTCATCGAGGGCGAGGAGGAGGTGAGCGGCGAGCACATCGAAAGCTACGTGGCCAAGAAGCCGCCGCGCCTGGCCTCCGACGCCGCCATCATTTGCGACACCGAGATGTTCGCGCCCGAGCTGCCCACCATCTGCGTCGGCCTGCGCGGAATCGTGTACACCGAACTGCACGTGCAGGGCGCGGATCACGACCTGCACTCGGGCGTCTACGGAGGCGCCGCGCCGAACCCCATCCAGGCGATCGCCGAGATCGTGACCGCGCTGAAGGACCGCGACGGCCATATTCTGATTCCCGGCTTCTACGATCGCGTGCAGCCGCCCAGCCGCAAGGAGAAGGAGGCCTGGGCGCGCCTTCCTTTCAACGAGGACGAGTACCGCAAGAAGGAAATCGGTTCGCCCGCGCTCACCGGGGAACCCGAATTCGACGTCTTCGAGCGCACCTGGGCGCGGCCCACTTTCGAGGTGCACGGCATCCGCGGCGGCTTCACGGGCGAGGGCGCCAAGACCGTGATCCCGGCCCGCGCGGTGGCCAAGATCAGCATGCGCCTGGTGGCCGACCAGCGGCCCGAGGAGGCGCTGGCGCAATTCAAAGCAGCGGTTGCCAAGGTGTGCCCGCGCGGGGTCACCGCCGAAGTGAAGTTGATCCACCACGCCGGCGCGTCGCTAGTCAATCCCGACAACCGCTTCATCGATGCGGCCGCGGCCGCCATGCAGGAAGTCTTCGGCAGCCAGACGGTCTATATTCGCTCGGGCGGCTCCATCCCCATCGTCGGTTCCTTCGAGCGCAGCCTCGGAATTCCCAGCGTGATGATGGGCTTCGGCCTGCCCGACGACAACCTGCACGCGCCCAACGAGAAGTTCCACCTGCCGAACTTCTATCGCGGCATCGAAGCGGTGGCGCGGTTCCTGGAAATCGTGGGGCAGTAAATGGGACCCCCTCTCGCGCTGGTGACGGGGGCGTCGAGCGGCATTGGCGCAACCTTCGCGCGGGCGCTGGCCAGGCGCGGCTATGGCCTGGTGTTGGTCGCGCGGCGAAAGGATCGGCTGGAGGCATTGGCGCGCGAACTCAATGGCGAAGCGCTCCCGGCGGATCTCACCAACGCCGCGGAACTCAAGCTGGTGGAGGACCGCATCGCCGCGGCGGAGGATTTGGAGCTGCTCGTCAATAACGCCGGCTTCGGCGCGATGGGCCGCTTCTGGGAGGCGGACCTCGACGGGCAGGACCGCATGCACCGCCTGCATGTTGACGCCACCGTCCGTCTCACTCACGCCGCGCTGCGCGGAATGGTGGCGCGCGGTCGTGGCGGCGTGATCAACGTTTCCTCGGTGGCTGGTTTTGTACAAAGCCCGGGCAGCACCAGTTATGGCGCCACCAAGCGCTGGATGAACGCCTTCACCGAGGGCCTGTATCTGGAGTTGAAGAGCGCCGGTTCGCCCGTCAAGGTGCAGGCGCTCTGCCCCGGCTTCACTTACTCCGAATTCCACGACGTGGCGGGCATGGACCGCAACCTGATCGCCAAGAGCCTGTGGCTGCGGGCCGAGGACGTCGTCGAAGCTTCGCTCGGCGGCCTTGCTCGCGGCGACCTGTTCGTGATTCCCGGCTGGCGCTACAAGTTCCTGGTCCGCCTGCTCGCCGTCGTGCCGGACGGGCTGCGACGGTGGGGAACGTTGCGATACGCCCGACGGATGAAGCGGATGTAGGAGGTTCGGATGTGCTGTCTTCGTCCGATCCTGGCCGTGGGATTTCTGCTGGCAGCGGCGTCGGCTTCGAAGGCGCAGCGGCCTGCCCATCCCACCGGGATGTATTGCGGGGAAAGCGAAGTCAAGGAGATGGGCTCGCTGCGGGCTTCGGGTATCGAGGGCACCGTGGTGGACCCGGCTGGCGAGGAGATCCCGCGGGCGCGGGTCAAGGTGCAGGTTCAGGGTTCCAAGAAGCTCCTGGTTGACATCTGGGCGGACTATCACCGACGGTTTCGCCTGCTTCTCCTGCAACCGGGGACCTATTGGCTGGGGGTTTCGGCTCCGGGCTTTAACCTCCACATTTGGGAACTGAAGATAGTGCGCTCCTTGGGCGTGGTGAAACTGCGGGCAGTGTTGAGCCTCGGCACCTGAGACTCGCGAGAGCCGGCGGCTGGGATCTATCGACTGGAGATCGCATAGGTATGGAATAATGGGATCAAGGTAATGGAAGAGATCACCCTTCAAGTCCAACGAGACGAGCAATCGGGCTGGCTTGTGGCGTCCTGGGACGATCCGGCTGGATCGGGTGGCATCACTACGCAGGGCCAAGACCTTCGCGATTTGCAGCAGCAGATCACCGAGGCGGTTGCAGTTCACTTTGACGAAGGTGCCGCTCCTCGTCGAATCCGTATCCATTTCGTCAGCGATCCGGTCCTGGTTCAGGCCTGAAGTTACCGCGGGACGTTTCGGGAGCTCAGGCGCTCAGAGCCCTGGAACGGCTGGGGTTCTCAATTGCCAGACAATCCGGCTCCCATGTTCGCCTCGCCCGTGGGACTCGGCGCGTCACGGTGCCCATGCATCGCAACCTGGTGGCAAGCACGCTGCAGAGTATTCTCCGTCAGGCAGGCGTCAGCATGGACGACTTCGCAGACGCCCTATAGGGCGCCGGATCGCTTACGGCGACGAAGTGCCGCGCGTTCCGGCTATCGTCCATACCACTCCGCCCAACTTCGGTCTTCGGGAGAGGCGTCGGCGGCCTTCCGAATCGCCGCAATCTGAGTTCGCACCCGCCTTTCATAACGATTACCACGCGGCAGGCCTTCAGCGAGCATCGCCAGCGCCTCCTGGCCAACCGGCCACATGGACGGAAGTACGGCCGGATCGCCGAGCATGGATTCGAGCGCCGCCTTGACGCGGCTGCCCTTGACCGTTCCCCACGGAGGCGCCTTCGCCGCTCCCAGAGCGAATACACTCCAAAAGCGGACTTCGACGCTGGGATCCTTCAGCGACCGTATCAGTGCCGGAATCGCTTGTCCCGACCCCAAATAGCCAAGCGATTCGGCGCATTGACCGCGCACCACTTCGATTTGGTTCGGGTCCTCGAGGGAACGGACAAGTGGAGCGACCGCCCGCGAATCCTCGAGCCATCCCAGAACATGCGCGGCCACGCGGCGGCGGGTTGGGTTAGCGTCATAGAGCGCTCGGCGCAGAGGCTCTACGGCCCTCTTGGCACAAGCCTGCTCCAGGCTCTGTGCCGCTTCCCAGATGGACTCATCGTCAGCCCCTCCGAAGAAGTCCTCCAGCAGCATGTCGACACAATCGAGACATCCCGCGCTCAACAATGCCGCTGCCGCGCCGCCACGGACGTAGGGTCCCGTGCCTGGCGTCTTGACGATGTCATAGAGCGCCTCCTGCAGCGCGAGACCGCTCTCTTGGCGTCGCGTGACTTGATCTTCCAACTCCTGCTTATGGCGACCCTGAAGTTCCCTCTGCAGCCCTTCCAGGAGCCTTTGCTCTTGCGTGCGCATTGGCCCATTGTTTCAGGTATGCGGGTCTTCTTCAAGGCAAGTGGTGCGGCGCTCGGGTTCACAACCCCATACGGCGCTTCAGCGCCAAGAAGCGGGGCTCCGCGCGCAGGCTGGCGAGCAGGGGATCCACGGCCATGAAGTTGAGGTCCACGATGCGTTGCGCATAGGCGCGCTCCAGGGCATCCAGGGCGCGCGGCTTATCGCCCAGCCCCGCGTAGACATGGGCGAGCTGCACGCCGGGGCCATCGGCCGATTCGATTTCCCTGGCGATATTCGCAGCGTCCGCCTTCCTCCCGGCGCGGGCCAGCGCATAGCCCAGCGGGCCAAGAATCCACGCGCTGCGGCCCAGTGCCTGGATCGCCGGTTCGAACTCGGCGATGGCGGCGGTGGAGTTGCCCTGCACAGCCAGGTCGATTCCCAAGGGGATGTGCGCGTACACATACTTGGGGTCGCTGCGCAGAGTTTGTCGCGCGGAAGCGATCGATTCATCGTAACGGCCGGCGCATTCCAAGGCCACCGCGAGATCGTTGCCAATGGCGTAAGAGAGGGGATCCAAGACCCTCGCTGCACGGAAATGCGCGACCGCGGCATCGAACTTGGCGCGGGAAACCAGCCCCATGGCGTACTGTAGGTGGCCGCGGGCATAGCTCGGATTGAGCTCCAGCGCACGCTCGAAATCCCGCTCCGCGCTCGCCCAATCGTGGTCGAAGGCATACCTCAACACCGCGAGCGAAGCGAGGGATTCGGCCGAAGCAGGATCGAGCTGGAGCGCACGCCCACCCGCGCTGCGGGCCTTGGCCAGCAGCTCGTCGATGTCGCCCTCCAGGTGGAAAGCCATCGTGGAGTAGGCAGTGGCCAAACCTGCATAGGCCGGCGCATACTGGGGATCCGCTCGCGCCGCCTGCTCCAGAAACCGAATGCTGGCGGCCCGGGCTTCGTACCCCTTGCTCAGCAGGTACCTTCCCCGCCAGTAGGCTTCCTGGGCGCTGGGCAAGGGCGGACGGATCGCCGTTGCGAGGGCCGTTGGTTCCCGCTTGCCGCGCCACTTTCCCAACGCCTGGTGAACGCCCCGGACGATCTGCTCCTCGAAAAGCGGCGCATCGCTGGCGGGGCCTTCCCAGCTTTCCGACCACAGGTCGAAGCCGCTGGAGGCATTGACCAGTTGCGCGCTGACCTTCAGGTGATCCCGGTTCCCACGGATGCTCCCTTCCACCAGAACGCTCGCGCCCAGGTCGCGGCCTACCGAACGTGCATTGACATTCTTTTGGCGAAACTGGAAGGCCGAACTGCGGGCTACCACTCTCAGGTCCGGGCTCCGGGCGAGCGCCGTCATCAGGTCCTCCGCGATGCCTTCCGACAGGTAGTCGTCTTGCGGCCCGGCATCCAGGGTTGCGAACGGCAGCACCGCGATGGAGGTTGGAGAGTCGCGCGTCAGCCAGCCGGATGTCCACAGCCCAACGGCGGCGGCGAGGACAGCCAGCGCCGCCACTACCGGTAGCGGCCATCTTCGCCTCGGCCGCCCGGCGACGGCGCCCGCCGGAACGGTCGCGGGCCGGAAGACAGGCACATAGGCTCCCGGCGGCAGTTCTATGACCAAGCCATCATGCTGGCCCTCGACCCGGTAGTACTCGCGCAGCCGCTTGCGAAGATGCGTGGCTTGGACCCGAACCACCGAGTCGCTGTGAGAATCGAAGTCGCTGCTGCGCCCAAAGACGTGGATCGCCACCACGCTTTCCTTGATCTCACCCACCCGGCCTTCCAGGGTCTCTTCCACCACAAAACGCAGAAACTGCTGCAAGCGGGGAGCACTGGCAAAGCAAGAGGAAGCCACAACCTTGTCGAGGTGCTCGCGAACCTCGCGGGAGTCCACCTCCGGGCCCGGCGTCGCTCGAGGACCGGTCGCCACGATCTTTAATGGGATGCCGATCTGCCAATTGTACCTGGGGGCTTCCGGAATTGCAATGTACTGAAAACGCAGGCATTTAACAGGTTAAATACACCTCTTAACGACCGTTTTGCAGAAATCGCTAGTAGAGTGGTTCGAGTGAACGCGGACACGGGTTGCCGGTTCGCGAACGGAGGAACAGAACATGAGCCTAGGGCTGAAGAGATCTCTGGTTGGCATCGTGGTCCTGCTGGCATTGCCAATGCACGCCGCCGCTGACCCCATCATAAACGGCAGTTTCGAAACCCCGGTGATGAACCCGGGGACCTACCAGGATTTTGGCGTTGGATCGACCGGCATAACCGGATGGACGGTGGTCGGCGACGACTCCGTAAGTCTGGTCAGCGGCGCTTTTACGCAGGAATCCATCGCGTTCGTGGCGGAAGATGGAAGCCAATGGGTGGACCTGGCTGGCCAGAGCTCAAACAATGTCGAGGGAGTCGAGCAGACGGTCGCTACAACTGTGGGAACAACTTACACCCTGTCGTTCTGGGTTGGAAATGTCTACGATGGTGGCGTCTATTTCGGTCCCACCAGCTCGGTTGAGGCGGTTCTGGGGGGGATCATGGGCACACCGCTCGACACGGTGACCAACAGCATCATCGACCCTACGGAGCAGTCGTGGGAGCAATTCTCTTTCCAGTTCACGGCGTCCGGAACAGCCACCACCATCGACTTCCTGAATCAATCTCCTGCCAGCAACTGGAACACCGGCCTCGACAACGTGCAGTTGACGGCCAATGGCGCCCGCGTTCCGGAGCCTGGCACGATGTCGCTCCTCGGCGCTGGGCTGATCCTCGGTCTCGGTCTCTTCCGCCGTCGCAAGGCCATCTGAGCAACTCCTGGTTCGCTCAAAGCTTCGACCATGGGGCTTCGTCACTGGTCCCGCCCCAGCGACAGGGCGAAGTACCGCGCCGTGGTGGCGCCCACGTTGCGCAAGCCGTGTTCGTCGTTGGAGGCGATGTAGGCTACCGAACCCGGGCCGAGTTTAGAGGTGGTTCCGGCGATGGTGACCTCGACTGTCCCTTCCTGAATCAAGAGCAGCTCTTCGTGCGGGTGATGGTGCGCCGCGTGCCCGGCTTCGCCCGACGGCATCTCGGTGTGGTGCAGCTCGATCCGGAACCCGCTGTGCGTTTCGCCCTCCAGGATCCAGCGCTGGCTGGCCGGGCCGGACATGCGCACCGGCACGTCTTCGAATCGGTACACCTTGGACACCAGGGGCGCGCTGGCAGGCGCAGCAGCGGCAGCCAAGGCGGGAAACAGAAGGGCCAAGTCTCTCCGGGAGCAGGTCACGACTGAAGTATACACCTGGCCGTCGGCCCCACCCTTGGCCGGCAATCTGTACAATAGCTCTGTGATCGTAGAGATCGATGGCGTTCCGCTGCATCTGTCCCATCCCGACGAGATTCCCGTGCATTGGGTGGGGCAGGAGGAGGTCATGCGCCAGCTCCTGGCGGCGTGGCTGGTGATTGACGCGCAAGACCTGCCCATGAATCCGCGCCTGATCGGCAAGCCCGGCGTCGGCAAGACCACGCTGGCCTACGCGGCGGCCAAACGGCTGGGGCGCGAGGCCTACATCATGCAAGCCACCGTGGACACGCGGCCGGAGGACCTGATCGTGCAGCCGGTGATTGAGGGCGAGGCCCGGCTGCGCTACGTCGCCAGCCCGCTGCTCAGCGCGATGCTGCGCGGCGGGGTCGCCATCCTCGACGAAGGCAACCGCATGAGCGAAAAGAGCTGGGCCAGCTTGGCGCCCCTGCTCGATACCCGCCGTTATGTCGAGAGCGTGGTGGCCGGCATCAAGATCAAGGCGCACCCGGAGTTCCGCCTGGTCACCACCATGAACGACGATGCCTCGACCTTCGATCTGCCCGAGTACATCCATTCGCGCCTGCAGCCGCAGATCCTGATCGATTTCCCCGAGCGCGACGAGGAATACCAAATCCTTAAGGAGAACCTGCCCTTCGGCGAGGAGCGCATCCTGCAATACGTGACCGACTTCCTCCAGCAGGCGCACAGCGCCGACGAGCGTTACACCGTTCGCGACGGCATCAACATCGCGCGCTTCGCGATGAAGCTGAAGAACCTGTCCACCGATGCGGTACAGGAGGCGCAGTCCTTGGAACTCTCGATCCTGGAGACGCTGGGAGAAGAGGCGCTGCGCTATTTCCCAAGGGCGTGACTTATGACCGGCCTGGACGAATCTTTTCCCGATCCGGGGAGCCTGCGCCGCGGCGGTTTCCATTATCTTCCGGTGGCGCCGGGACGGTTCGAGTTCGCCATCGAGGTGCGCCGGGCGATCCGGGAGGAACGGCCGCAAGTGGTGGCCGTCGAGTTGCCGGCCACGCTCGAGCAGGCCTATCTGCGGGCCCTCCAGCGGCTGCCGCAAATCACCGTCCTGGTCTATCCCGACGAGAAGGAAGAGGACCGCGGCGTTTACCTGCCCATCGAGCCCGCCGATCCGTTTACCGAGGCCATCCGCACCGCGCTCGAGAGCGGCGCCGAAGTGTTGTTCTGCGATCCCGATGTGGGCGAGCGCCCGCACGTCCCGGACCAGGTTCCCGACCCCTACTCGCTCGGACACATCGGCCTGCGGAAGTACATCGAAGCCTACCGGGTCTATCCGCAACCGCGTTCGGAGGCCATCGCGGCGCACGCCGCCGGCATCGCCTGGAAACTCCAGGGGACCGATCCGCTGGCCCGCGTGCTGGTGGTGCTTTCGCTGAACCTGCTCGACCCGGTGCTGGACGCCATGGAGGAGCCGCAACCCGAGCCGCGCGGGCGCCGCCGCAGGCGCGAGGTCGAGCTTCTGAATCCCCATCCCGATTGCCTGGCGGAGATCACGACCGAATACCCGTACCTGCAGCAGCGCTACGAGCAGTTCCGCATCGCTCTCGACCCGCCGGAGCTGGCCGACCGCCGCCGCGCCCAGTTCGAAGTGTTCCGCGAGGCGGAGAAAGCCTACCTGGCCAACGCCGGCGAAAAGGTGGCCTATTGGCAGCGCCGCCTGATGGCCCGCTACACCCGCAATCTGGCGCTGACGAACGGCGACCTGGCGGCCGGCCTCTTCGACCTCACCGTGGCCGCGCGCGCCGTGGTCGACGACAACTACGCCTGGGAAGTCTGGCAAACCGCGAACCGCTACTCCGCGCAGAAGGCGGAATGCGAACTCGAGACGGTGAATTTGTCGAGCGAGGAGATCTGGCGCAACACCAAGAAGATCCGCTTGCGCCGCCGGCTTCCCCGCCCCAAGCAGCGCCTGAGTACGCTGGGTCTCAAACCGCGCAAGAAGGAAAAGTTCGAGGGCGAGTGGGCGCGGGAGTTTCACGGCCAGGCCATCTGCTCGTACCCGCCCGAGGACCTGGTCATTGAGGACTACGGCCGCATCCTCAAGAAGAAGGCCAAGAGCATTCTCTCGGAGGAGCGCAGCCGCAGCGAGCCTTTTGCCAGCTCGCTGCTGGACGGCATCGATCTGCGCGAGACCGTTCGTAACTGGCACGAAGGCAAGATCTACGTCCGGCAGTTCGACAAAATCGCGGGCGAAGTCGGCTCGGTGATCGTCATCTTCGATCCCGACCCGGAGGACCGTTACACCTACCTCACCACCTGGCTGGGCGAGCATCAGAACGAATCCGACATGGCGTTCTACTCGACCAGCCCGTTCGAGCACATCGTGGGGCCGGGGATCGGGCGCGCCGAGTACGGCGGGTTCCTGATGAGTCTGCCGCCGCGGCGCATGGTCGACGTCTGGAACGATCCCGACTACGACTTCGCCGAGACTAAACCGGAGCGCTTGCTGATGGCCGGCCTGGATTACTCCATCTACCGGCACGTCGCCTATATCGCCGCCAAACCGCCGCGTTCGGTGTTCCGCACAGTCGCCGCGCGCTTCGGGCGAAACATCATGTACATTCCGATCGGCCAGCTTTCGCCGCAGAAGCTGAAGAGAATCCGCGCGGTCCACGTGCTGGACAGTCACGAACGCCGCCGCGACGCTAAGGACTACATCTGGTAGGAGGGCTAGTGCACCTGCTCCAGAGTGAGGGTTTCCGCTTGGTATCGGGTCAGGCGCGGCGGCCATTCGTCCGGCTCGACCAGCCACGCCGACCGCTCGGGGTAGTAGTGGAGGAGCTTTTCGTTCTCGATGGGGCCCAGGTCGAGGGCCCAAACCACGGGGGCGGAGTCGATCTCGGCGGCGTTCTGAATCCAGGTGTGGAAAGTGTGCCGCGGCGAGTAGCGCACGAACACGAGTTGCCTGCCGGGCGCCTGCGCTAGCCGGTCGTGGATCTGGATTCGCCCTTCGGCATCGCCCCAGCCGATGTAGTCCCAGGTCTCGTACCGGCCCAGGCTCGTCAGCAGCCGCTCGCTGCCGATCAGGTGGAGTCCATACCATAGCCCGAAATGACCGGCGCACAGCAGAAGGATCACCGCGGCAGCCATTCGGCCCGCCTCCGAACCCCGTATTCTCCAGGCGCTCAGGCGCTCCAGGCCCTGCACGCTCACCAGCACGAACAAACACGTGGCGGCCGCAATGTAGTACGGGTAGAAGTACGGATTGAAGTTGGTTCCCACAGCGTAACCCAGCAGGCACAGAACCACCCACAGGAAGCGGTACTGGCGCAGGCTCGCGAGGAAGGCCGGCAACGCCAGGTAGAGCGCTGGGAAAAAGAAGAAGCGATAGTGGCGCACGCTGTTTCCGAGGCGTCCCAGGAAGCGCTCGAGGGTTTCGGGTCCTTCCCCGTGAATGGCGCTCTGCGCGCGATAGTCCTGCTCCTGTTCCGGAGTCAGCGCCCGGTGCGGAACCGCATTCGACTGAAACGTGAACGTGGCCGGGACGCCGTACTGGTAGCGGCTGAGCATGTACGGAAGCGTGGTCCAACTGCCGGTGACCGCCTTGTTATGGAACAGAATCAGGGGGACGACGGGCGAGGCGGCGAGCGCCGCGACGGCCAGGGTCCGCAGCAGCCGGCGCCATTCGTCCCGTTTGCGGAGCGCCGGAAGAAAGAACAGAATCACTCCCAGAACCAGGAATACGGATTCGAACGGGCGTGTTATGGATTGCAGCGCCACCCCGGCGCCGAGCAGTGCGGCGTCCCTGATCCGCCAACTGGCGCGCAGCCTGGGCAGCGCCCCGAAGGCCAAACAGCCCGAGCAAGCCGCCACCGCGCCGCCCCAGTAGCTGTTCATCCACTGGCATAGCGGGCCGAATTGGAGCGCCGCGAGCACGCCTCCCACCAGCGCCCACCGCGGTGAGACCCAGGCCCGAAGCATCCAATAGCAGAGCGCGCACATGGCCGCCACCGAGAGCACCACGCCGGCCCAGGGAAGGCCGAACACCAACTGCCCGAAGGCCAGCGCGATGCCCTGCCCGAGCGGGTAGATGGAACTGTAAGTGGGCTGCTGCAGAGTGAAGACCCCTTCGAAGAACTGGTGCAGCGGATGCGCCGGATTCGCCAAACGGAAGTGGGCCAGCGTGTCGCCCAGCAGGACGTAGCTGAAGTCGTCGGCGCCGCTGGGCGTGGGGACGGGATGCATCGGAAGCAGCGCCAGCCGCAGCGCGACCGGCAGAATGGCGAGAAAGAGCATCGCCCATCCCGTCCTGACCGCCAGTTTCCGCGCGAGAGGCTCAATCCAGCCCCTGGCCAGCACCAGAGCGACCAGCAAAGCGGCCACCGCGAGTTCGACGAAATCGCTCGCGCCGAACCCGATCGGATTATGCAGAGGAACAAAGGAACGAAAGAGGCCTTCCAACATGTCGGGGCACTTATCCACCCAGCATAATACGAGGCGGCGTGCGTCGGAGACCGTGGCGATTTGCCCGGGCGCGATCCCGTCCAACCAATGATGTGCCGGGACATCCTACGCCGCTGGGGTGCACACGAACGCTCACCGCAACCGGTGCGGTCCTATAGGCGCTGAGATAAGGTTGCCAAAACCGATCTCGCCCGAATCTGAGTGCGTGCCTGAGAGCGACCGCGCATCTCCAAAACGCCGTTTGGGAGGAGTTCGACGCCCCGCCAGTCACCTTTACGCGCCGGCGACACCGCTACACGGGTCCTCCGTGCACGACAGTGCAGATCCGAGGTGCATTGTTGGTTCCTCGAGGCTACCACGTTCCAGTGACACCGCTATTCTTCCGCGTTATGATCCTGGTTATGCGACCGGCGGAACCCGATGTTCGCGAGTACCTGCTCGACACAGGCGTCTGGCGTGCACTCAGCGAGCGAGATGCTGAGCGGCTATCGGAACACCCGGCCGGAGTTCGCCTAACGTCCAGCGCGGTGGTGCCTTTCGAACTCATTTCCGGAATTCCACCATCAGGGGATCCGAAACTACCAAGCGAGTTCCTCAAGCGTCGAGCCGCACTCCGGCGATTGCTCAAGGTTGTTCCGGAGGGGTGTCTCGATCTACGTACGCCAAACGAGCTTCGTTCAAGATCCTTTGGAGTTTCGGTTGGTTCAGTGGGCCCGGACTTTTTGATTCTTATGCGGGTATTTACGGAGGCGGGGACGCCAGACGAATTCGATCTTCTTGTCTCTAGAGCACGGTCTCTCTCGAAGCAGATGCCGACGCCGAATTGGCTCCGGGAACAAGCGGAGCGAGTCTCTAAAACCTTCAGGGCGGGTGTGGCTGAGGGTGTTGCATTGATGAAGCAGAGAACCGAGGCCTTTCTGGTCGAAAGCGGAATCGTTGATAAGGACATGCGGAAACTGCGACGAGGCTACATTCCGTACTTACACGGATGTGGCGACCTCAAGAAATATGCTCTTCTGGCGGTCGCCTCAGCAGCTGGGGTGTCTGCATCGCCGCCGGACTCCGGCCTGTGGAACTGGATGGTCTCGGAATATGAGCGGCTCAGAGGCATGTACGACGGAAGCATTGATGTATACCTTGACGCCTATGAAAATTACATCGAGAACGCCTGGGACGGAGAAGACGCCGGTCGTAACGACTCATTTGATTTGGACCACCTCGTTTACCTGCGTCCGTGCGACAGTTCCCAGGTCTTCGTAACAGAAGATCGGAAGCTGCATGACCTCGCGACCCGATCCCTCCCCGATCGAATCCTCGATCTAGCGGGATTTAGGAGGGCAATTGCCTAACATTCCACGCCCCGAGCTCGGGCGGTGCCTGCGTCCGAAGGCCCCTCATTCTTGCTTGATGGGCGCAATAGGCGCTCTGTTTGCGAAAAGTACTCGCCAAATGGCTTCGTGCCGACTCTCGCACGGGGTCACGCAACGCCGGACTCTTGGGTCTTCGTCAGACGCTGCGGGATCGGAGTCCGAATCTGGGAAACCACGCTCCAATAAAGGCGTCTGCGAAAACGCTCGTCGAGGGGGGTGCCTCAGCCCCCCTGCCGCGCGCGGCGCTATCTCCCTCCGCTGGAGACTGTCGGGGAAACCTCCGGGCCGACCAGGAAATCCAGCCAGCCGGCGTCCGGTGGTTCTGCGTGCCCGCCCGGGTTCTCGAGCGGGATGCCCAGCCGGTCGTAGGCCAGGCGCATGCGAACCGGGCTGACCAGGTCTTCCCTTGAACCGCTGCGGTCCTCCGCCAGGTACAGCGCCGCCCCCAGCAGCGAGTCGCCGGCCTCGGGCCGGTGGTGGTGCTGCACCGCTTCGATCAGGTGCTCCGGAAAGGTCCAGGTGCGCAGAATCTCCGCGCCCGCCGCGCCGTGCTCGAACCCGCACATCACCAGTTCTGCGAACACCGGCTCGCACCCGCCTTCCACCAGGCGCTGATAGTCGCGGACATATTCGCGCCGGAGTTTCTGAAAGGCCAGGCGACCCACGTCGTGCACCAGGCCGGCCAGAAACGCCTCGTGAGGATCGATGCGGCCGCACAGCTCGGCCAGCCCCTCGGTGAGCCCCGCCATGACCAGGGAATGTTGCCACAACTCCCGCAGCGTGGTCGAGACGAACAGCGGCTGGAACGCGCTGGCCATCATCACCTTGCGGCAAATGTCCACGCCCACGCGCGCGATCGCCTGGCGGATGCTGGCGATGCGCTGTATGGCGCCGTATAGCGCCGAATTCGCGACTCGGAGTAGGTGGCCCGCCAGAACCTGGTCGGTGCGGACCACTTCCTCGATCTGCGAGAAGCTGCTGTCTTCCTCCGCCGTCAGCGCCAGGGCGCGCAGCAGCACCGCGGGGAAGACAGGCAGCCACTGTACCTGTTCGACCAGTTCCTGCATCCGGACCTGCCGAAGCCCGGCCAGGATGGACACCAGGGCTGGATCCAGGAAGCCGTCCCTGGCAATCCAGTCCAACTCGTCGAAGATCTGTTCGACATTCACCGTTTCGAATGGGAGGAACTCCAGGCGCTCGTCGAAGAAGTTCGCCACCTCGACGACTTGCGCCAGCGCGGCGGCGGGGTCGTCCGGCTTGGCGGTATGGAAGCGCTCCAGGATGCCGCGGACCTCCCGCGACGGAAATGCGGATGGGGCGCCCGGCGGGAAGCCCGTTCGCAGGGCGCCGAGCAAGCGGCTTAAAGTCTCTGTTTCCAGCACCTCGGGGGCGTAGTGGTGCAGCAGCGCCGACTGCGCCAGAGCCTCGCTCTCCACCGGCCCCAGGTTCACGCGCAACGCGATCTCGCGAACCAGGCTGCAGACCCGCCGAAGGTGCGCCGTGCAAGGATCGGTCTGGGCAGCTTTCGGCACTTCTGGTTTATCGACCGAAAAGGACGAAACCTGAGCCGGCTCTTCACCTGTTTTTCCCGAAACGGGAGGTCTTGCTGGCGGCCGGAGGCAGGGGCCGCTTGATACCGGACCTCCGACATGGGCCGCCAGACTCGGGTAAAATCGAGGGTTGCCTGAACTTCGAGTAACGGTTGTCGTCCCCACCCTGACCGCGGGTTCGGCTCTGGTGGAATGCCTGGTTTCCCTGGTCAAGCAGACGCGGCGCGACTTCGAAATCGTGGTGGTGGACAATAGCGGAAAGCACCTGGCGCGGGAGGCGGAAGCCGAGCGCTTCGGGGCACGCATTCTCGAGCAGGAGAACAATGTCGGTTTCGGTCCCGCGGTCAACCTGGCCTTCCGGGAGTCGCGGGCGCCATTCCTGGCCACGCTCAACGACGACGCCGTGGCCAGCTCGGGCTGGCTGGACGCGCTCCTGGCCGCCGCGGAGTCCCGCCCCGACGCCGGCATGATCGCCTCGCAGGTCCGGCTGGCGGGCGACGGCCGCCTGGATTCGGCGGGAATGCTGGTCTCCGGCGATGGGAGCAGCAAGCAGCGCGGCCACCTGGAGCCGCCCGAGCGGTTCGCCGATCCCGCCGAAGTGCTCTGCCCGAGCGGCTCGGCGGCGTTGTACCGCCGCGTCATGCTCGACGAGATCGGGCTCTTCGACGAGGACTTCTTCCTGTACTGCGAGGACACGGACCTGGGGTTGCGCGCCCGCTGGGCGGGCTGGAAGTGCCTGTACGCGCCGGAGGCGGTGGTGGACCACGAGTACTCCGGCACGACGGGCATCGCCTCGCCCCTCAAGGCCTACTATGTCGAGCGCAACCGCCTGGAGGTCCTGCTGAAGAACTATCCCGCCAGTCTGCTGTGGCGTGCGCCCTGGGCCGCCCTGACCCGCTACTTCTGGCACCTGATTTCGATCCTGGAGGACCGCGGCAGTGCCGCCCGGTTTCAACGTGAACATCACGGTCTGCTGGAATTGATCTTCATCGTCATCCGCGCCCACTGCGCCGTGCTATTCCGCGCGCGAAAGCTGTGGAGGAAGCGGCGGGCGGTGCGCAGCCATGCGCACATTGGCGCGCCGGAGTTCCGCGCCCTGCTCCAGCGGCATTGGATTACGCCGCGCCAGGTGGCCGCCCTATGATCCCCGCCGCCGCGCCCGGTTCCCTGATGATCGTGGTTCCCGCTTTCAACGAAGGCGAGGCGATTGGCCGGGTGGTGAGCGAGATCCGCGAGACCGTGCCCGGCATCCCGGTGCTGGTGGTGGACGATTGCTCGGCCGATGCCTCGGTAGCGCGCGCGCGCAAAGCTGGAGCGGAGGTGCTGTGCCTGCCGCATCACCTGGGGCTGGGAGGCGCGGTGCAGGCCGGATACAAGCTGGCTTACGAACTCGGCTACGACTACGTGATCCGCATGGATGGCGATGGCCAGCACGATCCCGCCTACATCCCGAAGATCCTGGATGCCTTGCGCTCCAGCTCCTGCCAGATGGCGATCGGTTCGCGCTATCTTAACGGCGGGCTGGACCCTTCCAGCTTCGCCCGCGGACTGGGCATCCGTTTGTTCCGCCTGGTGCTAAGGCCGATCCTGGGCCAGGAGGTCCGCGACCCGACCTCCGGATTCGTGGGCGTGAACCGCCAGGCGCTGCATGTCTTCAGCCGGACCTTTCCGCTGGAGTACCCGGAAATCGAAGCCCTGGTAGTGTTGCAGCGCAAAGCTTTCCGGTTTGTCGAGGTGCCTTGCCGCATGCGCCCGCGCCTGGCTGGCAGGAGCACCATCACGGCGGTAAAATCGCTCTACTACATTGCTCACGTGCTGCTAGGAGTCTTCGTCAACGTGCTCAAGTACGAACCGAAACGCAAGAAGCGGCCGTGACCGCGTGGAGGATAACGATGCAGGGGTTTCTGAATTTCCTGACGGGACTTGCGGTGCTGCTGATCGCCAGCGTGCTCTTCTCGGTGCGGCGCTCGCACATTCGCGTCGAGTACTCGGTGAGCTGGCTGGGCGCGGCCCTTACGCTGCTGGTGCTCTCCCGCGCACATCCGGTGCTCGTGTACCTGGCCGCGCTGCTGGGAATCGGCCAGCCTCCGCTCGCGCTGCTGACCCTGGTAGGCTGCTTATTCCTGTTGGTGCTGTTCCGCTTCTCGGTGATCATCTCGGCGCTGAAGGACGGCGACATCGCGCTGGCGCAGCGGGTCGCCATCCTGGAATACCGCATACGGTCTCTCGATGAAGAAATCCAAACGCGCGGCTGAGAAGAAGCGTCCACGCGAGGCTCCGGCCCCCGCGGCGTTCCAGCTTCGCCCCTGGCACTACGCCCTGGCGCTGGCGGCGGCCCTGGTTGCCGCCCTGGCGGCCTATGGCCCCGCTTTGCGCGGCCCGTTCCTGTTTGACGACGCTTACCTGCCCATGAGCCTGCCCGAGTTTGCCCACGCCCCCTTGCGCGCGTGGGTGGCGGGCGTTCGGCCGCTGCTGATGTTCAGTTTCTGGGCGAATTACCGGCTCTTCGATGCCGAGCCGCTCTCCTACCACCTGTTCAACGTGTTGTGCCACTTCGCCAACGCCGTGCTCGTGTTCCTGGTGGCCCGCCGTCTGCTGGCCCGGGCCGGCGAGAGCGGCTTCTCGCGCGGAGCGCTGGCGGCCTTCGCGGGCGCGCTTTTCCTGCTGCATCCCGTACAGACCGAATCGGTCGCTTACATCGCCGGCCGTTCGGAAGTTCTGAGCGGGCTGCTTTTCTGCGCGGCCTTTGTGGTCTTTCTGTACCGGCGCTCGGACGCCATCTCCTGGCCGGCCGCCGCCGCAGTGCTCATGCTCTTCGGCGCGGCGGTCAACGTGAAGGAACACACGGTGGTGTTGCCCGCGCTGCTGCTCCTCACCGACTACTACTGGAACCCCGGCTTCTCGTTCCAGGGCATTCGCCGCAACTGGCGCCTCTATGCGCTGTTTGTGGCGGGAGGCGCGTTGGCCGCGCGCATGATCCTGCATCTCATCGCCAGCGCCAACAATGCCGGCTTCGCCCTGAAAGATTTCACCTGGGTTCAGTACTTCTACACCCAGTGCCGGGTCGTCTGGGTGTACATCCGCCTCTTTTTTCTGCCCTACGGACAGACAGTGGATTACGATTTTGCGATCTCGCGCACGCTGCTCGATCACGGCGCGCTGTGGGGACTCATCGGGCTGGCCGCGCTGGCCGGCGCCGCGGTCTTTTTCCGCCGCCGCTACCCGCTGGCCTCGTACGGTTATCTCGTCTTCCTGTTGCTGCTTGCGCCCACCTCCTCGGTGCTGCCCATCGCCGATCCAATCGCCGAACGGCGCCTCTACCTGCCCATTCTCGGTCTGCTGCTGATCGCGTTGGAATTCCTGCGGCGATGGAAGACCTCGCGCGGCAGGCTGGCCGCCACGCTGGCCGGCTGCGCGCTCTTCGCGGGGCTGCTCACCTGGCAGCGCACCCAGGTCTGGAGCAGTGCGCGGGCGCTATGGGAGGATGCCGCCGCCAAGTCGCCCACCAAGCAGCGCGTCCAGGAGCAGCTCGGTTTCGCTTACTATGCCGAGGGCCAATGCTCTCTGGCCGTGGAGCGCTACCAGGCCGCGGCTCGAGCGGCTAAGCCCGATTACCGCCTCCTGGTCGATTGGGCGGGCGCCTTGGATTGCGCCAATCGGCTGGACGACGCCCTGGACAAGCTCCGCCAGGCTGCCGCGCTCCTCCCGGGCGCGTTTGTGTACTCGGAGATCGGCAGGGTCTGCGTCAAGCAAGGTAAGCGCGCCGAGGCGCTGGAGGCGCTCGATACCGCCATCCGGTTCAATCCCGGATTCCAGCCCACGTACCTCTACCGCGGCGTCCTCTACGCCAACTCGAACGAGTGGCCGGCCGCTGCCGCCGAGTACCGCCGCGCCCTGGCCCTGGACCCTTCCGACGCCCGGTCCCGGGCTGGGCTGGCGGAGGCGGAACTCCACTTGAAGGGTCTTCGCTAACGTGGCCATCCGCATCGGGGTCAATGCGCTGTACCTCATCCCCGGCGGAGTCGGAGGAACCGAGATCTACCTCCGGCACCTGCTGGCGGCCCTGGCGGCGATCGACGAGGCAAACCAGTACGTCGTCTTCACCAACCGGGAGACCGCGACCAGCCTGGCGCCGGCTCAACCGAACTTTCAGCACGCGCCCCAGGCGGTGCGCGCCTCGATCCGTCCGGCGCGCCTTCTCTGGGAGCAGACGCTCCTGCCGCTGGCCGCCGCGCGGCATCGGCTGGACGTGCTCTTCAATCCCGGCTTCACCGCTCCCGCCCTCTGTCCCTGTCCCACGGTCACCGTCTTTCACGACCTCCAGCACAAGCGCCACCCGGAGTACTTCCGCTGGTTCGATCTGCCCTTCTGGCGGCTCTTCCTGTGGAGTTCGGCCCACACCTCCCGGCTCCTGCTAGCCGACTCCGAAGCCACCCGCGCCGACCTGCTGCGCTATTACCGGCTGCCCCTGAGCAAGGTCCGGGTTGCCCCCTTGGGCGTGGACGAGCGCTTCTTCGAAATCGGCCGGGAGCGTCGGGAACGGCAGTTGGCGCCTTACTTCCTGTGCGCCTCCACCCTGCATCCGCACAAGAATCTGGGACCGCTCATCCGGGCCTTCGCGGATTGGCGGCGCGCGCGGCCGGAGTTTCAGTTGGTCATTGCGGGTCTCCGGGGGTTCCACACCGCGGCCCTGGAGAGCCTCATCGCCGAACTTGGGCTTCGGAATGCGGTCCGCCTCGCCGGTTGGCTGCCCCGCGAGGAACTGTATCTTCTTTTCCGAGACGCCTGGGCGTTCCTCTGCCCTTCCACCTTCGAGGGGTTTGGCCTGCCCTTGCTCGAGGCCCTCGCTGCGGGCCTTCCCACGGCCTGCTCGGCGATTGAGCCGCTCGCCTCCTTGGCCGGCGACGCGGCCCTGATGTTCGACCCCTTCGACCCCCAGGCCCTGCGGGCTGCCTTGGAGAGCGTGGCTTGCGACGAATCCCTCCGCGAGCGCCTGGCGCGGCAAGGACCGCTTCGCGCCGCGCAATTCTCGTGGCGCCAAACCGCCCAGAAGACGCTCAACGTCTTGCTCGAAGCGTCTTAGCCCTTCACCTTCCCGAACAGCCCCGCGAACCCCGAGCTTTTCTTCTCGGCGGGCTCTTCCCCCGCCAGGCGCCGCGCCAGCGCGGTGATGGCCTTCCCGAACTGGCTCGCCGGAGGCGCCTGCTTGCCCTCCATCAGGGACCGCTGGATGGCCTCGTAATCGCTGGGCAGGGTCTCGAAAACCTCCAGCCGAAGCGCGGTCTGGATAGCCTCCCGGCGAAGCCCAACCTCCTTTGAGTACCGGTTGATGACCAGCCGGATCTTCGACGGGTCCAAGCCATTCCTGGCCAGGTAGGCCTGGGCGCGCTGGACGGAGTGGAGCGCTACCAGCTCGTTGGTGGTGACGAGCACCAGATCGTCGCACAATCTGGCCAGGGAGACGCTCCAGTCTCCGTACGCGCCGGCCGTGTCCAGCACCACGGCGCCATAGAACCGGCGGGAATAGTCCAAGATGGGCCCCGGGTCGGCGGCATCTGGAAGGCCCTCCAGCGGACTCTCCGGGCTGAGCAGCACATCCAGGCCATGGCAGGGCGTCACCAGAACCTTCCAAACGTCCTGCTCCAGGCCGCCGGAGTGCGCCAGAGCGTCGGCAAAGCTGTAATTGGACTTGAGCTTGAGCAAAAACCCCACCGTGCCGGTAAGCCCGTCCAGGTCCGCCAACAGCACTTTGGCAGTCTTCTGCCGCAGGAGGGCGAAAGCCAGATGGCAGGCCACGGTGGTGGCCCCGCAAGCGCCTTTGCCCGGCATCACGCAATACACCCGGCCGAGGCTCTCGCCTCCGGCGGCTCCCGTGGGGTGGAGCCGGGCCAACTTGGCGAGCGCGTTACGGAGTTGCTCGGCGGTGAACGGCTGGATCAGGAACCCGCTGGCGCCCTGGCGCAGGCACTGCAGGAACTGGTCCGGGTCGTTGGATCGCAGCAGAGCGAATACCGGCGCCTCCGGGCATAGACTGTTCAGCATGGACATGACGGCGAAGGCGGTCCCGCACTCCGAGGTGGTGTCCAGAAAACAGTAGTCCAAGCCCTGCGCCGCGCATTGTGCCAGGGTCGCGCGACTGGGATAGTTTTCCAGCACCGTTAGAAGCGTCCCAGGGTGTTGGCTCTCCAACAGCAGCCTCAATTCGTCGGCCATCTGACGATCCGGCGCCACGACCAGGGCGCGAGCGGAATCGTGAAGGCGAGAGTCGGGCATGGCACAGGCGGCATAAGTGCCGCGCTGTCCATCACATCGACCCCCTGCCACGAATTATGAGACTATCCCTGCCCCAGGCGGACTAAACCTCTGTAAGGGGCGCGGATATTCCCGCCCGGGGGGAATTCGAACTGATGAGAACCAGCGTAGCGGTTTGGGACACACAGCCGGTCTGCGCCGAGGGTTTGCGATCGCTCTTGGGCGCTTGTCCCGACCTGGAGTTCTTCCGCGCCAGCGGCTCGATCCCCGGCGCCCTCGAGTCCTTGGATTTCTCCCAGCCCGCCTTGCTGGTCCTGGACAAGGCGTTTGGCGCGCAGGTTGTGCTGGATACGCTCACCGGTCTAAGAATGGCCGGCCTCCCCGTGGCGGCGGTGGTCTGGGGCGTGTCGATGACCGGCGCCGAGGCGCTCCGCTTCATTCAGGCGGGAGCCCGAGGGATCATCCGCAAGTCGGCCGATGTGGATACACTGCTGGTCTGCCTCCGCTCGGTGGCTTCCGGAGCCACCTGGATGGAACAGAACCTGTTCCACGAGTCGCGCCGGGCGCACGGCGATCTGCGAATCGGACTGACGCCGCGGGAGCAGCAGGTGATGGAGCTGGTCGGGCAGGGCTTGAAGAACCGCGAGGTGGCCAGCGAACTGGGCATCCGCCCTGGGACGGTGAAGGTCCACCTGAAGCACATCTTCGAGAAGACCGGTGTGCAAGGCCGCTACCGCCTGGCGCTGGCGGGCCTGGACCCCGCCACCACCGGCCCGCCCCTGGTCATGAGCCAATCCGCCTGAGGGCTCGCCGTCCGGAGCGTGAATCCCGGCTGATATACTTGAGGCAAGCGGCGACCGAGCCGCGAGCCTCGTTATGGCCAACCCAACCTACTCCACTCCGGATTCCCCCGCGCCCGTGGCCGAGCTGGTGGCTACCCTCGCCAATGGCGCCAAAGTCAAGCGGCGCATTCCGCATATGCGCGCCTGCAATGAGAAGGACGCCAAGGGCAAACTGTGCGCCGGGCATCTGAAGCGCTGGTATTTTTTCGGCGACGAGATCAAAGAGCGCTTCGGCGAGAACGCCGAGATCTACCGCTGCGAGCACTGCCAGACGTTGTACTTGCCGAACCCCGACGAGCCACCTCGCTCCGGCACCCTGTCCTGGTGACCGGCAGCCGGCTCTTGAATCCGGGGAAAGTGCTCTTGCCGCCCGTGCAGCCCAAAAAAAGCCGCATCGGGTTTCAACATTCCCGATGCGGTTTGCCCTGGTTGGGCTGGGATCTGGCCTCGGGCTGCCTGGAATTCGATTACCCGCTTCCCATCACATTCCTGGTGAGGCCCGCGTCCATCGTTCCTCCCATGAATGCCAGGCAGCTACCGCAACCCGTCAATCCCGGGTGAGAGTGCAGAATCACAGAGAATGAGGCCGTTCCGTCGAGCTACAAAAAAACCCTCTGTTGCAACCTGCAATCGAAGAGCGAGGGGCACATCGTCTAAACATCGGCTCCCGCAAGCACGCTGTCCAATCTAAGCCCACTCACCCCCCTTTTTGCCTGTTGCAGCAGAGGGCAGGTTTAAAGAGCTACTCCATCAATTCAGCATCCTATGTAGCATGTCTGGCGCCACGAACGCAAGTCGGGAAACGATTGAAAACACGGAGGCGGGACTTGGCGGGCTGTAGAGGCGCGTGGCGCAGCGGTGCAGCCGGTGTGTCACTATGACACAATCGAACCCAATGGGCGCCTCCAGACTCTTCTTGGCCGCTCTGCTGGCCTCTGGCGCGATCCTGGCGTTTCAAGCCCAGGTGGAACCGGGCAGCGGCCAGGCGGCTTCGGCTGAGCTCGAGAGCTTCCAGGTCTACGGCGAGCATCCGCTGCTGTTCCTGCGCCCGCAGCGTCTCCGCCTGCTGCGCCGGGAGCGCGAGCGCCGCTCGGCGCGCTGGCAGCAGTTCGAGGCTCTGGTGGCCGGCCACGCCGTCATGCCCGAACCGGGCTTCGCGCTGGCTCTCTACTACCAGGTGGCAGACGACGAAACCGCGGGCCGCCGCGCCGTGGACTGGGCGCTCGCTTCCGGCGGCGACCTGCGCCAGCTCGCGCTGGTCTTCGACTGGTGCCAACCCTTGCTCAGCCCGCCGCAATCGGCGGCGCTGGCCGCGAAGCTGGAGCGCGCGCTCGAACGGCGGCCGTTAGCCATGACCATCTCCGAGGCCCGCTCGCGCGCCCTGGCCGCAACGGTTCTCGCCGCTCGCGCCCCCCAACTCTCCCAGCGGGAATTGCGGAGCCTGGTCCGGAGTTGGTGGCTCGGCGAAATCGTCCCCGCGGTCTCCCGCGGCCGCAACGTCATTCCACGGGCCGAGATCTACCCCCTCTTCGAGTTGCTGCATGCCCTGCGCGACAATCTGAACATCGACCTGCGCGAATCGCTCCGCGCGTTCTTCAAGCAACTCCCCGCGGCCCAGTTGCTCAGCTACTACCCGGCCTCCTATCCGGCGGCCGAGAATGAATTTCGCATCCCCGCCGTGAAGGGCGCCGAGCCCGATCTCGCACTGGCGGCCATGTCCCGGGCCGCCGACCTGGCCATGGTTGCCTACGACAACAACGCCGTTGAAACCCAGTATCTGCAAGGCTGGGCCATGCACGAGCGTTTCCTGCTGCGCGGCCCCCTGGGCATCCCTTACGAATTCCTGTGGGGCAACCCCTATCAGCCGGGGTTGAGCTACTACAGTTTGCCGCCGCTGCTCCACGACCCGATCTTCGGCCGCCTGTTCATGCGCTCCCGCTGGGACGACGATGCCGTGTGGCTCGGCTACTTCGACGGCGAGCTCCAGACCTTCGCCGACGGCGAACCGAGAGTCCATACCCTAGCGAGCGTCAGCGAGCTGATTCAGCTCGGGGACACCGTGGTGGCCGCCACCGCCCGGTTCACCGTCAAGAACGAGGCCGCCACCGTCTTCATCCTGGGTCTGGAGCCTTCGCGCGCCTACGATGTCGAGCCGGACGCCGAAGAGATGCACCAGGCGCGGACCGATCCCGGCGGCATCCTGGAACTGCGGTTCCCGGGCGGCTTTAGCGGTGGCATCCGCATCTGGAAATCCCCGGCTCAGTAATACCAGTCGCGGATTCTGACCTCCACGCCGCTGCCCTCCAGCGCCTTCTCGAATACCTTCAAGTCGGAGCCGTGGTAGTGATATGGATAAACGATGGCGGGCTTGAACGCGCGCACCGCCTGGGCGGCCTCCTCCGGCGGCATCGTGTAAGGCAGGTTCATGCACACGAAGGCCACATCGATGTTCTTGAGCGCGCGCATCTCCGGAATGTTCTCTGTGTCGCCCGAGAAGTAGAAGCGCTTCCCGCCGTAGCTCAGCACGTAGCCCACCCCGCGTCCCTTCTCGTGATATACCTGGGCGCCAGGATGGCTCGGGATGTTGTAGGCGGCGATCGCCTCGATCTTCCATTTCCCGAACGCCCTGGTCTCGCCGATGCGGATCAGGGCGGCCTCCGGAATGTTCTTGACCACGGCGGCGGGCGCGATGATCGCCGTCGCCGGCCGGCGAAGTTGGGCGATCCTGGAGGCATCCATGTGGTCGGGATGTATGTCCGTGATCAGGATGAGGTCGGCGGGCGGAAGCCCGGTGTAGTCGCCCTGGCTCGGATCCAGGTAGATGGCCTGGCCGCCGGTTCGTATGAGCAGGCTGGCGTGGCGAATCGGTGTGATCCGGACCGCGCCGGCCGCGGTCGTGAACTCCTCCACGGACCGTTTCGGCTGTCCGTAGACCACAAATCCCAGCAGAAACCAGCAAGCGAGTGCTTTCATGCTGAGATTTTACCGTAGTTGACTCCCGTCGGGCGCCAGATTCAGCGGCACATTGCCGCTCAAGATTGCCCGCAACGTCCGATATGTGCTTTAGAGTTGAGCAATGGACAGCAGCGTGCGGAATTCCTACTTGGAAAACAAGATCCTGTCGGCCGACGCCGTGGAACTGGTGCAGATCCTGTACCAGAGCGCCCTGGAAGCCGTTGAAAACGCTCGGCGACACCTGAAGCAAGGCGAGATTGCGGCGCGCTCGAAGCAGATCGGCAAAGCCTGCGCCATCCTGACCGAGCTGACCGTTTCGCTCAATCACGACGCCGGCGGCGATCTCAGCCGCACCCTGTCCGATCTCTACGATTACATGCGGCGCCGCTTGCTCGAAGCGAACTTCAAGCAGATCGAGCCACCGCTGGCCGAGGTATCCAAACTGCTGGCCACCCTCCTGGAAGGCTGGCTGAACTGCAAGGTCTCCGCCCTAGCCCCCGCCGTCCAGTCGCACCCGCTTGCCGCGCCTGGCTACGCCTCGCCCGGCCAGGCTCCGTCCGCCTACGCATCGCAGGGCTACGCATCGCAATACACTCCCCAAGAGACCGCTTGGCCCGCGGATCCCGAAGACCAACCCGTCTCGCCCCATCGGAGAATCACGGTAAGCTACTGACCGGGCCGAGCTTTCCCTAAAGATCCACCTCCGTTCCGCCGATTCCTGAATGAGGAAGTGCGCCGGTTGCACAGCCGCCACCCGCGCGCCATCAATCATGCCCCAATGTGAAACCAAGTACTTCAAGGAGATCGAATACCAGCCCCAGGCGGTGGTGGAGTTCCGGGAGGGCCTCTTCGGGTTCGAGCAGGAGCGCCAGTTCCTGCTGATCGAGCGGCCGGATCTGAAGCCGCTGGTCTTCCTGCAGAGCCTGGCCACGTCCGGGCTGTGTTTCCTGACCCTGCCGATCCGAGTGATCTCGCCGGATTACCGGCTCGAAATGACGACCGAGGATCGGGACAGGCTGGCCCTGAAGAAGAAGCCGGAGATCGGTCGGGACGTGGCTTGCCTGGCCATCGTCAACTTGCGGGAGAGCGGTACGGTGGTGAATCTGCTGGCGCCGCTGGTGATCGATCTCGCAACCCAGCATGCCGTACAGGCCATCGTCTCCGGGCAGGGCTATTCGCACGAACACCCGTTCTACGCCGAAACGCCGGTGGCGGCCGGAACGTAAGGGGGCGGCATGTTGATGATGAAACGCCGGCAGGGCGAAGCCATCCTGATCGGCGACGACATCGAGATCCACCTGGCCCACATCGGGCGCACCCGGGTGAAGATCGGGATCAAAGCGCCGCGCCATTTGGCGGTGGTGGCCAGGGAGGTCCACCTGGTGCGGAACGAGAACCGGGCAGCCGCGGAATGGGCCGCCCCACCGGATCTTTCTTCGCTCGCCGAGCGGGTCCGCTTATCCGGCGCTCAAGAATCCGGTTCCCGGTCCGATGAGAAGTTCGAAAGCTAATTTCGGGCATCCGCCAAAAACGGAGAACCCGGACCGGCATGATGCCGGAAGCTAACACACAAAGGAATTGCCATGATCTCGATCCAAACCAACGTAGCTTCCTTGGTGGCTCAGCAGAACCTGAACACCAACACGAACTTCCAGAACAACACCATTCAACAGCTCACTTCGGGATACCGCATCAACGCGTCGGGCGACGATCCGGCGGGCTTGGCGGTCGCCAACCAGTACCGAAGCGACATCGCCGAGGTGACCCAAGGCGTGCTTAACGCGAACGACGGTCTCAGCACCTTGCAGATCGCCGACGGCGGCATGAACAACATCTCCCTGATGCTGGACCGGCTCAACACACTGGCCACCCAATCGGCCTCGGGATCCTTCACCGGCGACCGCACCACAGTCAACTCCGAGTTCCAGAGCTTGGTCACGGAAATCAATCGCCAGGCGCAGTCCATCGGTCTGGATGCGAACGGCGTGCTCAACACGAACGTTAACGTGTTCATCGGCGGCGGCAAAACGCAGGGCACCAACGCCAATTCGACCGCCAACGGCACGGTGACCCTTAACCTGACGGGGGCGGCCGTGGACACCAAGAGCCTGGGCTTGAGCGGCATGGTGGCGATTGGCGGCGCCTCCGATATCGGTACCGGCTCCGCTACCCACACCGTGGCGCAGATTCTGGCCAACGCCAATAACACCACCTCGGTCGCCGGCACCACGGATCTGGTATTCTCCGGAGCGGGCTTCTCCGACGCCAACTCGGTGAAGGTGGCCGTAAACCTCTCGGGCGTGACCGACATCAACAGTTTGGTCACCGCCATTAACTCCGCCATCGGCGGCGCCGCGGGAGGCGCCTCGCAAGCCGACGCGGCCTTCGGGAATGCCGGGATCGTCGCTTCTGTGCATACCGATTCCAACGGCGGCCAGGAGCTGCAGTTCAGCTCCAGCACCTCCGCCTTCCAGGTGTCGGCGGGCGACGTGATGGCCAATGCCATCTTGGGCAACTTCGTCTCCACCTCGCAGGGCGCCGCTATTTCCGCGTCGGTCGCTGGCGCCGCTACCACCGCGGGCACGATCGCCTCTCCCACCACCACCACGGTCCAGATCACGGGTGGAGGGTTGGCCAGCCCGGTGAGCCTCACCTTGGGCTCCGGGTCCACCACCACCGCTCTGGCCCTCACGGACCTCGCCAACCAGGTGTCCAACAACACCGCCCTGGAAGCGGCCGGGATCACCATGAGCGGCACGGCCGGAACCGCCTTGACCTTCACCAGCGCGCAGGGCCAGACTCTGAACGTCGCGGTGACCGGCGACACCGGGAACATGCTCGGCTACGGCTCCTTCGTGGCGGGCACCAACGGCGCGGTGGACTACCAGAGCCTCACCGGCGGCGCCGTCTACAACGACGCTGTCGCCACCGGCACCGCGAACCTCCAGATCTCGCTCAACGGAGGCGCCTCCAGCGCCAACACCATCAGCGTCGATCTGACCGGGGGCACAGCCACCGCCGGCGCGGCGGTTGGCACCATTGCCGGAACGATCGCCGACCAAACCGGGCTTACCCTCACTATGAAGGTCGATGGCAACGCCACCGTTCGCACGGTGACCTTCGGAACCACGACCACCATCGCCATGGCGGCCTCCCAGATCAACACGGCGTCCGTCGGGGGCTCGTGGGGCGTCACGGCCACTGTGGATGCCAGCGGTCACCTCGATATCACCTCGGCTACCAAGGGCGCAACCTCCGACGTGGACGTCACCGGTGGAACCGCCCAGGCGGCACTGGGCGTGGCTATCCAGCATAACTACGGCGCCTCCCGCACCGAGACCGACTTGCTGGCCCAGATCAACGCCCAGATCGCGGCGAACAGCACGTTATCGGCGGCTGGTTTGGAGGCGGTGAATGCCGGCGGCGCCATCAAGCTCCAGTCCAACAACAACACCTTTTTCCGCGTCAGCGCCTCGACCAGCGGCGCGCTTGCGGACATCGGCTTCGGCGTGGGCAGCGCATCCACCTACACGGGCGACACCGCCGGCGCCTCGACCCAATACTCGATCGCTTCGCAAGGCGCGGCCAACGCCGCCGGGACCGCCGGGACCAGCCTGCTCACCTACTCCAACCTGGTGGACGGCAACAACACCCAGGCCATCACACTCTCGGCCAACAACACTTCGGGCGCTCTGCAGACCCTGACCATCACCCTGGCCAACGACGCCGCCGCCACCCGGAGCGGCCAGACCATCGACCAGGCCATCAGCTACATCAACCAGCAACTGCAGCAGAGCAACAACGCTACGCTGCAACAGATCGTGGCGGTGAAGGAGAACGTCAGTGGCACGCAGGAGATCAACTTCATTAGCGGCCTGAACAACTTCACCGTTACTGTAGGCGCCGGTGGCGCGGGCGTCCAGGGCGGCGCGGCGGAATCGGTCGCCTCCACGACGCTCGGAACCGGCAACAACGTCTCCGTCGATACCATGGCGAACGCCGTCGCGGCGGTCAATGCGATTGCGGGCGCAACCACCAAGCTGGGCGCCGCACAGGCCGGTGTGGGCCGAGGCGAGAACCAGCTCAACTGGGCCATCAACCTGGCACAGTCCCAGATATCCAACTTCTCGTCCGCCGAATCCGGAATCCGGGATGCCAACGTGGCGGCCGAAGCGGCCAACCTGACCAAGGCGCAGGTGCTGCAACAGGCTTCCATCGCAGCCATGGCGCAGGCCAATTCCGCGCCGCAGGCCGTGCTGGCTCTGTTGCGCACGTAGTCTCTCTGTTGGTGGCTGGCTTCGCCGCAAGGCCAGGCCAGCCAAAGCAGTGAACAGCGGTAGAAACGGGGCTGGGGGAGCCATCTGGTTCCCTCCAGCCCCTTAGGCGTTCCTAATGAGCACCTCATCCAGTTCGGTCCTGAGCAGTTCCAATAGCGCGATTTTCACCGGCGACAGCCGGTATGCGAGCGATTTCCAGAACATCATCGAACAAGCGGTGGCCGTCGCCTCGCTCCCGCTGAATCAACTGACCACGCAGGAGACCGCGCTGACCGCCCAGAACACGGCGCTCTCCACCCTGAGCACCGACTTCACGGCCCTGCAAACGGCGGTGAGCAATCTGGACCAGGTGATGGGAGGCGCCGCCATCGGCGCCACGCTCTCCGATAACAACGTCAGCGCCACGGTGGGAGAGGGCGCGGTACAGGGCAACTACACGGTCGAGGTCAACGAACTGGGCGCCTACACCACCACCATGACCTCGGATTCGGGGCCGAACAAAGTCACCAACCCGAGCACGGGGACCATCAGCAGTGCCGCGAAACCCGTTTATACGCTGACCGTCGGCACAGGCTCCGCCACCCAGACCTACACCCTCACTCCCGCGGCCAACACGCTCAACGGCCTGGTGTCGGCCATCAACACCCAGGCCGGCGCGCAGGTGAACGCGACCGTGGTGAATGTCGGCTCCAGTACCTCGCCGGACTACCGTTTGTCCATTCAAGGGACCCAGTTGGGCGACATTCCCATCCAGTTGAACGACGGCAGCATGAACCTCGAGACCCAGCAGGTGCAAGGCGGCCTGGCGAGCTACCAGGTCAACGGATCTTCGGTGGTGGCCCAGAGTGCCTCGCGCACCGTCACCATCGCGCCGGGCCTCACCGTGGAACTGCTGGCGCAAAGTTCCGTGAATTCGCCGACCAACATCACGCTCACGCAGCAGGGCACGCCCATCAGCGACGCCCTCAACTCTGTGGTCACCGCTTACAACACGGCGGTCGACGATATGCAAAAACAGCGCGGCGCCAGCGGCGGAGCCCTCGCCGGGCAGAGTATCGTTTACGATCTTTCGAGCGCTCTGCAGCAGGTTGCGAGTTACTTCGGGGGCGATGCGAATACCAAGTCCCTCGCCGATCTCGGCATCACCATGGATCAGACCACCGGGCACATGGACTACGACGAGATGACCTTCCTGGGCCAGAACTTGAACGACCCGACGGGGGTGGCGAGCTACCTGGGCGGAGCCACCACGGGGGGCTTCCTGGAAAACGCGACCAACGCGCTCAACTCGGTGCTGGATACGACCACCGGCGATCTGCCGGCCAGCATCGCCTCGGTGAGCTCGCAAATGGCCGACACGAACTCGAAAATCGCCGACCAGCAGACCTATGTGGCTAACGTCCAGACGAATTTGCAGAACCAAATGGCGGCCGCCGATTCCGCGATCGCCGCTATGGAACAGCAGTATAACTACATGAGCGGGGTGTTCCAGGCCATGCAGACCGCGGATACGTCGTACGCCAACGGCCTCTGAGATGCCGATGTTGGACAACATGCCGGGTCTCGACGAACTAGCGGCTGGCTTGCGCGCCGCCATTGCGACCGGCCAATACGCCCGAGCCCAGGAGTCTTCCGCCAGCTATGCCCAGGCGCTGGTCGAGAAGTGGCGCGCGCTCCCGCCGGGCGATCCGGAACTGGCGCGCTCCTGGTGCGAGGCGGTCGAGCTGGTGGCCTGGGCGCGCCGGACCGCACTGGCCCAGCGGGCGCATCTGGCCGCGCGCCTGGAAGCCCTCGGGCCGGTGCTCTCGTATCTGCGGAGCCAGGGCTGCGACCGGCACACCCTGGACATGAACGGCTAGCCCCGGCCGACCGCGGCAAGCAATGCCGGAAGAAGCCCACAAGCGCCACCGCACAGTATTAGCCCTTCCGATTCTGCGCGCTGCCACATTCCAATTGACTAATGTTCTGTTTTCGGCTATCCTGACTTTAACAGCCCGCCTTTTCTGGGGGGACGTAGCGTATTGCCAGCGAGGATCGCGCCTCGCTACAGTGGTGGCTGACCCAGGGACGAGTCAAGACGATGAGCGACCAGCCCATTCCTCACGGTTTACCCGGCCCGCAAGGCCTGTACGACCCGCAGCATGAGCGCGATGCCTGCGGCATTGGCTTTGTAGCCAGCATTAAGGGCGACAAGAGCCACGACATCATCCTCAAGGGCATACAGATCCTGCTGAATCTGGCGCATCGCGGGGCCTGCGGCTGCGATCCTGAGACCGGCGACGGAGCCGGCGTTCTGATCCAGATTCCGCACCGGTTCTTCGCCCGCGCCTGCGCGAAGAGCGGCTTCTCGTTGCCCAACCCCGGCGAGTACGGCGCCGGCATGGTCTTCCTGCCGGTGGAGCGGCACGAGCGGCTCATCTGCGAGGGCATCCTGGAGCGCATTGTCCGCGAAGAGGGCCTCAGCGTGCTGGGCTGGCGCGACACGCCGATAAACGACCAGGCGATCGGACGGATTGCCCGCGCCTCCCGGCCCTATATCGAGCAGGTGTTCATCCACCACGCGGCGGGCATGGACCAGGACGCGCTGGAGCGCAAGCTGTACGTCGTCCGCAAGCGCGCCGAGGCGGAGATCGCCGCCTCCGACCTGCGCGACAAGAGCGCCTTCTACATCCCCTCGCTGAGTTCGCGCACCATCGTCTACAAGGGCCTGCTATTGGCCCCGCAGATAGCCAGCTTCTATCGCGAGCTCTCCGACCCGGAGGTCGAGAGCGCGCTGTGCCTGGTGCACCAGCGGTTTTCTACGAACACTTTCCCCACCTGGCAACTGGCGCATCCGTTCCGTTACCTGTGCCACAACGGGGAGATCAACACCCTGCGCGGGAACGTGAACTGGATGCACGCGCGGCAATCGGTGCTGGCCTCGCCGCTATACGGAGACGACATCAAGAAGCTGTTCCCCATCTGCGCGCCGGGCGGCAGCGATTCCGCCCAGTTGGACAACGCGGTCGAGCTGCTTACCTTGGCCGGGCGCAGCCTGCCGCACTCCATGGCCATGCTGATCCCGGAGGCCTGGGCGGGCGACAACCCCATGCCGGAGGAGAAGAAGGCCTTCTACGAGTACCACGCTTCGCTGATGGAGCCCTGGGACGGCCCGGCGGCGATCGCCTTCACGGACGGCCGCGTCATCGGCGCCACCCTCGATCGCAACGGCCTGCGCCCGGCGCGCTACCTGGTGACGCACGGCGGCCTGGTGGTGCTGGCCTCCGAGGCCGGCGTGCTCCCCGTAAAGCCGGAAGAGGTGCGTTTCAAGGGCCGCCTGCAGCCCGGCCGCATGTTCCTGGTGGACACCGAGGAAGGCCGCATCGTTCCGGACCAGGAGCTGAAGCAGAAGCTGGCCGCGCGCCAGCCGTACGGGGAGTGGATCCGGCAGAATCAGGTGCGCCTCGACGATCTGCCGGAGCCCAGCCGCTGGCACTCCACCGACTACGACTCGATTCTCCAGCGCCAGCGCGAGTTCGGCTACACCGACGAGGATCTCAGGACCATCCTCACGCCCATGGCCGTGAACGGCACGGAGCCGGTCGGCTCCATGGGCGTGGATACTCCGCTGGCCTGCCTTTCGGACCGGCCGCAGCCTCTGTTCAACTACTTCAAGCAGTTGTTCGCGCAGGTGACCAATCCGCCCATCGACCCGATTCGCGAAGAAATCGTGATGTCGCTCGAGAGCTTCATCGGCACCGAGCGCAACATCCTGGACGAGACGCCGCAGCATTGCCACACCCTCAAGCTCCGCCATCCACTTCTCACAAACTACGATCTCGAGAAGCTGCGCCGGGTCTCCTGGGGCGATTTTCTGGCTACCACGTTGCCGGCCATGTACCGTGTGGAGGGTGGGGAGAAGGAACTCGAGCGTGCGCTCCAGGACTTGTGCCGCCGGGCGTCGCTCTCCATCCAGAGCGGCTACACGGTATTGATCCTCTCCGACCGCGGCATCGATCGCGACTATGCCGCCATTCCCAGCCTGCTCGCGCTGACCGCGGTTCACCATCACCTGGTACGGGAAGAAACCCGCACTCAGGTGGCGCTGATCGTCGAATCCGGCGAGCCGCGCGAGGTGATGCACTTCGCGCTGCTGATCGGTTACGGCGCCAGCGCGGTCAATCCGTACCTGGCCATCGAGACGCTCGAGGATATGCACCGGCGCGGCCTGTTCCCCCCGGAGATCACCCTCCAGGCGGCGCTTCGGAACTATAAGAAGTCGATCAACAACGGCCTGAAGAAAGTCTTCTCGAAGATGGGCATCTCGACGCTGCAAAGCTATCGCGGCGCGCAGGTGTTCGAAGCCATCGGGCTCAACAAATCGTTGGTGGACAAGTATTTTACCGGCACGGCGTCGCGCATCGAGGGCGTGGGCCTGGACGTGCTCGCGCGCGAGGCCAAGCTCAAGCACGACTACGCCTTCCAGCCGCCCACCGAGTCGGAGACCGAACTCTCGGTGGGTGGCAGCTACGCCTACCGCGTGCGCGGCGAGCATCACCTGGTGAATCCGCTCACCATCGCCAAGCTGCAGCATGCGGTGCGGCAGAGCAGCTACCAGACTTACAAGGAATACTCCGCGCTGGTGAACGACCAGAGCCGCAATCTTTGCACCTTGCGCGGGCTGATCGACATCCGCGTGAACCCGCGGCCCATTCCGCTCGAGGAGGTCGAGCCGGCCGCCGAAATCGTCAAGCGCTTCGCGACCGGCGCCATGTCCTATGGCTCGATTAGCAAGGAAGCGCACGAGACCGTGGCCATCGCCATGAACCGCATCGGCGGGCGCTCCAACACCGGCGAGGGCGGCGAGGACGAGGCGCGTTTCCGCCCGGACGCCAACGGCGATTCCCGCCGCAGCTCCATCAAGCAGGTGGCCTCGGGCCGCTTCGGCGTCACCGCCAACTACCTGGTGAACGCCGACGAGTTGCAGATCAAGATCGCCCAGGGCGCCAAGCCGGGCGAGGGCGGCCAGCTTCCCGGCCATAAGGTCGACGAGGTCATCGCGCGCATCCGCCACTCGATTGCCGGCGTGCAGTTGATCTCGCCGCCGCCGCACCACGACATCTACTCGATCGAAGATTTGGCCCAGCTCATTTACGACCTCAAGAACGTCAACCCCAGCGCGCGCATCTCGGTGAAGCTGGTGGCCGAGGTCGGCGTGGGCATCGTGGCGGCGGGCGTGGCCAAGGCGCATGCCGACGTGGTGCTCATCAGCGGCCACGACGGCGGCACCGGCGCCTCCCCGCTCACCGCCATTAAGCATTCCGGCTCGCCTTGGGAGCTGGGCCTGGCCGAAACCCAGCAGGTGCTGGTGATGAACGATCTGCGCAGCCGCGTGCGCGTGCAGACCGACGGCAAATTGCAAACCGGCCGCGATGTCATGATCGCCGCCCTGCTCGGCGCCGAGGAGTTCGGCTTCGCCACCATGCCGCTGGTCAGCCTGGGCTGCGTCATGATGCGCAAGTGCCACCTGAATACCTGCCCGGTGGGCATCGCCACGCAGAACCCCGCGCTGCGGGCCAAGTTCCAGGGCCAGCCCGAGCACCTCATCAACTACTTCTTCTTCGTGGCCGAAGAGGTGCGCGAGTGGCTGGCGCAGCTCGGCTTCCGCACCCTGGACGAAGCCATCGGGCGCGTCGACCGCCTCGAGATGAACGAGGCCCTGGATCATTGGAAGGCGCGCGGACTGGACTTTTCGTCGATCCTTTACAGTCCGCCGGTGCCTGGCCGGGTCTCCCGCCGCTGCACCATCGCCCAAGACCACGGCTTGCAGCAGGCGCTGGACTACAAGCTGATCGATCACGCGCGCGAAGCGCTGGAGGGCGGCGCGCCGGTCGAGTTCCGCCTGCCCATTCGCAACGTGCACCGCACCGTGGGCGCCATGCTCTCGGGCGAAGTGGCGCGCCGCTACGGCAGCCTGGGCCTGCCCGAGGACACCATCAAGTTCCACTTCACCGGCTCGGCCGGCCAGAGTTTCGGAGCGTTCCTGGCTAACGGCGTGACCCTCACGCTGGAAGGCGACGCCAACGATTACGTCGGCAAGGGGCTCTCCGGTGGCAAGCTGGTCGTCTATCCCCCCAAGAAATCCACCTTCGTGCCCGAGGAGAACATGCTGGTCGGCAACGTGGTGCTCTATGGCGCCACCAGCGGCGTGGCGTTCTTCAATGGCATGGCGGGCGAGCGCTTCGCGGTGCGCAATTCCGGCGCTACCGCGGTGGTCGAGTCGGTTGGCGACCACGGCTGCGAGTACATGACCAACGGGTTGGTGGTGGTGCTGGGGCGCACTGGAAGGAACTTCGCGGCGGGCATGACCGGCGGCATCGCCTACGTGCTCGATGAAACCCGCGACTTCGCCTCCCAATGCAATCGCGCCGGCGTGGATCTCGAACCGCTCCAAGATACCGCCGACATCCAGTTGCTGCACGGCCTGATCGAACGCCACCTGGAGCTGACCGGAAGCCCGCGCGCCGAGTGGATTCTCGAAAACTGGGCGTCCATGCTGGCGAAGTTCGTCAAGGTCTTTCCACACGAGTACAAGCGCGTGCTGGGCGTTGCGCGAGCCGCGGAGGTGGTCCGTGGGTAAACCTACCGGCTTCCTGGAATTCACGCGCGAGCTGCCCCAGCGGCGCCCGGTTGCCGAGCGCGTGAACGACTTCTTCGAAATCTACGAAGAGATGCCCGGCGAGAAGCTCCGCCAGCAGGGCGCCCGCTGCATGGATTGTGGCGTGCCCTTCTGCCACACCGGCTGCCCGCTCAATAACATCATCCCGGACTGGAACGACCTGGTCTACCAGGACCGCTGGAAGGACGCTATTCGAGTTCTGCACGCCACCAACAACTTCCCGGAATTCACCGGCCGGCTCTGCCCCGCCCCCTGCGAGGCCGCCTGCGTGCTCGGCATCAACGAGCCGCCGGTCACTATCAAGCAGATCGAGAAATCCATCGTCGACCGCGCCTTCCGCGAGGGCTGGATCGTGCCCGAGCCGCCGCCCCTGCGCACCGGCAAGCGCGTCGCCGTGGTGGGATCGGGACCGGCCGGCCTGGCCGCCGCGCAGCAGTTGAACCGCGCGGGCCACACCGTCACCATCTTCGAGAAGGCGGACCGCCTGGGCGGCCTGCTCCGCTACGGCATCCCCGATTTCAAGATGGAGAAGCGCTTCCTCGACCGCCGTCTCGAACAACTCGCCGCCGAAGGCGTGATCTTCCGGCCTAATTCCCACGTCGGCGGCAATGTGCCCGCCGAGGATCTCCGCAAGGAGTTTGATGCCATCCTGCTGGCTGGCGGCGCCGAACAGCCGCGCGACCTAAACGTGCCTGGCCGCGACCTCAAGGGCATTCACTTCGCCATGGAGTTCCTGCCGCAACAGAACCACCGTGTGGCCGGCGACCGCATCAACTCCAAGGAAGCCATCCTGGCCACCGGCCGGCGCGTGGTCATAATCGGCGGCGGCGACACCGGCGCCGATTGCCTCGGAACCTGCCATCGCCAGAACGCCGCCTCCATTCACCAATTCGAGATTCTGCCCATGCCGCCGCTGGACCGCGCTCCCCAGACGCCCTGGCCTCTCTGGCCGCTGCAACTGCGCGTCGAAAGCTCGCATGAAGAGGGCGGTCTCCGCGAGTGGGCCGTGGCCACCACCAAGTTCACCGGCGACGGCAACGGCAACGTCGCCCAACTTCACGGCCTGCGCGTCGGCCCGCCGCCGAAATTCGAGCCGCTCCCGGGAACCGGGTTCACCCTCGAGGTCGACCTGGTTCTGTTGGCCCTGGGCTTTACCGGCCCAGCCAAGAACGGCCTGCTCGGCCAGCTTGGCGTGACGCTCGATCCGCGCGGCAACGTGGCCACTGGAGAAGACTACATGACGTCGCTCCCAGGCATCTTCGCCGCCGGCGACATGCGCCGCGGCCAATCCCTGGTGGTTTGGGCCATCGCCGAAGGCCGCAATGCCGCTGCATCCATCGACCGCTACCTGACCAGCGAGACCATCCTCCTGCCATAGGTGGGGCTGGCTTCAACCCTCCGGTTCGGGCAGCGCTATCCGGTCACCGCGTAGAGGTGGCCTCTGCCTGGGTCGAACCGGGACCGGCGTATCAAAGTCATCGTCCGGGTCCGAGAGCTCGGCATCCGCGGAGTAGTCTAGGATCATGTTCGGGTCAGCCCCTCCCAGAATGATACCCGCCAGCAGCCAGCCCCGCCAACGCTCAAGCTCCGCGTCGGTCTCCATTGGTAGATTATGGCGCGGTACTAGCGTCAACGCCAGCCCGTTTCCATACAACCCCCTTTCAAACTGTGCCAGTGTAGTGCGGCGCAAGTAAGGGCATGTATGAAGCATCCCGCCCAGGCAGCTTTCTGTGGCGCACGCACTCCTGCGTGCCGCGTCCAGACTCATCTCGACGCCAGGGCGTCGGCGCGTGTGCCGACATGGCAGGCTGAAGCCCACGCCACGTGGTGACGAATAACCGTCAGTCTGCGTGGCGCACTACACTAGAACAACGCGTCTTTCAGGACGCACCATGCCTCCATTATCCCTTGCCAGCCAGCCCGCGCAACGGCGCGAACCGGCTCTAATGTGCTACCATTCCCTTGTCCACACCCCCTCGCGGAGAGGTGGCTGAGTGGTCGAAAGCAGCGGTTTGCTAAACCGTCGTAGGGTCATAAGCTCTACCGGGGGTTCGAATCCCCCCCTCTCCGCCAGTTCCTTATTGGGGATTCTCAGCCACCGGCAAGCTGTTGAGTGGTCGTGGATTACCCTGGAGTTCCCATCCCGAGGACTCGATCTCCAGGGGGGACAACTAACTACCCCGAGCCGCTCGGAATACTCGCCCTGTCGGTCCCCACAACCGAATCCGGAGATCGGAAGGGCTTTCGAACATGTTAACCACGGCAATTCCGCGACGAATCTCGTCGCCTCCTCGTCATCGCTGGGTTCGCGTGCACTGCTGTCCGGCTATCGCTTGGCGGTCGGCGTATAAGTGGTGCTCGGCCAATGGGATAGGTGGTGTTTCGAGTTTTTTCGATATGGACCTTCGCTGACGGCCTTGGACGCCTCGGCACCGCTCC
>JBKQQG010000099.1:0-52342 GCA_052144455.1 Bryobacteraceae bacterium
CATCGACAAGCACAACGAGAAGCCCAAACCATTCGTTTGGACAGCCAAGGCAGCCGACATCCTGGAGAAGGTCAAGCGCGCCCGCGCCGTGCTGAATAATGATTAATCTGCTCGCCGCAGACCACTAGGTGGGGGCTGAACTACACGCCCTTCAAGGCGCTCAACGCGGTCTGCCTGGCAGTCGGGCTGTGGTTTCTCTACCAGCTTTCTCTGAACGCCGGCGCGCCGCCCGCGCTGGGGACCCTCATAGTGCTCATAAGCGGTACGAGCCCATGCCTCTGGCGCCTTCGGAATGAAGTGGTCCCCGAGATGGCGTATCTGATGTTTGCGATGGCGGCGCTCTGGTGGCACGTCCGTAGCGACCGGCGGAACGGCCGCGGGTGGGTATCGGGCTTGCTGACGGGCGCCCTCTGCGGCATTGCCTATGCAACCCACAACCTGGGGCTTACCCTGGGCGCGGCGGTGTTGCTGACAGAATTCTGGCGACGAAGACTGACGCCCTATCTGGCGGGCGCCGGCCTCGCATTCGCGGCCGTCGTTTTGTTACTTGGCTCGGTAAGTCCGAGCGGTCTGGATTACCTCCGCATGTTTCATCCGAGCCTGGGCACGGTCAAAGCGAATGTGGTCGAGTATGTGCGCTATTTCGCGTTGCTCTATTATGGCGTTCCCAAGGCGGCGCAATATTTTCTGTTCTTCGGCGCCACCGGTCTCTCCGTCGCGGGAGCGTGGAGGCTGAGGGGCTCCGCCGGTCTGGTTCTGATCGTGTATGCGGCGATCTGTCTGGGGCTTTTGGCAATCTGGCCGGCGGCCAGCGGCCTTCGTTACATCGTCTCGCTTATCCCGCTGTACCTGTTTTTCGCCATCATGGGTGCCGATTGGCTGCGGGGTTGGTGGCGCTATGGCGTACACGCGGTAGCGGCGGTAACGATGATCTGCGGCGCCGCGCACTTCGCAAACTTGGCACGCGGCCCGATCTCAGGAGGGGTTCGGCAACCAGAGTTTCAAGCCTTAGCCTCGTTTTTGAGGCAGAGGGCCGCCAAGCCGGATCTGGTCGTGTTCTGGAACCCGCGCGTGTTGGTGTTGTACACTGGCGGGTCCGCCACCACCTATGCGCCGAAACTGGACGCCGAGCGTAACTGGGAGGAGTTTCTCCGCATGGGTGTTCGTTACATCGCGGTCAAGAAGTCCTATTCGGACGACAAAGTGCTGCGCTCGGTACTGGCGGCACACTCCGCGTCCGTCGAACGGGTCTACGAGAACGCCGGCTATCTCGTGGACGCCGTGGCGCGCGCAGGGCCGACCAGCCCGCGGTGAAACTCACGGGACCGCGCGGACCTGGACGGGTCCGGCAGACAAGACGTTTCCCTTGGCGTCTCGATACCTCACCTGGTAATACACAACCCGGCTCGAATAGGCGGGGATGGTCAGAGTACAGCCGGAAACACACGGCAGACCCTGGATGGCCCTTTCGTCGCCGCGGGGCGCTTCCGTAGGATAAAGATACGGGACGGCTTCGTCGATGAGGGACTTGGTTGCGATGCATCGTTCGGCCCGGTTGGCCGAACAATGGAAGCTGGAGTCGTAACCGAAGTCGGCAACCACGTTATCGGCGCCCCGCGGCAGCGCCTTGGGGTCGACGACGACCTGGACCGGCAAAAAGGAATTGCGCTTTAAGGATTGCCGCGGCAAGGGCGGGACCTTAATCAGGGCAATTTCCGAGTGCCCAGCGAGCAAAGACTGGGCGAGAATCCACTTGCCATTGGGCAAAGACTTCGCACTTAACATCAACGACATCAGGCCGCGGAAATGATAGCCCAACGCGTGGCGAGCCAGAACCCGCATGTAGTCCGGGCCGGCGCCTGGGATGGCGCCGAACTGGGTTACCGCCGCGCCCTGTGCCATGAAGTCGCTTAGGCATATGTCGCTGCCGCCACCATGGCCTTCGCTCGTGCAGTAGTAGCGTCCCACGCCCGGAACCGAAACGAACAGGTCCCCGCGAGCCGAATCCGGGCGGCACTCGCCGGGCACCAGCGCTTCGCAGAAAGTGAATGGTGTTGCATCGGAGATCTGGCTGGCCGGTCCGCTGATGCTGCGCAACTGTCTGGAGCCGGCAACTCCGAACGTCGCGAAGAACTTGCTATTGATGCCGTCGGAATTGGCTGATCCTGCCAGGGTGTAGCGGTAGACGTTCGCCGTACCGGGCACAAGGCTGGCCGCGCATCCCCCCCGGGCTGGGTACGGGGGCGCCGTCGGGGCACATCCCGGCGTTTGGGCGGATATTGCGCTTCCGCCAACGAACGGTCTGGCGTCGATGAAGTAGCGACGGCCTTCGCGAGTGTCGCCGACGTTATGCCAGGTCGGATGACCCTGATAGGTGTTGGGTTCTCCCGGAGCGTATTTGCCGGCGAATCGGGGTGCGTACGAGAGCTCGATTGTGAATTCCGGTTGCTTGACCGTGGCCAGGAGGAATTGGCCTTCAGCCGTTTCGGCGACCTGGTTCACATTCACTTGACGATTCAACCTGCTGGTCTGGTGCCCCACGTACCGATTGGCCCACTCATATTTCCCCGTGGAGTCGGCCCCGTACGGGTCGCCAACAAAGTCCCACACCGGGTGAAACGACCCCGCGAACTGCGCTGGTCCCGCGCCGATATGGTTAGCGCAGATCGCCGTCAGGGACGTGCCGCTGGGATACACGGCAGGGACGGTCTTGAATTCGCCTCGGGCCACGCGCCACCGCGTGGGGCCGTCTTTGGCGAGGATACGCGCATATTCGGCGCCGATCTGGAACACGTCCCCTATGGCGGCGTCCTGAAGATAGGTGTCCGCAGATGGGCTGGTTGGCTCGCCGGCGACCTCGAACGTCGTCTGGCCAGCGCTGGAGACGGCTGAAGTCAAGGCGACCGTGTAGGGCCCGTGCCCGGTGCCGGAGCCCTTCAGCACTTGGGTAGTGGCCATCTGTACGTTCTGGTGTCCGCTCTCCTCGTAGGAGTGATTCCCACACCACCGCTCCACCGCGCTGGCGAAACTGGGCATTGCTGCGACGACCTGGCGCGAGCGGATGTCGAACACCGCGGTCCATCCATAGGAATCCTGGCTGCCACGGTTGCAGTAGAACACCAGGTACTGATTCTTGGACCCCCGAAGGCCACAGAAATACTTCGCCGCATCGAAAGCAACCCGGTAATGGAGGGCGTTGCGAGATACGAAGGTCTGGACGTCCTGTGCGATGTGAAGAGCGAGCGCCCTCTGGGAGAACTCCGCGACCGACCCGCCGGGCTTATCCTCGCCGTCGCCGACGTAGTCGAGCTGATGCACCCCATCCGTTGCCTGGCAGTAGGCTCGGGTGGGGACCGAGGCGTCGAATACGGCGTTGTCCTGAGAGCAGATGCGCCCCCCGATGCTCGGATAAAGCCCCAGAAATCGTGTCTCTCCCGTCTCGCCGTTGACGCGGTACAGTCGGGAGACCGACCCGCCGGTATGGCTGTTGCACAAGTACCACCCCGCGTCGCCTCGAACGGCGCTGCACCGCTCGAAATTGCCGCCGCTGCCGGTGTCGGCCACATGTGAGCGGCCCCAATCGAAGGTAGCGGCGTCAATGGAGATGGTTCCCGAGGAGGTCTTCTTCCGAATCAGGAAGCGAACCGCCCCGGCGGCTTTCAGGTCTCCGGTCGAGATCGGCTCGACGTCGGGCGGCCTCCACGTGTCGCCCGGGACAGTTGTGCCCGCCGTCACGGCTCCGCGTCTCGGGGGCAACACGAGTTCCCGGATCAGGCCCAGCGGATCGCACCTTGCGCCGTCCAGGGAAACACACGCCTGAACCGCACGGTTTTCGGAAGCAGGATCGTTGCCGGCGCCGGTAAGTGCGAGCCGGAGGAAATCCGTCTGCTCGACCGTGCTGACTCCCGTGACTGGGCCGGAGGCCAGCAACAGCCAGTCGCAGTTCTCCAGGCAGCTCGCGCCATTGTAAGCCGCCTTGCCACCGCCGCCGTCGAGGATCTTGGAAGCTTTGCTCCAGTTGGCCCCCAGACCCATCGAAACGAACGGCTTGGTTTGCCAGTTGGTTGGGGAGTCTTGCGGCAGCGTCATGGGCTTGACCAGCACGCCGGTTTGCGGGTCGATCACGGCCGTGTTGCGGTCGGCCAGATCGATGCTCGGTTGCAGCGTAGCGCCTGGGTGCTCCGGGTCCGGCAATGGGCCCTCGCTGAACGTGTCCCCGAAGGGAACGGTCAATGTCTGGAACTGGGTTTGCGCCTGATCGGTTCCACAGGTGACCCGCACGTGGTGCGTCGTAGCAGCTTGCAGGGCACGGCTGTAAACACGACCATCGAGGCCCCTCTCCAGCGCTCGTTTTCCCGCCACGAAAACACGGGAGCGCCCCACGTTATGCCCCGGCAAGGGCTTCGGGGCTGCGGCCCTGAAAAGGGCCGGAGTGCGGGAATCGAGATCAGCGCCGGGGAACAACGCCGAGTTGACGTCATGAACCAGCGTTGAAAAACCTCTCGATTCGCTCACCTCCACGCGGCAGGCTGCCTCGGTGGGCGCAGTATAGGAGACAATCGCCTGAGTCGGCGTCACCCCCTGCACCGTAAGGTCGGTGATCTGCGCCCCGCCCGTGGCGGGCCACCAGAGCACACCCGCGACCACCAGTTCTCGGAGCACCATGCCATTCTACTCCTCTCAGCGCTTCCGTAAGGGGCTGGCGCAGTGTAGGCCCAGTGGTGGCGTGTTATGCGCCCCGGCGGCGACGCGGGCGGCGGCCATGACGGCCGTTACGCCCAGCTCAAACCAATTCCGGCCAGGGAGCCGGGAGCTGGAGAGATACCGCGAACCCTGTGCGCTCCAACCTCGACAAGCCCAGGCATTGGATCACGCTGTCCTCCGGGCTGCCGGCATTCCGACCGTGCCTGTGAACAATCGGGGATTCCGGACCTGGAATTGACGTCATTAGCTTCGGAACTATCATGGCTCAACCGATGACCAAGCCTTACGCCTACGGCGCTCCACAGGTGTCTCGCTACCCGCACCTGGATGGCGATTGGCCGGCAACCGCGGCAAGCGCATCGGCATTCCGATCGGGGCCTACAACGCGGTCACGACGCCGGTGCAGGTTTTCCGGCGGATACCGGCCGCGGTCTGGAACAATGTGGAAGAAGTGGTCGTGTTCGACGATGCGAGTCGGGACTCGACGTACAAGCTAGCGGTCGGCTACAAGGTGCTGTCGGAGAACGCCAACCCGCAGGTCCTCAAGAACCCGCGCAACCTCGGTTACGGCGGCAACCGGAAGGCCGGGTACCGTTACTTCATGGAGCGCGGTTTCGACGTGGTCGTGCTGTTCCACGGCGACGGACAGCACGCGCCGGAAATCCTGGCGCGCATTTATCGTCCGATCGTGAGCGGGAAGGCGGACGCCGTGTTCGGGTCGCGGATGCTGCCGGCCTATGGCGGACCGCTCAAGGGAGGGATGCCGGCCTGCAAATACGTGGGGAACCGGGTGCCGACCGCTCTGGAAAACCGGGCCCTGGGCATGGGGTTGAGCGAGTTTCACGGCGGCTATCGGGCCTACAACCTCCACGCGCTCCGGCAGATCGAGTTGGAGCGGATGACCGACGACTTTCATATCGACACGCAGATCGTCATCAAGATGAACCACCGGGGTTTTCAAATTTCGGAGGCGCCGATTCCCACCTGTTATGGGGGCGAGATCTGTTACGTAAACGGGTGGAAATACGCCTGGAACGCGTTGAAGGCCGTGTACCGTTATCGGCGGACGGTGCAATCGGATAAGAGATGCCCAGAATTCAGCGAGTATTTTTGCGCTACCCACCCAAGGGAAGCCGGTATTCGAGCCACTCCTACTTTCACCAGCTTGTGGGAGCCGATCAGGATGTCCTCGATTGCGGCTGCGGCGAAGGCTATTCCGCCGCCGAACTGCTGAAGGAGCGGAACCGGCTGGTAGGCATTGACATCCGGCCGGCTCCGAAAGCCGGGGAGGTGTTCGAAGCCTACATCCAGTGCGACCTGAGCGCGGGCCTTGGGCAGGCGGTCCAGAGCCTTGGTGAGCGGTGGTTCAGCGGAGTGTTGCCGATGGACATCTGAGGCGCCTCCCGGATTCAGGACGCCTGCTGAAGGACGGCCGGAGAGTGCTCAATCCGGGCGGAAAGGTGCTCGTTTCTGTTCCGAAGGCCGCCAATGCCGCGGCGCGGCTCTCGCTGTTGCTGGGGCGTTTCGAGTTTGGCGAGCGGGGGATTCTCGACCGGACACATCTTCGGTTCTTCACGCGCCGGAGCACGCGCCGGCTGCTCAAGGATGCCGGCTACCAGATCCTCGCGCAGAAGACAACCCTCATGCCAATCGAGGTGGCGCTGGGTGTGCGGCCTGAAAATCCCGTAATGCGCGGCGTCAGCCGGGCGCTCGCTTTCTTCACGCGGCTGATGCCTGGGTTGCTCGGCTACCAGTTCGTCTTGGTCGCGAGGCCGGCGCGGCGCGGCAACAGGAGTACGCCAGCGGCTGCGACCGCGATCGGAGCAAACTCCACCCTGGCCGCATGAGTGACCGGATACGTCCAAACCGTCATCTATGAACCTGGCTCGTTGATTTCAGCACGAGGGTTTCCCTGAGTCACGTTTGGAGGCTTGCGCAAGCGGCAGCGCACTAGAGAAGCGGTGAATTCCCGCGTCTGGCGACAGTGCAGCCAACGCAGGTTGCGGATTGGGGTGAGTTCCAGGCTCTCCGCCGCGAAGGGGCTGCGCGAGATCATATGTGCGAACTCGCCGACGCTCATCTGGTTCAGCCCAATATCGGAATAGGTTATCGCCTCGCGCCACGCATCAGCCGGCGCCAAGCCACCACCGCCGCCTCGGAGAAGATGAGATGGGGCCACGGCGGCAGTTCGAGCAGGTGCGATCCGCAGGGATGGCGCCAGGACCATCCCATGCTGGCGTAGAGGCAGCCGCCAGGCTTGAGGATTTGGTACATAGCGGCGAGTTCCGCCTCGGGCCGGGCGAAGTGCTCGACGAATCCACACAGAGTACGACATCCGCTTCGGCGCGGGGAAGCACCGAGCTGAATGAACACACGCCGTCCAGCCCCGCACGGCGCGCATTGTCTCGAGCTGTCGCGAGGGCGGTCTCGGAGACCTCAACGCCGATCACACGCTCCGCCCGCCGCCATCTCCAACGCCTCCAGCCCATTCCCGCATCCGAAGTCGACCACAACCAGACCCCGCAGCAAAGGCAGGAAATCCGGGCCGAACGTCATCGAGAGTTTGCTCTTGCCGTCATACACGCTGCTGAGCGGCTTCGGGACGGGAGGGGCGATGAGTTTCAGAAGCCGAACTTGAGTCCGCTGCCAGGGGGTCACGATTGCTCCGACTGGGGCGGTATCGGGAGGGTTGACGCCGGGCTGCCACTGCCCGGAATCGGCTGAGACGCGGCGGCCGGGGCGACGGCGTCGTGTGCGCCCCGAGCAAGGTGAGAGAGACGGCGGAGATAGGAGTAGAGAGCGCGGCGGTGGCTGTGGTCGATGCAGAAGAGCAGCGCGCCGGCCACGATGCACGTGGAGACCACAACGGCCACCGCTCCCAATTCGAACCAGTTCCGGCCGGGGAGCCAGGAGTGGGAGAGATAGCGGGCCAGGAGGTAAGTCGGGGCGATCACCGCCAGCGCGCGGCCGTAAATGCCGAGGAAGAACCTGATCGGGCTGTAGCCGACGGCGCGGCACAGCAGGACCGCGGCGCCGAGACCCCGGCTGAGGCACAGCGCGGCGGAACAAACGCAAGCCAAACCAAGGAGGCCGTGAGTCCTGATAGCCCATGCGCCGCCCGCGGCGACGACGACCGCCTCGGCGGCGACGAGCAGGGAGTAGAGCCGGTGGGCGCCCAGCCCAAACAGCATCGCGGTGGACACGAACTGACTGGCCAGACCAAGCCATATACCGATGACCAGCACGGGGATGAGAGGGCCGCTATGGAGGGCGTATTGAGGGCCGACCCATACGCTGAGCAGGGGGGCGCCGCTGACCAGCAAGAAGACCGCGAGCGGGGCAAAGAGGAGGAAATTGTAACGATTGGCCAGAGTCCCCAGGCGGATGATCGAATCGCGCCGCTGGAGGGTGTGCATTTCCGCCACCGTGGGGGCCGCAATGACCCCGACGCGCGTGATCATCTCCGCCGGGTACTGGAGCAGGCGCAACGGAAAGACGTAGAATCCGACGGCGGCGGCCGAAAGCATGCGGCCGAGCAAGAGGCTGGGAGTCTGATCGATGACCACGGTCGCGCTGTATGCGAGCGACGAAGGCAGGCCGAAATGGAAGATCTCCTTGAAGGCGGCACGGGTGACGAAAGTGGGACCAATCCGCAGATGGGGGCACAAGCTGCGGAGCGCGAGGGCGTACGCAAGCGCCATAACCACGTTCGCCGCCAGGGTCCAGAATGTCAACTGGATCAGGCCGTACCCGACCGCGAGCGTCGCGGCATAGAGGACGGCGCGGACGCTGACAACCGCGATCCGAATCCGGTTCAGCCGGTCGAACCGCTGAAAGCCCTCCAGGCAGCCCGTGAGCACACCGGTTGAGAGGCCCAAGGCGGTGCTCAAGCCGATGGTCAGGATGACCGGGCGCAATACCTCCCGGTAGTGCTCGGGGACGGAGAACAGTGAGGCGGGGTGGGCGCACAGCACGATCGTAAGGGCGAGGATGGCGACGCCGCCGACGGAGGAACACAGGAACGCCGTGCTGAGAATCCGGTTCAGGCCCTCCCAGTCGGAGCGGGCGCGGCAACGCGCGGTGAAGGTAACCACGGCGGTGCGGACACCCGCGTCGAAGAGGGTGCAGTAGCCCGCCAGCGCGAACATCAACGACCAGATGCCGTAGCCGTCGACCCCGAGCCGCCGGATGATGTAGGGGGATAGAATAACGCCCGTGAACAGGTTGGCGACGACGCCCACGGCGGTCCAGAAGACGTTGGCGGCGACGCCAGGGGAGGCGGGGCTGGGGCTGGGCGCCCCGGCCCGTTCAGAGGGAGGAGCGGGGAGCGGCATGATCACCACCTTGGGTCGAAGGTCTCTCGCCCAGAACCTTTGCCGAGAGGAATGCCCATTGCAGACCGCCACAACGGAACTCGCGAACCGCCAGCCGCCGGTCGGCCGGAGGCCAGCGGTCTGGCAACCCAGGGACCATACGGTCAGCCTCCCCGAAACGAACCGTTGCCGCGGTGTGTGAATGCGCGAAGCGCGCGATCAGCTCCTCCGGGACCTGTGCGGGTTCAAACTGGTGCAGCTCAACCAGGATGTCGCAATGGCGGAGCCACGGCACTGCGTCGGGGCGCACAAGGGCGTACTCGGCGCCCTCGCAATTGCAGAGCAAAAAGGGCCGTTGGGGCGCGAGTTGCCGCAACTGGGCGAGGTCGCACGTTCCGCGCACGATCACCCGGGCGGCGACGCCGTTTGCCTCCGCAACCTCGGAACAAATCCGACGCGCTTCCGGAAGCGTATCGAACGCGTACACAACGGCATCCGGAAACCGGCGGGCCAATCCGACTGCGTAGTATCCCTCCGCGCACCCAATATTGACAATCTCCGCGTAATCGCGGAGACTACCCAGGAACGGGTGCAATTCCATTTCGTAACATCCCAGTAACTTGGGCATGGAGAGGCTGTTCAGCGCGTCGGGCGTGAGGCGCATGCCCTGAAATGGCCCATCCCGTACTACCATCCCGTGTTCGGCGGTAAACGCCCGCACCATTGCGGCCAGACGTCTCATGGTCAAACGGAGCCGTATCTTATCGACAGCGGCTACGGCCCGGGGGAAGAGCTTCCGGATGTGACGTCGAAGAGTTCTCATTGAGGAGTCCTATGTTGCATACGGAAATCGCGGCGAACCTGGTGGCGGGCAAGGTCGAGCGGCTGGGGGCGCTCTACGAGCGGCGTGACAGCTTGCAGGTCGACGGAGACGATGGAGGCGCGATGGGGCATACGATTACGCAAGCCGATCATACACCTCGAGCGTCCTGGACACCGCGGTGTCAACGCCAAAGAGGGCTGTGGCGCGTTCGAGCGAGCTTTTCGCGCAGCGGTCGCGAAGTTCCGCGTTCTCGATCAGGGCCTGAAGCTTGTTCGCGAAGTCGTCGGGAGAGAGGGGTGTGGCCAGCAAGCCCGTAGCCCCGTCGTCAACCACTTCAGGCAACCCGCCACTGCGAGCACATACGACCGCGACTCCGCAAGCCATGGCTTCCGCAACCACAAAACCGAAGGCTTCTCCTGCCGTTGCCAGGGTGAAGAGGTCCGAGACCTGAAGGACGGTCCAGGGTTCAGGTGAATGGCCCAGCCACAGTATGTGCCCGGCTATCCCCAAATCAGCGGCCAGAGCCTGAAGCTCGGACCGCATCGGCCCGTCGCCGGCGACGAGCAACCTGACCGGCAGCCCACGCCCGGTCAGGAGGGCGAGGGACCGTACCGGGATCTCCGGATGTTTCAGAGGCCGAAGCACGCCGATGGTGCTGATGACGATCTCGTCCGGTCGGATTCCAAACCTCTGGCGCAGGGATACGCGTACACTCGGATCCGGCCTAAAGCGCTGGAGGTCAACGCCGTTGTAGACGGTGACAATCTTGGCCGGATCCACGCCGGCTGAAACCAGGCGGCGCCCGACAAATGTCGAGATGGCGATGATTCTGTCAATGGGCCGAGTCTGGCACTTCGTTCGGCAGCGGAGCAGCGCGGCCCTCCAGCCGTGCGCCCTCCATTCACCGCCGTTGGCGTCGGTGAAAACGATGCGCCGGGCGCCCGCCAGCCGGGCGAGCCAAGGCAGGGCGGAGAAGTAGTCGAAGTAGCGGATGTGAACTAGGGAGATGCGGCGGCTCCCGATCAGGTTGCGGAGATCCCTGAAGTACCGGGGTGTGACGCCGCGGTACGGCAGGGCGACGACCTCCGCGCCGCTGGCCTCGAAGCGGCGGCGAATCGCATCCGGGGGCTCGCCGGAAAGGGCCAGGACCGGCGAGCCGCCCCGCTGGCGCAGCGCGGCGCAGAGCCGGGCGTGAAACTCCTCTTTGCTGGTCCAGGTAGCGGGGCAGGAGTCGAGCAGGAAGGCGACGTTGCCGGTCATGTGCGCTGGGACGCCTCGCTTTCACCGCGCCCGATCGAGGGTGTCGGATACGGCTTCATGTGCATCGGTTTGCCCGAGGCGCAACGCGAGTGAACAGGTATTCCGCGAAGCCGGGATCCGGGTTGAGGTTGATGAGCATCAGGTCCAGCTTCTTGCGGCAGAACGCCATCACCTCCGGGATGCGGGCGTGTTCGTAAGGATAGCCCCCCAGCCAGTCGCGGATGTCGGTCATCGCCTCCATGCCGCGGCGCTCCTGGTACTTTCGCAGGAAGGCCAGCGGATTCCTGCCGCGAACCAACTCCGGCAGAAGGAAGTGCCGGATGGCGCAGCGAACTTCCATGGCGCGCTTGCGGGCGGCCGGCGCGGCGTTGTACCGTTGCTTGACTTCGGTCCAGTAATCCGACTTGGGTGTGGTCGCGTACAGCGCGATATAGAAGAGCGCGCCGGAATCGTTCAATAAGGTGGCGGCATTCTCGATGGCTTCCCACATGCTGCCGGTGTGGTGCAGCACGCCCCAGGAGTAGACGATGTCGGCGGGTTCGAGGGAGCGCAGAAACTCCCGGTCCAGGACGGAACCCTGGGCCACGGTCCAGTTCTCCGGATTGCCGCGGAGTTCGCGCAAGCGCCGGGTGGTTTCGACGGAGGCCGGATCGCAATCGAAGCTCACCAGGCGGCCGGCGCCGGCGTCGAAGGCCGCCAGCGAGGACAGGCCGCTGCCGCAACCGACATCGATGAACGACTTGCCCTCGAGGGACGGCAGCTCGAGGAACGCCGTCAGATGGCGCTGCGCGATGCGCACCCGCTCTTCGCTGAAATGCTCGGAGACATACTTCGCCCAGTTCTGGCCGAAGGAAAAGGACACCGCACCCTCCGCACTTGGTCTCATTGCAGACGCTCAGAATCTATTATCGCCCCAGAGGAGCCAATCATGCGCCCGGATACCGAGTGCCGGCCGAACGCACCGGAGCCGGCGTTGTCAATGGACGCGTTGGGACGGCCCGCGCAGCGCCGAGCGAAGTTCGCTGAACCGGCGGTTCGGAAGCCGCTGGCAACTTCAGGTCCAGGCGGGAGAGGACGACCGCCATTCCGGCAAGCACTGGAAACTGGACATCGTAGGCGACGCTCGAGAAAAACGCGGTGACCGCAAAAGCAACTAACATCAGAACAAGATTCTCGGCCAGGAAGGATGCCTCGGACCGCTCGGTGGTGGCGCGGCGTCGTGGGCCAGCTCCGCGGAGGGTGCGCCAGCACCCCAGCATGGCGCCCAGATAGAAGAGGAGGCCGGGGATCCCGGTTTCGGCGGAGATCTGTGTGTACATGTTATGAGACAAGCGCCAGGAGCCGCGCCGGCCGAGGTCGTGGGCAAGATCGTTCTGCGCCACCATGAATTGGCCGGGGCCCACCCCTAAGAGTGGGTGCTGGATGGTGATCGTCAGGCTCTCTTTGAGGTGCTGCCAGCGCGACATCGCGGATGTGGTGGCGGCCTCCTCGGCGCGAGCTTCGGCTTCGGTCTCGCCGGTTTCATCCGTGGGGGCCGGCTGAAACACCGTGGTATACCGCTCGAGGAGCATGCGAGGCGCAAATGCGAAAACCATCACCAAAACGACGAGCGTTCCCAGGGCCATCGGGATGCGGCGCCTCGACGAACCCAGAAAAAAGACGGCCAGCAAAACGGCCGCGAGGGCAATCAGTCCGGCGCGAGAGCCCGTCTTCACGAAGGCGCCCAGCAGCACAAACACACAAGCGAAGCTCAGCAGCCTCCAGAACAGGGCGATGCCTGGCCGGAAGGCGAGGAACCACCACAAGGGCATGGTCATGAGAAGGATCTGCGCGAGGTCGTTCGGATTCCCGAACTTGGTGGATTCCACGGTCAGCCGGCCGAGTACGAGCGTTCCGAGCACATAGGTCAAGCCGGTGAACACGAGCAGTGAAACCGCGATCACTTTGACCACGGTGAGGAGCCGCGAGTAAGTGGTCGTGAATCCCGTGATCAAACCGAATACCAGAAGCGAGCGCAACCACCCCATGAGTGTGTCGAAGCTTCCGCCGCGCCAGACGCTGAAAGGGATGGAAAGCGCGGCCCAGGCGGTGAAAGCAAGCAGGCAGAGAGTGACAGGATGTCTGATGGCACGGAAGAGGCTGCCGGTAATAAGCGCGACCAGCGCTGCCGCGCCACCCAACAGAGCGATGAGACGAAAAGGCGGAATGATGAAATCGAAGAGCCGGGAATGCGTGGCGAACAGGAACAGCAATAGCAGCAAGAAGCCAACGCCGCCGGGCGCGTTCCGCTCCACCGCCGGCACTCGAGGGGTTTGGGCCGTCACGATCCCGCCTCCTGGCCCGCTGGGTTGGGTGCAATACCGTAGAGCCTCACCAGTTCGGCGACATTCCGGACCAAGTCGAAGCGCTGCCGTGCGAGGAGCCTGGCGGCGGAGCCCATCTTGAAGCGCAAGGGGGGATCCCGCAAGAGGCGCAGGATGGCGTCGGCAGCCTGTGCGGGGTTCCCGGGAGCGACAAGCGAACCGGAGATCCCGTCGTCAATCAATTCGGGGATGGCGCCGGCGCGGGCGCCCACCACCGGCTTGCCCGACGACATCGCCTCGGCGATGGTGTAACCAAACCCCTCCTGCCAGCGGGACAACTGGCAGACGACGTCAGCGGAGGCGTACGCGCCCTCGCCGATGGGGTCGCTCAACAGGCCCGTCCAGGTGATGTGGCCCCCGATTCCGGTCTCGGCGGCGCGCCGCGCGGATTCGTCCCGCAGGGGGCCGTCACCGGCCAGCACAAAGTGGGCGCTGGGCTCCACGGCCACGACCAGTCGCGCCGCTTCGAGCAGATCCGGCACGCCCTTTTCCGCGGTGAGCGCGCCGGCCTGAAGCACGATGGCGCGGCCGGAAGGAATCCCGTGCCGGGCGCGAAAGCCGGCCGGATCGCCGCTCTCGCGGCGTGTGTCGACGCTGTTGTAGAGGCGGCACACACGGCCAGGAGCGATGTACCCGCGAGCGCGGCAGCAGTTCGCATTGTAGTCGCTGATGCAGACAACCCGGTCCAACGGCCAGGTCACGAACCGGCCCACGGCGCGTTTCCAGAGCGCGGCGGCCGCGGGGACGAAACCCTCGGGGTGGGACCCCTGGTCGGTGAAGAACGTTTTCCGAACGCCGCGGAGACGCGCCAGCCAGGGATAGGCACTGAGGAAAGAGGTGAACTGTAAATGCAGAATGTCCGGCCGGTGCTTCCTCAGGAGCGCCGAGGCGTTGCCGAGGACCCGCAGCGAGGGGGACACATTGTCTTCCAGAACTTCCACGGTGACGTTCGGCAAGTCCAGGAAGCGGCGGACCGCTTCCGGAGGCGGGGCAAGAAACGCCAGCGCGCTAGTCCATCCGAGGCCGCCAAGCTGGCGGGACAACTCGCGCGCGAAGGATTCGAGGCCTCCGATCCGGCGGGGATCCAAACCCAAAATGGAGAGTACGCAACGCGCCATGTCAACGCTCGCCCGCCGCGTGTTCGGCGGGGGACAGGGAGGTCGCATGCTCGAGGCAGCAGCCGCCATTCCACCACTGGGGCCGGCGCTCCCAGATCTCCCGGATCGGCGCCTGCCGGATATTGCCGACGGGCGGTTTCAACGCGCACGTGCACACATCGCCGTTGGCCCGCAATTCCATGTTGATCAGCGCCGAACAAAGCTGACGCCGTTCGTGCGCGGAATGCGCCTGCGTGGCCCTGCGCAGTTCGGCGGGAGAACGGAAATACGGGATCATGGCTTGCAGTTGTTCGTAGCTGTTGTCGATATGGAGGCCCTGGCGTTTCAACTCGATCAGGCGCTGCACCGCGGCCACCGCCCGTTCGGCGTCGCGAGGCCAGTTCGGGCTCTTGAGGAACCAGTCCGGATCCTCCGGCGCGTTGTAGTTCTGCTCGACGGGCTGGTAGAACACGTGCATGCCGTCCTGCGTGGCGAACTGAGCGACCCGATCGAGTTCGTCCAGGTTGTGCTCCATGACGACGGTCTTGAGCCGAATTCGATAGGGCAGACCGTGCTCGCGACGCAAGCGTCTCAGCGTCTCGATGGAGGCGCTGGTCCGCTCGAAAAAATCCTCGCGGCCGCGAATCCTGGAATGAACGGGGCCGATACCGTCGAGCGAGACCGTGACGCGCCAGGGCCGGGCGAGTGCGAGCCGCTCGATCCGTTCCCGGTCGATCCAGTAGCCGTGTGTGAGGACCTCGACAAAGAGCCCCGCCGCCGAGGCGTGTTCCACGAGTTCGACCGTGAACGGCCGCAGGAGCGCTTCCCCTCCGGTGAAAACGACCTGAACCGGGCCGAGCCACTGCCGCAGGTCATCCAAGACCCTGCGCCACTGCTCCGGCCCCGGGGATTCCTCCTTGCCGCGGTTCTTCCAAATGTCGCAGTGCACGCAACGCGCGTTACAGCGCTCGGTGAAGAGGAAGGCAACGGACGTGGGGCGGCACCGGGAGGCGAAACGCCCTCCGGCGAAGGTTCGCAGCCGGTAGTTGATCGCGTCGTAGAGACGCTTATGGACCCAGTTGAGCACGGTCAATCGTCATCCGCGAGCCGCAAACCGCGGTCACGGACCCTATTCAATATCACCCGATCCCAGCAGCGAGTTCAATAGTCTGCTGCACTCATTTTGCCGGGCCGTTGGTACCGGTACCACGGAATCGGCCGGTCCGCCTGGGCGCCGACCGCCAGACCAACCTATAGTTTAGCGCGTGAACATCGCCAGCCGTACGGCGCCCGCACAGGACCCCGTACTAAAGTCCAGCTCCAGCGGGAAGGCGCCGTCGTCAGGTGCAAACAGCGTCGACAACTGGAGGTCTCGCTCGCAAAAGGGCATAATTGGATTGTGGCCTGGGAATCCGGGTTTGCACGGAAGGTGTAATGCGATCTGAGTACCGATTGGTTGCCGGCGTGGCGACGCGCTGCGTAATGGCGATCATGGTCACGCTGTGTCCAGCGAGCGCGGGGACTGGCATTACCGTGTCCCGCGATCGAGTCGATTTCGAAGTGGTGGAGGGCGGTTGGCGCAGGGCGCCGGAGACGATCCAGATCACTGCCACGGAAGCGTGGACCGCGACCATTCCCTCGTCGCCCTCGATGCTCTCCATCGACCCGAAGGAGGGCGCCGGGGCGGGGAGCGTCACGGTCCAACTGGTCTCATGGTGGGTGGCGCGACAGAAGCCGGGAACGTACTCCCAGGCGATCACCGTGTCCGGCCATTCCGGTTCAACTCAGGTCCAGGTCACGCTGAAGGTGGTCCCGCAGTTGCCGCCACCGGCATTCTCCTACCCGTTCGCGTCTGGCGCCAGTGGGTGCAGGATGACGGCCGGTCTTCCCGATCCGGCGGTTTGCGACGTGCCAGGCGAAAAGCCGCCGGGCAACTTTTCGCCGCCGCCCGAGGGCGGGTCATACATCGATCCGAACTTTGGAGCTCCGGTACGGATCGTGAGCGGCCCGCGGTCGATCCACGGTTACTCGTCGCCCAGCGCGATCAGTGCGGCCAACAAGTACATTCTGGCGCTCGGGCAGGACGAGGTGCGAGTGGTGGACTTACGCAAGGGAACCATCCGCGCGCGGCCGAGAATCCCATTCGAAGGGACGATGTGGGACGCCCGGAATCCGGCTCTCCTGTACTATTACTCCGGGACGCGCTTGATCCAATACAACGTCGAAACGGGGCGCAGTACGACGATTGCCGACTACTCGAGGCCTCCGTACGGATTCGCGAAGGTAACGGCCGGTGCGACCGGAGACACCTCCAAGGACAACTGGGCCGCCTTCTTCGCGCCGAAGGAGCAGTCGATTTGTGCGGTGCACCTGGAGGGCGGCGAGACATACTGCACGAGCTACGCCGGCATTCGAGGCGGCCCGTATACTCCGGACTTCTCCACCATCAGCAAGGGCGTGGATTCGCAGAGCGGCAAGAGGTACGTGTTGCTGGTAGCCGCGCCGGCAACGCTGGTCTTCACGGTGAATGAAGCGGGCGGCAACCTGGATCTCGATTACCTGGGGGGCGAACTTCCCACCAGCGATGGAAACCTGGACGGCAATTGCGATCCCGGCGAGCGCTGTCGCGGGACGGAGCACGGCGACACGTTCGAAGACGCCGACGGAATCCAGTACCTGGCGACGGCCAGCGAGTTCTTCAACCCCTGTGGATTCTACCTGGTGACGTACCGGCTTAATGTGAACAGCCACCCAGGAGAGCGCGTGGAATTGGGCGGCGGAATGCGGGTCGTCATGCAGTTATTCCGCTGCGGTGGAATGGACAATTGGGCCGACCTCCACGTCGGGTGCGCCAAGTCGTCGCCGTACTGCGCCGTATCCACTACGTACGGGAGATTCAACTATCGGCGTCGGGCCGGGGATACCAGCGCGGTCAAGAGGACCGCCCACTTGTCGGAAGTTTTTGTGATGCGTGGCAATGGCGCCGAGATCCGCCGATTGGCCCAGCATCGCAGCGTGCCGTTGGATTCAGAGCCGGACAAATCGTACTGGACCACGCCGCGGGCATGCTTGTCGCCCGACGGCGCGTACGTGGTCGCGGACTCGAACTTCGGAGAACCTAACGCCCAAAGGGTCGTCATGATCGAGACGGGATTCGGCAAAGTAGAGGCGGGAGGAGACGGGCCGCCCGCGTCGCGCCCCAGCCCGGGAGCGCGGCCTTGATACACTGTTCTACTGGCTCGGGTACGGGAAGCTGAGGCGGAGCGTGCAGCACGGCGGAGGGTCGCGGATCGCTTATCTGGTCAGCCAGTTTCCAGCCGTGAATCACACCTACCTGTTGAGGGAAATCCGCGGCTTGCGAGCCGCCGGGATCGAGTTGCACGTCGCCTCTATTTCAAGCCCGGACCTCCCCGATCTCAGCCCGGAGGAACAGGACGAGGCGTCGCGGACGCTTTACATCAAAGCGCAAGGCTTTCCGGGTGCGCTGAGGGCGCATTTGGCGACGTTGTTCTCGCGCCCCGCCGGTTATCTGAGGGGCTTGCTGTTCCCGCTGAAGGCCGGCGGCGGCCGTTGGCGCCGCACGCTGAACTGGTTCTTCTATTTCATCGAGGCAGTCATGGTGGGGCACTGGATGAAGCGGTACGGCCTCGATCACCTGCACATCCATTTCTCCTCCAGTGTCGGCCTGATCGCCAGGAAGATATTCCGAATCACCATCTCGGCGTCGATTCACGGGTTCGGCGAGATCCAGGCCGATCCGGTCGGATTCCGGCTGGAAGAGAAGATCGCCGCGTCCCTGTTCGTTCGCGCCGTCAGCAAGAACGGGCGCAGCCAGATGATGCGGCTGTGCCCGCAGCGCGACTGGGAAAAGATCGAGTATGCACCGCTGGGTGTGGACCCCTCCGAATTCCGCCCCCGAGGCGTTCGCCCCGGAGGCTCTCCGTTCGAGTTGTTGTGCGCCGGCCGGCTCTCCCCGGAAAAGGGCCAGTATGTCTTGATCGCCGCGCTGGACCGGCTGGTGCGCGAGTCGAGGAAAGTGCGGCTGCACCTTGTGGGCGACGGCCCGGATCGTTCGGGTTTGGAGCGCGAAGTCCAGGCCCGCGGTTTGGAGGCCAGCGTCGTCTTCCATGGCTGGATGAATCAGGCCGGGCTCCGCCTTTTGTACGAAGCGGCCGGCGCCTTCGTCCTGCCGAGTTTCGCCGAGGGATTGCCGGTAGTCTTGATGGAAGCCATGGCCATGGAGGCGCCGTGTGTGAGCACCAACGTTGCGGGCATCCCCGAGTTGATCGGCGATGGAGTGGAGGGCTTGCTGGTCGCGCCGTCCGACGAGGGCGAACTGGCAGCCGCGATTGCCCGTCTGATGGACGACCCGGATCTGCGGGGGAGGATCGGGGCCGCCGCCAGGGAACGCGTCCTGCGGGAATACGACCTGACGCTGAACACGCGCCGCTTGGCCGACGTTTTCGCCAGAAGGCTCGCGGCGGCCCGCCGATAGGAACGATATGTGCGGCATCGCGGGCTACATTCTGCGCGAAGGGAAGGCCAGAGCCGATGTGGTCCGCGCCATGTGCGATCGCATCCGCCATCGCGGGCCCGACGATGAGGGCTACTACGCCGAGGGCGGCTGCGCGCTGGGCATGCGCCGGCTCAGCATCATCGACCTGAGCACGGGTCACCAGCCGATCTCCAACGAAGACGGCTCAATTTGGGTGGTGTTCAACGGCGAGATCTACGATTACCAGCGGCTGCGCCGCGACTTGGCCGCTCGCGGACACCGCTTTTCGACCAACACCGACACCGAAGTCCTGGTCCATCTCTACGAGGACCAGGGCGCGGACGGCCTGGCCCGGCTCCGCGGCATGTTCGCCTTTGCCATCTGGGATGCGCCCCGGCGCAGACTCTTCCTGGCCCGCGACCGCTTCGGCAAGAAACCCCTGTACTACGCCGCGCTGCCCCACGGCTTCTATTTCGGGAGCGAATTGAAATGCCTCCGTGCGACCGGCGCGATCCCCGCGGACCTGGACGAGGAGGCCCTGCGCCTATACTTCCAGTTCGGCTATATCCCCGATCCCTACAGCGCGTTCCGCGCCGTCCGGAAGCTGCCGCCGGGTTGCTGGCTTACCTACGACGGTGGCGGCCAGGTCTCGGTGCAGCGTTACTGGAGGCCGCCGGCAGCCGTCGCCGAGGATCGCGGCCAAACGCGCCCCGAAGAAGCGCAAGCGCGCTTGCGCCAGGTGTTCGACGAGGCCGTCCGCATCCGCATGATCGCGGACGTTCCCCTGGGCGCGTTCCTGAGCGGCGGCATCGATTCGAGCTGTGTCGTGGCTTCCATGGCCATGCAGAGTCCCGCGCCGGTCAAGACGTTTTCCATCGGATTCGAGGAAGCGCGCTTCAACGAGCTGCACTACGCCAAGATCCTGGCCCGGAGATACCGCACCGAGCATCACGAGATCCTGGTTCGCCCCGACTCGATCGCGCTCGTCGAGCGGCTGGTGCGGCACTTCGACGAACCGTTCGCCGATTCCTCGGCCATTCCGACGTTCGTGGTGTCGGAGTTCGCCGCTCGTCACGTCAAGGTCGCCCTGAGCGGGGACGGCGGGGACGAGCTGTTCGCGGGCTACGAACGGTTCGCCGTGGCCCAGAAGCTTCGCCGGTTGGACTGTCTTCCCCGGCCCGCCCGCGGGTTCCTGTCCTGGCTCGCCGCGCGGCTCCCGTACTCCGCTTACGGCAAGAACTTCCTTCGCATGGTGAGCCGCGAGAACGGCCTGACGCGCTATTTCGAGGGGAACTTCGCGCCCTACTTCCTGCGCCAGCGGCTGCTGCGGCCCCAGTGGATGCTCCCGGCGGATTTCGCGTTCCTCACCCGCACGTTCGCCGAGTACCTGCTGCCGGGAGAGCCCGGCCTGCTGACGCAGATCATGTACTTCGAGACCGCCGTGAACCTCCCCGGGGACATGCTTGTGAAAGTGGACCGCATGTCGATGGCGAATTCGCTCGAAGTGCGCTGCCCGCTTCTGGATCAGGAAGTCGCCGAGGTGGCCGCCGCCATCCCCCACAGTTGGCGCATCCGCGATGGCAAGGGAAAGCGCTTCCTGCTCGACGCTCTGGGCGAGCGCCTTCCCCCCGAGTTGCTTAACCGGCCCAAGATGGGCTTCGGCGTCCCGCTGGCGGACTGGTTTCGCGGCTCGCTGCGGACTTTCTTGTGGGATCACCTGACCGGCGCGCGCTTCCTCGAGCGCGGCTTCGTCTCGCCGGAATTCCTGCGGGCGATGCTCCAGGAGCACGACCGCGGCCGCCGCGACAACAGCACCTGGCTGTGGAGCCTGTTGATGCTGGAACTTTGGTTCCTGGAACTGGAGTCGCAGCCCGCCTCTTAGCGGCCGGCCTCCAAGGCGGGCGCGGACTCCAGCACCTCGGCGAAGCGCCGCGCTACCTGCTCCCAGGAGAATCTCCCGGCCACCAGTTCCCGCGCTCGAGCCGCAATCCGGCGGCTCTCGTCTTCACCCTCCAGCAGTTCCAGGCAGCGTTCGGCGAAGTCGGCCGGGCGGTCCGCGATGCGGATATCGTCCGGCGGATGCACCTCGAGGCCCTCCGCGCCCACCATTGTTGAGACGACCGGAACGCCCGCCGCCATGGCTTCGTAGATCTTCAGCCGCGTGCCGCCGCCGATGCGCAGCGGGACCACCGAGACCGCCGAGCCCCACAGGTATGGCCGCACGTCGGGAACGGTGCCCGTGACCCGTACCCCGGAGTCGTTCCGTCCCAAATCGGCGATTTGCGGCGGCGGAGTGCGGCCCACGATCGCCATCGTGCAGCCTGGCCGGCGGCGCCGGATCAACGGCAAGACCTCGCGCACGAAATATCCGACGCCGTCCACGTTCGGCAGCCAGTCCATCGAGCCCACGAATATCAGGTCCGCCACGCGCTCAATCGACGCCGGCCGGGCGAAGTACTCCAGATCCACGCCCGTCGGGATCTGGGAAACGCGCTCGGCGCCGAACATGGTTCGCATCAGTCGGGCGTCCACCGCCGACACCGCGACGACCTGTCCCGCCGCACGGCACGCCTGGCGCTCGTAGGCGAACATGCGGCTCGCCTGGAGCCGGTAGTACAGCTTGCGCGCGGGGTCCCAGGCGTTCTCGGCGCGCCGCCGCCAGATCATCGTCTCCACGTTGTGCTGGAAGAGCACGCTACGCTCCATCCGCGGGCATGCGGGAGCCATCGCCAGAAAATCCACCACCATGCGGTCAAACGGTTCCTTGCCGATCAACTCTGCAACGGTCCGCCTCATCTGCGGAGAATCAAAACGGCTGACCGCCAGCGGCGTACTCGAGAGGGAGCCGGCCGCAACTTGGGCGGCGAATCGGATCGACCCTTTGTCGACTGCCCTGTAGCGGACCGGGTACGCGCGGGCCGAGTACTCGCTCGCGCGCTGGGGGCCTTCCGGATGCGCCGGATCTTCGTATGCTACGTAGTGGACCTCGTGCCAGCGCGCCAGCCATCGCAGAATCCCCAGGGTGCGGATCTGTCCCCCCTTGGTCGTGGGGTGCAGGAAATTCGGGCCGGCAAAGAGGATCTTCATTCCGCCGCGGTCTGAGCCGGCGATTTTGAACCAGGCTCCGCAACCACCGCCGCCAGATCCAGCACCGGCAACCCGCTACGGCGGATCTGCTCGGCGCGCTCCGCCGAGGGCTTCTGCGTGATTACCAGGTGCTGGGCCCAGGCCAGCGTGTCCTCCAGGCGTTGGTCCATCAGGCGGCCGATGTGCGGGATGGCATTCATGATGAATTGCCGGTTGGTTCCGTAGATGCCTTCCAGCCGGATCTGCGGGTCGAACACGCGCACCTCGCGCCCTTTGCCGATCAGCGTCTCCAGCAGGGCCACCACCGGACTCTCGCGCAGATCGTCGGTGTTCTCCTTGAACGCCAGGCCAAACACGCCGATCCGTTCGACCGCGAGATCGAGCACCGCGCGCGTGGCGCGGGCCAGGTGCTCTTGGTTGGAGGGCAGGATGGATTCCGTCAGCGGCAGGCTGAGGTCCAGCCGGGCGGCCCGATAGGCCAGCGCGCGCAGGTCTTTCGGCAGGCAGGATCCACCGAAGGCGAAGCCCGGCTTCAGGTAGGCCGGCGAGATGTTGAGCCGCAGGTCGGCGCACAAGGTCCGCATGACCTCGCCGCCATCCAGGCCCAGCCGCGCGCTGAGCGCGCCGATTTCGTTCGCGAACGCCGTCTTCAGCGCATGGTAGGCGTTGCAGGCGTATTTGATCATCTCCGCGGTCCGCAGCGACACCAGGCACGGCTCCACCTTCAGAGCGGTGTACATCGCGGCCACCCGCCGGACTGCCTCAATCTCCAAGCCGCCAACCACCAGCAGCGACGGTTCCATGAAATCCCGCACTGCGGCGCCTTCGCGCAGGAACTCGGGGTTGGCAACGATGGACACCGGCGAGGACGAACCCAGTGCGGGAGCGACTATCTCCTCGCACGTTCCGGGAAACACCGTGCTGCGAACGGCCACAATCAGCGGCCGGCCGCGGCTCGGCAGAACCTCTCCGATCTCATCCACCACCCGCCGCAATTGGTCCAGGCTGAGGTTTCCGTTGCGCCCCGAGGGCGTCCCCACGCAGATCAGAGCGATCTCGGCTTGTTCCAGCGCCTCGTTCAGCCGCGTGGACGCGGAGAGCCGCCCGGCCGCCACGTTGGCCCGTATCAACTCCTCCAGGCCCGGCTCGTAGAAAGGCGCCTGCCCGGCCAGCACGGCATTCACCTTGAATTCATCGCGATCCACTCCAACTACGCGATGTCCAAGTTCGGCCAGGCACGCCGCCGTCACGGAGCCCACGTAGCCCAAGCCAATTACCGCGATGCTCGTTTGCGCGTCGCTCTTGGGAAGTGGACCCATGGGAGATGAAGCTCCCTAAATCATATCAAAAGCGCTCCGGATTCGCCGTCAGGGCAATCGGAGATAGCCTGGCAGGCTGCTAGAGAAGTCGTTTCGTCGCCGATGGCGCCGGAGCCCGGCACGATCGACACCTCTTCCCCCCTCAGGAATGCAACTCGTACTCGGGCGGGCCGCAGTCGCGGAAGCGCACCCTTCCCCGCGTCCCGGCGAGGAAGTCAAGCTCCACGCCGTCGCCGGTCTGTGCCAGGTTCAGCGCGGCGACGCCGTCGCCCGCGGCGAAATCCAGCATGGCGGCCAGGTGGACCGGCAGGCAGGCGTCCAACCACAGGCGCACCACGGGGGCGCGTGCTTTGTGCCCGAACACCTCCGAGCGCCAGCCGCTATTGTCGAAATCGACCTCGCCGGGACCGGCCAGCGTCAGCCGCGCACGACGCCCGATGCGGAAGCAGGCCGGGCCGAGCCGAGCGGCGGGCCGGCCGAGGCGCCAGAACTGCTCAACCCGGTGCGCGCCCTCCGCTTCGACCGTGTCGGCGACGATCAGCCGGGGCAAGCCACCAACCTTCAGGAATAGCACCCGCCTGCGGTGCCGGATGCCCTGGTACCCGCACACCGCATCGACGAAATCCAAATCGTCCCCTGCGATCCACTGTTCAACCCGAACTTCCGGCCGCCCGTTCCAGCCGAAGCTGCCTGCCGCCAGCGCCTGGTCTTTCTCGTCCACGCGGATGGTGTTGTGCGCCGCCGATCCGCGGAACCAGTCCCGCCAGCGTTGGTCGCTCACATAGGTGTAGGTGCCCGGGTCTATCAGCACGTCCTCGGCCCCGTCCCGCACCACCACGCTCAGCGTGTCCGAATGACTGTGGCCCGCTCTGAACGGGCCGAACGGCCCCACATCGACCAGCACCTGAATTTCGCCCGAAACCATCACCGCCAGGCCGGCATCCCGGTACAGCTTCGATGCGTACTCCGGGCGGGGGCCCGCCGGCCGCAATGCTGGCGGCCCGATCCACCAGGCTGCCTGGACTGCCACGTCCTCGGGCGCGCCTCCGAAGTTCTCTTCCAGGAGTGCGGTCGCAGTGGCCAGCGTTGCGCGGCCGAAGCGTTCTCGCGGTCCATAAGGGTGGAACAGTCTCCCGCCGTCGTCGTCGCCGAGCGAAGGCAGGCGCCGTCCCGGACCCGACACCGCCGCCAGGAATCCGGCCATGCGCGAGATTGTCTCCCGCAGTTCCGGCGACAGGCCCGCCACGCAGGCGTGCCACAGGAGCATGTCCAGCGCATAAACGTGGTAGTACGCCGACTGCTCGAAGTGAGCGCCATCCTCGCGTACCTGAGAGCCCACCTGCTCGCGCATCAAACCTTCGCCCAGCCGCCGCCACCTGCCAGCCCGTGGAAATGCCGGGAACAGCGTCCCGAGCGTGTGCAGCGCCAGGGCCTCCCCTAACAGGTGCGTGTTCGGCGCGAAGTATACCGATAGGTTGCTCTCCAGGTGCAGCCCGTGACGGTAGAGTCCGAGCAGAAACTTGCGGCGGAGCGGCTCCGGCATCCGGTCGCCGGCCAAGTGGTACACCCAGGTCCAGGAGAGCGCCCGGAAGGCGACCTCCAGCGCGCTGGTCCAGTTGACGCTCCGTAAGTACGGGTTGCCCTCGGACCAGCTCTGGAACTGTCGCCAGATCTCCTCCAGGAACTCCTCCTCGCCGGTTAGCAGGAAAGCCTGTGCCAGCACCACCCAGTGTTGATGCCGGTTCAGCTCCCAGACGACCTTGTGGTCGCCGGTGGCGGCGAAGTTCAGGTACGGGATCAGACGGAAATACCGCCGCCCGGTCGTTTTACCGTGGACGTAGTCCCGGCGCCAATCGATCTCCGGCCCGGTCGCGACGGTAAAGCCCAGGATCGGGAACCGATGCCGGAGCAGCAGCCGGGCCAGGGATTCGATCTTCCGTGCCTGTGCGCTGCCCCGGAGCGCTGCGGCGACCTCCGCCGGAGCCGGCAGCCTTCCCAGCGGGCAGGACTGCGGCGGCGCCGCGCGGCGCCGAAACACCAGGTGCACCAGGTTGGTCCATTCCTGCCGCAGCCGGAAGACGATTTCTCGCGGGGAGCGCACGGTGCAATCTCACGGAGTACGGAACGTGGGAGCCGCACTCTCAAAGGCGCCGCGCCCGCCACGTCCGGTGATGAAGATATCGCCCCAGAGCTGCAAGTTCAATAGCCGCCAGATGCGGTCCGTCGCATCCTCCCAGCCATTCCTGTGCCGCTCCAGCAGGTGCGCCACCGCGCGCCGGTCCAGGTATTCGGCCAGCAGGCCGTGCTGGTCTCCAAGCCGCTCGAACAATGGTGCGGCCTCGGGCCTTCGCAACCACTCCCGCAACGGCGTCGGAAACCCCATCTTCCGGCGGTGAACGATCTCGGCCGGCAGCAGGTCCTCCACGGCGCGCTTCAGAATGTACTTAGCCGTCCGGCCCCGGATCTTGAGCGCTTGAGGCACCCGCGCGGCGAACTCTACGAAAGGATGGTCGAGGAAGGGCACACGGCTCTCGATGGAGGTGGCCATGCTCATCTGGTCCTGCTTCATCAACAACTCGACGAGGTAAGTCTTCTGGTCCGCGTAGAGCATTCGCTCGACCAGCGACGCGCCGGTCCGCGCGTTCCAGTAGCCCAGGAAACTCCGGTACGGCTCGTCGCCCTGGTCGGAGCCCAGCAGGCCGGCTTGCTCCGAGGCTGGGAACGCGGAGTAGAAGTTATCCAGATACAGCGACTCGAGCGCTTCGCCCTGGCCCACCGGGGTGTGCCGCAGCTTGCGCCGCAGTCCGGCCGGCAGCAGCCGCGTTTCTCCCACCCAGCTCCGAATGCGCCGCCGAAGCCCCGCCGGCAACAGCCGCCAGGCCGCCGCCCAGCGCCGGTTGAGCAAGTAGAACCGGTAGCGCGAGTAGCCCCCAAACAGTTCGTCGCTGCCCTCGCCCGTCAGCACCACCTTCACGCGCTCGGAGGCCAGCTTGGAGACGAAGTACAGCGAGACGCTGGAGGGCCAGACGATCGGCTCGTCCTCGTGCCAGATCAAACGCGGCAGCGCCTCGAAGAACTCCTGCATCGAGACCGTTACCTCGCGGTGGTCCGTGCCAATGCTCTGGGCCACCTGCCGCGCATAGGCCAGCTCGCTAAAGGCGGCCTCGCGGTATCCCACCGCGAAAGTCTCCACCGGCCCGGACGCCATGCGCTTGACCAGCGCGGTGATCGCGCTCGAATCCACGCCCCCGCTCAGGAACACGCCTAACGGCACATCGCTCATCAGCCGCATGCGCACCGTCTCTTCCAGGCGCTCGCGGCACTCGCGGATCCAGTCCTCGTCGGGGCGCCGCTCGCAAGGACCCTGCTCGGGCACGTCCCAGTAGCGCTCGATGTCGAGCTTTGCCGCCCCGTCCTCGAGCTCCAGCGTCAGCGTGTGCCCCGGCATGAGCTTGCGGATGCCGGCAAAGAGCGTGCGCTCGCCGCTGGTGTAGCCGAAGGCCAGATACTCCGGAAGCAGGCTCGCCTCCATGCTCGCGGAAATCGCGGGGTGCTCGAGCAGCGCCTTGATCTCGGAGGCGAAGGCAAACAGCCGTCCGTCCCAATAGTAGTAGAACGGCTTGATCCCCAACCGGTCGCGCGCGCAGAACAGCCGCTTGCGGCGCTGGTCCCACACCGCGAACGCGAACATCCCACGGAATTGGCGCACACACTCCACGCCGTGCTGCTCATAGGCGTGCAGGATCGCCTCGGTGTCGCAGTTCGTCTGGTAGCGATGGCCGGCTCGCTCCAGTTCGGGCCGCAGCGACGCATGATTGAAAAGCTCGCCGTTGTAAGTGATCCAGACGGTGGAGTCTTCGTTCGCCATGGGCTGGTGCCCGTGCGCCAGGTCGATGATGCTGAGCCGCCGGTGGCCGAGCCAAGCCGCGCCATCCGAGAAGTTGCCCGAGTCGTCCGGTCCACGGTGCCGCAATACGCCCAACATACGTTCCAAGACGGCGTGTTTCTGCGGCCCCGCCGCCACACTCACCAGCCCCGCGATTCCGCACATAGAGCATTGCTATGGTAGCATCTTCCGCGCCGTCGCTTCCCGTAAGCTCCGGACCACAGGGAGTTCGCCGCTCTCGGCCAGATTGCAGCGTTCGGCGAAACTCGCCCATCAAGTGGAACGAATCCTTTGGGTTTTATGAGGCTGCCGCAGCCGCTTGCGCCGATTTCCAGCGAGTCGAGACGCGCCTATGCCCAATGCTATGCCCACCTTAGTCCTCGTATTCTCGCGCGGCCCACGTTGGAGCCGAGGAAGGGGTAGGCAGCGATTTCAGGCCTGCAAGCACACTCCGAACGGGCGCCCGATCGAGCCCAAGCCGTCCGAGACGGCGGAACTGTCTTCTCTGCCGGGAGTTGGTGGGCTGCATCATCGCTACGTTTGGAAGACCGCAACCTGAGCGGATTGAGCATTGTTCCGCGTTGCGCCGGCAAGGCCATCTGCGCTGCGGTCTCTCCACAAACGCGCACACGCGCGCATTCCGTACTCTCCTGGCTGGGCTGCGCTGCTCCAGACGTTGCACCAAGTTTTGCGCCCGCGGAGGCGCGGGACCGGTTGTGGCGACAGACAGCCGTCCGTTGTCCGGCAGGCCGAACCGGAAACCGAAGCACTTCGGCGATGCCTACGGCTCCGGCCCGATGCATGGCCGGGCGCATCGTCGTTTCGATGGCTTCCAGGTCCACATGCCCAGTCTTGCGCCGGCCGTTGAAGAGCACGCGCAGCCACTGGTCTGCTTCGCGCGCGATCTCCTCATGGACCGCAGCAGCCGTCTCTTTTCCTCGGGTGTCCACGTGCCGCTTTCCGGCTCGAGCGGCCTATGCCGGCAGATCTGCTCATTGACGGCGATTGGTTCGGCGCTCAGTTGCTGGAAGCGGCGGTACTCATCCACTTCGGCCTGCGCTTTGCGCCAGGCGGCTGGAGAAGGAAACGATTCGGCGAGGGTCTTGCCCTCCACCTTGCGGGTAAGCCGAAGCTGGGGGTCATGCCCTGGGTCGCTGGGTTTGGCACAGTGGCAGGACGGCTTACCGCAACGGCGCGGAACCGCGCAGATCGAACCAGGGCGCAGATCGCCGAGGGTAGTGAGCTGACCGAGGATCTTGGAGCGTTTGGCTTCCGACTCGGGCAGAGAATCCGGCATACAGGGGTCTCCCGATGCTGAGTGTTCCATAACACTCGGAATCGTGGCGCAAAAAAGGCAACCGAACGATCTGCCACTTCGGTGTCGCGCACCAATCTCCAACTGCCCATGAGCCTGCAGCCGGCACAAGAGCGACAATGGGAGGGTGAAGTCCTTTCGCAGAGAATTGTGGTTCGAGGTCCCCGGCCGGCGAGCCTTCGTCAACATCACGCGGGAGGTGGAAGACTGCCTTCGGGAAAGCGGGGTCGAGGAAGGCTTGGTGCTGGTCAATGCCATGCACATCACGGCTTCCGTTTTCATCAACGACGATGAATCGGGCCTGCACGCGGATTACGAGAAATGGCTGGAAAGGCTCGCGCCCCACGAGCCGATCTCGCAGTACCGGCACAACCGCACCGGCGAAGACAATGCGGACGCGCACATGAAGCGGCAGGTGATGGGACGTGAAGTGGTGGTCGCCGTCACCGGCGGCAAGCTCGACTTCGGACCGTGGGAGCAAATCTTCTACGGCGAGTTTGACGGCGGGCGCAAGAAGCGCGCGTTGGTCAAGATCGTCGGAGAATAACTGGCCGCCGCAGGCGGCCGCACCGGTTTAGGCCAGCCCTTTGCCGGCTCGATCCGTCAGCGCCTTCTTCACCACCTCGGCGAGGCGCGCGGCCGTGAAAGGCTTCTGGAGGAAGCCGGACACATCCTGGCCCGCGAACTTCTCCGCGACCTCCGATTCGCCGTACCCGCTCATCACGATCACGCTCACGCCGGCGCGCCTGGCCTTCAGCGCTCCGATCACCTCGTCGCCTCCCACCACGGGCATGGTGAGATCCAACAGGACCAGGCCGATTTCCCCGGCGTGCTCCTCGAAGACCCGCACCGCCTCGCTGCCGTCTCTGGCCTCCAGCACTCTGTACCCGTACCGCTCGAGCGTTCCGAGAACAACTTCGCGCACCGGCGCTTCATCGTCGACCACCAGAATCGTTCCCTTGCCGCGCAGCTCCGGTTGCGGAGCGTCGGGCCGCGGAGCGCCGGCTGCCGCCACGGCGGGGAGGAAGATGCGAAACGTGGCGCCCCGGCCTGGCGCCGTCTCCAGCTCGATGGCGCCGCTATGCTGTTGCACGATGCCCGCCAGCGCCGCCAGTCCCAGCCCCCGGCCGATGAACTTGGTCGTGAAAAACGGGTCGAAGATCTTCTTGCGGGTCTCGCTGTCCATGCCGCAGCCGGTGTCCGTAACTTCGAAACAAACGTAGCTTCCCGGCGCCAGCGGGCGGGCGGTCGCCTCGTCGAGGATGCGATCGGTCCCGGAAACCTCTTGCGCCCGCGTGGCAACGCTCACCGTTCCCGACTGATCCGCTCCAATCGCCTCGGCGGCATTGATGACCAGGTTCATGACGATCTGCTGCATCTGGCCGCGATCCGCCAGGATGCCCGGCAGATCCGGCTTGAGCGCCAGCTTGATGGCCACCTTTTTGGGGATGGACGCCCGCAGCAGGTCGGTCATCTCGCGTACGATGCGCGAGAGGTTCAAGCTTTCCACCAAGAAGCGTCCCTTGCCCGCGTAGGCCAGCAACTGCCGCGTGAGGTCGGCCGCTTTATCCGTCGCCAGGAGCAATGCGCTCAGCTTGTCCCGGCTCTCCTCGAGCACCTCCTCCTGCAAGAGACTCGCGTTGCCCATGATGCTGGTGAGCAGGTTGTTGAAGTCGTGCGCCACGCCGCCGGCCAGCAGCCCGATGCTCTCCATCTTCTGGGCCTGGCGCAGCCGCTCTTCGCCGGCGCGCACGGCCCGTTCCGCGCGTTTCCGCATGAAGACCTGCACGACCGCCAGGGCCAGGGCCTCCAAGCTTTCCAGGTCCTGGGCGCTGTAACCGCCCTCGCGGTTGCCGACGCCGATCATCCCCGTGGTCTTCCCGTCGTGCTTCAACGGCACGCCCAGAAACGCCGTCAGAGGCGGATGACCCTCCGGCGTCCCGACGCTGTCCGGGTGACTTGCCGGGTCGTTGGTGAAGAAGCCTTGGCCGTCCAGAATCACACGGCCATAAAGCCCGTGAATCTCGAAGCCCTTGGGCAGCTTGCGCTGGCCGGCGGTCTCCACCTTGCAAGCCTCCCAACCGAAATCGCTGATGGCGATGGCGTCCAGCCGCCCGGAGGGGCCGATCTCTCCGACAAAACCGAACTTACTCTGGGTCACCTCCTCCGCGACGGCCAGGCAAGCCCGGCCCAGTTCCTCCTCCGATTCGCTGGTCAGCGCCTCTCTGAGTATCCGGTTGATCCCTTCCAGCACCGCGTTTTGGTGGCGGATTCTCTCCTCGGCCCGCTTGCGCGCGGTAATGTCCCGCGCCACGTGGGCCGAGCCCACCATCCGGCCGTGCTCGTCGCGCAGCGGCGTGGTGCTCACCAGGAAGTCGCCGCCGAGATTATCCTCGTGCACTTCGGCGACGTGCTCCAGCCCGTCTCTCACGGTCTGTGCGTGCGGGCAGAACTCCGGCGGCTGCTCCGTCTTATGCACGCATTGAAAGCAAGTCAGGCCCACGCACTCCTCGGGAGTCAAACCCAGGCGCTCGGCCATGGCCCGATTGGCCCGCACAACCCGGTGCTCGTTGTCCAGGATGGCGATCAGGTCCGGCACGCTGTCGAAGGTGCGCTCCCACTCCTCTTTGGCGCGCCTCAGGGCCTCCTGAGCGCGCCGTTTCTCGGTCACCTCGTGGAATACGAGCACCACTCCCGCCACGCCGCCGGCAACGTCCAAGATCGGCGCGGCGCTATCCTCAATCGCCAGTTCGCGCCCGTCCTTGGCGAGGAGCACGGTCTGATTGGCCAGCGTGATGATGCGGTTCTCCGCCAGCACGCGCGCCACCAAATCGTCCGAGGCCCGCCGGGAGCGCTCGTCGATGATGCGGAACACGCTCTGGATGGGCTGGCCCAGCGCCTCCGCCGCCTTCCAACCGGTGAGCGACTCCGCGACGGGATTGAGAAAGGTGATGCGGCCGGCGGTATCCGTGGCTACCACCGCGTCGCCGATGCTGGTGAGCGTGACGCGCAGCCACTCACGCTGCTCCAGCAGTTGCTCCGCCGCCTGCTTGCGCTCGATGGAGTACCGAACGGCCCGCGCAATCTGCCGGCCGTCGGCCTCGCCCTTGACCAGGAAGTCCTGCACGCCCTCCTGGACCGCCGCCAGGCCAACCCTTTCGTCGCCGGCGCCGGTCAACACCACGATCGGTAACCGCGGCGCCGCCTTGCGGGCGCGCCGAAAGGTCTCCGGCCCGGAGCTGTCGGGCAGTGACAGGTCCAGCAGGAGCACGTCGAAGGATTGCTCGAGCAAACGCGCCAGAGCGTCCTCCAGCCGCTCCACCCAGGTGAACTCGAAGCGGCCTACGCCGGCCTGCGACAGGGTCTGCCGCAGCAGGTCGGCGTCGGTCGGGCTGTCCTCGACCAGCAGGATGTGGATGAGGTCGGTGTTCATGGCGCGATGGCTCCGCCGCTCGCCGTCATCACGCCTCCGGAGGCAGCTTCACCACCGTAAGCCAGAAGCCTTCCACGGCTTTGACGACCTCCAGAAACTGCTGGAAATCCACCGGCTTGGTGACGTAGCAACTGGCCTGCAGCGTATAGGCCTGCAACACGTCCTTCTCGGCCTGCGAGGTGGTCAGCACCACCACCGGAATGGCCCTCAGGCTGTTATCCGCCTTGAGTTCCGCCAGCACTTCCCGCCCGTCTTTGCGCGGCAGATTGAGATCCAGCAGGATCAGATCGGGCCGGGGCGCCTGCGCGTACGCGCCCTGGCGCCGCAGGAATTCCATGGCCTGGACGCCGTCTTCGACGACGCTGAGGCGATTGGCCACTTTGGCGGAGGCCAGTGCCGCCACCGTCAGGTCGGTATCGCTGGGGCTGTCTTCCACCAGCAGGATTTCAATCGGTCTGCCTAGTTGGGGATTCATGACTTGTTCGCTCATGGGATGTCTCGGTTGGAATGGTGAAGTAAAATGTCGATCCCTGGCCGGCCTGCGACTGGACCCAGATCGCGCCGCCGTGGCGCTCCACGATCTTCTTACAGATGGCCAGTCCGATGCCGGTGCCGGGATATAGCCTGCGCGTGTGCAGGCGTTGAAAGATCAGGAAGATTCGCTCGTAATACTGCGGCTCGATTCCGATGCCGTTGTCGCGCACCGCCAGCTCCCACCGGTCCGGCAGTTGCCGGGCGCCGACGTGGATTTCCGGAGCCTGCTCGCCGCGGAACTTGAGAGCGTTGCCGATCAGGTTCTGGAAGAGTTGCACCATTTGGCCGGCGTCCGCCGTCGGCGTGGGCAGCGGGTCGCGAGTGATCTTGGCGCCGGTTTCCGCTATGCTGGCCCGCAGGCCGTCCAGCGCCTGATCGACGACGCCGTTGAGATCGGCCGCCGCGAAACTCTGGCCGCGGGTGCCCACCCTCGAGAGGGCCAGCAGATCCGTGATCAGCGTATGCATCCGCGCGGCGCCCTGGACCGCTCCCGCGATGAGGGGCCGGCTGCCGTCGTCGAGCTTTCCCGCGAGCTGCCCTTCCAGCAGGCCCAGGTAGCCCGTCACGGCGCGCAGCGGCTCCTGCAAGTCGTGCGAGGCCACGTACGCGAATTGTTCCAGCTCCTCGTTCGAGTGCGCCAGTTCGGCCGTTCGTTGCCGGACCAGTTCTTCCAAACGGTCCCGGTAGCGGGCCAGCTCGGCTTCGGCTCTCTTGCGCTCGGTCACGTCGCGGGCGGCGGCGAACACGCCCTGCACCTGGCCCGCCTCGTTGCGGTAGACCACCGCGTTGTAGAGCACGTCGGTGGTGCGGCCGTTGACCTGGCGGACAGTCAGCGGATAGTCCTGCACCAGTCCTTCGGATAGGACCTTCTGATAGCCCGCTTCGGCCTTCTCCGGCTCCGTGAAGTACTCGGAAAAGCGGCTGCCGATCAGCCGTTCCCGAGGCAAGCCGGTCACCTGTTCCGTGGCCTGGTTCACATCCGTTACCTGGCCCTCCGGGCTGATGGTGACCAGCGGGTCCAGGCTGGCCTCGAGCAGGCGGCGGGCGTAAAGCGAAGCCGCGCGCGCACCCGCCGACTCCCGGATTTCCGTGACATCCACCATAGCGCCGACCAGACGCGCGGGAGACCCGGAGGCGCCTGGGAACAGCCTCGCTCGGGCCGCTCGCCAACGTGTCCGCCCGCCCTCGAGTTCGGTTCGAAACTCGAAATCGCACCCCGCCTGGCGCTCTGCGATGCACGCGTTCACGACCGCGGCCACGCGTCCGCGATCCTGGAAGCGCATCCGCTCGCCGCTGGCCAGGCACGCGTTTTCGAAGCCCCCGCTCGGGGTCGCGAACGTCCGCTCGATTCGGTCCGCCGAGGCGCCCTCGTCGCGTCCGACCGGCAACTCGAAGATCGCAACGCCCCCCGCCGCGGTCGCCACGTCGATTTGCTGCTGGCGTTCCCGCGTAGCGCGGTTAGCTCGATGGAGTCTCTGAACCAGCATGCTGGTCGCCGCCCCCACCACCACAAACAAGGCCAGAGCCGCGACCTCCGACGGTTCGTGCAGGACGAGACTGAACCGGGGTTCCATGAAAAAGTAGTCGATCGCGAGAGTAGACAGGACCGTTGCTGCCAGGCCCGCGGGGAGGCCGCCGTAGAGCGCGGCGCCCAGGATCGACAGAACGAACACCAGAAGCGGCGCTTTGTCGTGAAGGAGCGGGTCGAGCCCGAACCTGGCCAGCGTCGCGACGCTCACCGCCAGCACGGCCGCCAGGTATCCCTTCAGCCTCGAGCCCAAGAGATCGCCTTCGTGCCGGCGCATCGCCGAGCGACGTTCGTTAGGAGCGTGTTCCGCGGTCGGCATCGGGCTGTCCCTCTGTGGGCTGCCGGTCCTCGCCTCGAACCGCACGCCAATCCAGCCTAACAGATCATTTGAGCACACCAGGCGGCGCTGTTCAATCCGCGGCGCAAGGCCCGATTGCCCGCGCGGCTGCCTGGGCGCTATCCTGGATGGCCACACCAGGAAAGTGGGGCCCCCTGCATTCGCGGCCGGTTCTCGCCCCGGCGCCGTTTCCCACGCCGGGGCTTCCTTCCGCACCCGCGCCGGCCGCTTTTCCGCGGCCCTTACTTGACGTTCATCAGCGGCTTGTTAGAGGCTTGGCCCGCGATGTCAATCTGCAGGGCGTAAGTGCCCTTGGCGATTTGTGGAACTATGAAGTTCAACTGGTAGAGACCGATCGACCCGGGGGCCAGGCCGATATAGTCGATCGTAGTAACCGGGACCGTCCCGACCGTCGCCGAATAGCTTCCCGTCACCCAGGAGAGCCCGGCGGGCGCGGGAGAGCCGGTTACCAGCGGACCGCTGGCCTGCACCGGACCGCCGCCGGTGAACCATGCCGTTACTTCATCCCCGACATTGGCGGCGTTCGTGGAGGAGTTCACGCTGCCATCCGCATTCGTCACCACGGCGCGATTGGTATTATACATCGCGATGCCCGGCGTTCCCGTGGCCGGGACGTAAACCGCGGCGGCATTGCTGTTCACGGCGCCATTCTGCACCACCACCGACGCCACGGCCCCCCCCGGAACCTCCCAGGGCATCAGCGCGTTGATCTGGGTCGCGGACACATAGTACAAGGGAACCGCCGTCCCGTTCACCAGCAGCTTGGTGGTCGCCAGCGTGGTCGGGAAAGGAACCGTCGTCGCAGCCACCGCCTTGGTGGCCAGATCCGTGCCGAACACCACAAAAGCGCTTCCGGGCGGAGTGTAGTCGGCCACGTAGCTGAACACATTTGCGATCGATTCCGATGGATTGAGCAGCGTGGCGTGCGCGGTCCCGTCGCGGACAAACTGCGGGTTGGCCAGAATCAGATCGGCGTTGGCGCCATTGGCCCCTGTGATAACGAGATTCAGCGCGTTCTTGTTCGCGTTCGAATCGGTGAGAGTGGCGGACGCCACGCAGGCGGTTCCCGTCGGGGCGGCCGCGACCGAGTAAGTCCCGCTGGCGGTCAGGACGGCGGCCGTCGTCCCTCCGGAGGACTCCGTGTACGTCGCCGTTACCTTGCCCTGGCCGTCGAACTGGAGCAGGCCTATTTCGTCGGCGGAGCCGGTCTGCGTACTTCCGGACAGCGTCGATCCGCTGGCGCTGAAGCTATACGGGCCGGAGAGGGTCGCCGTGGCGCAGGCCGCTGGCCACACGTCGCCGCCGCTGCCGGAATAGACGTAATTGGAATCTCCGCCGATAACGCCGAAATTGGCGCCGCTGCCCCAGACCACCAGGCTGAACGAGGCCGCGCTCCCGGTAGCAAAGGTAATGGTGCCCGCGCAATTGCTGGCGATGGCATAGCTCCCGGCGTAACTGAACGCCGCCCCCGCGGTTTGGTTCGTATTGGTTACTCCCGAGAAGGTGACCACGCTCTGGCCGTCGAAGGTCGCCGTGCCGTTGGCCTGGTAGGCGCCCGCGAAACTGCCGGCGGCCGAGATCCCGCGACCGCCGAGGGTGAGCGAGTACGTTCCATTCAGGCTGGCGGCGCTGCAATTCCCGCCGCCGATCTGGTTCTGCGCCACCGCGGGCGCTACCAGCAAACATCCGGCGCAAAGCAGGCTGAGAGTGCGTAAGTGGTTCATGACCGTCCTCCCTGGTGGGCGGAGCCGCCGAGCGGCTTCGCAACCACGCTCAGCACTGGGCGACCGCTTGGCAACTGCATCTCCGCCGTCGAAGGCTGGCCATATGCGGTATGCAGGCTGCCGGTGATCAGGAACTTCCCGGCTAGCTCCAGCCCTGCGTAAGAGGCCGCGTTGGCGACTGTATCGTTGTAGACGCTGAAACTCATCGCGTAAGAGTTATTGCTGGCATCGGTGAGAGTGGCCGATCCCATGCAAAAGGCTGAAACGGAATACGATCCCGTGAGGACCAGCGTACTGGGCGCTGCCCCGCCGGTCCACATCGTAAAGTTCGCCGTCACCGCGCTTACCCCGTCGAATTGCAACAGACCAGCCCCGTTCTCGACGCCGCTCACGGCGCTGCCCATGAGCGAGAATCCGGTGCCGGTAAAGGTGTATACGCCGGAGAACGTGCTGGCCGAGCACGCCGTCGCCGGCTGGAGGGTGCCCGAGCCGGAGTAGGTGTAATTGGCGTCGCTGCCGCTCAGCAGGAACGGGTAGGCGGTCTGGGCGGTACCCGTCTTATATAGCGCCACATTCCAAGTCGCATTGCCGCCGGAGGTGATGTTGATCACGCCGGCGCAATTGGCTTGAACACTGTAGGTCCCCGACCAGGTCAGCGGCGTCGCGACGCCCAATCCGGTGTTTGCCACCAGCTTGAAGCTGGCCGCACTCTGTCCGTCGAAGGTCGCCGTGCCGTTTGACTGCAATACGCCGGTGAATGTTCCCGAAGCGGTGACCTGCCTCGAGGTGACGGAGACGGCATACACTCCGCTTAGATTTGCGGAAGAACAGGTTCCGCCTCCTATAGCCTGCGCCAGCACGGGCGCAGCCGGGAGGCATGACAGAAAGAGCAGAAAGGTGGTGCGTTGCTTCATGTGTGTGGGTCCCCTCCGCCAACATTATAGCCTTAAAGTGGACGAATCCGATACAGCATAAAAGGTAACAAGTTTGTAAACCCGGGGGCGCACAGAAAGTCGCGGTCGGGATGAAGAACGAGTGAGAGTCGTCTAGGGTACAGCCGGGAGGGCGGTTCTCGCATAGCGGGATGCCGCCAGTTTCACAAGCCGTCGCAGCGGAATCCCCAAACTCCACGGGGCTCCCCAGGTGTCCGCCACATATTGGTCTTGAAGTAATTGAACACAGGCCATTTCCTGATGGACTGCCGTACCCACCGGTCTTCGCGCAGCCGCCCGTGCCGGACACAACCACATCGCGCTCCCCCATGCCGCCCCCTCGCAACGCCGGGTGAAAGCCAGGCCTGAATCGTGGCATTTGTTTCTCACTGGTGGCCCATCGACGGGGTTTATAATCGATGCATGCCGCGAAGCGCGTGTTTTTGTTTGTGGCTGATCGTTCCGGCCTGCTTGGCCCAGACCACCACCCTGCGGCCCGAAGTGGCGCCGGCGGAGGACCCGCAGGTGCGCGCCGAAGCGGTGCGGCTGATGGAGCGGGCGGTGATGCTCACGACGCCTGTCTGGCCAGCCAACGAGGAATTCGTCGATTTTCGCGTGCTGCACCCCGCCCCCGGGGAAGCCTCGGAAGGCAGCCTGAAGATCGGTGTAAGAACTCCCGTGAACAAGCGCTGGGAGTTCACATACGGCACTTACAAGTTCATTCGCGTGCAAGATGGCGCCGAACTCGCCACGTCCCGCACAGAGAACGCAGAACCGGCGGCGTTGACCTCGGTGCGCAAGTTGCTGCCCGCATTTCAAGGGCGCTTCGAGCCCGCCGACCTGATTCGCAGTATCGGGGATGCCACCCTGGACGGCCATCCGGCGCGTTGCATTGAGTTCGATACCCTCAAGGGCGACCAGCAGCAGTCCGGCCAGGTTTGCGTGGACGCACAGACCGGATTTCTGTTATCCGTGCGCCTGGGCGATGAGACCATTCGCCAGTCGGCCTGCTTCCGCTTCAATAACGCTTCCCTTCCCGGACACATCGAGCGCTGGGCTGGCAACGAGAAGCTGATCGAGATCGATTCCAGGGTGGTGGTCAGGACCGAATACCCTCCGGACTATTTCGACTATCCGCCCGACGCGAAGATCGACAATCGATGCCAGGAGTTCCATCGCGCCTTCGCGGATAACACTCCGCAGCCGGAGCCGAAGACGCAGTCCAATGAGGCCATCACGGTGCGGTTGCACGGCAGGGTCGGCAAGGACGGCAAGCCCGCCGCGTTGAAGGTCCTGGACGCGGCTCGCCCGGACCTGGCGGAAGAGGCTCTGCGCGTGGTTTCCAAATGGACCTATCATCCGGCGATGTGCGTCTATCAGCCCGCCACGCAGGAGATGGATTTTGAGGTCACATTCAAGGGTTGGTAAGACCCGGGTTAGCACATGGCGACAGCTTTCTTTCGCGCAGTGCTAGTGGCGGCAGCGCTGGCGGGCGCACTCACCGGAGCGGACACGCCGTTCGTCTGGAAGAACGTCAACATCCAGGGGATGGGGTATGCTACCGGCCTCGTGATTCACCCCCAGGCGCCGCACGATATCTACATCCGCACGGACGTCGGCGGCGCCTACCGGTTCGATCGCGGCGCGCGCCGCTGGCTGCCTCTCGCCGACCGCTCGGGTATGGGAGCGCACGGGTTCGAGGCCATCGGCGTGGATCCCACCGATGCCAACACTCTATACGGTTCCACCGGTGTCGCCTCCGGCGCCAATACTTACGCGGAAGTCTTCGTGTCCCACTCGCGTGGCGCGTACTGGGTCCCGACCGGGCTCGCCTCGGCGCAGCTCTACATCGGCGCCAACGACGCCTATCGCGGGACCACCGGCGAGAAGATCGCCGTCGATCCAAACCTGCCGCAGCGCATTTTTCTAGGCACGCGGAAGAACGGCCTCTGGGTCAAGGACGGAACGCAGGCCTGGCGCAGCATTCCAGCCATACCTCTGAGCCCGCCGGACAGCGCGGGCGTCTGGGTAGGCGTCACATTCGTCGTGTGCGACGCGCAGGCGCAGCTTATCTACGCGGGCGTCTGGGGCCATGGCGTGTGGATGAGCGCCGACGATGGGAACACCTGGACGAATATTGGCAGCCAGCCGAATCCCGCGCGCGCGGCGGTCTCGAGCGACAGCACGCTGGTCGTGACGCTCGGCGGCGACGAGGGAGCGGTCGCCGGCGCCGTGCAGCGGTATCGGGCGGGGGCGTGGAAGGATATTACTCCGTTCTCGCTGAGCGATGGGTATTCCGGCGTGACTTTCTCGCCGGCGAACCCGCGCGAGTTACTGGTGTGCGCCAACCATAACCAAACCATCTACCGTTCCACCGATCGGGGCGACACGTGGACCCAGCTCGCCATCGGCGGTGCGCCTAACCAGCCCTCCTACTACGCGGCGTACTCGACCGGCGTCAATACGGCCAAGTCCGCGAGTTGGGGCAATGGCGTCGTGGCCATAGATCCGCTGCAGCCAACGCGCCTTCTCCAAACTAACGGCTACGGAGTGATCGCAACCGAAGACTACACGGCGGCGGAGACCTCCTGGCTCTGGTGGATGAACAACCTAGAGGAACTGTGCGTCCAAAGCGTGAAGGCGCCTCCGCTCGTTACGCTGCCCGGCTCCAACGCGCCAGGAGCCGACCTGATCAGCGCTTCGATGGACATGGTTGGTTTCCGACACGCCAGCCGCGACGCCGTGCCCTCGGCCACCATCGCGCAGTTCGACTGGGTGGCGCAGGGCAATTCGATCGCCTACAGCGCGCAGCATCCCGAATACATGGCTTTCGTAGGATGGGATGAAACAAATGCCGCCGTGGCCGAAACCGGGTTCAGCTCCGACAACGGGCAGACGTGGCGGCCGTTTGGCAGCGCGTCCCCGGGCGTGGCCGGCAACATCGCGATGTCGTCCACCGACCCAAACAACCTCGTGTGGGCGCCGGTGAACGCGGCGCCGGTCTACTCGACCGACGGCGGGCAGTCCTGGAAACTGTGCCCGTCGTTGCCGCCGTCCTGGCAAGTAAGTAACCAGTGGTGGGCGCCGCAGATTGTGGCCGCCGATCCCTTGCAGGGAGGAACCTTCTATTACTACGAGCAGGGAAACGTCTATTCGAGCACCGACGGTGGGGCCAACTGGACGCTCCTCTCCACGATCCCGGGCGTGCAGTACACCATACAGGTCACGCTGGCGCCGAATCCCGTGAAGGCGGGCGACCTCTGGATCGCTCACAAGCCCAACGCCAACCAGCCATCGCCATTTCCCCTGTATCGCTCGACCGACTTCGGGAAGACGTTTGCCGCGGTACCCGGCGTGGTGGCCTGTAACTTCGTCGCGTTTGGAAAAGGTAACTCGGCGGACACTCCGTTCCTCTATATCCACGGGCAGCCCGCGGGATTCACCGGCCAGGCGATTTACAAATCCGAAGATCTCGGTGCGACCTGGACCCAGATCAGCGACCCTGCCGAGCAGGCCTTCGGGTCGATCACGGCGCTGGAAGGCGACATGCGGACCCAGGACCTCGTATACGCCGGCACGGGCGGCCGAGGGATCTTGTACGGATACGGAGCCGGCGCCGGGTTCTCCGTCCCCTCCTTTGACGCCGCAGCCGTGACGAATGGCGCGGGCTATCAAGCGGGGATGGTGGCCCCCGGCGAGATCCTGACCTTTTGGGGCACCGGCATCGGGCCCGCCAGCCCCGCCACTGCGCAACTCGATGAGGCCGGCTTCGTCGGCGCCGCGATTGGCGGCACGCAGGTCTTTTTCGACGGCTTCCCCTCCCCCATGATCTACACCTCGAGCGGGCAGACCAGCGCCGTCGCTCCGTACGGACTCGCGGGACTTACAACTACCGCGATGCAAGTCGCCGTGGATGGCGCACTCTCGGCTCCCGTGGTCCTGCCCGTGGTCTCGTCCGTGCCGGCGATCTTCACGATGGACTCGTCCGGCCGGGGCCAGGCGGTCGCCGTGAACTACGCCAATGGGCAGTTGAATTCGCCGGCGAACCCCGTGAATCGGGGTGACTACATCATCTTCTACGTGACCGGCGACGGTCAAACCAACCCCGCGGGTCTCGATGGATGGCTGGTAAGCGGCACGCCTCCATGGACTGGACAGCAGTACAGCGCGACAGTCGGCGGAGTGCCGGCGACCGTAAGTTACGCGGGCGGCGCGCCCGGATTCGTCATGGGCCTCGAGCAGTTCAACATTCTGATACCCGGCGGCGCTCCGGTCGGGAAAGCGGTTCAATTGGCGGTTACGGTCGGAGGAGTTGCGTCGCCTGCGGGAGTAACCATTGCCGTGCGGTAGCGCCGGGGGCGTCGGCACGGCAGGATGTACAATTGAAGATCGCCGGGGGCGGCAGATGACGCCTAAAGAGATCGCATTCGCAAGGAAGACGCTGGCTGCATTTAACTGTCTCCTGTGCGGATACACGGGGCCGCTGGCCTATGGCGCGGACGGCTTTCGGGTATGTCAATCCTGCCAGAGTGGGAGCCTTGCTTACTTGCTGCCGGTCTGCCCGGAATGCGGCGCTCTGATCGGATGCGTGCGTGAGCAGACAAAGACTGTAACCTACGATTGCCCGAAGTGCGACCGGAGCTGGTGCGAAGCCTAGCCGGCCGCCAACCCGTCAAGGTAGACCTGCCGGTAGACGTCCTTGAGGAATCTCAGTCCTTCGCTGGCGAGTTGTTCGGGAGAATCGGCCAGCTTGCGCCAGATACAGCACAGCTTGGCGATACTTTCCATAGTGGGGTCGAACGATTCAATGGTCACGCACCCGTCGTAGCCCGCCCGCCGGAGCGCTTTGAAGAACGGAACCCATGGCATCAGCCCACTGCCGGGAATGCCACGCTGATTCTCGCAAGCGTGCACGTACCCCAAATGACCATCCGTCTGGAGTACACATTCGGCGATGTCGTTCTCCTCGCGAATCATGTGAAATGTATCCAGGTGCACCTTTACGTTCGGCACGCCGACATCGCGAATGAACTTCAACGCATCCGCCGCGGTATTGATGAAATGCGATTCGAAGCGGTTGACCGGTTCGATGCCCAAAATCAACTCGGATTCTTGTTGCGCGTAGCCGGCGATCTCTCGATAGCCTTCCACGCCCCACTTCCACTCGTCTTGCGTGCGCATCCGGCCGGTCAGGTAGCCCCAACCGCAGTAAATCATCCCGCCAAAGACCTTGGCCCCCGCCTCGTTGCTCAAATCGATGAGCCGCTTGGAAAACTCGATCCCGGCCTTGCGGACTCGTGGCTCCGGCGAGATGATGTTGTACCGCTCCGGCATGCCGTATCCCGTGTTGATGGTCAGGCCCAGATCGGCCGCGGCGGCACGGACCTTTCGCGCGGGAAAGCCGTCGGGATCGAACGGGATGATCTCGACCGCGTCGAATCCCATGCACTTGCACTTGTCCAGCAGCGGGAGATCCTTCTCGACGAACGTCTCGGCGAAAAGCAGCGAGTGAATTCCAAACTGCACGGGCGCGCCTCCTATGGGATTGGTAACACGCCAGCCACGGCAAACGCAACCCCGCCCGCCCGCGAGACAGGCAGTTCTACTTTTTCATCAGATCCAGCACCGCGGCCGACATGCCGATGACGCCGGTGCGGATAGTGGGTGCGGGCTCTGGCGCGAAGAGGGCGGAGTGGAGCCCGGGAACTGGCGCGCCGGTGCGCCGGCTCTCGGCGAGTTTAGCGGGATCGGTCGCTCCGAGGCGCAGGAAGAAAGCCGGAATCTGATGGCCGGGCAAGCCGAAAAGTCCGAAGTCCTCGCTGCCCATCTCCGCGTGCCAATCGACGACATTTCCGGCGCCGAGCGCGGCGATGAAGACCGGTCTCAGGCGCGCGGCCAGGGCGGGATCGTTGTAAGTCACCGGCGTGGCTTCCGTCTTGCTCACCGAAACAACGGGCATGCGGTCGGACGGCAGGCCGTTCGCAACAGCCATGCCTTGGGCCATCTTCCGCAGAGAATCGAGTATCTTCTCGCGCACCTCGTCGGAGTAGGTGCGGACGGTGAGTTGGAGCGTCACTACGTCCGGGATAATGTTGCGCTTGGTTCCGCCATGAATCGTGCCGACTGTGACCACGGCGGGCTGCTGCGGTGGAAGCTGCCGGCTCACGATGGTCTGTATATCCAGGATGTATTCGGCGGCCATCACGATGGGGTCCTTGCCGGCCTCGGGGCGGGCGCCGTGCCCGCCAATGCCTCGGATGGCCACATCCACGGAGGTGGAGCTGGCCAGGGCCGGTCCGGAGACGATGCCCGCCGTACCAGCCGGCAGACCCGGATCGTCATGTTGGCCCAGAACGTAGTCCGGCCGGCCAAACCGCTCGTACAGACCATCCGCGAGCATGGCGCGGGCCCCGTCGATGGTCTCTTCAGACGGCTGCCCGATGAGAATCAGAGTGCCGCGCCATTGGTCTTTGAGCTGCGCGAGCACGCGGCCCGCACCCAGAAACGACGCCATGTGGATGTCGTGGCCGCAGGCGTGCATGGCGGATGCTGGGTTGCCTTCCAGCGTCTGGCCGTGCTCGGAGCTGGCGTAGGAGAGGCCAGTCTCTTCCTGAATGGGCAGCGCGTCCAGATCGGTGCGCACCAGCACCGTCGGGCCGGGATCGTTCTTCATCGCCGCGACCACCCCATACGCCCGCGAGCCATCGGGATACACGCCGACCTGCTCGGTGACTTCGTAGCCGGCCTTGCGTAATTCGGCTGCCAGGAAGGCCGAGGTCCGCGCTTCGTAGTGGGAAAGCTCGGGATGCTGGTGCAGATTCTTGTAAGTGGCCACCAGGCTCGGAAGTTGTGCATCCACCAAAGCGGCCAGATCCGGCGCTGTCTGCCCCACTGCGGGTAACATGGCGGCAAGAAGCAGAACACAGGCAGTTTTCATTCGAGTCTCCATTTTCGGCTGGGCCCCCTGGTTCCCATTCTTCCACAAGCGCGTGCCACGCGAGCCGGAGGAGACGAAAACCAAGGCCTGTACCATGATTGTATTTCTATGTACATCCAATGTACAGACCGGAGATGGATGCACTGCCGCCGATGATTGATTCCATTAGGGTGCAAGGTTGGGGGCCCCTGTGCTTCTGCCATGGCCATGAACGACAGCCAGAGCGCCTTCGGGGAGCGGCCACACTCGCAATCCTCTGGCTGCCGGCATGTCTTGCCGTTGTGGGGGCCGGCTCTGGGTGCTTTGCAGATTCCTGATACAATTCCTGCTGGCCGAACGGAACCGGCGCCTGACGGCATTTCTTCTCTCAGGCGATTGGAGGCATCGTGGAGTTCATTGTTTCTTTGTTGGTCCTCGCAGTCGTAGCGCTGGCGTTGACTGTGTGGGGCGCTTACCGCCGGCGCCTGGACGAACTGGATAAAGCCTTCTCCGTTCTCCAGAAGATCCAACGGTGGGCCGACCCGCAGGGTCAAACGGTCCGCGACCTGACCGCCCGGGTGTATCTGATCGAGCAGGCCTTGAAAGCGGCCCCCCCGAGCGCGCCCCCCGCCGTGGGGCCGCCGCCGCCGGAAGCCAAACCCGTCCCCGCGCCGCCGCGGTTCACACCGGTGCCGCTGCCACCGCCGGCGCCGCTGCCGCCACCGGTGTCCGTTCCTCCCCTGCCGGAGCCGAAGCCCGTGCCAGCGGCGCCCGTCGCGCCACCTCCTCCGCCCGCGCCACCCGTGGCAACGCCGGCGCCGCAACCTCAGCCCACTCCGCTCGCTGTACCGGCGTTTGCTTCCGTCGGGGCCGAGCCCGAGAAGTGGCAGGACCGGCTGCGCGGGAACGTTGGCGGCCGGGACTGGGAAGCCACCATCGGTGGGAACTGGTTGAACAAGATCGGCGGGGCCATCCTCGTGATCGGCATCGCACTGTTCTTGAGTTACTCGATCACCCGGCTGGGTCCCCTGGGCCGCGTGTCTCTCGCCCTGGGCGTCAGCGTCGCCATGCTGGGCGCCGGAGCGTTTCTCGAGCGCCGCCCGAACTACGTCGTCTTTGCCCGCGGCCTGCTCGGCGCCGGCTGGGCGGCCCTGTACTCGACCGCGTACGCCATGCACGCACTCGACGCAGCGCGTGTCATACAGAATCCCATCGCCGGGGCCGTTCTCCTGCTGGCCGTGAGCGCGGGCATGATTCTCCACTCCCTGCGCTACCGCTCGCAGACGGTCACCGGCCTAGCCTACATCACCGCTTTTCTCAGCTTGAATCTGACTCCGGTCACCGGCTTCGCCGTGATCGCCCTGGTTCCGCTGGCCGTCTCGCTGCTGTACCTGGCCCAGCGGTTCTTCTGGTTCCGCATGGCTATCTTCGGCATCCTCGCCACTTACGGAACCGCCGTGCTGAAGTCGACGGGAACCGCAACTCTCGCAGAGACCCAATCCCTGCTCGCTATCTTTTGGCTGGTCTTCGAGGGATTCGACCTGATCCGCGTCTCGCGGCGCACTCCGGCGACGGCCGAAGCGCTGGCCATATTCCCTCTCAACGCCATCGGGGCCGTATCGCTGTCTCTGGCGAAGTGGCTCTCTGCAGCGCCGACCCGTCTCCATGGGCTGTACGCGGGCGCCGCCGCGGCGTATCTGGCCAGTGCGGTGATTCGCGGCCTCCTGCGCCGTCCTTCCAGCTTCCCCGAGGATGCGGAACCTGCCGACCGGTTTATCAGCGGATACCACGCGGCGATCGCGATATCGGCAACGGCCGCCGTCTTCGGCATCTTCGCCAGGCTCTCCGGAGCCTGGATCGTGGCCGCTCTCGCTGTGGAAGCCGAGCTCCTGTTCCTGTTCGGAACCGCCTTCGGCCAGCAGTATCTGCGCGCCCTGGCGATGTGCGTTTTCGGCCTCGGCGCCATGGACTTGATAAGCCAGGAACTGCCCAATGAGCGCCACATCGCGCTGGCCGGCGGAAACTGGCTGGCCTGGACGCCCGCGGCGCTCCTGATGACCGCGCTGTGCTATCTCAATCGCGTGCTGAAAAGACCCGGGCTGATATACAGTTGGGCTGCCTCGACGGCCCTGGTTGCGGTGGCCGGATTCGAGACTCCGGCCGAGTACCGCGGGATCGTCTGGCTGGCGCTGGCATTCGCTCTTCTCCAACTGGGGTTCTGGGCGCGCCTCCCGGAGTTCCGCGGCCAGGGCTACGCGGCGGCAGCCGTGAGCTGGGTCGCGCTCGCGCTCACCAATGTGTTCGGCTTAGGTTTGAGCGACAGCCAGAGCGCCTGGAAATGGCTGGCAGTCGCGGCTGCCATCAACTACCTCGCTGCCACTCAAATGATTTGGACGCACCGCCTCCCGGCGCCCGAGCAACGCTGGGTCCGATCCGCCGCCTCTTGGGCCGGCACGCTCTGCCTTGCAACCGTTCTCTGGAAATGGTTACCCCAAGCCCAACTCGGCGCGGGCTGGCTGGTTCTGGCTTTGGCCCTCTTCCAGGTAGGATTCTGGCTGCGCCTGCCGGAGTTCCGTTGGCAGGCTTACTCCACCGCCGTCGCGAGCTGGACCACCTTGGTTGCGGTGAACCTTCTCGGCCAAGGCGTCACCGAAGGCCAAACCGCATGGAAGTGGCTCGCCCTGGCGGCTGCGGTCCAATTCCTGATCGGCGCCCAGTTGGTCCTGATCCGCCGTCTCCCGGAGAGCGAGCAACGTTCGGTGCGCTATGGCGCATCCTGGGTCGGCACGCTTCTTCTGGCCGGATTCATCTGGAGATGGGCGCCGCCACAGTGGCTGGGCATTGGCTGGCTGGCCCTGGCGTTTGTGCTCTTCCAAGTCGGCTTCTGGGCGCGCCTGCCGGAGTTCCGCTGGCAGGCCTACACAGTGGGGGGCGTGAGCTGGTACACGCTGGTTGCGGTGAACCTCTTCGGTATAGGTCTGAGCGATGTTCAAAGCCCTTGGCGGTGGCTTGCGATCGGAGCCGGCATCAACTACCTGGTGGCCGCCCAAATGGTCGGCCTGCCCCGCCTGCAGGATGAGGAGCAGAGCGGGGTTCGGGACGCCGTATCCTGGGCCGGTACGGCTTTCCTCTGCGCCGTCCTCTGGAAATGGCTGCCGGAGACCTGGCTGGGCGCGGGTTGGCTGGCCCTGGGCGTGGCGCTGTTCGAGCTCGGGCTTCTATTGCGCGTGTCCAGCTTCAGGAGGCAAGCGGCGACGGTCGGCGCGCTGGCCTACGGCGCGCTGCTCTATGTCAACGTGATCGGCGGAGCCACCCCCACCGCACGTAACATTGAGGTGCTCGGTGCGGCCACCCTGCTGAGCTATCCATTCGCCGGGCAACTCTACCGCTTCGGCGCGAAGCGTCTCGGCGCGCTGGAACGAAGTTCGCTCCGGGACATCGCGTCGCTCGCTGGAACGGTCTTTCTGGGCGCGCTCGTCTGGTACGCGCTGCCGGCGCCGCTGGTGGCCGTGGGCTGGGCGGTGATGGCTCTGCTCCTGCTCGAGTGCGGCTTCCCGCTCGCCTGGTCTTCTCTTCGCTCGCAGGGTCACGCCATGGCCGCCATCGCCGCTGGTCGGCTCTTCTTCTCGAACTTCACCACCATGGGCGCCACCGCTGGCGTCTCCCACCGCTTGCTGACCGTGGCGCCGCTGATCCTGATGCTCTACTACCTCTGGTCGGAGCTCGGCCATGAGGATGCGCGCCTGGAGCCTTGGGAACGGAGATTCCGGCATTTCTATCTGTGGATGCCCGCCGTCCTGGCAGTGATCCTGGCGCGTTTCGAGCTGGGGCGCACTCTGGTGGTAGCCGGCTGGGCCGTGCTGGGCCTGGTTCTCCTCTTCTGCGGTACGCGCTACCGTAACCGCGACCTCCGCCATCAGAGCTACCTTCTCGCCGCGCTCACCTTCGTCCGAAGCTGGAATACGAACTTTTACATCCCCGAGAGCTTCGGCGGCGTGCGCACCCGCATTCTAACCGGCGCCGCCGTGGTGGCGAGTTTCTTCATCGCCGAGTTCATCGCCCGGCGCCCCGAATCTTACCGGGATGGGGAACCCTCCCCCACGCTGGTCGATCTGCACGCGCGCAAGCTCTTCTCCCTGCTCGCCAGCGTGCTGCTGGCCGTCCTGATCTTCTACGAAATCTCCGGCAGCCTGCTGACCGTGGCCTGGGGACTGGAAGGCCTGCTGGTTCTGCTGATAGGTTTTCCCACTCGCGAGCGCGTGCTACGCCTCTCCGGCCTGGCTCTGTTCACCTTCTGCGTCCTGAAGCTCTTCGCCTACGATCTGCGCGAGCTGGATACGCCGAACCGCATCCTCTCCTTCGTGGTGCTCGGTTTGCTGCTGCTGGGCGTGTCTTGGATTTACACGCGGTTCCGCGAGCGGATTCGCCGCTACTTATAGGAGGACTACCATGCGCAAATGGCTCGGTCTCTCGACTTTGGCGCTCCTGCTGGCAGGCGGCGCCGCCGCCTGGATGGGCGATCTCGATCCCGACGTCAACCTCTCCTCCGCTGGCGAGGTCTGGGCGGATGTGCTGCGCGATGTGGACCAGGTGGGACTGCGGTTCACCCGCATGTCCGACGCACGGGAAATGGACCTGGGCAACCGTCTCGTGGCGGGCCTCAACCTGGCCGCCCCTTCCGACCCCGGCCGGCAAGCCTACGTTGCAGCGGTCGGATCGGCGCTCCTGCCCTATCTTCGGCGTCCCGGAATCCAGTACAGGTTCCACGTCGTCGCCTCGCCCGTGGAGAACGCCTTCGCTCTCCCGGGCGGACAGGTTTTCATCTACACAGGCTTGTTGGCGGACATTCGCTCGGAGGCGGAGCTGGCCTACATCCTCGGCCACGAGATGTCGCACATCGATCTTCGCCATGCCGTCGAGCTCTACCAGACCGAAGCCGCCTTCGAAAAGGCCGGCGCGGCGCCCCTGGCCGGCATCCCCGAGCTTCTGCGCCGTTTCGTGGCCCGCGGCTATTCTAAGTTCCAGGAGACCGAGGCTGACGCTCAGGGGCTGCGTCTCAGCTCGCAGGCCGACTACGATCCGGAAGCCGGCGCCCGGCTGTATCGCCGTTTCCGACCGCCCTCGCCCCGCCCGGCGGCCGCGAACCCGCTCGACGAGGCGGCGGGCGCGGTGCTCGACCAGCTTACGTCCTACTTCAATACCCATCCTCCCGATGCCGAGCGAATCCGGACACTGGAAGAGCTGGCCAGACGCAACAACCAGCGCCTCGCGGGCCGCTCGCTATACGATGGAGTCGAGAACTACCAGCGCCAGGTACCCAAATCCCTGCAGCAATTCCCGCCGACGGACTAGGCGGCGGATCCCAACTACCGCTGCACGGCACTATACGCGTCGCCGAAGCGTGCCATGATTTTCTCTGGCAAAATAGAAGTTCCGCCCATCGGCCAGGACACCGAATCGGCGAAAACTTGACCATTTAGCGGGAGGACGTCATGCATTGTTCAGCCCGGCTAGCTCGCGTACTCTTCGCCCTGACCGTCGCGGTCGGGGCTGCGCAACCGCAGACAGCACCCGTCCAGGCGCCCGCCGCGCCGCCGGTCATCACCGCCACCACGCGCCTGGTGCAGGTCAGCGTGATCGCCAAGGAAAAGGGCGGCGCGCCTGCCGCCGGCCTGAAGGCCGAGGACTTCCGCGTCCTGGTGGACGGACGGCCGCAGAAGATCGCCTTCTTCTCGTCGGAATCCACCGGAGTGTCGCCCGCCGCGAGCGCGCCGCTTCCGCCCAACACATTCACCAACATTCTGGCGGCGCGCGGGCAGGCGACTAACGGGATCACCGTGGTCCTGCTCGATCTGGTGAATACGCGCATGGCCGATCGGATGTACGCGCGGCAACAGCTCATCAAGTATCTCGAAGAGATCCAGCCGCAGGATCGAATCGGCGTCTACGTCTTTAGCGGCCGGTTGCGCGTGTTGCACGATTACACGGCGGATATGGCGGATTTCCAGAAGAAACTCGCCGATGCGAAAAGCCGATTGATCGGCGTGAGCGCCACGGAGACGCCTGGCGCCCTGGATCGCGAACAGAGCGAATTCGACATGGCGCTCCAGGGCCGGGGAGGCCCGCCGCAGGAGCGCCAGTTCTACATGCGAAACCGTATTCTGGGCACGCTTGAAGTGTTCAAATTCATTGCCACTCATTTGGAGCGCGTGCCGGGCCGGAAAAATCTGATCTGGCTGTCGGGAGCGTTCCCGGAGATCTTCGGCTACCAACACAGGAACGGCATGGGCGAGGATTTTATGGACGAAGTCGATTCGACCGTCCGCGCTCTGAGTCAAGCCAACGTAGCCGTGTACCCGATCGATGCGCGCGGGTTGACGCCTGCGCCCGGTTTCGATGCCAGCCGCGCTGCCATGAACGGCGCCTCGAGCGGCGTCCGAACTTCGCGGACCCCCACCGCGCCCCGGGCGGGCGCCGGCGGCGGTGGACGCAACGCCGCACACGACACCATGAACGACCTTGCGCAACGCACCGGCGGCCAAGCCTTCTACAACACCAACGATTTCGCGCGGGCGATTCACGAAGCCGTCGCGGATTCCACCCTGACTTACACCATCGGATTCTATCCGGCGGACGAAAAGAACGACCGCGAATTCCATAAGATCAAGATCGAAGCTGTGAAGGGGCACGTCAGCCTGCACTACCGCAGCGGCTACCTCGACGTCCCGCCCGCTGCGCCGGACGAACGGCGCCGCCTGCTGCAATTGCACGACGCGCTGTGGAGTCCGCTCGATGCGACGGAACTCGGCATGACCGTGCACGTTGCCCGGTCCACCGCGCCGCCGAACTCCCCCGCCGGACCGCCCGCCGGGGCGCCGGCTCTCGACCTGCTCGTGACCGTCCAACCCGACGGTGTGCAGTTGAAGCAGGATGGCGACCGCTACACTGGCCGCATCGACCTGTTGATGGTCCAGCGCGATTCCCAGGGTAACCAGATCGACTCGCCTCTCGACACCATCGAACTGAACATGCTCCCCGACACCTACCGGAAGTTCACCGCAGCCGGGTTGCCCCTGCGGAGAACCCTGCCCCTATCGCCGCGCGCCGACACGCTGAGAATCGTGGTGCGCGACGCCGGATCCGGAATGATCGGGTCGCTCACCGTGCCACTCAAGGGGCTTTAAGCCTTGACGCGCGAATTGAGTGGTAAAATAGCGCAGGGTAACTGAAACCATGCGATACATTCTTTCGATCCGTGGCGGCGGCATCCGCGGTATTATCCCCGCCTGCTGCCTGATGAAACTCGAATCGCAGCTCGGCGGCGTAACCCGCGACCACATCGCCTACTGCGCCGGAGCCTCTACCGGCGCACTGCTCACGGCTGCCATCGCCGCCGGCATCCCCGCCGCCGATATTCTCAAGATTTACACCGAGCGTTCCAAGGAAATCTTCACCCCCACCGGCGTCATCGCGGATGCCAAGCGAGTCGCCGAGGGCTTCATGTACGATCCCACTCACCTCCGCGACGTTTTGGTAACCGTCTTCGGCCCCGCCGCCTCCTGGGTGGTCGACGATTGCCCCATCGGAGTGATGATCTCGGCCACCGCCATGAACGGACACAACTGGTTCTTCGTCAGGGACAATCCCCAAAACTCCCGAACCACCGGATCCGTCAAGCTGATCGACGCCGCGGTCGCCTCGGCCTGCGCGCCCACCTACTTCGATCACTGGAAAATCGACGGCATTAACGGCCAGAGCGTCTGCTTCTTCGATGGCGGCGCCGGCGGCACCGCCAATCCCGTTTACGAAGCCTGCGTCGAGGCCTTCGAATTCGACGCCTTCACTCCCGCGGACACCCGCGTGATCGGTCTGGGAACCGGTTACTTCCCAGGTTCCGACACTCCCCCCTCCGGCCTGTTGAAGGTCGTCTCTTGGACCACCAGCACCCTGGTCGACACCTCCGAGGACTGGGCCGACGAAGCCGTCAACCGCCAGTGGCCCGGCGTCATGACTAACATCAACCCGCTTCTCCCCAGTGACATCGACGAGGCCGATCTGTCCGCTATTCCCACTCTGGTGACCATTGGCCAGCAATTAGCCGCGACCCTGGACTGGACCCAGCTCATCACCTAGTGGTCTGCGGCAAGCAGATCAACGATTATCCAGCGCCGCGCGGGCACGCCTGACCTTCTCCAAAACATCGCAAGCTTTGGCAGTCCAAACGAAGGGCTTCGGGCTGTCGTTGTGTTTGTCGA
>JBKQQG010000100.1:0-32466 GCA_052144455.1 Bryobacteraceae bacterium
CGGCCGCGGCGGGTGGTGGAAAACCAAAACCAGGTTTTCCACACCACGCCGCTCCGATTCTGGAGTGAGAAGAAGGGGACACTTCTATCGAGGTGGAGAGGGGGACATTTCTATCGAGGCTTGACAGGACCTTCCTTCATCTGCTGCGTGATGCCCCAATGTGTGGTATGCAAAAAGAACGTGGGCATTAGGTAGCCTAGAAAGCAGATCTGCCCCAACTGTTCATGGATCTCCCGCGCTTGGGTCAGAACGGGCTTTTTGGTCCACGAGTCTTGAGGTCTCTTCCTCTTGCACGGCTTGCACGCTATTTCGGTGAAGTCGTCCTTCACCCTGGCAAAGTTCGCGTCAATCTCCTCGCGGCGTTGTTTGGACAGTTCAGCGGCTAAACCGTTCTCGTCCGCCTCCTTCAGGAGTCTGTGCCAGTGAACATCACTGAAATCCCTGAATTGGCGTACTTTGGCCGGGACTTTCATGAGGTATTGCGTGGTGACGGTGCGCTCGTAGAGGGCTCGAAGCAGCTTCATCGCCCCTGAACCATACCCATTCAGGGCGAGCAGGAGGATCTCTTCGAATTCCCGCCAGGAAGCACCGAAAAGCAGGAACAAGATGGTGTTGACCTCAGACGGCTCTTGTTCTTTGATGAGGCCTATCAAGCCGTCGAAGCCGACCGCCATTTCATCGAGGGCCCGTAGCACTGTCGGATGGCGGTTCTTGAAGTCCGTAAAGTCCTTGCCGTCCGGGAAACTAGGGATTATCTGTTCGTCGCCCATCCTGCCAGTAATGCTATCACGAGATGGAACTCACGTGGACCAAAACTCCCCACACCGGGGACACCGGGGACATTCCACCCTGCGTGGCCCGCCGTCCGGGGCAATGCATCAGGCGACTTCCTGCAGTTCGATGTAGGTGACCACCGTATGAGGCTCGGGAACGGGCTCGCCGTCTTCGCGCAAACCATCAAGATGCAACTCTATGGCCTCCCGAATGTTGTGTTCAATTTCTTTGACGGTCCGGCCTGTCGTGATGCATCCAGGTAGATCCGGGACGTAGGCCGAAAGATAGTGTTCGCCTTGCTCGATGACAATCGCGTACTTCCTCATGGCTTGTCCTTCAGTCCGGCCTGAATCAGGACACTCTTTAGCGTATCAGGGTGCGCGTCGCCTCCGGTGCGACCAGGCACCGCCACAGCCAGTCGTTCCCATCCCGAGTAAGCGCCCGCAGGCAAGCCGCAGCTCGCCGCTCGCCAGAATCTCCCCCGCCCCGACGACGGCTCGCAAGGCGCCATCGTAATGCAACCGGGCTGGCTCTTGGCTGCCGGACAATCCGCTGGAGGGCCTAACGGAGTTGATCGAATTCTTCCGCGTCAATCCCGAGTTGGTTCAAGATTCGGTAGAAGAGTGGAGGGCCGATCTGCCGCCCACCGTGAATCGGGATCGTCGTGGAACGCCCGTCTTCGTGCCTCCATCGTTCGTGGCTCCCGGTCTGGCGCGCCTTCCGAAAACCAAGCATGGCCGCAACGCGGCGGAATTCGTCGGCCCGCGCGCTAGGCATGCACGATCTCGGTTGTGTCGGCGGGTAAAGGCTCTTTCCGTTCTCCGTACTCTTCCGAAATCAACCGGAACACAGCGGCCAGCTCAACCAGGGCCTCTTCCCGAGTCGGCATGAGCGCGTGGCATCCGGGAATTGCAGGGACCTCCGCTACCCATCCGTCGGGTTGGTTGCGGTACAGCACCACTTTGTAGTCGTCGAACCCCATCCACCTCCAGTGTACCGCCTGCGCCGGCGCCTCGATTCTCCGCACGGCGATCAATCCTTCCCGGCGCCGCAGGGGTTCGAACCCGAGGTCTGCATGGCGGAGTTGGTTCTTCTCGAAGTCCAGCAGCGCGAGCAGGAGATCCTCGAGTACTTGAGCAGAGACCTGGAACAACCGCAAGGACGCACGAAAACATCTTGCCGAGTGCAAGAAGGCGCTCGGAAAAGTAGGCAAAAACCCTTCCTGCCGCCGATGAACGCCGATCAACGCCGATAACCGAATCTTGTTATCGATTTCTTATCGGCGTTGATCGGCGTTCATCGGCGGCAAGTATTGGATCTGTCATTTCCCGACAGCCCGCTATCTGATCCCCATCTTCCTCTGCATCTGTTCGAGCGTGACCCCTTTCGTCTCCGGGAACAGGAACAGCACCACGAAGAATTGCAGCGCCATCATCAGCGCGAAGAAGACGAAGGGGGCGCCTCCGGAGCGTGCGGCCAGCATGGGAAAAACCCACGAAATGAGCGCCGCCATCACCCAGTGCGTGAAGCTGCCCAGGCTCTGCCCCTTGGCCCGCACGCGGTTCGGGAAGACCTCGCTCAGGTACACCCAGATCACCGCGCCTTGCGAGAACGCGAAGGAGGCGATGAATCCCACCAGCAACCAGACCAGCAGGTTCCGGTGCGCCTGGCTGAAGAAGATCGCCGAAACTCCCCCCAGGCACACGGCCGTTCCGACCGACCCCGCCAGCAGCAGCGGCCTGCGCCCGATCCGGTCGATCGCCGACATCGCGATCATCGTGAACAAAAGGTTAGTCGCGCCCACCGCCACGGCCTGTAAGTCGCCGGATACCTTGCTGAATCCGGCGCTCTTAAAGATGTCGTTCAGGTAATACAGGATCGCGTTAATGCCCGAGAGCTGGTTGAACATGGCGAGCGACACCGCGAGTAAGATCGGCACGCGGTACTTACTCGTAAACAGAGGCTCCTCGCCATGCCCGTGCTCCGCGTCAATCGACTCCACAATCTCCCGCAGGTCCTCTCCGGCGTTCTCCTCGCCGGTCAGGCGCAGCACTTCCCCGGCTTCCGCCAGGCGGCCCTTCTTCACCAGCCAGCGCGGGCTGCGCGGGATGCAGAACAGCATCAGGAAGAACAACGCCGACGGAACCGCCGCGATGCCCAGCTTCCAGCGCCACTCCAGCGGCCCGAATCCCATCTGACCGATGACGTAGTTGGATAAGTAGGCCGCCAGAATCCCGGAGACAACGTTGAACTGGAAGAAGCCCACCAGCCGTCCGCGCCACTTGGCCGGCGCCACCTCCGCGATGTACATCGGCCCCAGCACCGAGGACCCGCCGATGCCCAGCCCGCCCACAAACCGTGCCAGCGCCAGCCAGTGCCAGTTCCACGCCAATGCGCAGCCCAGCGCCGAGACGAAGTACAACACGGCCATGATCCGCAAGCTGTCGCGCCGGCCCCAGCGGTCGCCCGGAATTCCGGCCAGCATGGCCCCTACGATGGTGCCCCACAGAGCGATGGACACCGTAAGCCCCAGCGACGCCGGCGAAAGTTGGTATTCGATGCTCAGCGCGCCGGTGACGCCCGCGATAACCGCAGTGTCGAATCCAAACAGCAGACCGCCCAGCGCCGCCACCACCGTGCTCTTCACAAGCGCCGAGTTGAGGGCCAAGAGTTCTCCTGGGCGAGGAACCTAGTCTTCGTCCGGCGGCGGCGCCTCGGTTGTCTCGCTAATATCCGCCGCGCGGTTCTCGAACTTCGTCCACTGCCGCAGGAAAACCAGATTGATCTTGCCCGTGGGGCCGTTCCGCTGCTTGGAGAGCAGCAGCTCCGCCGTGCCGCGCAAATCCTCCCGGTCCGGCTTGTAGACTTCCTCGCGGAAGATGAACGCCACCACGTCGGCATCCTGCTCGATGGAACCCGATTCGCGCAGATCGCTGAGTTGCGGCCGGTGATCCCCCTGCCGCGTTTCGGGAGCCCGGCTCAACTGCGAGAGCACCAGCACCGGAGCCTTCATCTCCTTGGCCAGCATCTTCATGCCGCGCGAGAGCGTGCTGATTTCCTGGTTGCGATTTTCGAAGCGGCCGCGCCCGCTCATCAATTGCAGGTAATCGATCACCACCAGGCCCAGCCCCCCCTGCTCGGCTTTGAGCCGCCGCAGCTTGGCGTGGATATCCAGCAGGTTCGCGCCCGCCGTGTCGTCGATGTACAGCGGCGCTCCCGCCAGTTGCACCGCCGCCGCCTGCAAGTGGTGGCGCTCAGTCTGGTTCAGGTAGCCCGCCCGGAATTTCTGGCTGTCCACTCGCGCCGCCGCGCACAACATGCGGGTGAGCAGCGACTCCTTCGACATCTCCATCGAGAACACCGCCACCGTCTGCGGGTTCTTGCCCGTCGCCACGTGCTGCGCGATGTTCAGCGCCAGCGCCGTCTTCCCCATCGCCGGACGCGCCGCCAGGATGATCAGCTCTCCCGGATGGAAACCGCCCGTCATCTCATCCAGCTTCACGAATCCCGTGCCGATCCCCTTGATCCGCTTGCTGGGGTCCAGGAACGCGTTGATCCCGCCCTCGTACTCCTTAATGATGTCGTCGGGAGACGCCAGGCCCGCCTTCCCGCGCAGGTCGTTCAGCTTCAGCAGCGAGTCTTCCGCCCCCGCCAGGATCTCCTCCGGCTCCTCTTCCCCGATCAGGCACCGGTCGATCAGCTTCTGCGACGTGAAGATAATCCGCCGCAGCAGCGCCTTGTCCCGCACGATGCCCACGTAGCCATCCACATTGGACGTGCGCGGCAGGCCGTCGTCGAGCGATATGAGGTAGGTCAGCCCGTCGCAGGCCTCCAGTTGGCCGTGCTTGAGCAGCTCGTTCGCCACGCTCACGCGGTCCACCCGCTCCCCGCGCTCGTGCAGGTCCATCATGCGGATGAAGATGCGCTTGTGCTTCTCCAGCGCGAAGTCGTCGGTTTGCAGCGTGCCCGCCACCTGCACGAACAAGCTGTCGTCCAGCATGATCGAGCCGAGGACGAAGCGCTCGGCATCCAGATTGACGGGAAGCCCCTTGTCCAGTGCGAGGTCTGTGCTTGCCATTAGGCGACTCCCCATTTAGCCCATCTTTGCACCCGCGTGACAATGCCAATTTTCGCGCCGTGCTTTGTGCGGTTTACCCTGTGAGGGAAGCTGTGGACAACTTTTCCGCCGCCGATCGGCGGAAGTGCGTCAGGACAAAGCCCTCCGCGGGACGGGGCCGCGGCTTTTCCACAGGCAGGCAAGAACAAAACCCTCCTAGAATGGTTTTACACCATTTCCAGCCCGTTGGAAAGCCCGCTCCCGCGCTTTTCACATCCGCCCACGCGCGGGTGGTGCTGTGCCGCCTCACTCCTTCAGCTCGACGATGGTCGCCCCCGCCCCGCCTTCGCTCTGCGGAGCTGCGTAAAACTTCGCAACACTGGGATGCTCTGCCAGCAATTCCGCGACCACTTTCTTCAGCACGCCCATCCCGTGTCCATGCACGATCCTCACGCGGTTCACCGACCCCAGCACGGCGCTGTCCAGAAACTTGTCCACCCGATCCCGCGCCGCCTCCGCCCGCTCGCCGATCAGGTTTATCTCCTGCATGTTCACGTAGCCCTCCGGCCCCGCCGGCTTGAACGAAACGTTTTTCGGCAACTTCGCCCCTTCGCCAGCGCTCGGCAGCACCTCCAGCACCTCGTCCAGCCACACCTGCATTTTCAGGTATCCGGCTTCCACCTCCAGCCGGTCCGCCCCGATCAACCGCCGCACCCGCGCCGGCTCCCGCACGCCTTTCAGCCGCACCCGCGCCCCTTCCACGATCTTCAGCGGCTCCAGCGGGTCGGCCCGCGTCGAGAGCACCGCCGACTCCATCTCTTCCCGCAGTTCCCGCTTCACCTTCGCCACGCTGCGCTGCGCCTGCGCAACCGCCTTCTTCTCGCCGCCGCCGCTGCCGATCTTCCCCAGGGTCTCCTGAGCCTGCGCCTCGAACCGCTCCAGCACCAGCTCGCACTGCCGCTCCAGTTCCCGGATCTTGACGGATTCCTTCTTCGCCCATTCCTCGGCCACCGCCTTCTCGCGCGCCGCCAGCCGCTGGCGCTCCGTCTCGAGCCCGGCCTGAAGCTCGGCCACTTCTTTCAGCCGGCGATCCAGCTCGCTCAGGAATCTTCCCAGATCCCGCTCGCGCGTGCTGAGCGCGGCCCGCGCCCTCTCCAGCAGCGCCTGCGGCATTCCCAGCCGCCGCGCGATGTCGATGCCCGCCGATTTGCCCGGCGCACCCAGCCGCAGCACGTAGGTCGGCTCCAACGTTTCCTCGTTGAACCCCATCGAGCCGTTCAGCACGCCCTCGGTGTTCGCGCCGTAGATCTTCAGCGCCAGCAAGTGCGTCGAGGCCAGCGAGAACGCGCCCGACGTGCGGCAGCGGTCCAGGATGGCCACGCCCAATGCCCCGCCCTCCTCGGGGTCCGTCGCTCGGCCCAGTTCGTCCAGCAGCACCAGCGAATCCGGCGTCACTTGGCTGACGATATCCCGCACCCGCGACATGTGCGCCGAAAACGTGCTCAAACTCTCCTGAATCGATTGCTGATCGCCCAGGTCCGCCAGCACCTGGTCGAAGAACGGGAACTCCGATTCCGCGCAGGGCACCGGCAGCCCCGCCTGCGCCATCAGCGCCAGCAGCCCCACCGTCTTGAGGGTCACCGTTTTTCCGCCGCTATTCGGCCCGCTGATCAGCAGCGTGCGCGTGCCGCCTTCCAGCACCAGGGAAACCGGCAGCACCGGCTTTCGCTGGCGGCGCAGCACATCCTCCAGCAGCGGATGCCGTGCCTCCCGAAGCGCCAGCCGCCGCGTCTCGCCATCGCCGAACCGAGGAATCGTGCAACTGAACTCCACCGCGAACTCGGCCTTGGCGAAGAGTATCTCCAGTTCGCCCAGAATCCGTATCGTGCGCCCGATCGCTACCGCGTACTCCCGCAGCCGCTGTGTGAACTCCAGCAGGATGCGATGCACCTCCCGCATCTCTTCTTCGGTCAGCCGCACCAGCTCGTTATTCAGCTCGATGGTTTCCAGCGGCTCGACGAATAGCGTGTGCCCCGTCCCGCTCGCCCCGTGGATCACTCCGTCGATCTTCCGCCGCTGCCCCGCGATCACCGGCACCACGAACCGCTCGTTGCGCAGCGTCACGAACTCCTCTTGCAGCACGCCTTCTTCCCGGTGCGCGCGCAGGAAGCGTTCCAGCGAACTCTGTATCTCCTGCTTCTGCCGCTCCATGTCCCGCCGCAATCGACCCAGCAGCACGCTGGCGTGATCGGCCACCGAGCCGTCCGGCAGAATCTTCCCCGCCAGGTCCCGCAGCAGCGACCGGAACTCCCCCATCGCCGCCGCCCGCGCTCCCAGCTTCGGGAACCGCGCCGCCACCGCCAGCAGCACCGACCGGATATCGGTGGCCCGATCCAGCAGACCCGTCAAGTCCAGGATCTCCTTCGCCTCCAGCGACGCCCCCTCGATCCGCAGCTTCCCCAGCGACTCGGTAGTGTCCTCGATTCCGCTGAAGCGTATCCGCACCGCTGCGCCTCGCGACGCCGGTTGCGGCCGCGCCGCCGTGTCCAGGTACTCCTTGGCCTCCGCCGTCTCGCGCAGCATCTGCTCCACCTGCGCGCGATCGTCGCTGGGCTCGACTTTATCCAGCTCCGCCTGGCCCAGCGGACTCGCGATGTACCGCCTCAGCAGTTCTTTAAGACTTGCGAACTCCAGGTAATCGCCGCTCGTGTTCATTCTTCGCCCGCCCCTTTGACCTGCAACCGCACCTTGTAAACGGAGCTCCGCGCCGTCACGTACAGCGTCTTGAAGTCGGCGTCTCCGAAGGCGCAGTTCGACGGCGTCTCCGGAATGTTGAACTTCTCCAGCGGCTTCCCCTCCGCGCTATACACGGCCACTGCCTGCGCCGCTATGTAGAGGTTCCCTTTCTCGTCCACCTTCATCCCATCCGGCGCTCCCTCGATCCCCGCAATCAGCACCCGCTCGTTGGACGCCTTCCCGTTTCTGTCCAGGTCGTAGGCGCGCACGTTGCGTTCGTCGGTGTTGTCCACGTAGAGAATCTTGCCGTCCGGCGAAAGCGCCAGTCCGTTCGGCCGGCCCTGTGGCTTCGCCACCAGCTCCAACTGCCCCTTCGGCGAAATGTGGTACACGCCGAAAAAGTCCAGCTCGCGAGTGTCCATCTCCTTGCCGAAAGCCGGGTCGGTGAAGTACACTTGTCCGTCCTTGCGCACCACGATGTCGTTGGGTGCGTTGAGCCGCTTGCCCTCCCATCGCTCCGCCAGCACCTCGAGCTGCCCCGCCTTGTTGGTGCGCGTCACCCGCCGCGTCACGCTCTCGCAACTGTACAATCGCCCCTGCGCGTCGAACGCCAGCCCGTTGGCGCCGTTGCTGGACTCCCGAAACACCGCGGTCCCCCCTCCGGGCGTGAGCTTCACGATCCTGTTATTCGGAATGTCGCTGAAGAGCAGGAAGCCCTCCCGCGACCACACCGGTCCCTCAGTGAACTTGAATCCGGTGGCAATCTTCGCGACGCTCCCCTCCGGGAAATCCTGCCCCACCAGCACACCGCACACCGCCAACAACGCAATCGGAAGTCGCATCGTGACAGTTATTGTACCGATTACCCGTCCCCCACAGGCGCGCGATAATGGTGTCCACACCATGCGCCGCATTTTCCAACTGTTAACGGTTCTCTTGGCCGCCCGCATCGCCCTCGCCCAGCCCGCGCCCGGCAAACCTGCTGCCGACCTCTGGGCGCCGCTTCAGTTCCTGCTCGGCGATTGGGTTGGCGAAGGCGGCGGGGCTCCCGGACAAAGTGCGGGCGGCTTCTCGTTCCAGCCCGACTTGCAGCGCAATGTTCTGGTAAGGAAGAGCCGCGCGGAGTATCCGGCCACGAAAGACCACCCGGCGTTCGTCCACGACGACCTGACGATCGTGTACCCGCAGCCCGGAACCGGCCGGCTCCGGGCCATCAACTTCGACAACGAGGGACACGTCGTCAACTACAGCGTGGAAGTCTCCGGCGATCGGGGCACGGCGCAGTTTGTCAGCGACCCCTCGGTCTCCGGCCCGCGCTTCCGCCTGACCTACCGGCGCACTGGCGAGGACACCCTCGGCATTCAATTCGAGATCTCGCCCTCGGGCCAGCCGGATTCCTTCGCGCCCTACATCCAGGCCGCCGCGCGCCGCAAATCCGCCCGCTGACCGGCCCTCACCGCCCCCACTTTCGTTCGTAGCGGCCCATATACAGGGCCTTGTCCAGCACGTGGTTCTCGAGCGCTTCGTCGAGCTCGGCGCGCTTGGCGCCGGCCTGCAGGTCCAGTTTCTCGATGTCCAGCGCGAACAGCCTGAAGTAGTAGCGGTGGGGCCCGTGGCCCTTGGGCGGAGCTGGCCCCCCGTAGCCGGACTTGCCGAAATCGTTGGTCCCACTCTCGCCCGCGCGTTCCGGCTTGACCCCCTGCGCCAGCGCATGCACCGACGCCGGGATATTCCAGAGAAGCCAGTGATTCCAGGTGCCCGACGGGGCGTCCGTGTCGTCCAAGACCAGGGCGAAGCTTTTGGTATTCGGGGGCTCGCCGCTCCACTCGATTTCGGGTGATAGATCGGCGCCCTCGCAAGTATGAAGTTTCGGGATCGTGCCGCCTTCCGGGAAAGCGGTCGAGAACAGCTTGAAGAATGCCACGCCAGCCTCCTTCCGGAGCTGAAATGCCGTGCACGGCGCGAGCGGCGGCTTCCGCCTCGTCCACGCCGAGCTACCAGTGAATATGATACACCCGGCCTTTGCGCATGCACCCCTCGGCCGGGATCAGCCTGCCTTCGGCCCTTCCAGGACGCAGATGTCGCTCAGGTTGCGGTAGTCCTCGGCGTAGTCCAGGCCGTAGCCCACCACGAACTCGTCCGGAATCCGGAACCCCACATAGGCCACTTCGACCGGGCGCAATCGGCGCTCCGGCTTGTCGAGCAGCGCCACGATGCGCAGCGAGCGCGGGCGCCGCTGCCCCAATACATGCATGAGGTAGTTCAGGGTGACGCCGCTGTCCACGATGTCCTCCACCACCAGCACGTCAACCCCCTCGATCGAAGTGTCGAGGTCTTTGGTCAGCTTGACCTCGCCCGAACTGGTCTTGCCTTTCCCGTAGCTCGAAATCCCGATGAAATCCAGGCGCGCCTGGCACTTCATGGCGCGCGCCAGATCGGCCAGGAAGAAGCAAGCGCCTTTCAGGATGGCCACCAGGTAGACCGGACCCTCCGGGTAATCCCGGTCGATCTGCGCGCCGAGTTCTTTGATCCGCGCCTGGATCTGCTCGGCGGACAGTAGCACGCGCAGGGGCGCTTGGGTCATCCCCCCGATTGTAGTACGATGGGCGTGAGCGGCGGTTTCCCCGCCGCAAAGTCGCGGGATGCGGTCGCGAGCCGTCTCCCCGAGAGGAGTTCGTTGCCGGAGAAAGCGCCACTCATTGCGCCGCTCGTCGCCGCCCACGCCGCGGAGTCGAAGAAGGCGCTCGACATCCGCGTTCTCGACCTTCGCGGGATCAGTTCCTTTACCGATTACTTCGTGATCTGTTCCGGGGCCAACCTCCGCCAGATTCAGGCCATTAGCGACGAGGTCGAGCACCAGCTCAAGAAGCGCGGCGAGACGGCGCTGGGCATCGAGGGGTACGAGAGGGCCGAGTGGATACTGGCCGACTACGGCGACTTCATCGTCCACATCTTTTCCCAGCCCGCCCGCCAGTTCTACGATCTGGAACGGCTCTGGCGCAACGCCAAGCCAATGGCCCTCCAATCGCCCGAAGCGTGAGCCGGCTATTCCGACAGCGCCGACACCAGCGCGCCCCGGGCTGTCGCATTTTGCGGCTCGGCCGCTAGCTTCACTTCCGAGAGCGGCACCGGGAACGGGCTTTGCTTAAGCGCCTTTTCGAAGCGGCCCAGGAAGCCCTTGGCCAGCGTGGTTCCGCCGCTTAGCACCAGCGGCACCGGCCGGTCCAGCTTGGGCAGCGCCGTGCTGTCCGAAAAGGCGCGCGTCATGGCTTCCACTAGGCCGCGAATCATCTCGTCGTAGTACACCGTCAGAGCGTACTCCATCTTGTTGCCGGGCGTTCCGTTGAATCGAAAATCCTGCTCCTTGAACAGCCGCACCCGCGTCGCCACCTCGCCCGCCGCCGCGGCCGCTTGCGTATCCACGAAATCCCCCGCCTGCGCGATGCTGAACGATACTACCGGCACCGAGAGGTAGCCCAAACAGACATTGCACATGCCGCCCCCGCAACTCACTCCGATTCCGGTGTAGTTGGACTCCGCCAGCTCGCTGTAGATCACGGCCAGTCCCTCGTTGATGGTGGTGACGGTGAACCCGAAATCGCTGGCCGTCTGCTCCACCACCGTCTGGTGGTACTTCAGGTCCTCGAGCGCGTCCAGCGGCCGGCCCGGCAGGCTCGCGCAGAGCCTTTGCCCCGGCTTGGCGGCGCGTCCGGCCAGAATCCCCACGATCTCGCGGATCACCGCGGGGCCGGCCGGCTCGTCCGGGTTCAGCAAGCCCCGGGACATCGGACGCCGGGTCTCCACATGGAAGATGTTGGCGAATTTCTCCGCGTCGTTCCCGTAGATCACGATCTCGTCTCCATCCACCGAGCAGGGGATGTTTTCTTTCTTGAACACGCTCTCGGTCATCCGCGAAAACGGGATGCGGACGAACGCGTTCAGGTGGGCGCGGCAATCCATTCCCTTCTCTGTTTGCCGGGCCAGAACGATCCGGCTGGTGCCGACGTCCAGGCCGAATCGGGATTCGGATTTCTTCTCGGAATCGGGCATGTGTTTCTCCTCGGATCTCCCCTTACATCGCGGCAGGACCCCCCGCGGCCGCGGCCATCGCGGCATAGCTCTTCCGCAGTCCCTCCTGGTAGCGGGCCAGCGGCTGGTGACGAGCCTCGGCCGCCTGCCGCACCTGCTCCTCCGCTAGGGAGACCGCCTTTCGAAGACCCGCGCCGCTCAAATTCACATAGGTAGAATCGGCTTCAAAGCCGAATAACAATAGGCTGGGCGGGAGCAGTTCGTAGTTGTCCGGCAGCCCTACTTCGGCGAAAGGAAACCCCGTGGCCCAGTCGGTGTGGTATCCCACGCAGAAGTTGCGCGGGTTGACGGATACCTGGGCGTGCGTGACGCAATTGCCTGCCGCGATACCGTAGCGCGACCGCAGCATTTCCACCAGCACCTTGCCCGCGTGAATCTGCGCCGGGCTGAAGGCGTTTCCCGGCCTCGTCTGGGCCTCGAAACAGATGGCCAGAAAGCTCGCGTTGAGATTGACGTAAATCCAATCCGCATCCGCCCAGATCGAGTGGCCGGCGTGGTCGGCCTTGGCCGTTTCCTCCACCACGCTATGCACGCGCCCGAATCGGTCCACGATGAAGTGGTAAGCGGCCCGCTCGCGCGCGAAAGCCAACAGGCCGCGTCCGTGCTCCACGAGCTTCCCGTTCTCGCCGGGTTCAAAGGGTAGAATGTCGCTCTCCGAGCTGTGAAACACGATCCCGGCCGGCTCTGTCCGCCAGAACCACCGGCTGCCGTCCGCGACCCCGCGCGCAAACGCCCGGTACCGCCGCGCTTGGCCCGCCACCCCGAAGTGCCGCTCGATGCGCAGCCCGTTGCTGTAGGTTTCCGAGTCGGCCGTCTGCTCCACCAGCCACACCCTGGCCACCGTTGCGGATGGCCCAGTTGGAATCGCCGGGCGCGCCGCCGGCCCAGGCGCGGTCCGCGTCTCGCGAGCCGCCCGCGGAAGCAGGCTGGGGGCGGATATGCCGGCGGCGATCAGGAACGCCAGCGCGGCTAATGCCGTGGCCATCCAACAGGTGCGCGGCCGCGGCTCCGGCGGCGCGATTCGCGCGCGGCGCAGAAACTTCAGCCTCAGCAGCGGGTCGCGGATCAGCGAAGCGCACGCCTCCGCCATTTCAGTTGGCACACTGCCGCGCCGCCGCGCTCCGGTGCGCATATAGCGGGAGTCGGTCCACCAAGCGTTTTTTCTCACCCCGCGCTCGCCCCCGCCATTCCCCCGCTCGCGATTAATCTCTTGCAAGCCTCCGCATTCAGGCCTAAAATCGAACCATATCGTTCATTGCTACGGCGCCAGGAGGGCTGGCCTATGGCAAACCTGGAAAAACACAAAAAAAATCTGTCGCTCGAATGGATGGACCCCGAAGAGAGCACTCTTCCAGCGCGCTCTCGTGGTTCGCACGTCTTAGGGGCCCACGCCAAGACGCCCAAAACCGTATCCCGTCCCGTCCGGCGTGCGGCGCCGGCCAAACCAGCCGCCCCACCGGAGCCCGCCCTGGCCAGAGAGCCCGCGCCCCCTAAGGTCGAGGAGAAACATTCCCCGGCCACTTCGCCCGAGCACTGGCGCAAACTGCAACGGCTTCCCAAGCTCCGCGCCCCGTTTTCCCAGCGCTCCGCCAAGCCCACCCCCGGCGCGCGAGGCTAGTCTCCAACTCGGCCGCAGCCCCGGCGGAAGACCTGCCCAGCCATCCATCTGGGCCGCCTCTAACCCGTTCCCATGCAGTATCCTGTGAACATGGACCGAGAAAAAGCCTGGGCTATCCTGTGCGAGTTCACCCAGTCCGAGAACCTCCGCAAACATGCGCTGGCGGTGGAGGCCTGCCTGGTCGCCTATGCCCGTCAACTCGGCCAGGACGAAGCCCTGTGGTCCGCCGCCGCCCTGCTCCACGACTTCGATTGGGAGATCCATCCGGAGCTCCCCGACCATCCCCTAAAAGGCGAGCCGATCCTGGCCCAGCGGGGCGTCAGCGAAGAAATCCGCCGCGCCGTTCTCTCTCACGCCAGCCACACCGGCGTGCCGCGCGTCTCGCCGCTCGAAAAGACCCTCTTCGCCTGCGATGAACTCTCCGGCTTCATCACCGCCGTGGCGCTCGTCAAACCCAACCGCAGCCTGGCGGAAGTGGATGCCAAAAGCGTGCGCAAGAAGATGAAGGATAAGGCCTTCGCCCGCTCCGTGAACCGTTCCGACATCCTCGCCGGCGCCGCGGAACTGGGCGTCGACCTGGACCAGCACATCGCTTTCTGCATCCAGGCCATGCAAGCCCGCGCCGCCGAAGTGGGGTAAGCTTCAGCTTGCCAAGCGCTTCTTCGGTGCCCCGGCCTATAGGAAGCTGCACTCCACCGCGTTGATGTTGTGCGCCAGCTCGATCGTCGCCGCGTCCGGCTGTTCCCAGCGCCGCCGCAGCGGCTCCGGCAGTTCGGCCATAATCTCTTCCAGATCCATCGAATCCGCCGGGCCCGCCACCTGAAATCCCAGCGCGTTCGCCATCCGGCAGCCGGCCCGGACCGTCGCGGCCACATCGAGCTTGCCGCTTCGAGTCTCGGCATGGTGTGTGCCCACCACCGCCAGAAAATCCTCCGGCAGGCCCCACTCCGTAATCAGCCAGCACCCCACCGCGCAGTGGTCGATTTGGAACAGCTCCCGCTCCGCCTCCAACAGGTCCCCCCCGGATTCGTCGGCCGCTTCGAGCAGCCCCCTGTACTCCTCGGGAAACGCCGCCAAAAGCGCCAGCCGCCCCACATCGTGCATCAGCCCCGCCGTGTAGCATTGGTCCCGATCCAGCCAGCCGGCCGCCCCAATCTCCTGGCACAGGAACGCGCACGCCAGGCTGTGCCGCCAGCAGCGCAGCAGGATCGGCTCCTGCAACACGCCCCCCATATGGTTCCGCAACGCCACCATCATCACCAGGCTCTTCAGCCGCTCGATCCCCAGAATCGCTATGGCGTGCAGTATGCTCAGCACCGTGCGCCGGCATCCCAGCAGCGGAGAGTTCGCCAGCCGCAGCACTTCCGAGGAGAACACCGTATCCGCGCGGATCATCTCCGCGACCTTTTGAAACACCACGTCGTCGGTCGCCACCATGCTCATCAGCCGCGCCGCCACCGGCGGAAACGGTTGCAGCTTCGCCACCGCCCAGGGTTTCGGGGGCTGCTCCGGTATCACGTCCTGCGTGGTCATTGGAAAACCCTAGTGACCCTATCGGCCGATCCAGCCTCCGCCTTTAGGGAAAATGTGGGGAGTACCCCCCGCAACCCGACAGTTAACCAGCCCGCCTATTTCGCACCCCTTCCTCTTCACGATCCACGCGTCGCAGGCCGCCAGAAGCGTAGTGCCGTCCAAGATCGGATACAATATGTTCGAACCAGCATCCGAGGCCCCCCATGCGACTGCCAATTGCCATCTTGTCGATCGTTTCCCTAACCGCCCTTTCGCTTCTCCCCTAATCCGGTTGTGCCTCTAAGACAAAGGTCCTCGCGGTTTCCCAGGAGAATGCGAAGTTGTTGGACAGGTTGCAAGACTACCCCGATCTCGAATCCCTCTCGATCACCTGCCTGGAGGCCCTGCCATCGCTCCCCGACTCCATCGGCGGCCTCTCCAAGCTGCGCGAATTGAAGATAGACAACGGCAATGGCTGCTCCATGAACCCGGTCTTGCCGGAGGCCATCGGGAACCTCCGCTCCCTGCAAACGTTGGTTCTCGTCGGAGCGCAGGACCCCCGTGGGGCCGGCAACGATCATGGCCCCCAGCCAGCCGCGCGCCACAGCTTTCCGCAAAGCATGTCCCAACTGAAAAGCCTGACGCACCTGGACCTCGGGCGCAACGGGTTCAACGAGGTTCCTCAGTTTGTGAAGGATCTGCCCAACCTCCAGGAACTCGGATTGGAGTGGAATGTCGAGATCCGCAAGCTGCCGGAATTCCTCTCCAAGTTGAGGGAGTTGAACACGCTGATGCTCGAAGGCAACGATCTGGACGATTTGCCGGCCTGTCTGAACGAGCTTCCCAAACTCACTCGAATCACCCTGGGCAACAACTGCAGGATTACTCAGAGCCCCACCGCCATCCAGAGCCTGAAGCACAGATTCCCGAAGGTCAATTTCGATTTTGCGGACGAATACGACTGTCCGGAGAAGTGACGCCCGTTGCCGCAGGGTGATCGCCGAGTTCAAACCGTAACCCGAATCCTCCATCCTCCAGTGGATACCCCAGCAGCACGCTACCCGAATTGCCGTAGCTCCACGTCTCGCCCGCCCAATCCGGCCACACCTACCAGAATCGGGCTTTTGGCCCGCCTGGGATCACCTCTGCGAAAAGGGCGCGATACGTCCCAGGTGGCGCGGCAGGACTCGCTTCTGGAGCTATAGGGCAGCTGAAGCCATGCCACGGTTTGAGCTTGAGGGGACTTCTTCATCCCTCGTTGCGAGTGGGATAGGCGACGTATGTTCCTTTGACCGCACCCTCCACGTTGCCATCCCGGTAAAGGAACGCCCCATTGAGCTGGAGCTCGCCCGGCCCAGGGGGGCGCTCCCCGATGATCTGTTTGGCACCCAACACGGTCCAAACGATTTCACAGCCCGCCGCGGCCAGGAGTAATCGCAGAGCGCTCTCGTTTACGAGCAACGCACGCGGCCCAGGAGTAGCGACGGAGGGATCTCGTGCAACCACCTTCCCGTCTGGTCCGCAGAACTCTCCCTCCTTGCCAGCCCAACGCAAGCCAAGGTGCTCCGCGAGCCAGGGCGTGGGGACACAAATGTGGATCGGCGTCTCCGTTGAGCAGTCGTAGTCCGTTCCCATGCCGCCGTACTCCATTGTCGGCACTACCACGCTTTTCGGAGGGCTTTCCGGCCGGCTGCCCCTAGTCCATGCGCGCTCTCCACGCAGGTCAGCAAATCCCTCCCGATACGCGGGGGACCAGTACAGCTCGCCAAGAAAGATGCCGGTGAAGTCCCGCGACTCAGGCATCCACCTGCCAAAGAAGTTCTGCTGCTGCGCCCACGAGAACAACTCCGCGGCATCCCGTTTGTACACTATGTAGGCTCGCACTTGGTACCAAAGCGTACGATGAGACATCTCCGACCATTCCCTTTCGGGGGGCGTCGGTTCTTCCCAGCTATAGTAGGCTTCCAGCGCCAACCAGCGGGACCCATCCGCCGGGTCAGTCACACACGCCCAAGGGGCCAAAGACGGAAGGTCCTGCTCCGCCTGTAGCCAAGCGCCGTCACCCCGAAACGCGTAGAAGTCCTTATACGCCGGGGGCGCCCACCAGCAAAGCGAATGGCATCGGCGCGACTCTCGCGCAGTTTCCCGAAGGATTATCGACGGATCTATGTCGCGGAGCCCACCGACCTGCCAGGGGCCGGCGTAGATGACTGGGCGCTCAGCCCATGACTGCTCTTTGAAAACGAATTGGTCCGCGGCTCGGGCCAGCACCTCGTGATAGGCAACCCACTGGTACTTCTTCCCGATGCGCTCCGCTTTGTGAGCCTCGCGCCCGCGGTCTCTTAGCTCGCAGTCAAACTCGCCAAAACGCTCGGCGGTCCAGCCAAGCGCGAACACACGGGGGAGGATGTACCCTTGCAGCAAGCGCAAATCAAAACGATGCTCGTCGCGGAACCGCTGGTCGCCATGGTCCAGGAATGGCACGACCCACTTGGCAAAGAACCGCCGCTGCTCCCGCGTGAGTACGGCGAGAAGCGCCGTCTGCGCCGCTGCGCGACGGCCCTGGCGCGGCACGCCACCCGGCGCCTTAGCACCGCCCGTTGACCGCGCGCTGCGGAAGTGCCAGAGCAGCAGCTCGGGCAGGAGTCGCAAATGCTTTCGGCGCTCCTCGCGATGCACGCGCCTGAATCGCCGCCATGCCCCGCGTTGGTCGGGAGCCAGAGATGCCACAAACCTGCGCGTTTGCTCTCCCGGCGAGGGCGGTGGCGTGCCCCGCAGCGGCAGGTTGGCCCATTCGAAGCTCCCGGAGTTCGTGCCAATGACGTACCGGGCGAAGTCGTCGCCCATTACAGAGAACCAGATCCTCCGCTGCGCACGATGTGCACCTTCAGCGTTATACTCGGCTGTCTTCAGTTCCTCCTCCGTGGGGATCCTCTCTGGCCAGTCACTACCGTACGGCGGAGTGATCCGCGCGCGCTGGAACGCGGGTTCAGGACGCAAGCAAAGGGCGCGCTCGATCACGCCACGGGCATAGTCGCGCAAGAGTATGTGCACGGGAGGCTGGTCGGCAAAGAAGGCAGTGTACGAAGCCCTGGCCACCGCATGTATGCCGTCGATGTCGCCGGACCGCATCACACAGCCGTACGCTGCGGCCATCAACCGTTCCAGGACGTAGGGATCATCCACGCAGGCGAACTTTCCGATTAAAGTCGCCAACACACCCAACCGTGGTGCCACGAGCCGCACGAGGGCCTTCGTGGCCTGATCGCGCAGGAATCGGTTGGAGCACGTGAAGAACCACGTTACTGTGATGGCTGCAAGAAGCACGGATTCGTCGGAGAGATCACGCTTGCCCTCGTCGATGGCGCACCAGTCCAGCAAGCGCGTGATCACATTAGTGTCCCTTTCGACGAACTCGTGATGGAGATATGTGGACCACCACGCGTCACGTTCCGGGAGCGGGCGGCGAATGAGGTTGCGGTGAAGCAGGTGTGCGTTGTACGGATGATCAACCTGCGTCGCTGTCGTCAACAGGGCAGACATAGCGAGCCCGAACGTGCCGCGGAAGCCAAGGAGCCACTGGTTGAGGTACTGGAGCGTGGCGATGGTGAACGATTCGGGAGCGCGCCAGATGATACTCTCGACCATGGCCTCACGAACTGCGGTGAACCCGGCAGCGTGTGGAATGAGGTCCGGGAGCTCCCGCCCAACCAACTCCGGCAGTTGGACCGCTAGCGCTTCAATGATCCCCTCGTGTGTCCAACACGCCCGCTCGTCGCGCACGAGTACCTCCAGCGGCGTTCCGGGAGCGAACGACGAGATCGGATCGGCCCGATGTAGATGCGCGCGCAGCAGGTGCTGTGTAATGAGATGGTCCGAAAACTTCTGATACGTGAACCGGACCCCGTCCGTCCACTCGCCCCTCGCGCGAAACCGATCCTCCGCGAGCACGCCTTCAAGTACGAGGTGTCGGAAAAGCGAGTTCGCGTACCCCGTGCTCTGGTGACAAGAGTCGACTAGCGCCCGCGCCTGACCACGTGGGAGCCATTCCTGCTGCGCGACGGACATTGCCTCGGCGAGCCGCTGGACACTCCCATGCACAATGCGGTCGGCAGGGTCCACATTGAGGAATTCCGGCCGCGCCAACTTCGTGTTCACCGAGTCCAGAAAGAACTTGAAAACCGCGGTCAAGCCCCGCAATCCCGGTGGGAGCTGCCGGCATCCCATATTCTGGAGCGCTTGGCAGAACAATCGGAGAAACAGAGGGTTAGAGAACTCCGGATGCAGAGGCGGAATGGTCGGGGCGACAATTCCGTAGTACGCAAAGAACCGGGCCGCGGCGCGTGCCTCAGCGCCCTGAAAGCCGCGATGCTCGACGCGTAGCAGCTTGGTGCCGACTAAGCCTGCGCTTATCATCGTCTCCTCGTACGACTTGCGAAGGCTGACGGCCACGCCTATCCATGGGTACCGTGCGGTCTTCGTGAGAAAGCCCGCCAGGCTGCGCTCCCACATCGGTTGGCCCTCGCCCTCGTTCAGGGCGTCGATGGCGATGAGGACGCGTGAGCCGCGGGCTTGTCCGGCGGCGTTGAGCGCCCCGAGAAACTCGTCGGCATCACACTGGAGTTGCAGTACCCGCATGATCTCGCCCCATGGTTCTGCATTGGCCAGTTGCTCGCTCAGAACCAGTATCGTGGGGCGGTCAAGCCCGGCACGGAGGCGGGCCACGTGGCAGAGCAGGTGCGTCTTGCCCGTCCCAGCACCGCCGACGAGGAGGAGTGCCGGCGTGTTGGCGAGTAGCGCTTGCTGCGTCTGGCAGAAGTTTGCGAGCGCTTCTGCTTCCGTGGATAGCTCGCCGAGGAAATGCCCTTCGTAGTCCAGCGAGCGATTGTGAGGTCCTGGGGCTTCGGCGGTCTTCTTCCGGGCTTCCGCTGCCTCCCACACGAGCCTCCACATCTCTTGGGCAGAATGTGCCAGCGTCAATGCGCTATCGTGGATTCCGGTCAGAGGCACGGGCTGCATGTCGGTCGGAGATTGGCTCAGCGCCCCCAAGCAGGCCACCATGCCTTGTTCCAGGTTCAGTGCGGCAGCGCTCGACACAGAGTCAAGAGACCCTCGCGAGAGGCGCCGATACGCGCGGTGGACCTTGCCCTGCATCACCTTGAATCGGTCGAAGAATTCCGAGGTGCGTCCCAACCCGTCGAAGACGTTTTGGATTGCCAGGTCAACATTGATCTCAGGCAGGTAACGCTGGTCCGCGTTAGCGATGGCCTCCTCCAGTTGATGATCGAACCATTCGCGGCTAAAGAATTGCTTGCCGAACCAATAGAGCAACCGGCCGCGATGCTCATCACGAAGGAGCCGGTTTACGAGCTCATGCTCCCCCCAGTATGTGAACGTAACTCGCATGCCGCTTTCGCACGCCCAGCCTTCCCACTTCGTAACGTGGCTGCGCCAGTGATCCATCGCGAAAGCTTTGTCATCGAGGCGTGGGTCGGCGCGGTCCAGGGGGACGCACACGATGTACTCCACCAGGCGCGGATGTTTCTCGACGGCCTTCCTCACGGACTCGTCGAGTTCCCGCCACTGCGCATCACCCATGCTCAGGAAGAACTTGGCTTGCCACGCGCGCTCGTCGCCGCTTGCCAGGCGCAAGTAGCACTCTACACCTGCGTCGGGCGCAGCCTTGCGCACAAATACCGCCCCAGTATCCATCGGTTCTGCTGCGGCGATCTGCGCGCATACTTCCTCAAAGGCGTGGTTTTGTGATCCTCCGAAGGGGCGTAGATCCTGCCAGTTCAGCGACCCGCTCGGCATATGATTGCTCCGACTTCAGCCCTGCGTTCCGGCAGCCTTGCTCTGCTGGTATGTACTCCATGGTACTGCCGACATGGCCACCTGGAGAGCCCGTTGAATCGTTCAGCAGCCGAAATTCCATTTTCTCCCGAGCAAAAAAGTTGAGGCCGAGAGGCGCACCTCCAGAAGAGCGAGAACTCGACATCGAGGAAGTCGGCGCCAGATCAGTCCCCGCGGGCTGGCTCGCCGACTGTAAAGGGCCACACGCCCCGTTTCCAAATTCCCCCTTCACCGCCCCTCCCCACCTCAATCTCCCATCCCCTCAATCAACTAGCTCGCCCATCCGCCTGAAAGCCCCCACCCCCGTGCTAACTCTTCCTATAGGGACGTGCCTCCGCAACCGCCCGCCCCCTCCGAGCCACCCCAATGTCTTCCCAATCGCAGACCGACGCCAATCGCCGCAACGCCCAGCTCTCCACCGGCCCACGTACCCCCGCAGGCAAAGCCAAAGTCGCCAACAACGGCCGCCCCCGCAGCCTCTCCTCCCGCAATCCCGTCCTCCCTATCGAGGACCCCGCCGAGTTCCAGGCCCTCCCCGACCGCCTCCGCGCCACCTTCCAACCCGCCAACGCCGACCAGGATGTCAGCCTCCGCGAGATGGCCTGGGCCGACTGGCGTCTCCGCCGCGTGGCCGGCATCGAGTCCGGCCTCATGGCCTATCGCCTGGAAAGCGCCCGCGAGACCGAACCCAGTCCCGAACCACCACCATCCCGGCCGCCAGGGGAAAGCCAAACGGGGTTTCCAGAACGAACCCATTGTGGACCACAATCCCAAGAAACCACGCCACTTAACACTCTGAAAACGAACCCACCTGCCGCCCTTCAGCCACCCTCCATCCGAGTGCCGGTGCGCGCCCTTCCGCCGGAGGCGGCATGCCCCACGGCAGTGCCCCATCCGGGAACGCCAGGCAGAATCTCGCATTCGAACCCATTGTGGACCTCAAGCCCAAGAAACCAAGCCACTTACCCATCTGAAAACGAACCCACCCACTCCCCTCCGGCCATCCTCCGCCGCAGGCGGGCTGGCGCCGTCGTCCGGCGCAGGAGATATCCATGGATACGAGGCGCGCGCCGGCTGTCGGCCGGAGGCGTACTCAACTGTACGCCGAGGACGGCGGCCAAGCGCAACGAAGTAGACGCGAGCATATCGTGCGTCGCAACTAAGCCACCAGGAGCCAGGGTCTTACCGGTCGACGACCGAGGCGCCGTCGTCCGACGCAGGAGATGCCCGTGGATACGAGGCGCACGAAGGCCGGCGAACCGAGGCGTACTCAACTGTACGTCGAGGGAGCCGGCCGAGCGCAACGAAGTAGACGCAGGCATATCGTGCGTCGCAACTAAGAGGAGGCCCGTTCCAGCCGGTCCTTCACCCCCGCCCATTCCGGTGCATCCGGGGGCTGCTCCACCGCAATCCAATCCAGCCCCTCCCCGTCCAAGGTGTGCAGCGTCTCGTAAAGCAGCGCGGCGTAAGCCCCAGCGTCCGCAGGCATCTCGACCGCCCGTATCCCTGCCGGCCCAGCCTGGCTGCCGGCCATATACAGGTAAGCGCCCCGTCCCCGCTCAGGCAGGTCGCCACTGCGCACCAGCAGCAGCGGCGTTCGCGGACTATAGTGCCGCGGATGCATTCCCGGCGATGGGTGGCTCTCCCGCGGCGCCGTCTCCGGCCCAGCCTCGACCCGCCCGATCAGCTCCTCGATCGCTTTTCGGGAGACCATGCCCGGCCTTAGCAGCCGCGCCACTCGGCCCGCCAGCGAGAGCACCGTCGATTCAATCCCCACCCTGCACGGTCCGCCATCCAGGATCAGATCCACCGCGCCGCCCAGCCCCGCGCGGACGTGTTCGGCCGTGGTGGGAGAGAGTTGCCCGAACCGGTTCGCGCTGGGCCCGGCCAGCGGAGTCCCGGCGGCCCGGATCAGCTCCAAAGCCAGCGGGTGCGCCGGCATGCGCAATCCCACCGTATCCAGGCCCGCCGTGACGATGCCGGGAATCCGCGGCTCTTTCCGGACCACCAGCGTCAGCGGCCCCGGCCAGTACCGCCGCGCCAGCAATTCGGCCTCGGGAGGCCAATCGCGCGCCAGGCCTTGCGCCATCTCCACCGAATCCACGTGGACGATCAACGGGCTTCCGAACGGCCTGCCCTTCACCTCGAAGACCCGGTTCACCGCCACGGCGTCCAAGGCGTTCGCGCCCAGCCCGTACACCGTCTCCGTGGGGAAGGCCACCAGCTTCCCTTCCTGGATCAAAGCCGCCGCCAGCGGGATTAGCGCACGCGCCGGACTCTCCGCGGCTTCACTCAGGGAGCTCTTCCTTACCATCTCCGGCCGTCTTTCCGGTATGCCTGTAGACCAGCCAGGCGTGCATGAACTCGTCCAGGTCGCCGTCCAGAACCCGGTCCACGTCGCCCACCCCCAGCTTGGTGCGGTGGTCCTTGATCAATCGGTAAGGCGCCAGCACATAGCTGCGGATCTGGCTCCCGAAGTTGATGTCCGCCTTGTTGGCCTCGACTTTGCGTTCCTCCACCCGCTTCTTCTCCAGCTCGTATTCGTAGAGCCGTGCGCGCAGTTGCTTCATCGCCATGTCGCGGTTCTTGTGCTGCGACCGCTCGTTCTGGCACTGCACCACGATGTTGGTGGGCAGGTGTACCATGCGTACCGCCGAGTCGGTCCGGTTGACATGCTGCCCGCCCTTCCCGCCCGCGCGAAACGTGTCCACTCTCAGGTCTTCCGGCCGTATCTCGATCTTGATCTCGTCGTCGATCTGGGGATACACGAACAGCGAGGCGAACGAGGTGTGCCGCCGCGCGTTGGCGTCGAACGGCGAAATCCGCACCAGCCTGTGGACTCCCACTTCCGACCGCAGCAGCCCGTACACGTTCTCGCCGTTGATCTCGAAGGTCACCGATTTGATGCCCGCGCCCTCGCCCTCCTGACGGTCGGTCACCACCGTCGAGAAACCCTTCCGTTCGGCCCACCGCAGGTACATGCGTAGCAGCATCTCGGCCCAGTCCTGGCTCTCCGTTCCTCCCGCGCCCGGGTGTATGATCACGATGCCGCTGCGGAAGTCGTTCTCTCCCGCCAGCAGCGTCTCGATTTCGAGTTTCTCCAGGTCCGCCGAGAACTTAGTAAGCTCGCGCCGGATCTCCTCGCCGACCTCTTCCCCTTCGTGCGAGAGTTCGAACAGCGTGTCCAGGTCCGACATTGCCGAGGCCACCCGCGCCTCGTCGGCGAGCGTCTCCTCCAGCCGTTTGCGTTCCACCAGCAGCCGCTGGCTGGGCTGGCTCCAGAACTCCGGCGCGGAAACCTTTTCTTCGATTCTGGCTAACTGGGATTTCTTCTGGGGGGCGTCAAAGATAGCTCCGCACAGCTTCGGCTTGCTGGCGGAGCGTAGCGTACTCCCTCTCGATATCGGCGGAAATCATCCCTTGATTTTACCAGTATCCAGCAGATAGCCGCGCTTGCCAACGTTCACTGCGCGGGTTCGGCCCAGCTCGGCCTGTACGCCCTCGGCCTCGTGTATGTGGCCGCAGAAGAAGTACTCCGGCTGGCAGCGGTCGATGAATTCGCGCACCGCCCGGCTGCCAGCGTGTACGCCCTGGCGCACGCGGTCGAGCGGCGTCCCCAGCGGTGGGCAGTGGCAGACCAGAATCAGCCGACTGAGCGCGGCGAAAGGAGCCAGACGCAAAGCCAATTCCGCTTCGCTGTACTCCCCCGGCGTGTGGAATGGGGTGGGGTTCGAGTAGCCCAAGCCGGCCACCTGATACCCGCCGGCTTCGAAGGTCTGCTCGTGGAAGTCCCGCAGCCCGAACTTGGCGCAGAACTCCGCGATCTGCCCGGCCGATTCGTGATTGCCCGGCAGCACCCAGACCCGCTCGCTTCGCTCGCGCAGCGCTTCGCCGCAGCGGTCCAGGCCGCGTCCCCAACTGGTCAGGTCGCCGGCCGCGATGTAGGTGTCTGCCTCGACGGCCATCAGCCGTTCCAGCGCCGCCGTGTCGCCATGTGTGTCGGAGAAGATCAGCAGCCGCATGCCCGCACTGAGCTACTTCACGTCTTTGACGCAGCGGAAACCGATGTTGAACGCCTTGTAACGCGCCGGCACCGAACTCGCCTCCCAGAGCAGGTTGCCGGAGAGCTTGGTGTCGTAGGCGCCGCCGCTGATGGTGTACCAGGGCTCGTCGGCTGTCGGCGGCGGCGTCATCAACCGGGCAAACGCCTTGATGGTCGCATCGGTCGGCTCCCGGAACTCGTCGGTGAACTCCCAGACGTTGCCCACCGTGTTGAGCGCCAGATAAGGGCTGGCGCCCTCGGGCAGCGAATCCGCCGCCATCAGGTCGGGAGTCTTGCGGTCGGGATTGTCGAGCACGTTGGCCCGCTTGGGGTCCTGCTCGTTGCCCCACGGGTACAAGCGGCCGTCCCGCCCGCGCGCGGCCTTCTCCCATTCCTGAGGCGTGGGCAGCCGCTGGCCCGCCCATTTGGCGAATTCCTGCGCGTCCACGTAGGTGATATTGACCACCGGGTAATCCGGGTGATCCTTGAGGAACAACTCCGGCAAGGGACGGTTCCTGTCCGCGCAGTACTTGGCGTAGGCCTGGTTGGTGACTTCCGTCTTGTCGATGTAGAACGCCGGGAGCGTCACCCGCGTCTTCTCCGCTCCGGACAGGAACGGCCCGCCGGGAACCAGCACCATCTCGCCGCTAGGAGTCGAGAGCACCGGGGCCAGCTTGGGCATGCCCGGCAGCACGCCGAAGTAGACCAACGCCGCCACCGCCAGCGCCACCACGCCCAGTGCCGAAAGAACGATCGGCCACCGGCGTCTCTTGGCGGGCGGGGCTTCCGGCGGCGCTTCGCCGGGCAGAGGGGCGGTGATACGGGCGGGAGTCGGCGCGGGAGTAGCCACCGCTCCGGCCCGGTCCTGCTGCGCGATCACCCGCAGCGTCGCCGTCGAGTCACCCGGGCCGCGCTGCAACCGGCGCAGCACCCGGTCCAGTTCCAGGCACACGGTGGCGAAACTCGCCGGCCTCTTGGCCGGATCCTTGGCCGTGCAGCTCTCCACCAGATCGCACAGCGGCTTCGGCGCCCCGGCCGCGGTGAGCGGGGCCATATCCACGGGCTCGTGCAGGATCTGGTAGAAGATCTTCTCCACGCTCCCGGCCTCGGTCGGCCGCACCCCGGTGACCAGCTCGAACAGCAGGATGCCGAAGGCGTAAATATCGACTTGCGGCGTGACCGGCATGCCGCGGATCTGCTCCGGAGCCATGTAGTACGGCGTTCCCAGCGTGAACCCGGGCCGCGTGAGCGCCGTGTTCTCGCTCTTGGCGATGCCGAAATCCATCAGCTTCACCACCCCCGCGGTGGTGACCTGGATGTTCTCCGGCTTGATGTCGCGATGCACGATCTTCTGCGTGTGTATGTGCTCGAGGGCGCGGGCCAATTGCATCGCCAGGGTCAGCTTGCAGTGCAGATCGCCGGTCCGGTTGGTCTTGATCAGGCTGCGCAGGTCCTCGCCCCGCAGGTACTCCATGACCATGAACGGCCGGCCCGCTTCTTCGCCGAAATCGTAGACCCGGATGATGTTGTCGTGGCTGATATTGCCGGCCACGCGCGCCTCTTGCAGGAAGCGCGCTTTGGCTTCCGGATCCTTGCAGGCCTCCTCGGTGAGGATCTTCACCGCCACGGTGCGGCCGATCACCGTGTCCCGCGCCCGGTAGACGCGCGACATGCCGCCGCCCAAATACTCCTGTAGCTCGTACTTGCTGACGCTCGCAGGCAGTTGCATACACTCTCTAGCGGGCCACGTCCGCCACGCAGCCCCAGCCGCTGAAGTACCCTTTACGGAAAATCGGAGGCGATCCCATCATATCAAGGTCGAAGCGCACCGAGACCGGCTGGCCGGTGCTGGTGGTGACGGGGCGCTGCGACTGCCCGGTCCGCAAAGTCCACTCCAGGCGATAGACGTTGCCCACCGGCGCCGACTTCTCCTCGGAATCCCCGAAGAACTCGAACGCGGCCCACACTCCGTCGTAGGTTGGCCAGTTGAAGGCGTCGCCGCCGAACTTCACCAGCATGCGCGCGCCCGGCGGGTTGCCCGGCCAGACGAACTGCTTCGTGGCGGCCTTTCCCGAGCTGTTGCTGAAGGTCTGGCTGTCCAGCGAGAGCGAGATGCTCTGGTTGGTTCCCGTCAGGTCGGACTTCAGGGCGTAGGCGATGTGGGGCTGCTGGGCTCCGCTCGGGTAGGCCGCCTCCGCGAACGCCGCGGCGCGGTTGAAGAACCCCAGGAACCCCTGAGTAACGGTCATGGCGCCGCCCGGCTTGGCCGAGTAGCGGTTGCCGTCCTTCTGGAGAAGGGCCTGCAAGTTCTGGCTGTAGAACTGCATCAGCGCTCCGTCGGGCGGGCGGAAGAACCGGTTCACGTCGTCCACGCTGGCCTGCACGTCGGACTTCGGGCTGAACGGGTACTTCGCCATCAACGCATTGAACTGGCCGCACAGCGCCGCTCCCTTCGCTCTGAGCTGCGCCGGCCCGATGCCCTTGAGCACGCGCTCGACCTCGGTGATGGGGTCTTCCATGAGCTTCTTCACGGTCTGCGGCACCTTGCCTTCCTCGTCCACTCCGAAGGTCTGGGCGAGCTGCTCGGTGACCAGCTTGGCGTCGTTGGCCTGGCTGAGCGTCTGCGCGGCGGCCGGGTCGGCCGCGCCCGCCGGGCTGGAGGCCACCTGGTCCACGGAGTTCTGCAACTTCAGCAGCGATCCCATGTAATTCTGGTTCGAGGCGCCGACATACTGGCTCGAGCAACTCGCCCCGGGCACCACTTGTTGCAGCGCCTGGAACGCATTCCTGACGTCCGGCAGGTCGATGTTGGTGTTCTGCGAAGCCAGGCAGAACAGGCCCAGCAGCGGCGACTGGTTGCTGGAGGTCACCGCCAGCTTCCGGGCGGCGTCCGGGATGCTCCCATAGCCGATCACCCGGCCCTGCCGCAGGTAGTCGCGCCATTCCTGTATGAAATCCCGGATATAGTAGCCGCGCAGCTTCTGCTCGAGGGCGGCGCGGTCGAGGTTGCCGAAGGTCTGCGGGCCCAGCACCCACTCCTCGCCGCTGAACAGCGTATCGGGCTTGGCGAAGGCCGTCTGCATGAACGCCCATCCCTTGGCGGTAAAGGCGCCGCGCACTTCCTTGGGGTCCGAAATGGACCCGTTCGGGAACAGGCGGTTGAAGTTCACCGAGGGATTCTGCTTGGAGGCCGCATCCAGCAGCGCCTGGTAGATGCGCTGGTCGGCGTTGAACTGTTTCAGGTACCGCCGGGCCAGGTCCACCGTCGGCGCTTCGCTATCCGAGGAGAACGGATTCTCGAAGGCCAGGTCTTCGCTGTAGAAATCGAACTGCTTCTGCGCCAGTTGCAGCCGCTCGGGATCCACGTTGCGTCCCTCGCTCCAGCGGTTGGAGAGATAGGGGGACAGGAACGCCCGCGTGCTGCGCTTCCACTCCGAGGTGGTGATCAGATAGGCTTTGAGCGCGTTGTAGGGCGGGCCGTAGGCGTCGCCGGGTCCGGGAGCGGACGGCAGGCGGCGCAGGCTATCCAGCATGGAGCCCTGGGTCCAGCCGAACAGCGCCGCATGGAAGCGGTCGAAGTAGAGCTGGTAGGCCGTGGGGTAGATATCCTCGCCCACGTACAGCCCCCAGCGCAGGCTGAGCGGCGCGCCGTTGCGGTGGTAGTAGCTCAGAGTGGCCAGCTCTTCGCGCAGCGCGTCGAGCCGCTTCAAGGAATCCAGGCTGGGCAGGTCCTGACCGGTCGCGGAGACGTCGGAGACGCCTTTGGCGGCCTCCAGGACACGCGCTTCCAGGCTCCGGTTGCGCGCCCAGGATACGGTCAGCGCGATGGAGTACAACAGGCACAGCGAGGCGGCTAGGATGAACAGCACCCGCCGCAGCGCGCTGGTCTTGACACTGGCCGAGGAGGCCGAGATGGCGTCGCGGTCGGCCAGCACCACATCGTTCCAGAAATGGCTGAGGAAGACCCACTGCGGCACCCGCCGGGTCCCGGTCACGCGCGGCTGGGGCGCGGTCTCGGGCCCGCGCGACGGCCCTTGCCGGAAGATGCCCGTAGCGCCGCCGGCCGGCTCGAAACTCTGCGGCTGCGCCGGGCGCGCCACGGGAGCGGCGATCTCGTCCACCACCACCGGGCGGACTCCGGAGAAGTAAAACCCGCGCAGGAACGGCGCGGTGCGCAACTGGCTGGGCTTGCACAGATCCACCAGGAATTGCACCAGGCCGGCGCGCAGCTTGCGGAACTCGCGCGGAAACTCGTAAATGCCGGGCAGCTTGTCGGGAGCGTTTTCGCGCGAGAGGTACTCGACGCGCTTGTCGCAGCAAGAGCGGAAGAGGTCGTCGAAGGCCGCGCCAAAGCGCTGGGCGGCCTGTTCGGCGTAGACTCCCTGCCCGGCGCCGGGCAGAATGGGGAGCGTCGCGCCGACCACCTGAGTGGCCTCCTCGTGGCTCAGGTTGCGCACGTACTCGACGAAGAACGGAACGCGGTCGGCCTTCGTGAACAGGACGTAAACCGGAAAGCTGATGCCCATGGACTGCGAGACTTCGCCCAGGCGCGCGTGCAGATTGCGCACGGCCAGGGCCACGTTGTCGCGTGCGCCGGGCTTCATGAACTCCTCGAGATCGAAGCACACCACGGCGGCGCGCGGCGCCTGCCGGCCCTTGCCCAGAGCGGTCGAGAGCCGGCGCGGCTGCATGCGCTTCAACAGACGCGTCCAGCGCGCTGGATCGGCCACCATGCTGCCGCCGGCCTCGACAAACAGAACCTGGCGGCTGAACCAGATGTTGCCCGTCCGGGTGGGCAGCACCGCCACGTCGTGGTACACCTGCCCGGCGAGCAGCTCCGGTTCCAGACCCGAGTGCACCATGCTGTGCGTCTTGGCGGCGCCGGGCGGGCCGAGCAGGAAGATCGCCGGCAGGTTGCCCGCCTTGGCGCCCCGGGCGATCTGGGACGCCGCCAAGCGGGCTTCGGCATCGCGCACCAGCGCGTCCACTTCATCGCCCGAACCGCCGCCCGCGACGGCGCCCGTTGTCGCCGCAGCCGCCGCAGCCGATTCCTTCTGCTTTTCCTTCTTGGCTCTCCACCACCAGATCAGCCCGGCGCCGGACAGCCCGATCATGCCCAGCAAGCCCCGGACGACCCACAGGTCCACCCCGGTGAGATTGAACATGGTGGTGGCCAGCCAGGCAAATGCGTAATAACCTATCAAGCCCCCAATGATCAACACTTGGTAACTCATCGAGCGCTCCTATCCCCGGCCCAGGGTCGGAATGGCGAGCAGATCCGACGCGCCCGAGCCCAGCGAGATCTTGTAGATGCCGAACAGCAGGACGACCAGCGCGAAACAGCCCAGCGCCGCCCAGAACAGCCGCTTCACCCAGGGGTCGATTCCCGCGACCCTCACTTTTCCGGGTGGAATGGCCCAGAACGGAGACAGGTCCAGCGAGCCGCCCCGGATACGCCGCAACTTCTCTTTCAGGGTCTCGATCACCCCGCGCAGCTCGGCCTGACCGCCCAGTCCGTAGCGGCCGCGAAAACCCAGCAACAGGCACAGCTCGTAGATCTCGAGCACGTCCGCCAGGTCGTGGGAATCGCGCTGGCCGAGCAGCCGCTGAATGTTGGTGAAGAAGATCTCGCCCGCGATGTCGATGCCGAACAGCTCCTCCTGCAGCGGTTTGCGGTGCCACTGGGCGAAGACCGGCTGGTGGAGATTCAGGATGGACTCGTCCAGGAAAGCGACCACCGCGAAGATGGCCAGCTTGGTCTGCTCGCCGGTATAGCCTCGCGTGCGCCCATCCTGGTCGGCGGCCTTGAGCGCATCCCGCATCTGCCCTCGAAAAACCTCCGGGTCGGTGACCACCTGGCGGTTGGTGCGCAGGCGGACAATGGCCGTGAGAATCTCCTGGAAGACCAGCGCCAGGTTGTCCGGGCGGCGCTGGGAGGAGAAACCCCCGCCTTCCGGACCGGCGGCATTCGGTGTGAACATTCCCATGTGTCTATGACTCCAAAACGACCAGCAGTTCGATCTCGGGTTGTGGAATCTCGCCCGGCACGTAAACCCCCACCTGACGGGTGAGCACGATGTGGTCCCAGCACGGGCCGGTGCGGTTGACCGCGAAGTACTGCGTCTGCAGGCGCGGGGAAATGGCCGCCGGAGGAATCGGGATCTGGGTAAGCCCCAGCCCCGGCAACGCCCGTTGCACCAGCTTGGGGACAAAATCCTTGGAACAGAGCTTGACCAGGCGGGGCGTGCGTTGGATCAGATCCGCCTCGCCGATCTTGGAGCGGATCGCGAAAATCCAGCGGCATTCGCCCAGGCAGCGCTGGTCGGGGACCGGGCCGGACCAGTAATAGTTGCCCATGGGCGTGAGCGGGATGGGGATGCAATTGGTCGGCATCAGCAGCTCCAGGTGCCGGCGGATGTGCTCGTCCAGCGCTTCGAAGGATTCCTGGAGGTGCTGGTGATCGTACAGCGGCAGCGCGCGCGGGTGCGAGTCCAGACCGAAGGTGCACAGCGCCCCGGCCAGGTGCAACAACTCGACGAACAGCGCTTCGGGATGGCCGCGCTTGCTGAAGCAGAAGTGCCGCAGCGGGGCCAGCGCGGCGTTGACGCAATGCAGGAACCAGAAGTTCGCGACTTCCTGGCTGGACCACCCGGCCGAGCTTTTCGCTCCTCCCGTTTTGGCGCGAGTGAGGTTAGCGCTCTTTTCCTCGAGGATGTCCACCAGCCGCCGCAGCATGACCATCAATCGCTCGCTAGCGCCGATCTCCAGGCAGGGCGGAATGAACTGGGGATCGAAGACGAAGTGCCCCGAGCCGTCCCGCCGTATGCGCGCGATGGGCAGCGCGATCATGCCGGGCGCGAGTTCGGTGTCCAGCAGCAGCCTTATGTTCTTGCGCCCCACGCGAATCGGTTTCTCGTCCCGCCCGGTATTGTCGTCGTGCAGGATCACGTTCTCGGCGATGTAGCGCGCGGTGGTGTTCTGGGCGTCTCCTTCGAGAGCGCAGTTCAGCCCGTCGGGAATGCGGGGCGGGATGGCCAAACAGGCCGTCACGTGCTCCCGGACCGGCGAGAACAGTTCCGAGATGTTGCGGGCGGGGGGCAGCGGGTCGGCATCCGGCATCTGGAACACCAGTCCGTCCGGCAGAATCCCGCGGGCATGCACGAGGGAGAGCGTCCCGTTCAGCAGGGCCTCGCGATCCAGCTCGCAGCCCCCCAGGCCGTGGGGCGCGAAGTACAGGCCGTCGATGGCGAAGCGGACGGAGTCTTCGAAGTAGCGGCTTTGCGCCTGAAAATGGTGCGGCCCCAGGTACATCCCTTCGGACCAGACGAGCCGGGAAAGGTGTTTCATAGTCGAAAGCTCTGAAGACGTATTATAGGCGTCGCCCAAGAAAGAAGCCAGCACCCCCGCACCGGCCCGGCCAGCGGGGGTTGGCGGAGGCCCGCAGTTCGGTGGTGTCTGACATGTGCGTTGATCCTAGCTCTGCGCGACATGATCGCCGGCACGGATCTCACCCCGGAAGCAACCCCGAACTCCCGCAGAACCGCACGGCCCACAGCCGCGAGAATCCGGGCGCGGCGCTGGCTCTCGCAACCGACGCCTGGATGCAGTCGAGACGCACGGCGGTTTCCTTTGACTTCGAAGCCGGCCGGCGCCATACTACTAGTGTAGTGCGGCGCAACTAGTAACCAATAAGGACACCGCAGCGTCTCTATAATCAGGAGACGAAGCGCATGCGTGTCGCACCCGCCGTTGTGTTAACCGAAGACCAGGAGCGAGCCTTACAGC
>JBKQQG010000101.1:0-92786 GCA_052144455.1 Bryobacteraceae bacterium
GACGTTTACGAGCCCCTCGCGGTAAAGATCCAAGCGGTGAAATCTGCAGGAGAAGCAGCCGGAATGCTTCTTAAGATCGACGATGTTATCGCCGCTTCGAAGTCTAAGGACGGAGCGGGCGGACCCAAGGGGCCAAAAGACAGTGCCAAAGAAGAAGGAGAAGGCGACTAAACGCGCGGCCACTACACTCATAGGCCCCAAGAAGCTTACCCGCTTCGAACGTGCCAGAGTCGTAGGAGCTCGCGCACTTCAAATCTCGATGGGAGCACCTGTGCTGCTCGACATCTCACCCGCTGCCAAGTCGCCGATTGAGGCGGTGGACCGCCGGGCCGAACGCGTGCGCCTGGGCCTGGATCCCGGCCGGCGCACCGGGCTGGTGCTGTTCGGCGGCCAGGGCAGCCGAGTCATGCTGGAGATTGCCCGGCGACTCGATAGTTGCGGCCTGGGGCTGCAGCTCATCCTGATCTGCGGGCGGAACGAGAAGCTGCGCCGCAAGCTGGGCGAAGAGAAAAGCCGCTTGCCCCGGTTCGTCGAGGGCTTCACCACCGAGATTCCATACTACATGGCGCTCTCGGACTTCTTCATCGGCAAGCCGGGGCCGGGCTCAATCAGCGAGGCGCTGGCCATGAAGCTGCCGGCGATCGTGGAGCGCAACGCCTGGACGCTGCCCCAGGAACGCTACAACGCGGACTGGGTGGTCGAGCACGGGGTGGGAATGGTCGTGCCCAATTTCCGCCATATCGGCGCGGCCGTGGGCGATCTGCTGGCGCCCCGGAACTTCGAGCGCTTGCGCGCCAACGCCGGAGCGGTCGCCAACCGCGCCGTGTTCGAGATTCCCGAGATCCTGGCGGGGATTCGGGCTGCCTGTTGAGCGTGGACGCGAGCGAGTGGTGGCACACCGGAGTCCGGTAAGATAGTCGAGGAGGAAGAACACAGAACTGGAGCTATGGAACCGCTGGAGTGGATCGAAGAATTCCCGGGAGCGGTGACCGTCTGCGACAGGGAGGGAATCGTCCTGGCCATGAACGCGAAGGCCAGGCAGTCCTTCGCGAGCAGCGGCGGCGGGGCGCTGATCGGCACGAATCTGCTGGATTGCCATCCCGAGCCGTCCCGCACGAAGGTTGGCGAGTTGCTGCGTACGGGCCGGCCCAACGTGTACACCATCGAGAAAGATGGCGTCTGGAAGCTGATCTACCAATCCCCGTGGTACGCCGGCGGCGAGTATCGCGGCCTGGTGGAGTTGGCCATGGAGATCCCGGCCGAGCTGCCGCACTTTGTGCGCTGACCGGCAGAACCCGAGAAATAGGGCGATTTCCCCGCTATACTGTAAGAAAGCCGAATGCGCTTCTCTGTAGACGCTCATGCGATCGGGTGCCACCTCACCGGCAACGAAGTCTATATCCGCAACCTGCTGAACGCGTTTGCGGCCACCGACGATGAGGCGGAGTTCATCGCTTACCTGTCGGTTCCCGAGGCGGCCGAACTGGTGCCGCATTGTTTCAGCCAGCGCCGGGTGTCGCGCAATCCTTTCGTGCGCCTGGGATTCGATCTGCCACGCCGGGTTCGCCGGGACAAGCCGGACCTGCTGCATGTGCAGTACACGGCGCCCATCAACTGTCCCGTCCCGGTGGTGGTGAGCGTTCACGACGTGAGTTTCATCGAGCATCCGGAATACTTCACGCCATCCCGCGCCACCCAGTTGCGGCTGACCGTCCGCCGCACCGTGGCCTGCGCAGCCCGGATCATTACCGGCAGCGAGTTCTCGCGCTCGGCCATCAGCCGCGCCTATGGCGTCAACGGCGACAAGATCGTGGTGGTTCCGGACGCCGCGGCGAACGAGTTCCAACCGACCGCCCGCGAGACTGCCGTGGCTTGGGTGCGCTCCAATTTTCGCATTCACTCCCCCTTCATCCTCACCGTGGGCGATCTCCAGCCTCGCAAGAACCAGGTGGGCCTGATCAAGGCTTTTGCCGGGATGCTGCGCGACCGCCCCGAGCTTCCGCATTGCCTGGTGCTGGCGGGCAAGGAAAGCTGGCGTGGCTGCGAGGTCCGCCGCGCCGCGGAGGAGACCGGCCTGGGCGACCGCATCCAGTTCACGGGCTTCGTTCACGACGGCAGTTTGCTGCAGCTCTACAACGCCTGCGACTTCTTCGTGTTCCCATCGTTCTACGAGGGCTTTGGCCTGCCGGTGATCGAGGCCATGGCCTGCGGCAGGGCAGTGGCGTGCTCGAACACGTCGGCGGTGCACGAGGTAGCCGACGGCGCCGCGGTTTTGTTCGACCCGCACTCGGCCGAAGAGATGACCCGCGCCATGCTGGACCTGGTGCGCCATCCCGAGTTGCGCCAGCGCATGGAGCGCCTTGGCCTGCAACGCTCCGCCCAGTTCAACTGGCGCAAGACGGCGGAGAGAACCTTGGAAGTTTACTACGACGTGGCTGCCAGCCACTCCGGTCTCCGTCGCGAGCGTCTGGCGCCCGTATCGGTTTCGGATCCATGAAGCTCTTCCCAATCTCTCTCGCCGTTTTCTTGGCCTCGACCCAGGTTTTCGGTCAAGCGCCCCCAGCCCCACCGGCGCCCAGCCCGCCATCCCAGGCCGCACGCCCGACGCAGCCCTCTCAGGCGCCGCCCCCGCCCTTCGCCGACGAGAGCCTGCGCTATTCGGTGAACGGGCCCAGCGGCGCCTCCCTGGGCGAGGCGCAATTCCTATCCAGGCGCGTGGGCGAGCGCTGGCGGTTCGCGCTGTCGCTGGACGCCGCCATCCCGGGCTTCATGGTCAGCGACTCCTATCAGTCCACCGCCGCCGGGGAGTTCTGCTCGGTTGAGTTGGTGAAGACCTCCGCGCACGGCGCCAGGAAGGCCGAAGAGAGAACGGACTTCGACGCCCAGACCGGTGTCGCCACGCGGCTCACGTTGAGCGCCGGAGGAGGCCAGTCGGAAATCGCGGCGGCGGGCTGCTCCAGGGATGCCTTGACGTTCTTCTACTTCCTTCGCCTCGAGCTCGGCCAGGGCCGCCTGCCGCCGCCGCAGACCGTCCTCTTCGGGGCGCCTTACCAGCTCCGGCTGGAGCGCGTCGGCGCCGAGACCATCCAAGTGAAGGACCGGCGCGAGGAAGCGGAACGCGTGCGCGGCTCGCTCAAAGGCCCGGCTTCGGAGACCACCTTCGAGCTGTTGCTGGCGCACGACACCGCCCGCACGCCGCTCATGATTCGCGTCCCGTTGAAGTCCGGGGTCTTCTCGCTGGAACTGGTGCGCTGAGATGCGTCTCGGGTTCTTCTCGCCCATGCCGCCTTCCAAGAGCGGCATCGCGGACTACTCGGCCGCCCTGCTCGAACCGCTGGCCCGGCTTCACCAGGTGGAGGTTTTCGATCGGGAGCCCGCCGCCTTCGATCCCTCGGCGTTCGACCTGCTGCTCTACCAGCTCGGCAACAACCCCTATCACGAGTTCGTGTACCAGATGGCTCTGCGGCATCCTGGCGTGGTGGTGATGCACGAGGCCAACCTGCATCATCTGGTAGCCAGCCTTACCATTCGCCGCGACGATTGGGACGCTTACCTGCGCGAGGTGGAATACGAGGGCGGAGCAACCGCGCTGGCCTACGCACGGCGGGTCCGCGCTCTGGAGGTGGGGCCGGACTACGAAGGCGTACCCATGCTTCGCCGCGTGCTCGAGAGCGCCCGCGCCGTCATCGTCCACAGCCAATGCGTTTTCGACCGGATCCGAGCCACCGGCTTCCCGGGCCCCATGGCGCGCATCCCTCACGGCGCCTGGGTCCAGAGCGCCGACCGCTGGGGTTGCCGCGAACGGCTGGGCATCGACGAATCCACGCCCCTGATTGGCATCTTCGGCTTCCTGAAGCCCTACAAGCGCATCGCCGAATCCCTGCGCGCCTTTCGCCGCCTGCTGCGCCTGGAGCCGCGCGCCAAGTTCATCCTGGCCGGCGAGACGCACCCCGATTTTCCCGTCCAATCGCTCATCCGCACGCTGGGTCTCGCAGCCAGCGTCCGGGTGCTGGGCTTCATGCCCATCCAGGATTTCGTCGCACACATCGCCGCCTGCGACGTCGTCCTCAACCTACGCTACCCCACCGTCGGTGAAAGCTCCGGCAGCCTGCTCCGCGCGATGGGCCTGGCGCGGCCGGTGCTGGTCTCCGACATCGGCTCGTTTCGCGATTTCCCCGACGATGTCTGCCTGAAAGTTCCCGTCGATCAGAGCGAGGAAGACCAGATCTTCGAGTTCCTCAACCTGCTGGTTTCGCGCCCGGAAGTGGCCCGCCAGATTGGCAACCGCGCGCGAGCGTGGGTGGAGCGCGAGTGCACTTGGGAGCTGGTGGCGCGCAAGTACGCCGCATTTCTGGAATCGGTGGCCGCGGGGAGGCCGGTGGCCGATCTGGCGACCACCCCGGTGGCCGATCTTGCGAGCGCTCCCGTGGCCGATCTGGCGCCCGCCCCCGTGGCCGATCTGGCGCCCGCCGCCAGTCCGGAACCGGCGCCGGCCACGGCCCCGCCCTCGCCCGACGACATCCTCGAGTGGGCGCCCCGCGAACCAGTGTTCCGCGCCTACGTCGATGCGCACCTGGCGCGCCTCACCAAGACCCTCGAGATCACGCCGCCCGGAGCGCCTGCCGACAGCGTGCTGGAGATGGGCACCTACCTGCAAGTCGCGCCCGCGTTGCGCAAGCGCCTCGGTTACGGCGAGGTGCGCGGCTGCTATTTCGGAAAGCTGGGCGTGGTGGAGCATCGCGAAGTCACTTCCGCGAATGGGGAGCGCTTCGAGATGGATCTCGAATTGTTCGACGCCGAAAAGGACGTGTTCCCTTACCCGGACGGCTACTTCGCCACCGTGCTCTGCTGCGAGCTGTTCGAGCACCTCGCGGTCGATCCCATGTTCATGATGGCCGAGGTGAACCGCATCCTGCGTCCCGGCGGCCACCTGGTGCTGACCACTCCCAATCTGGCCTCCCTGCGCGCCATTTCCGCCATCCTGCAGGGGTACAACCCGGGCCTGTTCCCGCAGTACATCCGGCCGGACGACGAGGGCAAGATCGACCCGCGCCACAGCCGCGAATACACGCCCTACGAGATACGCCTGCTGCTGCGGGACGCGGGCTTCGAGGTCTCGTTGCTGGAAACCGGGCCATTTTACGAGCAGCCGCGGCCGGAGCTGGCCTGGGTGCGCCGGCTGCTGGAGCGCTACGAGTACTCGACGGAGCTGCGAGACGAGGGCATTTACGCGGTCGGCCGCAAAACCGGTCCTATCCGCAGCCGCTATCCGGACTGGCTGTACGGCGGCAGCGAATGAGCGCCTCGCGGATTCGCCTCGAACAGCAGGGGCTCGTATTGCGCGCTCGCCTCCGCGTGGCCAATTCCTCGAGCGAAACCTGGAAGCCGGAAGATGGCTACGCGGTGGGCTACCAGATCCTGGACCCAGACACCGGGACGCTGGTCCTGGATGGCGCGCGCACGCCGCTTGCGCAGCCGCTGGCCCCCGGCGAGTCCACGGAAGCCGAAATTGTGGTGGAACTGCCCAGCCAGCCCGGCCGCTACCAGGTCTTCGTCTCCTCGATGCGGGAAGATCTCTGCTGGCACTATCGGGAGGGCCTGCCTTTCCTGCTGATCGACGCCCAGGTGGAAGACGGCCAGGCACGGCTCGCGCGCGGCACGATGACTACCTTGGGCGCCCTGCGCCGGCGCGGCCTCCTGCGAGCCGTGGGGCGCGCTTTCAAGTATCCCCTGGCCCTCGTCTGGCGCCACCGCGCTCTGATCCGATCCATGGTGCGCCGCGACATTTTGGGCCGCTACCGTGGCTCGTTTGGCGGAGTTTTCTGGACCGTTCTCAACCCGCTCATGCTGATGGCGACCTATTTCTTCGTCTTCGGCATCGTGCTGCGGGCCAGGTTCCACGGCGATCCGTCCCGATCCGGCTTCGTGCTCTACTTCCTGTGCGGGATGCTGCCCTGGCTGGCCTTCAGCGAGGCCGCCGGCCGCGCTCCGTTCGTGGTGCTGGAGTACCGCAATTTCGTCAAGAAGCTGGTTTTCCCGCTGGAGACGCTCCCGGTGAACCTGACCGCCGCCGCGCTGGTCACTGAGGCCTTCGCGCTGGTGATCTTCCTGGCGGGCCTGTTGCTGGCCCGCGGCGCCGTGCCCGCAACGGTGCTATGGCTGCCCGTGCTGGTGGTTCCCCAGTTGCTGTTCACCCTGGGCGTCTGCTGGTTTCTGGCCGCCCTGGGCGTTTACGTCCGCGACCTGGGCCAGATCAACGGCTTTCTGCTGACGCTTTGGTTCTTCCTCACGCCCATCTGCTACCCGGTGGAATCCCTGCCGCCCCGGGCGCTGGCGATCCTCTCGAAGAACCCGATGTTCGTTTTGGTGCACGCCTACCGCGACATCTTCCTGGAGGCCCGCGCTCCGGCCTTCAGTCCGCTCTGGAAGTTCTGGCTGATCTCGGCCGCGCTCTTCTTCGCCGGCCATGCCTGGTTCTACAAGCTGAAGCGAAGCTTCGCCGACGTCATCTGAACCACCGACTCGGGAAACTGGGCTCAGTCCTGCTCCATCGCGCAGCCCGGGCAATTGACGTGCTCGAACTGCACGGTGGTGTGGTGAATCTCGAAGCGCTCCTCGAGCATGGCGTTGAGCCGCTGCAAGATGGAGTCGCTGGCGGAGAGCGGCACGTCCTGGATCAGCACATGGCAGCTTAGCGCCCGCGTGCTCGACCCCAGGCTCCAGATATGCACGTCGTGCACGTCGAGCACATCCTCGACCTCGCGCATGGCCGCGATCACCGCCTTCAGTTTCAGACCCCGCGGCAGCCCCTCCAGCAAAATGTTCAGCGACTCCTTGATGATGGCCCAGGCCGTCCACACGATCAGGAGCCCGATCAGCGCCGAGAGCAAGGGATCCACCCTCACCCACCCGGTCTGCCGGATAATCAGCGCGCCAATCACGATGCCCAGCGCGCCCACAGCATCGCCGAACATGTGCGCAAAGGCGCTCCGCAAATTGATGTCGTGACCACGCCCCCGCCGCAAACCCAACATGATGGAGCCGTTGACCACCAGCGCCAGGGCCGCCACCGCCAGCATGATGGTCTGGTTCACCTGCCGCGGCTCGCGCCACCGTTCAACGCTTTCGAACAGGATGTAGCCGGCCAGAACCAGCAGGGCCAGCGCATTGACGAAGGCCGCCAGAACTCCGGCGCGTTGATAGCCGTAGGTGCGGCTCTCGTCCGGCGGCTTGCGCTCGAAGTACACCCCAAACCAGGCCAGCAGCAATGCCAGCGCGTCGGTGAAATTGTGGCCCGCGTCGGCCACCAGCGCCAGGCTGTGTGCCCGCAGTCCGGCCGCCGCTTCCACCACCACAAACGCCGCCGTCAGCCCCAGGCTCCAGATCAGGACCCTTCCAGCATCATGCGTGTGGCTGTGCGCGTGCACTGTTCCTAGTCTAACCTTTCAAACCGCGATGGGAACTTGTTCGACGATGGTAATCCCGAACGCCTCCAGCCCGATCACGCGCCGCGGGTGGTTCGTCAGCAGCCGGATGGTGCGCAGGCCCAGGTCCGAGAGGATTTGCGCGCCGATCCCGCTTTCGTGTTGCAGCAGCCGCTGCGCATCCGGGTCGGCGTAGTGCGCGAAGTCGCGGCCGTGCGCCAGAATCCGGTCGACGCTGCCCGGGTTTTCCGCCACACGCATGCCCGGCCCGGTCTGATGCAGGTAGACCAGCACTCCGCCCTCTCTGGCGATACGCACCATGGATTCCCGGAGCGTCCGCTGGCAATCGCAACCGGCCGCCCCGAAGACATCCCCGAACACGCAATGCGAGTGCATCCGCACCAGCACGCGCTCGCCCTGCCCCAACTCTCCGCTCACCAGCGCCAGATGAATGTCCGGGTCCGTGGAGGTGGCGTAGGCGATGCTGCGGAAACGGCCGGACGCGGTTTCGAGCGATCCCTCCGCCACGCGCCGTATCTGCCGCTCGTGCTGCAAGCGGAAGCGGATCAACTCGGCCACCGAGATCATCTTCAGCCCGTGAAGCCGGCAGAACTGGGTGAGCTCCGGCACGCGGGCCATGGTGCCGTCCTGGTTCATGATCTCGCAGATCACTCCCGCCGGGCGCAGGCCCGCCATTCGCGCCAGGTCTACCGCCGCTTCGGTCTGCCCGGCCCGCACCAGCACTCCGCCTTCCCGCGCGCGCAGCGGAAAGATGTGCCCCGGCCTGGCCAGATCGCTGGGCCGCGCCGCCGGATCGATGGCCACCTGAATGGTCCGTGCGCGGTCGGCCGTCGAGATCCCCGTGGTCACGCCTTCCCGCGCATCGATGGTCTCGTAGAATGCCGTCCCCAGACGCGACGTGTTGTGCGGCGCCAGCGGATGCAGGTGCAACTCCTCGCATCGCTCCGGAGTCACGGCCAGGCAGATCAGACCCCGCCCGTGCGTGGCCATAAAGTTGACGATCTCGGGAGTGACCTTCTCGGCCGCCACCGTGAGGTCTCCTTCGTTCTCCCGATCCTCGTCGTCCACTACCACCACGATGCGACCCGCGCGAATCTCCTCGACAGCCTCCGAAACCGGCACGAATGGCATACTATCCAGTATCCAACAGTCGGTGGCACAGCGAGTCGCGCGTGCTGAAACGCGGGCGGCCGTCCTACGGGTAGATCCGGGCCGCCGACACCAGCGCGACCCCTGCCGCAAACAGGATCACCATCGTTCCCATCAGGATTTTCGCCGGCGCGTCGCTGTCGCGAAACTCCTTCCATGCCAGCAGGCCCCACAGCGCACCCACCACGGCCGCGCCCTGCCCTAGTCCATAGGTCAAAGCCGGCGCCAGATGAGCTTCCGGCGCGCTCGCCACCACAAAGCTCGCAATCGCTCCCACCGCCCACAGCACGCCTCCCGCGAGCCCCAGCGCGTGCTGCTTCAGCGTGCCTTTCAGGTACTCCAGCATCCCGACCGGCGCTCCCTGCACCGGCAGGTTCATGAAGAACAGATTGTAGATGACCGTGGAGAAGAGGATCCCGCCCGCGAGCATAAATACGATCACGTAGGGACCCAACGGATCGAGTTGGGCCTGCCCGTATCCCTCCTGGCTGATTTCCACCAGCGGGTAGGACGAGCCCAGCAGCAGGCCGCCCACAACGCTCAGCACCGTTGCCTTCCAACTCACGGCGGGGACCGTCCCTCTTCCGTTTCCCCCTTTTATGGTCTGCTTCGCTTTGGCCAGCGCCATACGCAGGTAGGCGTACGTGGTGACCGCCACCACCGTCAGCGTGAGTACCAACCCCGTCAGCAGCAACGTCGGATTACCCTGCGGGTGGCTCGCCTGGCTCCAGAACCTGGCCACGATCAGCGAGATGCCTAGCCCCACAGGCAACGCCACCTCTGGCCCGGCCACCGACACCGCCGCCAGCAGCACCAGCCCCGTCAGCAGCAACGTCGGATTACCCTGCGGGTGGCTCGCCTGGCTCCAGAACGTGGCCACGATCAGCGCGATGCCTAGCCCCACAGGCAGCGCCACCGACATCCCGGCCACCGACACCGCCGCCAGCAGCAGCATGTTCCCCAAATTGAAGACCGCCCCCGCGCCCATGCCGATCACCATGTTGCGCCGGCCTACCAGGAACAAATTGTCGCTGAAATGAAGCCCGTCGAAACCCAGGCTCCCGAACGTGAACGCCGCGATCACCGCCGCCACCGCGACGCCCAGTATGAAGTCCCAATAGAACAGCTCAAACCGCCATTTCCCCGCGAGTTTGAAGCTGTTCCACCACGAGCCCCAGCAAAACATCCCGAGGATCATCAGCAGCGACGCGGCTAAGAACCCATGCGGTAGAACCATAACTCCTCCGGAGATGCGAGGTTACCACAAAAACTACCGCCGTGCCACGCCACAGCCAGTGCGGTGTCGCCAGTATATGAGTTGTCCGGTCGAGTTCACACCTGAGCTGTCCGCATAGCCGGTGGGCGGGTGATGCTGGGTAGTGGACAAAATCTGGCAGTACTCAGCCTCCGAGATCGAGCGGATGATGAAAGTTCAAGACGTGCTATTGAAGGCGATTGCCAGGAAGATCACCTGGTGGGCGGCAGCGGAGATCATCGGGCTGACCGATCGGACGATGCGCCGATGGCGGGAGCGGCAGGTGCAATTCCTCGCAGCGCTCCGGGGTCAGGGCCAGGCAGATCAGACCCCGCCCGTGCGTGGCCATGAAGTTGACGATCTCGGGGGTGACCTTCTCGGCCGCCACCGTGAGGTCTCCCTCATTCTCCCGATCCTCGTCGTCCACAACCACCACGATGCGACCCGCACGAATCTCCTCGACAGCCTCCGGAACCGGCACGAATGGCATACTATCCAGTATCCAACAGTCGATGGCGCGCCGCGTCGCGCGTGCCGCCGAAGCACGGGCGCGCTGGCCGTCCTACGGGTAGATCCGGGCTGCCGATGCCAGCGCGACCCCTGCCGCAAACAGGATTACCATCGTTCCCATCAGGATTTTCGCCGGCGCGTCGCTGTCGCGAAACTCCTTCCATGCCAGCAGGCCCCACAGCGCACCCACCACTGCCGCGCCCTGCCCTAGCGAATAGGTCAACGCCGGCCCCAGATGCGTTTCGGGCGCGCTCGCCACCACGAAACTCGCGATCGCTCCCACCGCCCACAGAACGCCTCCCGCGAGCCCCAGCGCGTGCTGCTTCAGCGTGCCTTTGAGGTACTCCAGCATCTCGACCGGCCCGCCCTGTACCGCCAGGTTCATGAAGAACAGGTTGTAGATGAACGTCGAGAAGAAGAGCCCGGCCGCAAACATAAACGCGATCGCATAGGGGCCCAGCCCCGCGTCCCCGGCCTGACTGGTTTCCACCAGCGGGTAGAACGAGCCCAGCAGCAGGCCACCCACCACGGCCAGCACCGTCGGCTTCCAGCCCACTGTGGGAATGGTCACTCTCCCCTTTCCCGTCTTTATGGCCTGCCTCGCTTTGGCCAGCGCCACGCGCCGATAGGCGTAGGTGTCAACCACCACCGCGGCCAGCACGAGTCCCAGCCCGGTCAGCAGCATCGTCGGATTGCCTTGCGGGTGTCTCGCCTGACTCCAGATTGTGGCCACGATCAGCGCCGTGCCCAACCCCGCCGGCAACGCCACCGACATCCCCGACACCGACACCGCCGCCAGCAGCAGCATGTTCCCCAGGTTGAAGATCGCCCCGGCGCCCATGCCCATCGTCATGTTCCGCCGGCCCGCCCGCATCAAATCGTCGCTAAAGAGAAACCCGTCGTAGCCCAGGCTCCCGAACGTGAACGCCGCAATCGCCGCCGCCACCATCACGCCCAGAATGAAGTCCCAATAGAGCAGCTCAAACCGCCACTTCCCCGCGAGTTTGTAACCGTTCCACCATGAGCCCCAGCAAATCATCGTCAGGATCATGAGCAGCAACGCGCTAAGAAACGTATGTGGTAGAACCATAACTCCCCCGGAGATGCGAGATTAGCATAAAATCCTTCACCGCGTCACGCCGCGGTCTGTGCGGCGGAAATAGGTTCTGGCACGGGCTGCGTCGCGGAGGATTTGGGCTCTCAGCGCGCCGGCCGTGGGGAACTTACGCTCGGGGCGGAGGCGGAGCAGGAATTCGACGCGGATGGAAGGCGGCGTGGCGCCCTCGAGGGGATTGAGAAGGAAGGTCTCGACGGTGAGCGCGCCGCCTCCGAAGGTGGGGCGATAGCCGACATTGGAGACCGAGGGCCAGACACGCCGGCTCGCGAGGTCGCTCGTGCGCGTGACGTACACGCCAAGCGCCGGAAGGACGCCGGTTTGAGCGGCCAGATTGAGCGTAGGCACGGTCTGTTTCGAGCCGACGCCCTGGCCTCGGACCACCTCGCCCTGGAGGGCAAAGGGGGCCTCGAGCAAGCGGCCGGCCAGGCTGACCTCGCCCGCGGCAACCAGGCGCCGGATCTCGCTGCTCGAAACCACGCGGCCGCGCAGCCGAAGGGCGGGAATGGCCTCGACAACGAAACCGAATCGATCTCCCAATCTGGATAGTAACTGCGTGTCCCCCGCGTGGCGGTGGCCGAAGCGGAAATTGTCGCCGACCAGAACCGCGCGCACGCCCAGGGCCTGGCTGAGAACGCGGCCGGCGAACTCCTCGGGCTCGAGCAGGGAAATCTCGCGGGTAAACGGAAGAATGAGCACCTGCTGGATGCCTTCTTGCAGCATGGTGGCCGCGCGCTGCTCGGGGGTGGTGAGCAGGAGCGGCACGCGCTGGGGAGCGACGATGCAAGCCGGGTGCGGATGAAAAGTCAGCGCGGAAGGTTTCCAGCCGCGTTCGCGCGCCACCTCGACGACGCGGCGCAGAATGCGCCGATGGCCGGCGTGGACTCCGTCGAAGTTGCCGATAGTCAGCACGCAAGGGCCGAACCGCCCGGCCGCTTCTTCGAGGCTGCGGAGGATCACCGCGCGCCTCCCACGGCGATCTCCAGGCCGTCGTAGGCGAGACGCACTCCGTCGGGAAGGCGGCTCTCGGTCTCGGCGTGCGGCAGATCGTGGCAGATGTGCGTGAAGAATGCCCGGCGCGGCGCCAGTTGCGCCACGTGCTCGAGCGCGCGCTCCACCGTGGTGTGCGTGGGATGCGGGCGGTGGCGGAGCGCGTCCAGAAACAGCACATCCAGCCCGCGCAGCATCTCCATGGATTCCTCCGGGATGGCGCTGTGGTCGGTGAGATAGGCCGCGGCCCCGAACCGGTAGCCGTAAATCCGGGCGCGTCCGTGCCACAGCGGGATGGGGACGAACTCCAGACCGAACAGGTGGAAGGGCGCGCCGTCGAGCGTATGCAACTCCAGCCGGGGAACGTGCGATTCGTTCTTCCGATCCGTGAAGATGTACTCAAATACCCGGCGCACGGCGGCGATGGTATCCGGACAGCCAAAGATGGGGATCGGCGCGGTCTGATGGTAGTTAAATGGGCGCACGTCGTCGAGGCCCATGATGTGATCGGCGTGCGCGTGGGTGAACAGGACGGCGTCCAGCCGGTCGAGCCGGGCGCGCAGGGCCTGCTGCCGGAAATCGGGCGTGGTGTCGATCAGGACGTTGCGTCCGCCATAGGTTATCAAGATGGAAGGGCGCAGCCGGTTGTCGCGCGGATCGGTGGAACAGCACACGGCGCAGTGGCAGCCGATGGTCGGCACGCCCACGCTGGTGCCGGAACCGAGAACCGTGATCACCGGCCAAGCCGCGGCGGAGGTCATCTACTTGGGCTTCTTTTCCTCGGCGATCTGCACGTAACGGAAGCGCAGTTCGGTGAGCGAGTTCTCCAGGTAGCGCTGCTCCTCCAGGCTGAGATTGCCGCGGGTCTTCTCGAGCAGCATGCCCATCAGGTCGATGGCATGCTGAGCCATGCGGAGATCCGGTTCGGGGCGGTCTTTCTCTTCGCCGAAGTGCAGCAGCCCGAGTTGCATCTCGGCCTGGGCACGGAGCGTGAAAACGAGGTAGTCGAAGCTCGCCGGGGGCAGGGGAAAATCCTGCTCGGCCGGTTCCGGTGTGGGGGTATCCGATTCGGTCATCAAGTCATATTCTACAGTGCCCCGGCGGCCCTCTGCTAAACTGAAAACTCCTTGAGCGCCGGCGACAAATTCCAGCGGCTGACCGAAATCATGGCGCGCTTGCGCTCGCCGGAGGGCTGCCCCTGGGACCGCCAGCAGAGCTTCGACAGCATCAAACCGTACCTGCTGGAAGAGACTTACGAGGTGCTGGACGCGATCGACGCGCGCAACTGGCGCGGGCTGGCGGAAGAGCTGGGAGACCTGCTGCTGGAGGCGGTCTTCTTCGCGCAGATGGCGGCCGAGCAGAAGCTGTTCTCGATTGAGGATTCCCTCGACGCCATCAACCAGAAGCTGGAGCGCCGGCATCCGCACGTCTTCGGCACAGGCTCCGCGAAGACGCCGGAAGAGGTGAAGCTGCGCTGGGACGAAATCAAGGCCCAGGAGAAGGCGGAGAAGAGCGAGAAGAGCCAGGCCCCGGAGCTGCTGGGGTCCGTTCCGCGGTCGTTGCCGGCGCTGGCCGAGGCGGCGCAGCTCACCGCGCGCGCGGCGGGAGTTGGATTCGACTGGCCCAACGCCGGCCAGGTGCTCGAGAAGCTGGACGAGGAGCTGAAAGAGCTCGCCGAAGCGCGCGGCGACCAATTGGAAGGCGAATTCGGGGACGTGCTGTTTGTGCTGGTCAACCTGGCGCGCTTTCTCAAGGTGGATCCCGAGCAGGCGCTGCGCCGGACCAACCGCAAGTTCCGCGAGCGCTTCAGCTACGTGGAGCGGAGTCTTCAGGAGTCCGGCAAAACGCCCGCCCAGGCGACGCTCGAAGAGATGGACGCCCTCTGGAACGAAGCCAAGCGGAAGGCGGAGTAGGCTATGCCGGGCCTGGCGGAACTGCTGCGCACGAACCGCAACTACCGCTACCTCTGGACCGGGCAGGTGGTGAGCGAGATCGGCGACCACTTCAACAACATCGCGGTCTTCAGCCTGGCGCTGGCAGTGACCAAATCCGGGATGGTGGTGGCCGGGATCCTGCTGGCGCGGGCAATTCCGTTGATGTTCGCGGGCCCGTTCGCCGGGGTGCTGCTGGATCGCATGGATCGCAAGCGCATCATGATCGCGAGCGATCTGATCCGGGCGGTGATTGCCGCGGGCTTCATTCTGACAGTGCGCTGGCCGTATCCGTGGCTGCTTTACGCGCTCACCGGCCTGCTGGGCTTCGCTTCGCCGTTTTTCACGAGCGGGCGCTCGTCGATTCTGCCCACCATCGCCAGCCGCGAGGAACTGCATACCGTCAACTCGGTGACCCAGACCACGCAGTGGTGCACGCTGGTTTTCGGCACGCTGTCCGCCGGCTACAGCGCGGCTCTGTTTGGCCATCAATGGGCCTTCGGCATCAACTCGTTTTCGTTCCTGTTCTCGGCCTGGGCCATCTCGAGACTGCGCGCGCCCAGGGGCACGTTTCGCGCCGAGCGCGCCGCCCTGACCGAGGCCGAGGTGGCGCGGCCCTGGCACGAGTACGTCGAGGGACTGCGCTATATGCGCCAAGCGCCGCTGATCCTGGGCATCGCGGTGGTCAACCTGGGCTGGGCCACCGGCGGCGGCGCGGCGCAGATTCTGTTCAGCCTCTTCGGCGAGTTGGTGTTCCAGCGCGGCCCGGCGGGCATCGGACAGATTTGGGGCTGCGCCGGGGTGGGGCTGGTGATCGGCGGCATGGTGGGCCACTGGTTCGGCAAGCGCGCCAGCTTCGCCGCCTACAAGCGGGCTATCGTAGTGGCCTACATCGTCCACGGCGGAGCGTACGTTCTGTTCAGCCAGGCGCAGCCGTACTGGCTGGCGCTGGTCTTCATCGCGTTATCGCGCGCGGCGGTAGCGGTCAGTTCCGTGTTGAACATGTCGCAACTGCTGCGCCACGTCGCGGACGAATATCGGGGCCGCGTATTCGCGACGCTGGAATCGCTGCAGTGGTCGGTGATGCTAGCGTCAATGACGGTGGCGGGCATCGCCAGCATGCACTACAGCCCGCGGCTGATCGGGCTGTGGTCGGGCATTCTCAGCTCCACCACGGCGCTGGCCTGGGGGCTGCTAAACTGGACCGGACGCCTGCCCGAGCCGGCGCCCGAGGGAGTGGATCCCAACGAGGTGGAAGTACACGGGGAGCCTAGAGCGTAGGGAGGCGATTGCGATGTCCAAGAATCTGAGCATTTGTGCCGGCGTCATTGCGGGCCTGGCGGCTTGCGTTTGGGTTGCGGCGGCACAGACCAAAGTCGAACACGTCAATTCGGTGAAGCTGCTGGTGGCCGTGGATCGATCCAGCCCTTGCCACCTTTCGCTCAGCGCCTCGATCGAGGCCAGCGGGATGGGAACGGTTTGGTACCGCTTCCTGGGTCCGGACGGCGTGACCTTCGATTTCGGGGCGGAAGGCACGAAGGAGCTGCAATTCGGTCCCTCCTTCGGGGCCGGCAGGGGAGCGAAGATGGCCCACGACATTCGGGGCGAGTTCAAGGTGGAGGCCGCGATGGTGGGAGCGAATGGCAAGCCTGGGCCAATCACCGTCTCGAACGTCGTCCCGGCGGCCTACACCTGCGGCGGAGGAACCGAAATCGCAACCCCTCTCCCGGGCGCAGGAGTGCCGGCCGTGAGCCAGGAGGCCAAGCCTGCGGGAAAGGTGACCGCGGTCCGCCTACGCCTGGTTCCCGAGCGTTATTCGGGTCCCTGCCCGGGCCACGTACAGTTGGTGGGTGAAATCACAACCGATGGACCGGGAACAGCGTGGTACCGCTTCCTGGCCGGGGCGGTGAGCCACTCGCCCGAGGGGACCTTGAAGTTCGATTCCGCGGGCACCAAGACGGTGACCATCCAAGGGGCCTTCAACAGCGCTCCGCAAGTCCCGCACGCGTCCATGCTGGCGATCATGTTGGATTCGGACGGGAAGCACGGGCCGCAGAACGTAACCTCCGGCCCGGTCGATTACAACATCACCTGCGCCGCCAAGTGAATGCGTGCGTGACTGGCCGCTCACAACATCCCCACCCGGGACGATGAGATCAGGGTGAGCCAGTTCTTCGAGAATGCACGCAGCATTTTTGAGGCAGCGGAGTCGGCGTCGCGCGCTGGCCAGGTCGCCTCAGACCTTACCATCCTGATTGGAACCGAGGGTGGAATACAAATGGTCGCGGATTCCGATTGGCCGCTGGAGCGTCTGCTCGCCCACCGCGGTGCGCAAATGGCGTATCGGGTGGGCGAGCGGGACGGAACAGTGCGGCTGGAAGGGCGTTCGGGCCGGCAGACTTGCCGGCTCGAAACCGCCCCCCGCGTTCGCGAAGCTCTGTGGGGACCCCGGGCGGTGCTGCCGCCCGCGGGTTAGGCCAGGCCGGCTTCCCGCAGGAATTTAGCAGACTCCTCGGGCGGGGTGGGGTTGATGTAAAAACCGGTGCCCCATTCGAATCCCGCCACCCTGGTCAGCTTGGGAATCAGCTCCATGTGCCAGTGATAGTAGGCCAGCTTGGGCTCCTGCAAGGGCGCGGTGTGGATCATGAGGTTGTAGGCGGGGCGTTCGAGCACCTTGTCGATCTCCCGCATCAGGGTGGGCATCACCCATCCCAGGTTGTGGAAGGTGGGGATGTCGGAATCCTCGAAGTGCGAGAAGTGCCGGCGGGGGAGCACCCAGATCTCGAAGGGGAAGCGGGCGGCATAAGGGCAAATGACCAGGAACTGCTCGGTCTCCAGTACGACGCGGCTGCCAGTGTTGATTTCCTGGCGCAGGATGTCGCAGAAAATGCAGCGCTCCTTCAGGTCGTAGTAACGCTTGGCGCCCTCCAGTTCCTCCTGCACGCGGCGCGGCACCACCGGCAGGGCGATGAGCTGGGAATGGGAATGCTCGAGCGTGGCGCCGGCCGATTCGCCGTGATTCTTGAAGGCCAGGATGTAGCGCATGCGCTGGTCCTTCTTGAGGTCCAGGAAGCGGTCGCGGATGGCCCAGAAAATGTCCTCCGCGCGCTTGTCGGCCATGCCGCCCAGCGTGAGATGGTGCTCGGGAGCCTCGATGACGACCTCGTGCGCGCCAATGCCGTTCATCTTGTCGTAGAGCCCCTCGCCCTGGCGGTCGAAATCGCCTTCCACGCGCAGGGCCGGGAATTTGTTGGGCACCACGCGCAGGGTCCAGCCAGGCTCGTTGGGCCCGCCGCTTTGGCGATAGGCCAGCACCTCGGGAGGCGTCTTCTGCTCGTTGCCCGGACAGAACGGGCAGAAGCGGTCGCCTTTCGGGATTACCGGCTGGCGGTTGAAATCGGCCGGGCGGCGGCTGCGGTCGGTGGCGATGATGACCCAGCGGCCGGTCACCGGATCTTTTCGAAACTCAGGCACAGGGGGCGTCCTCCAGAGAATTGACAATTATAGCGTCTGGATCGGGGCGAAGGCATCCGGGAAATGGGTGATGGCGGGCGGCTCGCTGAAAACGACGCTCAGCAAGTCGAAACGGACGCGCTCCCAGGGGACTCCGGCGCGGCGGGTGTAGTGGCGGGCGGCGCGGAGCAGGGCCGTGCGCTTCTCCTGGTCCACGTTGCGGAGCGGAGAGCCGAACTCGTCCGTGGTTCGCGATTTGACCTCGACGAAGACCAGCGTGCCGCTGTGCCAGGCCACCAGATCGATTTCGCCCGCTCCGGAGGGCGGCCGGTAGTTGCGCGCCACGATCATGAAGCCGCGACGCTCGAGGTACCGGTGAGCCAGGTCCTCGCCGCGTCGGCCGGTGGCCTGTTCCGCGTTCCAACTCCGCAAGCGGGCGCGGTGGCGGGCGGCGTCGCACAGCCGGTACAGCCAGCCGATCACTTCAATACCTCGAATTCGAACTCGAGGACCTTTCCTCGCACCACGTAGCAGCAGTAATGCTCCCAGAAGAGCCGGAAGCGCCGGAAACGGTTCACCAGAAACTCCAGCCCTAGCATCCTCCAGAAAGCCAGTAGCTTGACGTGGACGGAAATCTCCCGGAATCTGGCGCGGGAATAGTAGCCAAACCCGCCGTGGCGCTCTCCGAAATAGCGGAACGAGAAGCTATTGAGGTGCCAGCGGTGGGTGGGATCGCAGAAGGAACTGAAGTCGGTGTAATGCGGAGTGACGATACGGACGCGGCCCCCGGCCCGCACCAGACGATGAAACTCCTCCATGGCGCGGATGACATCGGCCAGGTGCTCGATGACGTGCACCGCCTGGAGGCCGTCGAAGCTACTGTCGGCGAAGGGGTACGGGAAGCGGTCGAGATCGCAGAGAACGTCGGCGGCGCTGGCCGGGTTGCGGTCGATGCCAATCGCGCCCGGGGCCTTCTTGATACCGCAGCCGACGTCGAGGGTTCGCAAACAAGGCTATCTTAGCAGACGGCCATTGGCCAACAGCGGGGCGAAGCTGACGGGCGGTGCCGGCCGAGGCGCAGGATGGCGGGTTCGGGTCGTGCCTGGGGAGGCGTTGTGTTCCACTCGCCTCTCACGGAGGCGCCGCTGTTCCCCATTGTGCTACACTGTAGCACATGAGGAAGACCTCGGTCCGTGAACTCCACATTCACACTTCGGAGCTTGTTCGCGAGGTCGCGGAGGGTGGCGCTATCGTGATCGAACGCCGCGGCGAACCCGTCGCGGAGCTGCGCCCTATTACCGCTCCGTCGCGAATGCCCGACGCCGAGAAAGCGCGGATTTTCAACTCCATGCGCGAGATCTGGGCTCGCATGCCGCAGCTCGCCGACAGCACGAGAAGCATCGAAGAAGATCGCGATCGATAGAGCGCCGTGTATCTTGACACCTCGTATATCGCCAAGTTCTATTTCAACGAACCCGAATCGCCTCGGGTTCGAGAACTTGTGCGGACAGCCGATACGATCCATTCGTCGGTGTGGGCTTTGGCCGAGTTCCACGGGGTGATTCATCGCCGCCTGCGCGAAGGCTCATTGTCACCCATCGACGCCCGAGCACTGTCCTCCCGTTTCTACGAGCATGTGCAGGAGGGCTTGTGGAAGCTTATACCGATTTCGGAAGCTCTGCTGCGGAGAACCAGCGCCCTGGTCGTTTCCGCGCCGGCCGGCCTCTTCATACGCACGGCCGATGCGGTGCATCTGACGACCGCACAGGAGGCCGAAGAACGCGACGTATGGACTAGCGACCGCCACATGCTCGCATCCGCTGCCTACTTCGGGTTGACGGGCCGGTCTGTTTAGTGCCCCCGACCGGCGGAAAGCCCGGCACGGCTGCGGCGGAGAAATCCGGGCGGGGGGAGTTCGCTGGTGTAGGAGCTCGAAAGTCGCAATGCCGCGAATGGCTGCCGGATGGTGGTCTCTAACTGGCCGGCGCGCCAGCAGACGCGCTCCAGCAGCAGGTGAAGCAGCCGCCGCTGCTCGGTCGGCGGCTGCTGAGGGAACCCCACGCAGGCCGCACTGATGAGCTCGTTCTCGTGGATCGCGTCCATGAAGCCGTTCCCCGCTGGTCCCAGTTCTGCAGTCTTGCGCTGCAGCTCAACCTGTTGGGATCGCCAGGCCGCAGCTTTCTCATCGCAGAACGCCTTGCTGATTCTGGCGTCCGGCTTGTCCAGGTACAATGCCCCGAGGCGCGTGCCGAGCCGGCCGTGTTCCGCCTGTGCTCTTGCCAACGAATGCTCGCGCGCCCGCTATTCGGCGACATCCGATTGCGACAGCGCGGCGCGCAACCAATCCGTCACGGGCTTAGGGGCGACCGGATTCCCCAGTTGTTCGACGACGCGCTCGGAGAGCAGTTCCTCGCGCGCGTACGGCGGGGGGCACCTCTGCCGGCAGTCCACCCGGCGCGGCCTGACGATCTATCCGCGGCTAGACGCTGCGATTACCCTTGCCGACATTGCAGTCCGAGCAGAGCGTTCGCAGGTTCTCGAACGTGGTCTTACCTCCGTTGGAGAAGGCAACATTGTGGTCGACGTGCAATATGCAGCCGAACTCAGTGGCGGGGCTCCGCCCGCAACGCCGGCAACGGAACTGGTCACGCAGAAGCACCCTGAACCGAAGGTGTTTGCTGGGCTCGCGCCTGTCCTCGGGCTTGACGTTCGCCTGCGCGCGCCTTGTGACGCGAGGACGGGCGCCACCTTGACTTGCAGGTTGCGGTTTGCCCGTACCGGCGGCACCGGTCGTGGGACTTTCCGTTGGGTCGGTGCGATCGGCCAGCCCGGAAGGATCTTGTTCAGGATCGAGCGCCGGATCGCCATCGGCTTCCGAGTTCGCGCGCTCCACGAAGGCCTTTAGCGCCTTTCTCCATCCACCATAACGATGGATGTAGGTACTCTTGCCAACAGTCGACGGTGGCCGGTCCATCTCGGATACGGTCGGCGGTCGACCGTAGTGCGTCCAAACTTCGAGGAGGTTGTGGAACACCTCGTCCTCAGTGTGTCTCCGTCCGTGACTGGCCTGCTCGATACCCGCCTGTCTGAGCGCTGCTGAGACGCTGCCGAATCTGTGAAGCAACAGGGACTGAGTGATCTCAGAGTTCGCCGCAATATCCGCGCCGGCGAGGGAAGCCTTGCCCAGTTGCGCGGAGATGGCGCGTACCCGGGCGAGGATTTCTTCGTTGCTCATCGCGCGGCCCGGCTGCGCCTTCATTCGTTCAGTTGTAGGCGGGCCTACGAATCGGCTGCCGATTTCCGCTACGTCGAGCGCCTCTCGCCAACCACCAAACCGCCGCTTGACACAGGTGGGCGAGTAACGCCCGTGCGTCGAATAGAACTCGCTTGTGAACGGCTCATTCGGAGACGACTCGGATACTCGCCTCAGGTCCTCGGTAATCGCGGCGTCCGAGTAGTCTGGTAAAGCGTGGTCAACGCGGGCTCTCCTGGTCGCCTCGCTCCACGATCCGAATCGTCTGCCCACTGCGCAGCTCTTGATGTATCTGGAACTGGAGTCAAAGTCGTTCGCTGTCAGGCGGCGGTCCGGCAGCAATGCGGCAACACGCCGAATTTCGGCCAGCAGCGCCTCGTCCGACCTGTCTTCCGGCCAAGGGATTTCGAACTTCGCCATGTGCGTTGGGCCTAACTCATGTTTGGGCCGACCTGGGCAAGACCGGCTGCGGTCGGTCTGAGGCAAGGGCGCCGGTGGCCGACCCAAGCAGCAACTTCCTTGTCCATAACGAGCTCTACCATGGCAAACGACCTCGCTCCCTGTTTTAGGCCAACCGCTGAGCAGGAGAGCCCCGTCGCTCTCAACGGGGACGCGTTTGCAAAACCGATCAGAGGAAGATCCCCAGTGGCGAGCGACGATTCCCAGTTGCGCTGCTCATGACACCCGGCCCCAGGAAATACCTGGCACCAATCAGAAAAGATATCACAATCATAAGACGCGCGTGCTGCTACGACTCGCCTTGCCGCGACATCCCGCCGTCCGGGTCAATCGGCAGCCTACGCCGCCGTCTGGCACAGGGTGCGATCCTGCTGGCGCAGGCACTCCTCGAGGACGCGACAGGCGAAGTCGGCTTGCTGCGTGGTGATGACCAAAGGCGGGCTGAGGCGCAGGGTGCTCTCGCCGGCGCCCAGGACCAGCAGGCCGCGCTCGAAGGCCATTTGCACCAGTTGGTCGCGCAGGTCGTGGGCGCTCTCGGGGGCGCCCAGGCGGTCCACGAATTGGACGCCGATCATCAGTCCCAGCCCGCGCACCTCGCCCACCTGGGGGAAGCGCTGGGGCCACTCGCTCATGCGGCTCATGAGATGCGCACCCACCCGCGCGGCGTTCCGGATGAGGCCGGCCTCCAGCAGGTCCAGGGTCGCGAGCGCTGCGGCGACCGAGACCGGGTTGCCTCCGAAGGTGGAAGCGTGCGCTCCAGCAGGCCAGTCCATCAGCTCGGCGCGGGCGATCATGGCGCCCAGGGGCAGGCCGCTCGCGATCCCCTTGGCGGTGGTCAGAATGTCCGGAACGAGGTCGAAGTGCTGGCAAGCCCACATCTTCCCGGTGCGCCCCATGCCCGACTGCACTTCGTCGGCGATCAGCAGGATGCCGTGAGCCCTCGCCAGGCTCTGCAATTGAGCGAAGAACTGCTTGGGGGGAACGATGTAGCCGCCTTCCCCTTGCACGGGTTCGAAGACGATGGCGGCGACCTCCTCGGGAGGCGCCACCGTATGGAAGAGCCGCTCGATGGCCTCGATGGAAGCGGCGGCGCCCGCCTGGTCGTGCGGAAACGGTACGTGGAACACGCCCGACAAAAGCGGCCCGAAACCGCGGCGCTGCACCACCTTGCTGGCGGTGAGGGAGAGCGAACCCATGGTTCGCCCGTGGAACCCGCCCAAGAAGGCAATGAACTTGTCGCGCCCCGTGTGGTAGCGGGCCAACTTGAGGGCGGCCTCGACGGCCTCGGTGCCGGAATTTCCGAAATAAACCCGCCGCGGGACGTCGCCGGGAGCAGCCGCAGCGAGGCGCTCGGCCAATTCGACCATGTTCTGGTAGTAGAAGTCGGTGCCCGACATGTGGATCAGCCGGGCCGATTGCCGGCGGATGGCCTGGACGACGCGCGGATGGCAGTGGCCGGTCGACGCCACGGCGATGCCGGCGTTGAAATCGAGGAAACGGTTGCCGTCCACGTCCTCGACGAGCGCACCCTCTCCGCGCTCGGCCACCAGCGGGTAGCCCCGCGTATAGGAGGGGGACAGCACCTGGCTGTCCCGCTCGATGATGGCGCGCGCACGCGGACCGGGCAAAGGGGTGATAATGTGGGGCAGACTCGGGCGGCTGGCTGCACTCCTGGCTGGCATGGAAACCCTCCTGTGGGAAGTCGAACGGACGGAACAACCAGGCAGGAATTAGTCGGAGCCAAACAACCCAGGCCGGGATGCGGCAGGCAGGCTCACCCTCATACCTCTACTCTAACGCTGTTTGTCCGGATTTCCAAGGGAAAACGGAAGGGCGACGGCCGGGCGGCGGCGGGCTGGTGTGCTGGCCTCGTGAGGGCGACGGCCGGGCGGCGGCGGGCTGCTATGCTGGCAGGGTGAAGGAACTGCGCTTCACCTGCCTCCGCGGGTGCACCAACTGTTGCCGGCAACGGGGCTTCGTCTACCTTGCCGAGGCGGACTTGCGGCGGGCGGCGGCGTTCCTGGGCCTGAGCCCGCGAGCCTTCGAGCGCGGCTATGTGTACCGGACGAAGCACCTGCTGCGGCTGCGCAAGCCCCGCGGAGCCCAGTGCCCGTTCCTTCGGGAAGACGGCTGCGGCATACATCCCGCCAAACCGGCGCAGTGCCGCATGTTTCCGTTGTGGCCGGAATTGCTGGAGGACCGCCGGGAGTGGCGGGAGGTGGCCGGATACTGTCCGGGCATCGGCCGCGGCCCCGGAGTCTCGGTTGAGCGGATTCTGCACGCCGCGCGAGAAATGCGGAAAAGCTACCCGAGCATGTACTGACTGGTGTAATCTGGAGGGTGCTCGAATTCCGTGGGAGGAAAGAATTGGCATGTTGAAGTGGATCTGCTTGTCATGGATGGTCTTTGCGATGGTGGCCGGCGCCCAGCCGACAATTAATACAGATGGCATTGTCAATGCCGCCAGCTCGGCCCCGGTGGGATTGCCGAACTCTTCCATCGCCCAGGGGTCGATATTCTCGATCTATGGCGCCAACATGGGTCCGGTTGGAGGCGTGCTCGTCTCGGCTTGGCCGCTCCAGAAGAGCCTGGGTGGAGTCACTGTTCAAATCCAGGACGCTTCGGGCGCCCAACTGCTGGCCATACCGCTGTACGTCGGCGCCGGGCAGATCAATGCCCTCCTGCCTTCAGCGACGGCGGTGGGTACGGCAAACGCGACGGTAACCTATGCCGGCGCGACCAGCGCTCCGGCGCCCTTTACGGTCGCCCAGAGCAGCTTCGGTTCCTTCTCGCTGACCGCGGCGGGCAGCGGTCCCGGCGCAGTGCAGAACTACGTGCAGAATCCACCCTGGCCGACCAACACGATCATCAGCGCGGCCCAGCCGGGCCAGGCAGTGATCCTTTATGGCACCGGGCTGGGACCGGTCACGGGCGACGAGACCATACCGCCAGTGCCGGTCGACCTGCGCAGCGGGCTCTCCCCGATGACGCTGTGGGTAGGCGGCCAGCAGGCGCCCATCGCCTATGCGGGACGCTCGACCTCCGCCGGCGAGGATCAGATCAACTTCAATGTGCCCATCAACATCACAGGCTGCTTCGTGCCGGTTGCGCTGCAGATCGGCAACGTGGTGAGCAATACCGTCTCGATCTCCATTTCGCCATCGGGTGGGGCGTGCCAGGACTCGTCCTTTCCCAACCTGAACCCCGTCGTTATGGAGGCTAACGGTCTGAGGGAGGGCACCCTGCTCCTCCAGCAATACACGCTCCACCAGCCGCCCAGTGTCAATGGCGTAAGGCAATCGATCGCCGCCGAGTTCCTGAGCTATGCCTGGCCGTACCCCGTAGTCCTCTCGGGCAGCGTTGACGTCCACGGCGCCTGCACGGTGTCTGCCGGCGCAGGTATTTCCCTCCCGTTTACCCTCCTGGACGCCGGCTCGCCCGTGACCATGGCGACCCCGGGTGGGAACAACATGACGCTAATTCAACCGATAGCAACCCCGGTGGGATACTACTCCGGCGGTTCCCAGGGCGCCCTCACGGCGGGCGTGTACACCGTGAAAGACGCGTCGGGAGGCAAGGATGTGGGCTCCTTCAGCGCCTCGCTCACCCTGCCCGCGCCGATTGTTTTGACCAACCTGAACGACGTTGCCAACGGTATAATCCTCGCGAACGGCTTTACCATCACTTGGACCGGCGGCAGCGGAGACGTTTACATCTCCGGCTCGTCCTCCGCGGTGGTGAACCGCAAAGCCGTGACAGGATCATTCACATGCCTGGCTAACGCGTCGGACGGATCGTTCACGGTTCCGCTCTATGTGCTGGCGGCGCTCCCGCCCTCGGTGGCCGGTGGGGGGGGAGGGCTCCAAGTCGACAACTATGCGGTGACGACGACCTTCTCCGCCAGCGGTCTGGATCTTGGCCTGTTCCAGGCAGACTTCACCACGAATGAGTCTTTGAGCTTCTATTAGGGCGGTCAGGTTCCTGGCGGGCGGACGGGATTTTGGCGTTCCGGACGGCTTTGTCCGCTGCAAGTGATTGGTTCCAAACGCCACGCTCTCTGGCAAGGCGCTTGCTCCTTGAGGGGCGGCCATGCTGGATCCAATTGCCGGGAGCCTCGAGCATTACATGGACCTGCTGAGCGCCCGGCAGAAGCTGGTCGCCTCGAATATCGCTAACGCCGACACGCCGGGATACCAGACCAAAGACCTCGACTTTCAAGCCGAGTTCCGGAACCAGCTAGCGGGCGGCAGCCCCAGCGTCACGGAAGTCACGGGCCTGGAAACCAAGCACGACGGCAACAACGTGAGCCTGGACCGGGAGGCGCGGCTGCTGGCGGAGAACGCCATACGGTTCAGCGTCGCCTCGAACCTGCTGCGGGCGGAGATCCGCGAGGTGCGCAGCGCCATTAACGGAGGCGGCAGCTAATGAGCCTGTTCTCGCTGCTTTCGGTGAGCGCCTCGGGGATGGCCGCGCAACGCGAGCGGGCGGCCCTGCTGGTGGAGAATCTGGCCAACGCCGAGACCACGCGCACACCCGAGGGAGGGCCCTACCGCCGCAAGGATGCCGTTTTCTCGAGCGAAGCGGCCGACGAGCCCTTCGCCTCGGTATTCCAGACGGAGGTCGGCGCCACCGGGACGGGAGTGACGGTCTCGGACGTGATCGAGGATACGCGCCCGCCCGAGCAACGCTACCTGCCCGGCCATCCGGATGCCGACGCCAGCGGATATGTGTCGTTTCCGCGGGTCAACCCCGCCGAGGACATGGTGGACTTGCTGGGAGCGTCGCGCGGCTACCAGGCCAATGTGGCCGCCATGTCGGCGGTGAAGAGCATGATTAACAGCTCAATCGATCTGCTGCGCTAGGAGCGACGCCTATGTCTAGCCCGATCAGCCCGATTTCCCTGGCCACGCCGAGCCCGATCTCCATCCAGAGCCCCGGAGCGGCCAGCCAGCCCGGCGCCTTTCAGAACGCGCTCCAGAACGCCATCGGCCAGGTGGAGGACCTGCGCACCACCTCCGATCAAACCGTGCAGCGGTTCCTGAGCGGAGAGAACGAGGAACTGCACACCACGGTGCTGGCCACGCAACGCGCTGAGTTGGCCTTCGAGATGTTCATGCAGGTCCGCAACAAGGTAGTGCAAGCGTATCAGGAAGTCATGCGCATGCAAATGTAATCCGGCCCACTCATGCCTCAGTTCAAAAACCTCCTGGCCAGCCTCGGCATCCGGCAGCGGATCTATATTCTGGCCACCGTTGTGCTGGTGGCGGGCTCGCTGTATTGGCTGGTGAACTGGAGAAAGGAACAGGACTTCCGGCCACTGTACAGCGGCCTGGCGGCGGAGGACGGCAATGCGGTGCTTCAGAAGTTGCGGGAGACGGGAACCGATTTCCGCCTGAGCGAAAACGGGACCACGGTGCTGGTGCCCTCGTCGCGGGTGGCGGAACTGCGCTTGCTGATGGCCGGCGCGGGCGTGCCCCGCAGCGGCCGGGTAGGCTTCGAGCTGTTCGACAAATCCAACTTCGGAGTCACCGACTTCACCGAGCACATCAACTACCGCCGGGCCATCGAAGGGGAGCTGGAGCGCTCGGTGATGTCCCTGTCGGATGTCGAGCAGGCGCGGGTGCACGTGACCTTTCCGAAGGACTCGGTGTTCCTGGAATCGCGGCAGCCAGCCAAGGCCAGCGTGATGGTGAAACTGAGGCCCGGGGCCAAGCTGTCGCCAGCTAACGTACTGGCGGTCTGCCACCTGGTGGCGAGCGCGGTGGAAGGCCTGGGTCCGGAGGCGGTGTCGGTTCTGGATATGAATGGCAACCTGCTGAGCCGGCCGCGCAGGGCTTCCACCAACGAGGGCGAAGAGCCTTCCGAGGCCGTGCTGGACTACCGTCACCAGATCGAGAAGGACCTGGTAGCCAAGATCACCTCCACGCTGGATCCGTTGCTGGGAAGCGAGAAGTTCCGCGCGGGGGCGACGGTAGAGTGCGACTTCACGGGGGGCGAGCAGAGCGAAGAAACCTACGATCCGACGCGCTCGGTGATGGTCAGCGCGCAGAAAACCGAAGACGTGAGCGGGACCAACCTGGCTTCCGGAGTTCCCGGCACGGCTTCCAGTCTGCCACGGCCCACCTCGCGGCCGGGGTCCTCCGGAGCCGGCACCACGCGGCGCACAGAGAACATCGCCTACCAGAGCAGCCGGCTGGTGCGGCGCACCCATTTGCCGCAAGGAACGGTCAGGCGGATGTCGCTCTCGGTGCTCCTGGACCAGGATAGCCGCTGGGAGGGTAGCGGGGCCAAGGCCAAGCACGTCATCGAGCCGCCGACTCCCGAGAAGGTAAAGGTGATTCGCGACCTAGTGGCGGCCGCCACGGGGCTCAATCCCGAGCGCGGAGACCAGCTCATAGTGGAGAGCCTGCCCTTCGAGGCGACCTTGTCGAGCGAGCAGCCGGGGCTTATGCCGCCCAGCGCCGCAGTGCCCGCCGCGCCAGTCTCCTGGCTGGATCAACTGCTGCGGCAGAAGACCTCCGTGCTGATAGGCGTGGTGGCCGGGGTGGTTCTCCTGCTGGTCCTGATCATTGTGTTCCTGCTCTCGGTGGTGAGGAAGAAACGCCATGCCGTCCAAATGGCGGGCGCCATCGAGGGGGGCAGGGCGGCGCAACTCGATTCCGGCGATGCCATCGAGCAACAAATGGAGAACAGACTGGTTGAGCAGGAGGACCAGAAGCGCAGGTTGGATGCGGCGGCGCTGAATTCGCTGAAACTGCCGCCGGTTACCACCAAGAAGTCCGAGGTGCTGACCAAGCACCTGGTGGAAACGGCCAAGAAAGACCCAACCGCCGCGGCGCAGATCCTGCGCTCCTGGTTGTACGACGAGAGCTGAGGACGGCCCGGGCGACTATAGTTCTGGCCGGGCCAGTCCGATCAGTGGAGTTCGAGGAGACACCATGCGAGCCAGCTCAACCGCCGCGGCAGACAGAGTCGTCCGGGCCGTGAAAACCGACCCGCGGGCGGGCAAATACCTGACCTTCGAACTGGGGCCCGAGGAGTTTGGCATCCCAGTGCTCAAAGTGCGGGAGATCATGGGGGTCCAGGACATGACCGCGGCGCACCAGACGCCGGCCTGCGTGAAGGGCGTGATCAACCTGCGCGGGAAGCCGATCCCGGTGGTGGATCTGAGGCTGAAATTCGGTCTGAACGAAATTCCGCACACGCAACGCACTTGCGTCATCGTGGTCCAGGTGGCCGGGGATGCCGGCCCCATGCCGATGGGAATCGTCGTGGATGGGGTCTCGGAGGTGCTGAACGTGGCCGCCGGGGACGTGGAGGATACCCGGGATTCCGGACAGGGGGCGACCACTCCCCACATCCTGGGAATGGCCAAGGTCAAAGGGAAGGTCATTATCCTTCTGGAAATCGACCAGGTGCTGAGCAGTCAGGACTTGCAGGGCATCGCCCGCCTCGTGCAATGCGTGGCGGCGCCACCGGGCGCTACGAGACCCGCGGGTGGTCAAACAGCGTGGATTTCGCCCTTCTCGCGCAGGCGGGCGGCCGCGGCCTCGGGAGAGATGTCGCGCTGAGGCATGGCCAGCATCTCATAACCCACCAGAAACTTGCGAACCGTGGCCGAACGCAGCAGCGGCGGGTAGAAGTGCGCGTGGAAATGCCACTCGGGATGGGCCTGGCCATCGGTGGGCCGCTGATGAAAGCCTAGCGAGTATGGAAAGGACACCTGGAACAGGTTGTCGTAGCGCGCGGTGAGGCGCTTGAGGATGCCGGCCAGGTCGTCCCGCTCGGTGGCCGTCAATTGGTCAAGCGCGGTCGAATGCCGCACTGGAAGCAGCAAGGTCTCGAACGGCCAGACGGCCCAAAAGGGAACCAGCGCCACGAAGGAGGCGTTGCGGCAGACGATGCGCTCGGCGGCGGCGCACTCGATGGCCAGGTAGTCGCACAGCAGGCAGGTGTGCCTGGTGCGCGCGTATTCGGCTTGCGCGTCCTGTTCCTTGCGCGGCTCATTGGGCAGAGTGTGGTTGGCCCAGATCTGGCAGTGCGGATGGGGATTGCTGCAGCCCATCATGGCGCCGCGATTCTCGAAGATCTGCACGTGATTGATCCAGGGAAGCGCGCCCAATTCTTGGTATTGCCCTATCCAGGTGTCTACCACCTGGCGCAGGGCGGGCGCCTCCATGCGGGAAACCGTCAGATCGTGACGCGGCGAGAAACAGATGACGCGGCAGATGCCCGGCTCGGACTCGGCCACTAACAGACCGCCTTCGCCGGAGCGATCCATTGGAGTGTCGGGCCGCAACGCGGCGAAATCGTTTTCGAAGACGAAGGTCGAGGTGTAATTGGGATTTCGCACTCCGCCGGCTCGAGGGTTGCCAGGGCAAAGGTAACACTCCGGGTCGTAAACCGGTTGGCTCTGCGCGGCGGCCTTCTCGACTTGCCCTTGCCAGGGACGCTCGGTGCGGTGCGGAGACACCAGCACCCATTCGCCGGTGAGCGGGTTAAAGCGCCGGTGGGGGGTGCGGCTCCAATCGAGCATCCCCCATTATGGCCCGGAAAGGGGCCGGCGTTACAATTCCAGCTTGCCGTGGTAGAGCATGTCCTTCAGGGTGAACTTCACCTTGATGGCGCTGGGGCCCAGGGCGGTCTCGAAGGAGACTTCCTTGTCGTCGAGGCCGATAGCGGCGGCGCGCGGGAACAGGAAGCTGAACGAGCGGCCCTGGAGAGTGGCGGAGGTCTCGATCCGCGCTGGCGGCAGGGCGCCCTTGCCCTTGATCCTGAGCGCAGTGGCCGCCTTCATCCGATCCGTGCGCTCGCTATCGGCCCCCGCCATTCCACCCCCGCCAGGGCCGCGATTCGGGAGTCCGCTCACGGTGACGACGTAGAACTCCTGCGCCCACTCCGCCACCTTCTTCGCATTCTCGGCCGGCCCGGAACGCGGAGCGGCGTCACGCAAGGGAGCAGCGCTCTCCCAGCGCACCACGACCTTCCCCATAGCGAAAGTCGCGCCACCGGGGCCGTCCCGGCCAGCGGGCCCGCCCATCGCTCCGCCGTCCAAGTTGGCGCCAGCCGCGCCTTGATGGCTGATGGCGAGAGGTGGACCGCTCGCGCTACCCCTGCTGGGAGCGCCCATGTCCGGAGAGCCCGCTCGGCCCGCGCCGCCGGCGGAAGGAAGGATGACCTCCTTGGCCCAGGGCGACTTGGTCTGCAGCTTCTGGACCTCTTTGTCCGTCCAGTCGGAAGGTTGCTTATCCTGCCAGAACTCGCCCGCCAACAGAACGGCGGAACCCGAGATCACGACGATGATGCCCGCAGTGCGTAGTGACACGATGTCCTCCTCCGGTAGTAATACCACGGGCGCGGGACGGCTGGCGAGTTGCTTGCCAACCCCGTAACTCTTGTTCAGTTGGGATGCACTTTTGCCCCGAGAGGGGCCGCCGCTACAATTCCAGCTTCCCGTGGTAGAGCATGTCCTTCAGGGTGAACTTCATCTTGACGGAGTTCGGCCCGAGCTGGGTTTCGAAGGAGAGTTCCTTGTCGTCCAGGCCGATGGCGAAGTCGCGCGAGAACAGGAAGCTGGTCGCGGGGCCTTCGGGGGTAGTGAAGGTCTCGATGCGCGCGGGCGAGACGGAGTTCTTGCCCTTGATTCGGAGCACGGTGAGCATCTTCAGGCGCTCGATGCGCTCGGAATCAAGCGTTTCCTGGCCGCCTCCGCCTCCATACCGCGAATTGGAGAGTCCACTGACCGTGACCACGTAGAATTCCTTCGACCAATCCGCTATATTCTTCACATCCGCGGGCGCTCCAGCGCGAGCGGCCACGTCGCGCAGCGGCGCGGCGCTATCCCAGCGTATGATCACCTTCGGAGCGGCCACGGCCGGGTTATCTGCGCCACCTGCCGCCCTGCCCGCACCCCCGCCCGGGCCGCCCATGCCACCTCCGCCGCCCATGCTACCAGGGCCGCCCATCCCACCCATGCCACGGGCGCCCCCGCCCAAGCCGCCGCTGTCCCCCCGGTCCATCTGCCCCATATGACTGCCACCCATAGTCAGGATGGCCTCTTTGGCCCATGGCGACCTGGTTTTCAGTCTTTGGATCTCCTTTTCCGTCCACTCGGAGGGTTGCTTGTCCTGCCAGAACTCGCCCGCCAACAGAACGGCGGAAGCGGAAATCAGGGCGATCAGGCCCGCACTTCGAAATGACATATTAGTTTCCTCCTGCAAACACGGTTACGGTAGCAATACCATGGGCGCGCGACGGAAGGCAAATTTCTTGCCAACCTCGTCCATCACGTTCACCTGGCAGGTGTAGGGGCCGGGGGCAAACTTGGCCAGTGGAATCTGGAAGTGCACGCCCACCACATTCCCCTTTTCAGGGGTCTCGGTCAGCCGGAGCGGCTCCGATTGAAATGCCCTCAGCTTCCCGCGGAAGAAACTCACGCTGGCGGAAATCTGAGCGGTCTTCCGCGTGGGTTCCGCGCCCGGGTCGTAAACCTCGAAGAACACGTACAGGTCCTGGTCCGTGCGATAAACCTTGGTGATGCTGGGGACCAGCTTGTAGCCGTCCTTGACCAAGGGGTCGTCGGCCAGCAGTTTCTGGTTGCGCTCGGCGGAGCCCACCGCGGCCGAGAGCGGTTCGCGCTGATTGGCCCAAACCACTGAACTGAGCCGCAGGTACTTCTGCTCGGCCACCACGTCGGGCACGCTGAATTTGGTCTCGAAGGTCCCCATCTTGCCGGTCGCATTCTCGCGGCACAGGAACTTGAGAGTGTAATCCCCCGGGGTCAGGGTGAAGCCGCCGCCGTATTCCAGGAAGCGCTTGCCCAGTTGCCCCACGTTCCCGCCTTTGAGTTTCACTTCAATGCTATCGCGGACCGTCCCGGCGATTCTGCCGTGGGCATCGCGCACCTGGCCGATGAAATCCAGGACCGTGCTCTCGTTGCCGCCCTTGCGGGCCAATTCGAGTTCGGAGCCGGGAATCTTCACCGCCAAGGGCACGAAATAGCGGTCGCGCGCCAGGCGGAAGTAATTGAGTTCCAGGGCCAGCGAGAGATCGGTGAGCGGGTCGCCGAGCAGCAGCGCCTCCTGGAGTTGCCGCTCCTTGTCCGTGGAATTGTAGTCCTTGAACTGCTTGGGGGCGAAGTAGCCCGAACGATAGTCCAGTTTGGCCTTCAGATGCGAGGCGAGCTGCACCTTGATGCGGCGGTAACGCCCATCCAGGGCGGGGTTGGTCGAGTAGTAGCCGAGGATGTAATAGCTGGAAAGGCTCTCCTGGGCCTGCCGCATCCCCATCGCCAGGTCGTTGGTATCCAGCAGCGCCTTGCCGCCGGTGTCTTCGGCGAGGGTGAAGAGGGTCTCCTGGGAATCGTTGAAGGTCGCGCTAAGCTGCCGCTGAGCGGCTCCCGAGAACATCGCGGCGCCTCGGGTGGAGGCTCTCGTGGCGTCGCCGCCCGCGGGCGTGGCCACCAGGCCGCGAGCGTCGATGGAGTAAAACGAGACGTTCGAGCGCACCGCCGCATTGATCGTAGCTCGCAGTTGCGCCTGGTTTTCAACGCCGGTCTTGTTGACTCCGCCCGAAAAGTAAACCAGCGCCTTCTTCTCGGGAAGCGAGGCCAGCATCCTGGCGGCGGACTCGAGCGCGGCCAACTTCCGGTCGGTATTGAAAACGTTGAACTCGGTGTCGTCGGCCGTAAACGCGGCGCCGGTATCCTGAGAGGAGTCGTCGCCGGTATCGCCCAGGGCCGCCAATTCGCTGGCCTCGCCGATGTGGAAGCCCTTGATGATCCCGATCAGGTTCTCCCGGTCGGCCGTGAAGTCCTGCAAGACCTGCAATTCATTGGCGAAGGTCATGATGGCGACCAGGTCCGCCGCGGTCATCTGTTTCTGCAGGAACTCAATGGCGGCCTTCTGGGCCCGGATCTGCTCCTGCGGCTCCATCGAGGAGAAATCGAAGAACAGCACCATCAGCCGGTGGTCCTGGTAGCGGATCTGACCTGGCTTCGAAGTGGTGATGGCCTGGCGCACCGGGGCCTTGGGAGCAGGCGCGGGGGCACGAGCCTTGAGGGCGGGAGGGGGCTCCAGCGGTGCCAGCGGCGTGGAGTCCAGCTTCTGGTACTCGAATACCGAGACCTTCTGAGGCTTATCGTCCTCCGTGACGGTGAAGTCGCTGGCTTTGAGATTGGGAATGGGATGCCCCTCGGAGTCGCGCACCGCCACATTGACGATCACCAGTTCGCTGGTGACGTGGAAGGTGGCTTGCGGCTGCGACTGTTGTCCGACTGCGGCGAGCGCCGAAAGAACGACTAAGGGAGCGATTCGCATGGCTAAAACCGGAAACGCAGATTGACCTTCATGGTCCGCATGGCGCCGGTGGAAAGCGGCAATCCGTAGTTGGAAGCGTTCACCGTGGTCGCGAAGCCGGCGACGTTCATGATGTTGAGCGCATTGGTGCTATCCAAGCGCAAGTCCAGGCTGCGGCGAGTTTCGCCTAACGGGAAGGTTCGGCCCAGGGATAGGTTGGCGACAAAGCTGAAAGGCCCCGGAATCGTATCGCGGCCCGCATCGCCATACTGCCCGGCGGGGGGTAGCGCGAAGGCCAGCAGGTTGAACAGGCCGGTTCCGTTGTCCACCGGCAACCCGGTCGCTTCAGCCCGGGAGCTTCCGGAGACGCCGGTGCCGCTGGCGTCGGACCGGTTGCCCAGAACCGTCGCGGTGGCGGGTGCTCCGGTTTGCGCGGTAATGGAGCCGCTGAGAGTCCAGTTTCTAACTAGCGTACCCTTCCAGCCCTTGGCAGCAAAGTGGTTCGTGGTTCCACTGCCCGGGCTCGAGATCGTGTAGGAGAGGCTCAGCGAGTGGCGATGATCGAAGTTGGAGAGGCCGCGCTCGGCGCTCAGATCGTAAAAGTTCTGGGCAACGACGGCGTTGCCGCCCGCGCCGCTGTAGCTCGAGACATCGTCGATGGATTTCGAGAAGGTGTACAGCAGATTGCCGGAAAGTCCGTGGCGGAAGCGCCGGCTCAGGCGCGCCTGGGCGGCATGGTAGATGGAATTCCCATTCGAGCTGTCGTAAATGAAAGCGCCGGCGTCTTCGATGGGGCGGCGATTCTCGGCCGTGAGCGGGGAACCCGGCGGCGCAACGTTCGGGATTCCCTGGACGTCCAGGCGCGTGCCCTTGGTGCCCAGGTAGCCCAGTTCCGCCACCAGCGAATGCGGCAGAGTGCGCTGGACGGAGAAGTTCCAGGTCTGGGCGTAGCCAATCCGGTAGTTGCGGTCCACGGCGTAGGTGTTGGCGATCTCGGTGGCGGAGGTGGTTGGGGCGGCCAAGTTGCATGGAAAGCCGTTCTGCAAGGTGAGCGGGCTCGCCAGACTGGTGATCAAGTTGCAAGAATTGGAGAACGGCGGCTGCTGAGCCAGTTGGGACGCAATCTGGTTGTAGACGCTGCCGTTGTAGTAGATGCCATAACCGGCCCGCACCACCATCTCCTTCTTGGGGAATGGCTTCCAGGCTATGGCCCCGCGGGGCGCGAAATTGTCGCGATCCGGATTGACCAGCCCCTGAGGGAACGCGCCGCTGTAGGGGCCGATGGTTCCGGGAGTTACCGGCGCCACGGCGCTGAATCCCGCGGCGACATCCAGGTTCACCATCCGGTCGTATTTCTCGATTAGGGGCGTTCGATACTCATAACGCAGCCCGATCAGGATGGTGAGGTTGGGCCGAAGCCGCCAGTCGTCCTGAGCGTAGCCGGTGTAGAGGGATCCCCGGAAATAGGTGTCGGCGCCCTGGTAACGGATGGTGCTGGTGTTGGGCAGTCCCAGCAGGAAATCGGCGAAATCGACGCCCGTCCCCGCGAGTGGCTGGCCGTTGGCATCCAGGGCGCTGGTCTCCAGCCCGCTGAAGGTGAACGAACCGCGGCCATTCTGATCGCTCAGGTTGTTGAGTTGCATGCGCTGATACCCGCCGCCGAAGGTCCAGGTGTTCTTCCCGTGGACCACGATCAGGCTGTCGCTCACGCCTGTGGTTTGGTTGCGCATGAGCGACGAGGCGCCGTCCGAGAGACCTCCGAAGTTGGTGAAGGAGAGGTTGGGCGGGCCGTAGTCGAGCGGGTTGCTGGAAGTGCCCGCGATGCCCAGTTGGGAGGCCACGTCGGCGCCACTGGCGAAGTACGGAACGGTGGTGCTGCGGTTGCGCGAGAAGGTGAAGTGCAAACTGTCGATGACGCCCGTCTTGAGCGTGCGCGTCCAGGAAAGGTCGCTACTGATTCCGCGCCCGGTCTGCGTATCCTGGAAGCCGTAAAGCTGGGAGGTCTCCGCATCGCGCTGCTGGAGGGCGAAGGAACCCCCGATGCGGTCCTTCTGGGTCAGGCTATGGAATACGCGCAGACTCAGGTTATCCGTGTTCTGGGGCACGGAATTCACGATCTGGTAGTTCTGCACCTGGCCGGGCTGGTTCGGCAAAGGGATGAACGAGAGCAGCCCGGTGGCGATCGGACTGATGCGCGTGGAGGGAATCACGTTGTTCGGGAACGGCGATCCGGTGGTGGGGTCGTAGATGGTTCCCAGCCCGGTCGCCTGCGAGAAATCGCCCGTGCGCTCCAGTGCGGAGGGCATCGTGGAGGTGGCGTTGTACGGATTGCGGCTGCGGGTGGCGAAATAGCTCGCGAAAAGGAACGTCTTCGGGCTGTCGACCACCTTGGGAATTCGCAGCGGCCCGCCGCCGGAAAGAGCGATGCGCGCCTGAGCGTAAGAGGGCTTGTTCACTTCCTGGCCGGTGAGCGAGTAGGGGCGCGCGTCCAGCGCGGAGTTGTCCAACGTGAAGGACAGGTTGCCGTGGAAAGTCTCCCGGCCCCGCCCGGCGCGGTTGCCGAACACCGTGGATCCCTGCCGATTCTGCCAACCGGCACGCTGGCCCCCACCTGGACCGCCCGGACCGCCCCGCCCGCCGAATCCTCCCGGGGGACCGCCAAAACCGCCCGGGCCGCCCATCCCTGGCCCGCCCGGACCGCCGCCCATGCCGGGGCCGCCACCCATCCCAGGAGGGCCGCCCATGCCTCCCGGTCCACCCTGGAAGCCGGGAGGATTTCCCGCCTGCTGGCCTGGAGGCCCACCGGGACCGCCGAATCCGCCCCCCGGTCCCAGAGCCGCCATGTCCGCGTCCTGGCGCGGTAGTTGCAATCCTCGGCTCAGGCTGCCATTGACCAGGAAGGATGCGTTGGCGTTCTGGCTCTGATCGTCCGGGTTCTGCCCGTCGGACGGCGACGCGGCGGCCAGCGCGGCCAGCGCCTCCGCCTGTATCGTCTGGTTCACGCGTAACTGCCGGAACCGGCCACCGGGCCCATTTGGTCCCGCGCCTGGCGGGCCGTTAACCTGCGCTGCTTGGGGCGCGACCGGCTTGGCTGCGGCCACCGGGGCCGGGGCCGGCGGCTTCTCTGCAGTAGCTGGCTGGGGTCCGGCTGCCGGAGGCGCAACCGCATGAGCGGGCGCAGCCTCAAAGGGGCTCATCTTCAGATCCCAAGCCAGCTTCGAGTCGGCGGGCACGTTGACCGTGCGCTGAGACGTCTCGAACCCGAAAGCCTCCACTTGAATGGTCCAGGCTCCGGGGCCCAAGTCCTCAAATAGGTAGCGGCCCGATTCATCGGTGCTGGTGACCAGCTTATTGTCGCCCAGAGTGGCTGTCACGACCGCGCCGGGGACCGGCAGTCCGGCCGAGACAATCGAACCACCCTGTTGGGCGCCGGCCAGCGCACCGGCCGCCAACGCGGCCAGGGTGAGGAATCGTCGCATCAAGGCAAGCCCCACGCATCCTCCATCTCGGCGATATGTCCTCGACCTAAAGGATGTGCCAGAGAATGTGAAGGTTACCGCTCTCAATCGATCCGCCGTAAAGAAATATAAGAGAAAGGGAAAGGGGGAAAGACTTGCGATTCCGAGTGCAGAACTCACGGATGGGGCCGATACGGACTATTGTACAGGAGTCCCCCTATGGTAAATGCAGTAAGCACGACAACCCCGGTCCAGACCGCTCATCAGCCGCCTAAGCCACCCGAGCAGCAGCAACAGGCGAAAGCGGCCTCCCCGGCGGTGGATACCGTTCAAATCAGCAGTGCCGCTTTGACGGCCCTCGCAGCCAAGCCGCCGGAAGCCACCGAGACCTTCTCGCAGACGCTCAAGGAGGCTGGCCAGGGCGATCCGAAAGCCATCGCGATGCTCGCCAAGCACAAGGAATAGCGCGAAAAAAACCTGCCCGTGGCGAGGTGGCGGCGGCGGATGATATCGTAGTCGGGTGAGACGAACTGCCCGCTATCTGTTCCTCCTCAGCCTCTGTTTGCCTCTCAGCGCGCAGGATCCCGGCTCGGGGGCAGTGCCGACCGGGCGTTACCGGAATCTGTTCGTCGAGGCCGGCATCCCCGGGAAGGAAGTAAAGAAGAAGATCGGCGCGGCCTTCCAGCAGCTCTTTCACGGCGATCCTAAGACCGAAGCGATCTACTACGCGGCCGGGCGAAACGTCAACGGGGACTTGGCCTACATTCTCGACGTGATCAACAACGACGTGCGCAGCGAGGGGATGTCGTACGGCATGACGATCGCCGCGCAGCTCGACAAGAAGCCCGAATTCGACGCCCTCTGGAACTGGGCCAAAACCTACATGTATCGCAGCGAGCCCGGCCACCCGGCGCGCGGCTTCTTCTCCTGGTCGATGAAAGTGGACGGCACGCCGAACGATGAGATGCCTGCCCCCGACGGCGAAGAATACTTCACCATGGCGCTGTATTTCGCCGCCGGACGGTGGGGCAACGGCAGCGGCATCTACGATTATCGGGCTGAGGCCGACCGGCTGCTCACCAACATGCTGCACCGGGAGGTGATCGCCGGACAGACGAAACGCGGCCCCTACGCCAGCGGCAACATGTTCGAGGAAAAGTACAAAATGGTGCGGTTTACGCCGGGGCTGGAACATAACGGATTCACGGACCCGTCCTACCACCTGCCCGCTTTCTACGAGCTGTGGGCGCGCTGGGCACCGCCCGCCGACCGTTCATTTTGGGCGCAGGCTGCCGCGGCCAGCCGCGACCTCTTCTGGAAGGTAGCCGATCCCACTACCGGCCTCGCGCCCGACTACGCCAATTTCGACGGCACACCCTACACAGGGCGCTGGAACGCGGGGGCCGCGAATTTCCGCTACGATGCCTGGCGCACGGCCATGAACTGGTCCGTGGACTGGGCCTGGTGGGCTAAGGACGCTCGCGAGCGGCAACTCAGCGATCGTTTGCAGGCGTTCTTCGCCAAGCAGGGGATGGCCTCCTATGGAAGCCTGTTCACGCTGGATGGCCGCCCGCTCGATGCCGGACACGCATCCGCCCTGGTAGCGATGAACGCCGTGGCCAGCCTGGCGGCAACTAACCCGCGCGCGAAGGATTTCGTGAAGGCGTTGTGGGAAACTCCGATTCCGTCGGGGCACGGCCGATATTACGATGGGATGCTTTACCTTCTCGCGATGCTGCATACCAGCGGGGAGTTCCGCGCCTGGGCCCCGAAGTAGCCCGGTGGCGCCGGCTAGGCCCCCCGCAAGACGCCGCGCGCGATCAGATCGTCCACTTTGGCAATCTCCCCGGAGAGCGGCTGGTCGCCTTCCAGCCTGGGAATGAGTTCCCGCGCCGCTTGGATGGGGGCGCTCGAGCGCAGGGGCCGCAGGAAATCCAGGGCGCGCGCCGCGGCCAGCGTCTCGATGGCCAGCACCGCGCGCGTGTTCCTCACCACGTCCCTGAGTTTCAGAGCCGCGGTCATCCCCATGCTGACGAAGTCCTCTTTGTTCCCGCTGGTGGCGATCGAGCCGGGCGAGGCCGGATGGGAGAGCACGCGGTTTTCCCCCACCAGCGCCGCCGCGGTCACCTGCGCCATCATGAGGCCCGACTCCAAGCCCGCGTGACCCGCCAGGAACGGCGGCAGATCTTCGTTCAGCGCCGGGTTGACCAGCCGGTCGATGCGCCGCTCGGAAATGCCGGCCAGCGCCGTGAGCGCGATGGCCATATAGTCCAGCGCCAATGCCAGCGGCTGGCCGTGGAAGTTGCCTCCCGAGAAGATCTCCTCGCCAATCACCAGCGGGTTGTCGGTGGCCGAGTTCAGTTCGATCGAAAAGACCCGCCGCGCCTCGGCCAGCGTGTCGCGCACCGCGCCGTGTACCTGGGGAGCGCAGCGTAGCGAGTAGGCGTCCTGCACGCGCCTGCAACCGGCGTGCGAGGCGCGGATCTGGCTGCCTTCGAGCAGGCGCTCGAGGCGCGCGGCGCTGGCCTGCTGGCCGGCGAACGGGCGTGCCTGGTGAATGCGCGCATCGAAGGCCCGCGTCGTGCCTCGCAGCGCGTCCAAAGTCATCGCACAGGCCAGGTCGGCGGTATCGGCCAGGATCTGGGCCGCGGATAGTTCGAGACAGCCGATGGCCAGCATCGCCGGCGTGCCGTTCAAGAGCGAAATGCCCTCCTTGGAGGCCAGCGCCAGCGGCTCGAGGCCTGCCTGATCGAGTGCTTCCCTGCCCGGATAGCGAGCCCCGCCGATCTCGGCCTCGCCTTCGCCCATCAGCACCAGCGCCACGTGCGCCAGCGGCGCCAGGTCCCCGCTCGCCCCCACGCTGCCCCGCGACGGAACCACCGGCGTCACGCCCCGGTTCAGCAGTTCGCACAACCGCTCGGCAACCACCGGCCGTATGCCCGAGAATCCCTTGGCCAGCACGTTGGCCCGGATCAGCAGCATGGCGCGCACTTCCTCGCGGCCGAGCGGTTGGCCCACCCCGCAAGCGTGCGACCGCACCACGTTGCGCTGCAACTGCTCGAGATCCGCCGGCGGAATCCGCACGTCCGCCAGCAGGCCCACGCCGGTATTGACCCCGTAAACCGGCGCATCTCCCGCGGCCAGACGCTCCACCACCGCCCGGGAGCGCAGCATTTTCTCGACCGCCTCCGGCGCCAGCGCCACCGGCTCCCCCGCCCCGGCCACCGCCGCCACGTCTTCGATGGTCAGGCGCTCTCCGTTCAGGATGACCATAGTTTGATCCTAACGCGATGGACCGCGGGAACAAACCGCCCCGCCAAAGCGTATAATCGGGCAGTATGACTAATCGACTCACTCGTCTCCTGAAGTTCTCAATTTGCGCCGTGCTGCTTGCCGGTACGGCTCTGGCCGCCGATGCGGATTCGCTCGGCCTGATCCCTTCCAACACCGGCGTCGTGATTGGCATCAACCTCGAGCAGATCCGGGCCAGCAACTTTGGACAGATGATGTTCGGGCAAATCGAGGCCCAGGCCAAGGCAAACAACGATCCGACTGCCGCCATGGCGATCGAGTTCGTGCACGGCATCCGCGAAATCCTCGTCGCCGCGCCATCCGGCGGTCAACAGGGCCGCGGCCTGCTCCTGGTAACCGGGAAGTTCGACACCGCCCCGCTGGTGGGCATCGCGAAGATGGTCGGCCTGACGGAATCCACCGTTCAGGGCGTCACTGTGTACACCAAGGAGCAAGACCAGCCGTTCTCCGTGGCCCTGGCCGACCCCGCGCTGATCATCGCGGGCGATTTGCCCAGCGTGAAGGCCGCCCTAGCCAGCCGGGCGGGGGCTGGAAGCGGCCTGGACCCTGCCGTGGCGGCAAAGCTCCGCGCGGTGCGCGCCAGCCACCACTTCTGGCTCCTGACCACGGCTCCACTCTCCGACCTCGCCAAGAACGCGCCGCAAGGGGCATTCGGCGGAGCGCTCCAGGGCGATGCGGTCAAGTCCATCCAACAGATCAGCGGCGGCTTCACCTTTGGGCCCAAACTGCTGGTCGCCTTCGAGGTGGTCACCCTTACCGAAAAGGACGCCACCGGCATGGCCGAGGGTCTTAAGATGCTCATCGGCCTGGCGACTTCAGGCGACAGCGCCAAGCAGTTCGCGCCCCTCCTCCAGACCCTGGACCTGAGGGCCGACGGCAACATTATGAAACTGTCGCTGGCGATCCCCGAGGAAGACCTGATCAAGCTGGTTCAGTCCGGCATGCAGGGGAATAAAGCGCCGGCCGCGCCGGCCGCGCCGCCCAAGTCCCAGTAGCATGACCAGCCGGGTGGCTCGATTCCTGGCGTACTCTCTGTGTGCCGGGCTGCTCGCGGGTACGGCCCCCGCCGCCGATCCGGAGTGGCTCGGCCTCGTTCCCGCCAGCGACACCGTCGCTGGCCTCAACGTCGAAAGGCTGAGACCCACCAAGTTTGGCCAGACGGTTTTTTCGAAGTTAGAGGAGTGGGCCAAGCAGTCGGACGACGTCACGGGTCGCGCGGAGATCGAGATGCTCCAAGAGGTCCGAGAGATCCTCCTCGCCGACCCGGTTCCCGCGCAAGGCGGCCGCTCCTTTATCCTGCTGATCGGGTCTTTCAAACTGGCCGATCTTCAGACCATCGCCCGTACCTACGGCATGTCCAACGGCACTGTCCGAGACGTTCCTGTATTCTCCGACGGGACAGGCCTCGCGGTGACCCTGGCCGACAGCTCGCTGATCATCGCCGGAGATCCGCAGACCGTTCGGGACAGCCTCGCGCGGCACGCACCGGCGAAGCGCCTCGATGCAGCTATGGCCGCTAGGGTTCAGGCGCTGCGCTCAAGCCACGATTTCTCGCTGCTCACCACCGCCCCTCTGTCCAACCTGCCGCCCGGACCTCCCGGATCCCTCTCGGGCCAACTGCTCCATGGCGGCATGCTAAAGAGCGTCCGCGAGATCCGCGGCGGCATCACCTTTGGGCCCAAAGCGCTCATCGCTTTTGAGATCGACGTCCGCGATGGGCAGGACGCCACCGCCCTTGCGAATGCCCTCCGGACGGTACGCCTCGGCCCTGTGATAACCGGCCTGAATCCGGAGCGGATCCCTCCGCTCTTTCCGGACCTCGAGCTGAGAGCCGAGGGCGACACCGTGAAGATCGGGCTGGCGCTCACGGAGGAGGAGCTAGTGAATGCGTTTCTGAGTATCGTTGGACCCAGGCGGGCGCCGGCCAACTCCATCGTGGTGATCCAAACGGCGCCCGCGGATTCCGGCTCTGCGCCGTCCTCGGGCGACACCGGCGTGGTCACCTTACCGGGGCCGTGAGTAAAGCCGGGACCGGCGCTTTTCGGCCCTTCTGAGCACCATGTGCTCGAAGAACCGGAGGACCCTGGCCGCCCCGGGCCGTTCCCTCCGCGAGCCGGCCTTGAGAATCTGCGCAGTTCGCTCAGCTTTCCAAAGCAGGCGCGGCCACCCGCGAGATGGCGCGCACCAGTTTGCGGTAGGGGACGCGGTCCAGAGCGTCGAAGGGGAGCCACTCGCCGTCGCGCCAGCTCGAGTAGTACCAGCGCGCCAGCAGCGCCAGGTGCTCCTGCCGCTCGCGCGCGGGCAGCTTCCGCGGAGCCAGCCCGGCCACCACCTCGCGCAGCCGGTGATCGAGCGAAACCGTCTTGCCCTCGACCGCCTCGAACCCGAAACGCAGAGGCGCTTGCCAGCCACCGCCCAGCACGAACCAGAGTTCGACCGCGCCCGCCGCCACCGACGCCGTCACCGCCACCCCGCACAGGCTCCCGGCCTCCCACACCAGATCGTCGCGCAGGCGCAGGACCTGCTGAACCTTTTCGAACTGCTTGTGCTGCCGCGCCGCAGCCTCGAAATCCAGTTCCTCGCTCAAGCGGTCGCGCGAAGCCGCCAGGGGCTCTTCCAGCGAGCGCCCTTCGCTCTCCAGAAATCGCACCAGCCGCTGGACCTCGCTCGCGTACTCGCCGGCGCTCACCGCTTGCTGGCACGGCCTCAGGCACAGGTTCATCTCCCCGTAGATGCAGCCGGGATGTTCGGGCCTGGGGTCCAGGTCCTCCTGGCAGCGCCGCACCTGGAACAGATCCAGCGCCTGGCTCGCGAACTGCTCGGCGGAGGCCCGCGTGCGAAACGGGCCGAAATACAGCGATCGCCCGCCGCCCAGCCGCGCCGTCACCTGGGTGCGCGGGAACGGATTCGACAGGATGACCTTGAAGTAGTGCGGCGGCCGCAGCATCAGCAGCTTCGGATAGGTCTCCGGAAAATGCCGCACCGCCAGCTCGTAGAACAGCAGGCTGCTCTCCAGGCGCGAGCCGGTCAGCCAGTATTCCACCTGCCGGGCCACCGCGCGCAGATTCAGAAACTTCGATGGCGCGCCGCGCTCTCCCAGTAGCCGCTTCAACCGGCGCCGCAGCACGTTCGTCCGCGCCAGGTACGGCGCCCCCTCCCGCAGCCACACCAGCAGCACCGCCGGGCGCTCCAGAACGCTCTCCAGCGTCGCGTCCAGGTTTACCGTCGAGATTTCCAGCTTGGTCGAGTCCCCGGCGATCATCTCTAGAGAATTGTAGCCGATCCCCGTCTCCGGGCCGCCTCCGATTCCGGCCTCCAGCCCGCCTCCGATTCCGCGTTTTGGGGGCTTGACAAGCCCACCGGCTCGAATAAAATGGGGATACCTGCCGTCTTTATGGAACCCTTGTGCCAGCACTCGCGAACCGAGGTTATCGCGCGCCGCGACGGTGTCGATTATCTCCGCTGTCTGGATTGCCACCAGATTCTCGAGGACGAGGATGTCGAACCAGTCCCCGCCCCCGACGACGAGGAACAGGGCGACTGACCCCCCCGCGCGGGGTCGCGGGCTCCCCCTCGCTTGCAAAACGCCGGCGTATCTGCTAGAAATCTCTGGAAGCCTGTTTCTCGTTCCGTTGACATGGCTATGATCTCGCGGCACAAGCCGGCGCCCGTGAAGAAGGCGGCGGATCGCTCCGCCCCGCCGCAGCCGCCAGGCGAGCCGGCTTCCGCGACGCGCGCCAGTGTGGACCTGCCGCCACCGATCCAGGACGCCAAAACCCAATCCGCCGTATTCGATCAGGCCATCCGCCTCTTCCACGGCGCCAGTTACGCCGCCGCTGCCCGCCTGTTCGAGCACGCCGCCACCGGCCCCGTGCGCGAGGTGGCGCACTCGGCGCGCCTTCATAGGAACATGTGCTGGCGGCGGCTGGCCCGTCCCGACATGTCGGTGCGCACCCCCGATGAGCATTACGATTACGCCATCGCGCTGATCAACGAACGGCGGCTCGAGCAGGCCGAGCGGCACCTGCTTCTGGCCATCGCCCAGACCCCCAAGGCCACCGACCACCTGTTCTATGCCTTGGCCCTCTGCCGCGGCTTGGCCGGCGACCTGCAGAGCGCCTGCGTCAATCTCCGGCGCGCCATCGAGCTTCACCCGCGCAATCGTGCCGCCGCCCGGAACGACCCGGACTTCGCCGAAATCGGCAAGCTTTCCCCGCTCGCCGAACTCCTGTACCCTGAAAGAACGGACTCCGTTTAGCCCCTGCCGGCTGATTCCGGGGACACACGATGACCGCCGAAACCGCTCCCGAAACCTCCGCCGCGAACCGGCCCGAGGGGCCGCTCCGCATCGTCGCCATCGGCGGAGGCACCGGGCTTTCCACGCTTTTGCAGGGCTTGAAGCCTTTCGCCCGTCCGCGCGGCGGCCCAAGCCTGGCGCCCTTGCCCAGCCCCACGATCGACATCACCGCCGTAGTCACTGTCACCGACGACGGCGGAAGCTCCGGCCGCCTCCGCCGCGACTTCAAGGTCTTGCCGCCGGGCGACATTCGCAACTGCCTGGTGGCGCTCTCCGAGGACGAGACCCTGCTCTCCCAGCTCTTCCAGTACCGTTTCTCCGGCGGCCGCGGCCTGAAGGGCCACAGTTTCGGAAACCTCTTCCTGGCCGCGCTCTCCAACGTGACCGGCGATTTCCCGCAAGCCGTCAAGGTCTCCGCGGAAGTGCTGGCCATTGCCGGCCGCATTTACCCTTCCACCGCGGCCAATGTGGCTCTGGAGGCGCAGCTCGAAGACGGCCGCACCGTGCTGGGCGAGACGCGCATCAGCCGCAGCCGTTCCCGCATCCGCTCGATTTCTCTCAGCCGCAAATGCAGTCCGCTCGAGGAAACCCTGGCCGCCATCGCCGCCGCCGATCTCATCACCCTCGGCCCGGGCTCCCTGTATACCAGCCTGGTCCCCAATTTGCTCGTCGACGGAATCCCGCGGGCCATCGCGGATTCCCCGGCCGTGAAGGCCTGCTTCGTCAACCTGATGTGGCAGCCGGGCGAAACCATTGGCTTTACGGCGGCCGATCACATCGCCGTTATCGAAGCGCACGCGGGCCTCAGGCTGCTGGACTACGCCATCCTCAACACCCTCCCGATCAGCCCGGCTCTGTTGCGGAAATACGCCCGGCAGAAAGCCCTCCCGGTGGAAAACGACTTCGACCGGCTGGTTGAGATGGGCCTGAAAGTCGTGGGCCGCCGCCTGCTCCAGCAGAGCGAGAAAGTGCGCCACGATCCCCCAGCCATCGCCGCGGTGGCCCTGGAACTGGCCGCCGAGGGCAGGCGCCGCGCCATCACCTCCGGCCCATCCTGCCGCCCGCGGGCCGTCTGCGAGACCCCTTAGAACAACATGCCACCTCCGATCACCGTCGTCATTCTGGCCGCGGGCCTCGGCACCCGCATGAAATCCAAGAAAGCCAAGGTGCTTCACCACGCCGGCGGCGTTCCGATCATCGAACATGTCGTCGCCACCGCGCTGGCCGTGGCGCCGCCGGATCGCATTTTCGTGGTGGTGGGACGCCAGGCCGCCGACGTCGAGGCCGCCCTCTCCGGCTACGGCGTCCGGTTTGTCCAGCAGCCCGAGCAAAGAGGAACCGCGGACGCGCTGCTGGCCTGCCGCGAGGCGCTCGCCGGCTGCCACGGGCCTCTGCTGGTCCTCTATGGGGACTGCCCATTGTTCACCGTCGGGTCCCTCTGCCAGTTGGTCGAAACCCAGAAGCGCGGCGATGCCGCGGCCACGGTCGTCACCACGTTGCTCGAGGACCCCACCGGCTATGGCCGCGTCCTGCGCGACGAAAGTGGCATGGTGCGCGCCATCGTCGAACACAAGGACGCTACTCCCGATCAGCTCGCCGTGCGCGAAATCAACTCCGGCATCTACTGCTTCCCCAGCGACCTGCTCTGGAACCACCTCGCCGAGATCCAGCCCAACAATGCCGCCCGCGAATGGTACCTTACCGATATCGTCGCCATCTTCCGCCGCGCCGGCCGCCTCATGCAGCCGCTGCTGCTGGCCGACTCGCTGGAGGTGCTGGGCATCAACACGCGCGCCGATCTGGCCCTGGCCGACCGCGTCCTCCGCGAGCGCAAAGCGCGCCAGTTGATGCTGGATGGCGTCACCATCGAGAAGCCGGAGACGGTCACCATCGACGCCGGCGTCATGGTCGGGGCCGATAGCGTCATTGGCCCCTTCGCGCAGCTTCTGGGCCGCACCGCTATCGGCGAGGACTGCTCCATCGGCGCCTGCTCGATCATCCGGGATTCCCAACTGGCGGCGGGCGTCGTCGTGGCGCCCTTCACTATGGTGGACTCCTGCCAGCTCGAGAACGGCGTTCGGGTCGGCCCCTACGCGCGCCTGCGCATGGGCGCCTACCTCGAGAGCGGAGCGGTGGTCGGCAATTTCGTCGAGGTCAAGAAATCGCGGCTCGGCGCGAAGACCAAGTCCCAGCACCTCGCCTACCTAGGCGACTCGACCATCGGGCAGGGCGTCAACGTAGGAGCGGGCACCATCACCTGCAATTACGACGGCGAACGCAAGCACCCCACCACCATCGGCGATGGCGCCTTCATCGGAAGCAACTCCACGCTCGTCGCCCCGGTCGAGATTGGGGCGGGCAGCTACGTCGCCGCCGGCTCCGTGATCACCGACCAGGTTCCGCCCGGCGCGCTAGCCCTGGGCCGCGCCCGCCAGGTAGTCAAAGAGGATTGGGCCAAGAAGCGCAAAGCCCGGAAAAGCGGGGAAGCCCCGGCTCACAACACCACAATCGGGTGATACAGATTGGGCAGCTTGGCTTCGCCGACGGCCACCAATCGGCCTTCCGGCGAGATCGCTTTCACATACCGCGAACCCGGCCGCACGCGGAACGGAGAGACGCGGAAATCCCGGCCCTGCCGGATGAACCCGGCCGTGGTCAGGTCCACGATTTCCGATGGGAACTCGGGCAACAGGCTGGCCGCCGGAATGAGCGCCTCCTCCAGCCGGCCCTCGCCGGCCAGGCTGTCCAGCTCCGCCATGGTGCGCGCCTGCTCGAGCGTGAAGTCGCCCGAACGCGTGCGCACCAGCGTCTTCACATACGCGCCGCAGCCCACCAAGGCGCCCAAATCGTGCGCTAGCGAGCGCAAGTACGTTCCCGCCGAGCAGCTCACCACGATTCGCGCTTCCGCGCCGCCGCACTCCATCAGCTCCAGCGAATGCACGGTCACCTCCACCGGCGCCAGTTCCACCGCGATGTTCCTGCGCGTCAGCCGGTAGGCGGGCGTGCCACCCACTTTCTTGGCCGAGATGGGCGGAGGCGTCTGCCGAATCGGTCCGCGAAACCGTTCCAACAGCGGTTCCAGTTGCTCGCGGGTTATGCTGGGCTCGGTGACCGGCGATGTCGGCGTCCCCTGCCGGTCGTAGGTGTCGGTCGCGTTTCCGAAGCGGATCACCGCGTCGTAGGTCTTGTCGTTCCGTGTGTAGAACTGCGCCAGGCGTGTGGCCCCTTCGATCACCAGGGGCAGCACCCCGGTCGCCAGCGGGTCCAGCGTGCCCAGGTGCCCCACTCGGCGCGTTCCCGCCAGACGGCGCAGCTTGTTGACCGCGTCGTGAGAGGTCCACCCTTCCGGCTTGTTGACGACGATGATTCCGACCATTCCCTATCCCCGACAACCCGCGGGCAAGCTGACACAGGCCCCCTGCAAGCCCTCAACCCGATGACTTGCTATGCCCGCCGACAGGGGTCAATTCCCGACGGCGACGTACAGCGTCTGCTGCCCGGGCACGCCGCCCAGCGCGAACATCAGGGGCGTCGCGTCGTTGGCGGCGATGTTCGGCACCACCACGTTGAACTGGTAGAGTCCGACCGCATCCGGAGCCAATCCGGCATAGGTCACCTGCGCGGCGACGCCTCCCAGGAAAATCTGAATCGGCGTGGTGAGGGCATTGCCCTGCCCGGTCACTTCCCCAGCCGCCACAGCCGGAGTCACGCCGCCAAATCCGATCCCGTACAGGACAATCGTGTCCCCAGGTTGGGCTGGTCTCGAGGTAACGCCCGCAATGGCGCCGGACGGCAGGACGAACGTCGTGAAATCGACGAACAAAGCTCCCGCGTAGGCCTTGCCACCGATCTGGAACGACGGCGGCGCCCACAGCCCCGGTTGCGTGGGGTTCACGTTGATCGAGTACGACGCGCTCGCTCCCCCGCCGTTAATTAGAACGACCGGCTGCGGGCCGGTACCGACGTTGGACGGCACCTGCGCGTTCACTTGGGTCGGGCTGATGTAGGCGACATAGGCAGGTTGGCCGCCGATCGTCACGAAGGTCCCGTCCAGCGATGTGGGGGCATTCGCTCCCTTGAAGTCGGACGCCTTCCACTGGCGGGTATCCTGCGCCAGGCTGGAGCCATAAATCTCGATCCAGCTTCCCGGTGCGGTCGAGGTGAACGCTCCGAATCCCGACGCGCCGATCACCGTGCCCGGCTGCAGCGACGGAATCCCGGAAGTGTCGGGGGTCAGCTTTCTCACCACGTTGTTTTCGCAATCCGCGACATACAGATTGCCCGCCGAGTCCAAAGCCACGCTGGTGGGGCCATTCAGTCCGGCGCTGGTGGCTGGGCCCCCGTCCCCGCTGTAGCCGAACCTGCCGTTGCCGGCCACCGTCATGATGATGCCGCCCGGGGTCACCACACGAACCCGGTTGTTCAGGGAATCCGCGATGTAAAGATTGCCCACGGAATCCAGCGCCAGGCCGTCGGGATAGAAGAGTTCGGCCTGCGTAGCCGGGCCGCCATCCCCGGAAAACCCGCCCTGCCCGCCGATGCCGGCAATGGTCGTAATGATGCCTCCGGTTACCTTGCGAACAACGTGGTTGATGGAGTCGGCGATGTACAGGTTGCCGGATGCATCCACAATGACGGCCCGCGGTCCCTGGAGTTGGGCGCTGGTGGCTGGCCCGCCATCCCCGAAATAACCGCTCATGGTGTTCCCGGCTAGCGTGGTGATCGTGCCGGTGGCCGAAACTTCGCGAATCACGTTGTTATTGGAGTCGGCGATGTAAAGGTTGCCCGCAGAATCCAACGCCAACCCCATGGGGAGGTTCAATTGGGCGCTGGTGGCTGCCGCGCCATCGCCGCTAAAGCCGCCGCCGGCGGAATTACTGCCGGCCACGGTGGCGATAGTTCCACCCACGGCGAACTTGCGCACCACCTGATTGGCGGAGTCGGAAACATAGACGTTGCCGGAGCTGTCAACCGCCACGGCCGCGTCGTAGCTGAGTTCTGCGTTGATCGCAGTGCTTCCGTCCCCTGTATAACCTTTCGTCCCGTCACCGGCGATCGTCGTGATTGTCCCGTTAGACGACGCCACCATCCGGACGCGCAGGTTGACTTCGTCCGCGATATAGACGTTGCCGGACTTGTCTACCGCGATGCCCCAAGGACTTGAAAGCTCGGCGCTGGCGGCCGCGCCTCCGTCCCCCGCAAAGCCGTTGGTCCCGTTGCCGGCCACCCTCGCGATGGTGTACCTAAAGTCCGTCTGGGCGTGGCTCCACGCCGGCAGCAATAGCGCTGCCGCACAGAAGCAACCGATCCTCCGCTTGAACCCGCGCCCGCGCTTCCCGTTTGCTCTCATCGATTCCTTCCGTGGTTAGGCCGAAAAATGTAGACGCGCCCGGCGGGCTTCCGAGTTACCAATATCCCGCCGGTTTCGGCAGACCTTCACATTCCCCGGCTGCGACCGAGCTGCCACTTCTGGTGGTCTTTCATTCTACCACCGGGCTACCGCCGCATGACGATCCGACCGCGCCCGGCCTTTCGTGCACTCGCGGGCCGGACCGCCGCGGCTTGAAGTGCCCGCCAGCCGATGGTAGGGTCTAAGAATGCGCAGACGGGATCTGGTGGGTGGGGTGGTGGCTGCCGCGACCGGCGCCGCGGGCTTTGTCGCTGGGCGCAGCCTCAGGCCGGAGATGCGCCGTGTGGATTGGAAGCCGCTGGCCCTGCGCTATCCCCTCGCTGCTCCGCGGATCGATCCCGAAGCCTACTTCACCGAGGAGTTGTGCCGCCGCGAACTGGACGTCCCCGCCCTGGCCCCGCGATCCGGCTGCCAGGTAATGGCCTACTACTTCCCGGCCTGGCATCCCAGTCCCTACATGCAACGCCACTATGGCCAGGACTGGACGGAGTTCGAACTGGTCCGGAAAGCCCAGCCTCTGTTCCCCGGCCACCAACAGCCCAAACAGCCCCTTTGGGGCTACTTCAACGAGGCCGACCCCGCCTGGAGCGAAAGGGAGATCGCCGCCGCCGCCGAGCATGGCATCCACGGCTGGATGATCGACTGGTATTGGCACAACGGCGTCATGTTCTACCACGAACAGCTTGAAAACGGGTTCCTGGCTGCGCCCAACCGCGGCCGGTTGCAATTCGCGCTCATGTGGGCCAACCACGACTGGCGCGCCGTTTACCCGGCCCGCTCGCCCGAGGAAGCCTCCACTCTGCTCCCCCAGAGCCATTCTGAGCAGGACTGCCTGCGCGTGGCCGACTACTGCATCGAACATTACTTCCGGCAGCCCAACTACTGGCGGTTGAACGGCCTGCCGGTCTTCGGCATCTTCGATCTGGACCACCTGGCCCGCCAACTCGGCGGCCCGGAGGCGCTCAAACGAACCTTGGACGCCATGCGCGAGCGGGTGGCCCGGGCGGGTCTGGGCGGCCTGCACATCCAGTCCAACAATGTGCACGGTCACCTGGAGGGGCGCTTTCGGGAAGTGGGTGTGGACAGCGCCACGTTCTACCACACCTTCGGCTGGAGCTACGGAGGCCGCGCCCCTGGAGGCCTGAGCCCTTACGGCGACGGGGCCATCAATTCCATCCGGCAGTGGAGGAAGATGCGCGACCGCTGCGACATGCCCTTTTTTCCCGATTGTCCGGTCGGCTGGGACGACAGCCCCCGGTTCGGCGCATCCGCCCACATGGTGGTCGAGCGCTCGCCCGACCAGTACGAGATCCTGCTTCGCGCGGCCCGCCAATTCATGGAGGGCCAGTCGCAGCGCGTCATCTTTCTTTCTTCCTGGAACGAATGGAGCGAGGATCACATGCTGCTGCCTGACACCATCTACGGCTACAGCTACCTGGAGGCCGTCCGCCGCGCGTGCGCCGTGGACTCCGCCGGCGCTTGACGGCTTTGTCCCGATCTCCCCTACCCTCTTAGAACCACTGGGTTTACAGAATTGACATCGGAGCTTCGAGTCCGCTACAGTGGATATGGGACTGGTTTGGTCCGATATGCTGAAGCTGACCAAAAAGGCCGACTACGGTCTCATCGCCTTGCGCCATCTGGCCATGGCCCGGCCCAGCCGCAGCGCCAGCGCCAAGGAGATCGCCGACGCCTACGGCATCCCGCTTCCCCTGCTCGCCAAGGTTCTACAAACACTGGCCCGGGAGGGCCTGCTCACGGCCGTCCTGGGCACCAACGGCGGCTACAAACTGGCCCGCGATCCGGCCACCATCAGCGCTTTGGAGGTCATTCGTATCCTCGACGGGCCCATTATCCTCACCTCCTGTTTCACCCACGAAGGCTGTGGCCAATCCGGCAAATGCGGGGTGAAGGAACCGCTCCGCCGAATCCATGAGGGCATCCTCCGGCTGCTCGAGAGCATCACTATCTCAGCCATGAGCGAGGAGGCCCCCGAGACCCTCAAAATGTCCGTCCTGGAGAAGGTATGAAGACGCCGATTTACATGGATTACCACGCCACCACCCCCGTCGACCCGCGGGTGCTCGACGCCATGCTGCCCTATTTCCAGGAGAAGTTCGGCAACGCCGCCAGCCGCAACCACTCCTTCGGCTGGGACGCCGAGCAGGCGGTGGAGAAGGGCCGCCGGCAGATCGCCGAGCTGATCGGAGCGACCCCCAAGGAAATTGTTTTCACTAGCGGGGCCACGGAGTCCAACAACCTGGCCATTAAGGGCGCGGCCGAGATGTACGCCGAGCGCGGCAACCACATCATCACGGTGGCCACCGAGCACAAAGCCGTGCTCGATACCTGCAAGCGCCTGGCCAAGCACGGATTGGACGTCACCTTTCTGCCCGTCCAGCGCGACGGACTGCTCGACCTCGACGCCCTGCGCGCCGCCATCACCGATCGGACCATCCTGATCAGCGTCATGCACGCCAACAACGAAATCGGCGTGTTGCAGCCCGTGCGCGAGATCGGCCGGATCGCCCGGGAACGCGGCGTACTGTTCCACACCGATGCAACCCAATCGGTGGGCAAGGTCCCGGTCAGCGTCAACGACGACAACATCGACCTGCTGAGCCTGAGCGGACACAAGATCTACGGTCCCAAGGGCATCGGAGCCCTCTACGTCCGCCGCAAGAACCCTCGCGTGCAGCTTACCGCGCAGATGGATGGCGGCGGTCACGAGCGCGGCATGCGTTCGGGCACGCTTAATGTTCCCGGCATCGTGGGCCTGGGCGAAGCCTGCGCCATCTGCCAACTGGAAATGGCCGGGGAATCCGCCCGCCTGGCCGGATTGCGCGACCGGCTCAAAGACCGCCTTTTCGCCGAGTTGGACGAAATCTACGTCAACGGCAGTATGTCGAGCCGCCTGCCCAACAACCTCAACGTCAGTTTCGCCTACGTGGAAGGGGAATCCCTGCTCATGGGCATCCACGACGTGGCCGTCTCGAGTGGCTCGGCCTGCACTTCGGCCACGCTCGAACCCAGCTACGTCCTGCGCGCGCTAGGCGTCAGCGAGGATCTGGCCCACACCTCGATCCGCTTCGGCCTGGGCCGCTTCAACACCCAGGAGGAAGTCGACTACGTCGCCGGGCGCGTCATCGAGGTGGTCGGGAAGCTGCGCGAGCTTTCACCGCTCTATGAGATGGCCAAAGAGGGCGTGGACCTCAAGCAGGTCCGCTGGAGCAAGGACTGATCATGGCTTACTCGGAAAAAGTCCTGGACCATTACGCCAACCCGCGCAACGTCGGATCGCTGGACCGCAGCGACCCCCGAGTAGGCACCGGCATGGTGGGCGCGCCCGAGTGCGGCGATGTGATGAAGCTCCAGATCAAGGTCAACGAAGAGACTGGCGTGATTGAAGACGCCAAGTTCAAGACCTTCGGCTGCGGCAGCGCCATCGCCAGCTCCTCGCTAGCCACCGAGTGGGTGAAGGGCAAGACCATCGACCAGGCCCTCGAGATCCGCAATGTGGATATCGTCAACGAGCTGAGTCTGCCCCCGGTCAAGATCCACTGCTCGGTGCTGGCCGAAGACGCCATCAAGTCGGCAATCGAGGATTACAGGAAGAAGCAGAACCATGATTAACGTGACACCCAAGGCCGTTCAGAAGATCAAGGACGCCTTCGCCAAGAACGGCGTCAGCGAGGGCGGACTCCGCCTGGGCGTCCAGGGTGGCGGCTGCTCCGGGCTTTCCTACCTGTTCCGCCTCGAGACCAGGCAGCGCGACAAGGACAACGTCTACGAGTTCGACGGCGTCAAGGTATTCGTCGACCCCAAGAGCCTGCTGTACCTGGACGGCATGACGCTCGATTACCGGGAATCCCTGATCCACTCCGGCTTCGTCTTCGAGAATCCGAACGCGAAGAAGAGTTGCGGTTGCGGAACCTCGTTCACCGCCTGATGGACGCTCCCGACTACTTCCACTTTTTCGGCCTCGACCCCCGGCTCACCCTCGATCTGGCGGACCTGGAGACCAGGTTCTACCGCCTCAGCCGGAAACTGCATCCCGACCGTCACGCACAGGCCGCCCCGGCCGAGCGCGAACGCTCGCTCGAGGCTTCCGCGATCCTGAACGACGCCTACCGCACGCTGCGCGATCCGGTGGCCCGCGCCGAGTACCTGCTCAAGCGCCAGGGCTTCAAACCAACCAAGGAAGTGCCCGCGGAACTGCTCGACGAAGTCTTCGAGTTAAACTTGGCGCTGGAGGAGCTGCGCGCCGGCGACGCCTCGGTTCGCCCTCGTCTTCAGGCCGCGCGCGGCCGTTTCCGGGCTTTGCTCGCGGAGTCCGATGCCGCCCTCCAGCGCCTCTTCGCGGATTACGACCAGGCCCCCGGCCCCGCCACGCTGGGCCCTATCCGCGCCGCTCTCAATCGCCGCAAGTACATCTTCAACCTGGTCCAGCAGGTGGAAAGCGAATCGTCCTCCTGATGTCCTCTGTTTTCCAGATCGATTTCGGCGCCAGCCAGCCCGATCCGGTGGTCGGCATCGACCTCGGCACCACCAACAGCCTGGTCGCCTATATGGACCTCACCGGTCCCCAGGTCATTCCCGGCCAGGATGGCGATCACCTGGTACCCAGCGTCGTGCATGCCGGAGACGGCGCTCCGCTGGTGGGCAACGCTGCGCGGCAGATGCTCATCGACGACCCTCAGCGTACCGTCTACTCCGTCAAGCGCCTGATGGGACGCGGCCTCGCCGACGTCGAGAAGGAAGCCGGACTTTTTCCCTTCCGCTTCGCCGAGGGCAGCGAATCCGTCCTGCGGCTGCGCCTGGGCGACCGCACTTTCACCCCGCCCGAAATCTCCGCATTCATCCTGCAGCAGCTCAACCGCAACGCGGAAGCTTTCCTGGGCCGGGCGGTCACGCGCGCCGTGATAACCGTCCCCGCCTATTTCAACGACGCCCAACGGCAGGCCACCAAGGATGCCGGTCGCATCGCCGGCCTGCACGTGCTGCGCCTGGTCAACGAGCCCACCGCCGCCTCTCTGGCCTACGGCCTCGACAAGCGACAGAACGGCATCGTGGCCGTCTACGATCTGGGCGGCGGAACCTTCGACATCTCGATCCTCAAGATCCGCGACGGCATCTTCGAAGTGCTGGCCACCAACGGCGACACGCGCCTGGGCGGCGACGACATCGACAACCATCTCTTGCGCATCGCCCTCGAGGATATCCACTCGGAATGGGGGCTGGATCTCGCGCACAACGGCAGCGCGGTGCAACTGCTGCGCCGCGCCGTCATCGAGGCCAAGGAACGGCTCTCCTTCGTCCCGCGCACCACCATCCAGCTCGATTACCAGGGCCGGAGTTACCGGCGCGAGCTCACGCGCGAACAGTTCGAGGCTCTGGTCCGCGGCATTGTGGACCGCACCCTGGGTCCCTGCCGCCATTGCCTCCAAGACGCCGGCGTGGCCGTCGAACAAATCGACGAAGTGGTGCTGGTGGGCGGCTCGACCCGCATTCCGCTGGTGCGCCAGGCCGTCGAGAACCTTTTCCGCGCCCGTCCGCACACCGAACTCAACCCGGAGGAAGTGGTCGCCCTCGGCGCGGCGGTACAGGCCGGCATCCTCACCGGCGACGTTCAGGACAAGCTGCTGCTCGACGTAACCCCGCTCTCCCTCGGCATCGAGACCATGGGCGGCATCGCCTCCAAGATCATTCATCGCAACTCGACCATTCCGGCGAGCTCGACCGAGGTCTTCACCACCGCCGTGGACGGCCAGCGCAACGTCCTCATCCACGTCGTCCAGGGCGAGCGCGAATTAGTGAAGGACTGCCGCAGCCTGGCGCGCTTCGACCTCCAGGGCATCGATCCGCTACCCGCCGGCGCCCCCCGCATTGAGGTCCGATTCCTGATTGACGCGAACGGCATCCTCAGCGTCACCGCCCGCGACCAGCGCACCGGAAAGGAGCACTCCGTCGAGGTCAAGCCTTCCTACGGCCTCACCGACGACCAGGTCGAGGCCATGATCCGCGACTCGATCGAGCGCGCCGAGGAGGATTTCGGCGAGCGGCAGGTACGCGAGGCCCGCCTGGAGGCCGACACCATCCTGGCCGCCGTCGAGAAGGCCCGCGCCGGCGGCGCCTGGCTCGAGATGACCCAGCAGGAGACCGCTGCCATCGAGCAGGCCCTCAACGAACTGCTGACGGTCTATCACTCGACGGACCACGCTCTCATCCGCGCTCACATCGAGAAGCTCAACCAGGCCACGCTCCACCTGGCCGAGATCATGATGAACACCGCCGTCCGCGACGCGCTCAAGGGGACCAGGATCTGATGCGCGCCGTCACTTGGGACGATGCCGAACAAATCGCCCTGGCCCTGCTCGCCAAGTTCCCCGCGCAGGACCCCCTCCGCATCCGTTTCACCGACCTCCGCAACTGGGTCATCCACCTTGATGGCTTCGCCGACGATCCTGCCGCCTCCTCCGAAAGCGCTCTCGAGTCCATCCAGATGGCCTGGTGGGAGGAGTGGAAGGAAGCCCAAGCCTGAACGGCTGGCGTTTGAGGTGCCAATTTGGCGCCTCAAACTGGTTGAGCGATCAGCGCTGGGTGTCGACGGCGAATCCGATGCGCTGCTTCGGCTTTGCGGGACGCTCCATCAGGCGCTTGAGGGTCTCAAAGATCATCTGGATTTCTTCGTCGTGTTGCCTGTACTTCCGCGCCAAGGCTCCAATCTTCCGCGACAGTACCACATGAGCCTCCATGACCTCGCGCAGCTTGACGAAGGTTCGCATGATGGCGACGTTGACCCGCGCCGCGCGTGCGCTATGCAGCACTGACGACAGCATCGCGACGCCCTCCTGTGTAAAAGCGTACGGCAGGTAGCGGGGGCCGCCGCGTCCCACCTTTGAGGTGCCAGATTGGCACCTCAAAGCCAGCAGTTCCTCCCCAGTCAGCCGTATCGTGAAATCCCCCGGAAACCGTTCGGGGTTGCGCTTGACAGCTCGATTCAACGCCTTGGTTTCCACCTGGTAGAGGCCGGCGAGGTCGCTATCGAGCATGACCTTGCGCCCGCGGAGAAAGTAGATCCTGTGGGCGATGAACTCCATCGCGGACCGGCTGGCTAGGACGAGCGATTGCTTTCTGGGCATGGAGATCCGCCGTGCTTTTCAAGGGAAGCATAACAGAAACCGGCGCGGGTCGGCGCGACACACGCCGCACCCCGCCGCCGCGCCCCCAGCCGCACCAACTCCTCCTCCGCGCTTCCGCCCGCGCGAACTCCGCCACCGCGCCATGCTATACTGTGATGGTTTGCAGGAGCTGTGCATCGCCAACCTGCCGGATCGAATCACCCAGGGAAGTCAACCATGCCGAAGTTGAAGTCGCACCGTGGCGCGGCCAAGCGCTTTAAGAAGACCGGGACGGGAAAGGTGGTTCGCCATCATGCTTTTTCGCGTCACATCCTGACGTCCAAGGCGCGCAGCCGAAAGCGCAAACTCCGCCAGGGCGTCGTCGCCGACGCGACCAATCAGCCGGCCCTGAAACGGATGCTTCCCAATTGAATCCAGCGAGCGCGGACGGAGTGCGGGGCACGTACCCGTTGCGCCTCGGTGGGATAGGGCTTCAGCCCCGTCCCGCAACCTAAGGAGGTAAACGTGCCGAGAGTCAAACGAGGTCCCAAGCGCAAAGCCTACCGCCAGAAGACGCTCAAAGCCGCTTCTGGCTTTTTCCTCACCAAGAGCAAGCTGAACCGGTCCGCCCAGGAAGCCGTCGAAAAGGCGCTCAAGTACGCCTACGTCGGCCGGCGCCAGAAGAAGCGCGACTTCCGGGCGCTGTGGATCGTCCGTATCGGGGCGGGCTGCCGCCAGGCCGGCCTGTCCTATAGCAAGTTCATCGCTGGCCTGAAGAAGGCCGGCATCGACCTCAACCGGAAGGTCCTGGCCCAGATCGCGGCCGACGACGAAACCTCCTTCCGCCTGCTGGTCGAGAAGGCCAAGGCCGCGCTGGCCGGGTAGACCCATGGAACTCCTGCGCGACGACGATGTGGATTCGCTGGGCGCCCTGGAAGACCGAATCCTCCAAGCCATAAACCTGGTGGCGCGCCTGCGCCGCGAAAAGGATGCGGCCGTGGCCGAGAGGGATGCCGCCCTGCGCCAGGCCGACTCCGCTCGCGGCCAGCTCGCCGGCCTCACCGCGGAATTGGACGCGCTGCGCGCCGAGCGCGGCCAGGTGCGTAGCCGCATCGAGAAACTGCTGGGCCAGATCGACTCTCTGAGCGCCGGCTGACGGAATACCGCCCGTGGGCGACAAGCAGACTATCCAGGTCACGATCTTCCACCAGACCTACGCGCTGCGCGCGGCCGGCGATGAGCGCGAAACCCAGGAGCTTGCCGATAGCGTCGATCAGCTCATGGCCGCCATCGCCGCCAAGAGCCCCAGCGCCGATTCCCTGCGCGTCGCCGTGCTGGCCTGCCTGCATCTGGCGGACCGCCTCCGCACCCTGGAGAGCGAACTCGCCCGCCTCCACCAGCGGGTTGGCGAAAAGTCCGAGCGTTTCCGCTCGCTCCTCGACCGGGCCATCGAAGGGCATTGAGCCGCTGACGCCGACCCCTCCGCTCCCTGCGCCCCACCCCGCGGCGAGCGTCTCAGAACGCCCGGTCCTGCTTCTTCAAGTTGCCGAACGACCCCAGGTTGGCCACCGAAAACGACAGCCGGAATACGTTGTCGTCGCGCGTGCCGGCGTTGATGCGCTGCACCTGCACGCTGAATCCGCAGCAATCCGTGTTGTAGTTCACCTGGGCCGTCGCGGTGCGCAAAATGCCGTACTCGAAATCGTAATTCGCGCGCACCACCCCGTTCCATCCCCGCCGGTTCTCGTTGCCGATACTGAATCGCCCGTCGAACTGGTTCGAACTCGGGCTGAGCAGCGGAACATCCCGTATGGTGTTGTGGCCCACGTAGAACGCATACTGCCCGAAGCGCGCGTCGATCCCCAGCGCGTTGTTCACGATCGTGCCCCGCAACGGATCGTAGTCCGACCGCCACTCCACGCTCCACCCCGGCCTGGGATTCATGCGCAGCACCGAGTCCACCGGCGAGGAGTGCCGGTAGCCGTCCAGAAATGCGTAGGGGGTCATATCGATCGCGCTCAGCACCACGTTGCGCTGCCCCGGCACGATAGCCCCGCCGAAGGTCGGATCGAAGAAACGGTCGTAGCTGAGCCGCCAGTTCAGGATCTCTTCCACCGAGTCGCCCCGTTTCCGGTACAGCCGGTTGGTGAGCGAGAAGTCCACTTCGTTGGTATCCGAATACAACTCAGTGCTGTCGAACCGGACCAGCTCGCCGAAATCGTTCACTCCCGTCACGTAGCGATAGGTGGCCCGGGTCTCGATCACATGCTTGAGCTTGCCATGGTACACACGTTCCAGCGAGGGCGCCAGCAGGTCCACATTGACCTCCCGCGCGCTGCGGATCGCGTTCTCGCCCGAGATCTGCCCGTTCTGCTCGGTCTCGTCGTAGTACGTTTCCCGGATGGCGAAGCTCGGCAGCAAGCTGAAACCCTTCCAGTGGAAAGCCGACATCACTCGCGGATACAGGTCCAGCCGGTCCACGAACTGCCGCGTTTGAAACGTCAGTTGGGTGCGGTGCAGCAGCCCGGCGCTCGAATCCCAGCTAATCCACAACGGGAACTTGCGCCAGATGCGGTGGTCCCGGCTCGTGAAATCCACCTCGGGCAGCTTGCGAATGATCACCGTGTCCCCGGGCGCGATGCTCTGGAAGTTCTCGTTGCGCTGCAAGACCACAGCCAATCCGTAGCTCGACCAGTCCTTCTCGACGAACCCCGTCGAGTGCACCTCGGCCGAGATCACCTCGTCGTAGGATTGCGTGAAGCTCTGGCGGAACAGGAACGAACTCAAATAGTTTGCCTCCACGCGCGCATACCACCCATCACCCAGATCCGAGCGCCCCTGCACGTAGGCCATCAACCCGCCTTGCTTCTCGCGGTCGTTGATGCCATACACGATGGCGTCGAAATCCGTGCCCTGCCGCGGCTTCCCGCGCAGCTCCACGTGATGCGCGATCCCCCGCTCGCTGAAGTACTGCGCCCGGTAGAGCATGTCGTAGCTTCGGTTGATCGCCCAGTACGCCCCAAAGCCCAGAACCTTGCCAAACTGCGAGCTGTTGCCGATATTAGGCGTCAGCAGCCCGCTCCGCCGCGGAAGCCTCTTCAAGGAATGGTAGAAGTACGGGGTGTAGAACAGCGGCAACTTCCGTATCCAGAACACGCTCCGATAGGCCAGCGCGCGATCGTCCGGGATAATGTCGAACAGCGGCCCCTTCATCACCCACCAGGGCTTCGCTCCCATGCAGTTGGTGATCCAGCCGTTGTGCAGGTAATACCGGTCCCCCACCCGCTCGGCCCACTCGCCCTCGAAATGAAAAGGATTCTGCGTCGGCAGGATTCCGCGCCGGACCACCATCTTCACCGGCGAAATGCCGCGCACATTGTAAAACTTCCCTTTCAGTTGGACCACGTTGTAGTCCGCCTTGTCGCACCACAGCTCGTCGCCGCCGTCGAAGTGCTGAAGGTAGACATGACCTCGCGCCTCGGCATCCCCCGTGTCGTCGTTGTAGTCGATCTCGTCGGCCTTCAGCAGCAGTTCGTGGTTCTCGACGTAGGCGTCGCCCCGCAGATGGTACCAGGATCCGTCCTGCTCCTGGTCCACCGCGTCGATCATCGTCTCCCCTTCGGGAAGGTTATGGGGCGAGGCCAGGCGCGTCCGCTTCTCGGGCGCCTGCGCCGCCGCCGTGGCCGCCGTCAGCAGGCAAACCAGCGCCCCCCACCAAAAAACTTCGTGACAAATTCGCCCAATTATGTTACTAAGACTCATGATGGGATTTGCGCTGCGATTTGTGTCGGCACTCCGAAACGTTCATCCTAGCACGGACTGGACCGCCGGCCCGAACTCGCCGCGCCCTGGAGCCCGCAACCTGTGAACTGTCCGTATTGCGGCCGGTCGAATTCGGAGCAGGATCACCGCTGTGGCCACTGCGGCCGCCGGATACAGAACTCGCCCGCCCGATCCTCGAACCGGCGTTCCTCGGCCGTTCTCGCAATCCAACCCGTATCGGATCCGGCGATGCCCCCCGAACCGCCCCCTCCTCCGCCTTCCAACCGTCCGCCCCACCAGCCCTCGCTGTTTCCGGGCGAGCGCGCCAACGTCATCCCCTTCGACTCCTACTCGAACGGCGTGGCCGCCCGCGAGCATCTGAACCGCGCCCGCCGCCAGTCGCAGGCCGCGGCAGCTTCCACCGCAGCCTCGGCCGCCGCCCGCGCCGGCCAGCAGGATCTGGACTTCCGTCCTCGCCCCCAGCGGCCTCTCACCGTCTACGAGGAGGCCCCCGTCGCCTCCACCCGCGTGCGCGTGAAGGCGGCGCTGCTGGATGCCCTGCTGTGCCTCCTGGGGGCTGCTATCGCGGCCCTGGTGTCTCGTCTCCTTTGCGGCGCCTTCCAGATCACCCACCGGACCAGTTTCTTCTTCGCCGGCGCCTTCGCCGCCATGCTCATCGCCTATCACCTGTTCTGTTGCCTCCTCGGCCGCGAGACCGTGGGCAGGTCCTGCCTGCATCTCCAGCTCCTCACCTTCGACGGTTCCCCGCCCGATTGGCGCCTTCGCCTGTTCCGGTTCTCCGCCGCCGGCCTCGCTCTCGGCGCCGTGGGTCTCGGCTTGATCTGGGCGCTGATGGACGAGGAGGGGCTGACCTGGCACGACCACATGTCCAAGACCTTCCCCACCGTCCAGGATCCCCACCCGGGCTCCTTCCGCAGAAAATAGCCGGCCGCCGCCTCGCGCCCCGCCGATGTGCTCCAATGGAATCAGTCTGCTCTATGAATATCCAATTCGACGACCTCAACCTTCGTGCCGGAATGGTGGGGGAAGCTCATGGGCTTACCCCTGCCGAGATCCGGCAGCATTCCCCGCGAGCCCTGGAGGCCCTCCGCGGCTTCCAGAAGATCAGTGAGGCTGGCGGCCAGGGCTTCCCGCATCTTCCGTTTCAGGCCCAATCCGCCCGGGAAATCCTCCGTTTCGCCAAGCAGGTCCGCGGTTCCTTCGACACGCTTTGCCTGGTGGGCATCGGCGGCAGCGCCTTGGGCGCCTGGGCTCTCGACTGCGGCCTGCGGGGTCCGCACCCGGTCCAGCCGGCCTTCTCTCCCCGCCATCCCAGGCTGGTCGTCCTGGACAACGTCGACCCGGCCTTCACCGCCGCGGCCCTGGATTCGATGAATCCCAAGAAGACCTTCACGGTCGTCATCGCCAAGTCCGGCTCCACCGCCGAGACCGTGGCTTCCTTCCTGATCGTCCGCGACTGGATGACCGCCAAACTCGGCCGCAAAGCGCGCCACCGCATCGCCGCCGTGACCACCGCCGGCTCGGGCGACCTCCACGCGCTCGCCCAGGCCGAGGGATACCCCGAGTTTGCAATTCCCAAGAACGTCGGCGGCCGTTTCAGCGTGCTGAGCCCGGTCGGCATGCTTCCCGCCGCGCTCATCGGTCTCGACATCCGGGGCATCCTCAAGGGCGCCGCCGCCGCCACGCACGATTCCTGGCGGCCCGATCTCGACAAGAATCTGGCCTTGCGCGGCGCGCTGTTCCACTACCTCGTCTCGACCCTCAAGAACAAGTCCATCCAGGTCGCGTTTCCCTACTCCAACCACCTCTGGGGCACGGCTTTCTGGTTTCGGCAGCTCTGGGCGGAATCCCTCGGCAAGGCCAAGTCCAGGCAGGGCGCGGAGATCCATGTGGGTCAGACGCCCGTGGCAGCCTTGGGCGCCACCGACCAACACTCCCAGGTTCAGCTCTACGTCGAAGGTCCCAACGACAAGGTGTTCACCTTCTGGGCGGTCGAAAAACCCGCCAGCTCCGGCAAGATCCCCAAGGCCGGCCTGAACCTGGAGGCCTTCGACTACCTGGGCGGCCAGACTCTGGCCAAGCTCATCGATGTCGAGCGCCGCTCCACCGCAGCCGCGCTCACCGAGACCGGCCGGCCCAACTGCACCTTCACCCTCCGCAAACTGGACCCCGAGCACCTGGGCGCTTTCTTGCAACTCCTGGAATTCCAGACCGCCTTCATGGGCGAGTTGCTCGATATCAACGCCTTCGACCAGGCCGGCGTCGAACTCGGCAAGCACTTCACCTACGGCCTCATGGGTCGCCAGGGTTTCGACGCTTACCGCGAGCGATTTCAGAACTACGAGAACCGCCGCAAGTCGGCGGCAGGGTAGGTCGCAGCGCGCTCCCCAGGCGCAACTTCCCCCTGCGTCTTTTCGCTCAGCCGGCCGGGAGGAGAGGTTCAGATCTCCAGCTCCCTTTTTCTGCCTGAATCGATGCATTCGCGCCGGTTGCCGTCAGCCCGGTTTGCCGCATCTCCTGGGGCGGTAGCGCAATTTCACCCAGTTGCACTCGGATATTACCAGCTAAGCCGTTTGTTATTAACAGATTGAGTTTGGCAACCCGTATGCACCCGAATACTCCGGAACCAAGTTAGCTGAAGGTGTGCCAAACCCCCCTTTCCGCGCCGCCTGGCTCCAGAGATAACTAGCGATGGACACAACGCTGCCTCCCGTCGGCTCCCAGTCCGTGATTGATTTCGCGGCCCTGTCCGCCCTGATCTCCGCGCTCCGGCGGCGGGACTACCAAGTGATTGGCCCCACCGTGCGCGACGGAGCGATTACCTGCGATGTGATCGAGAAGGCCGGGGACCTCCCGGCCGGCTGGGGCGATGAGCAGGAGTCCGGCCACTATCGCCTGAAGAAGCGCGAGGACTCCGCCGTGTTTGGCTACACCGTGGGGCCGCAGGGCTGGAAACGCTACCTGCACCCGCCCGAGCTGCCCATTTTCGAGGGGCGCCGCGACGGGGAGGCGTTCACCATCCTGCGCAATGCGCCCCGCCCTCCGCAGTACGCCTTCCTCGGGGTGCGCGCCTGCGAGCTGGCGGCCATTGGCATCCAGGATCGCGTCCTGCTCGGCGACCGTTACCGCGACCCCGCCTACCACGCCCGCCGCGAGGGCGCCTTCATCGTGGCCGTGAACTGCACCCAGGCGGGGGGAACCTGTTTCTGCGCCTCCATGCGCACCGGCCCGCGCGTTCAGGCCGGCTTCGACCTGGCTCTCACCGAGATGCTCGGCCCCGAAGGGCAAAGCTTCGTGGTCGAGGTGGGCACCAAGCTGGGTGCGGCGGTTCTGGGGGAAGTCGAGCGCCGCAAAGCCCGGAAGGAGGAGTTGAAGGCCGCCCAGTCGGCCGTCGAGAGCGCCGCCTCCCAGATGGGCCGGTCGCTCGATACCGAGGGCGTCCGCGACCTGCTCTTCGACAATTTCGACCACCCCCGCTGGGACAAAGTGGCCGCCCGCTGCCTGAGCTGCGCCAATTGCACCCTGGTCTGCCCCACCTGCTTCTGCACCACCATCGAGGATATTACCGACATCACCGGCGACCACGCCGAGCGCGAACGCAAGTGGGATTCCTGCTTCACCGACGGTTTCTCGTATATCCACGGCGGCAGCGTCCGGCTTTCCGTGAAGTCGCGCTACCGCCAGTGGCTCACTCACAAGTTCGCCGCCTGGGTCGATCAATTCGGAACCTCCGGCTGCGTAGGCTGCGGGCGCTGCATCGCCTGGTGCCCGGCCAGAATCGACGTCACCGAGGAAATCAAGGCCATTCGGGGAGCGCCCAGCCCCGCATAGCCGGCAAGGAGAACCACCCCATGGAAACCAAAACGCTGATCGACATTCTTCGGGACCATCCGTTCATGGAGGGTCTGAAGCCGAACCACATCCAGAAACTGGCCGAGGTGGCCCTGGAGGTGCAGATATCGCGCGACCAGGTCGTCTTCCGGGAAGGAGACGAGAGCAGCCTGTTCTATCTCCTGGTCTCCGGCAAGGTGGCGCTGGAAGTCTCCGCTCCCGGCCGGATCGTCCGCATACAGACCCTGGGCGAGGGCGACGAGATGGGCTGGTCCTCGCTGCTGGGCCAGGGCGGTAAGACTTTCCAGGCGCGCGCGCTCGAGCCGGTCCGCGCCATCGCCTTCGACGGCCCACGCCTGCGCCAGGTCTGGGAGCAGGACCCCGCCTTCGGCTATCAATTCCTGATGCGCATTCTCAAGGTGGTCGCGCAACGCCTGCAAGCCACGCGCCTGCAACTGATCGACCTGTACGCGCCACGGGGGGTCAAACTCGTATGAGTGTGGTTGCCGCCGTCGCCGCTCCCGCGCTGCCGCCCAATCTGGTTCCCATGCGCGTCTCCAGCCTCGTCAAGGAGACGCACGACACCTTCACCCTGACTCTCGAATCCCCGCCCGACGAGGGCCTCGGCCGCTTCTCTCCCGGCCAATTCACCATGCTGTACGTGTTTGGAGTCGGAGAGCTGCCTATTTCCATCTCCGGCGATCCCGACGAGAGCAGCCGCCTGGTTTACACCGTGCGCTCGGTCGGCAAGGCCACCAACGCGCTGGTGAACTGCCAGCCCGGCCAGTGGGTGGGAGTGCGCGGCCCTTTCGGCACCTCCTGGCCGCTCGAGCAGGCCCGCGGCAACGATGTGTTGATCGTCGCCGGCGGCATCGGCCTGGCGCCGCTGCGCCCCGCCATCCATCACATGCTGCGCCATCGCGACGATTACGTCCGCCTGATGCTCCTCTACGGCGCCCGCAGTCCCAAGGATTTGCTCTATCGCAAGCAGCTCAACGAGTGGGGCCGCTTGCCCGATACCCAGGTCCTGTCCACGGTCGACTATGGCGGGGTGAACTGGCGTGGATATGTAGGCGTCGTCACCACGCTGTTCCGCTACGTCCGTCTGCACCCCGGCCGGACCACCGCCATGATCTGCGGACCCGAGATCATGATGCGCTACGTCATCCGGGAACTGGAGAAGCGCGGCCTGCCCGAGTCCGACATCTACCTCTCCATGGAACGCAACATGAAATGCGCGGTGGGCTTTTGCGGCCACTGCCAGCTCGGCCCCTATTTCGTTTGCAAGGACGGCCCCATCTTCCCCTACACCCAGATGCGGCCCTGGCTGGAGAAGCATGAGCTCTGACAAGAAAACCAAACCCCGGGTGGCCGTGTTCAAGTTCGCATCCTGCGACGGCTGCCAGTTGAGCCTGTTGGATGCCGAGGACGAACTGCTCGCAGTCGCCGGAGCCATTGAGATCGCCTTCTTTCCGGAGGCTTCCCGGACCATGCTCAAGGGCCCCTACGACATCGGGCTGGTGGAAGGCTCCATCACCACGCACCACGATGCCGAGCGCATCCAGCAGGTCCGCCGCCAGTGTACGGTGCTGGTGACCATTGGCGCATGCGCCACCGCCGGCGGCGTCCAGGCGCTCCGCAATTGGGCCGACAGCCAGGAGTACGTCCGCACCGTCTATTCCCAGCCCGATTTTATCCAGACCCTCAAGATGTCCACCCCCATTGCGGAACATGTGCCGGTGGATTTCGAGCTGCGCGGCTGCCCCATCAACAAAAAGCACCTCATCGAGCTGATCGCGGCCATGCTCATTGGCCGCAAGCCCAACATCCCCACTCACAGCCTGTGCATGAAGTGCAAGCGCAGCGGCAACGTCTGCATCGCCATCGCCCGCGGCGTCCCCTGCCTGGGTCCGGTGACCCAGAGCGGCTGCGGCGCCCTCTGTCCGCGCTTCGGACGCGGCTGTTATGGTTGTTATGGCCCCATGGAGAGCGCCAATACCGCCGCCATGACCACGCAGTTGCGCCTGCTGGGGCAAAGCGACGAGGAAATCGCCCGCGCCTTCCGCAGTTTCAACGCCTGGAGCTGGCAATTCCGCCAGGCCAGCGAGGAGGCCGAACGAGCCTGATGGCGCCGCTGCTCATCATCGGCTGCGGCAATCCGCTGCGCGGCGACGACGCCGTTGCCTGGCGCGCCGCGGAGCGCCTGGCCGAGTCCCTGTGCGATACCGGCGCCCTGGTTCGCATCGGTCATCAACTGACCCCCGAATTGGCCGAGGCTATTAGTCAGGCCCGGCAGGTGATCTTTCTCGACGCGGATTGCGGCCGCCGTCCGGGGGAAGTCGCCTTGCGCGCCCTCGAGCCCGCCAGTTCCCTCGCCGAGCTGTTCACCCATCAATTGACCCCGGAGCGCCTGCTGGCCCTGGCCAAGCGCCTGTACGGCAGGTGCCCCGAAGCGGTTCTGATCTCGGTAGGGGCCGGCTCGTTCGAGTTCGGCGCGGCGCTCTCGCCGCAGGTGGAAGCGGCCCTGCCCGCGCTTTTGGAGAAGATTTATACGGAAGGAACCTGCAATGAAAAAACTGAAGAATGCCGGCGGAGATTCCGCCCATGACATCTTGAAGCCCAGAAAACACCCGCTGGACATTTTCTTCGAGCCGGAGTCGGTAGCCCTGATCGGCGCCACCGAAAACCCGGGCAGCGTCGGGCGCACCGTGCTGTGGAATCTGATCAGTACGCCGTTCGGCGGAACCGTGTACCCGGTGAACCCCAAGCGCCCCAGCGTCCTGGGCATCCGCGCCTACCCCAGCATCGCCGCGGTCCCCGAGAAGGTCGACCTGGCGGTGGTCGTCACCCCGGCCAAAACCATTCCGGGCATTATCCGCGAGTGCGTGGACGCCGGCGTGGGCGCGGCCGTCGTCATTTCGGCCGGCTTCAAGGAGACCGGCCCCGAGGGCCTGCGTTACGAGCAGGATTTGGTCGCCGAAGCCAGGCGCGGCAACATGCGCATCATCGGCCCGAACTGCCTGGGCGTCATGAGCCCCCGCACCGGACTCAACGCCACCTTCGCCCGTGGCATGGCGCTGCCCGGCAACGTCGGATTCATCAGCCAGAGCGGCGCACTGTGCACCGCCATTTTGGACTGGAGCTTGCGGGAGCAGGTCGGCTTCAGCTCGTTCCTCTCCATCGGCGCCATGTCGGACGTGGGCTGGGGCGACCTCATCGACTACCTGGGCAACGACCCCCACACGCGCAGCATCCTGCTCTACATGGAGACCATCGGCGACGCCCGCGCGTTCCTCTCCGCGGCCCGCGAAGTGGCGCTCTCCAAACCCATTCTGGTCATCAAGCCCGGCCGCAGCGAAGCTGCCGCCAAGGCCGCCGCCTCTCACACCGGCTCCCTCACCGGCAGCGACGAGGTGCTGGATGCCGCCTTCCGTCGCAGCGGCGTGCTGCGAGTGAACAACATCTCCGAGCTGTTCTACCTGGCCGAAGTGCTGGCCAAGCAGCCCCGCCCGTCCGGCCCGCGTCTGTCCATCGTGGCCAACGCCGGCGGCCCGGCCGTCCTCGCTACCGACGCTCTGGTCATGAGCGGCTGCGAGGTCCCCGAACTCTCCAAGGAAACCTTCGACGCGCTCAATGCGTTCCTGCCCGCCGCGTGGAGCCGCAACAACCCCATCGATATCCTCGGCGACGCCGGCCCCGACCGCTACGCCAAGGCGCTCGAGATCGCCGCCAAGGACCCCAACGCCGACGGCCTGCTGGTCATCCTGACTCCACAGGCCATGACCGATCCCACCAAGACCGCCGAGCAACTCCGGCCCTACGCCCAAATCGAGGGCAAGCCGGTGCTCGCCAGTTGGATGGGCGGCGCCGAGGTCGCCGCCGGCGAGGAGGTCCTGAACCGCGCGGGAATTCCGACCTTCCCCTATCCCGACACAGCCTCCCGCATCTTCAACTACATGTGGCGCTTCAGCGACAACCTGCGTGGCCTCTACGAGACTCCCATGGCCGCCGCCACCGAGGAAGCCGAAGCCGATCGCGCCCGCGCCGACGCCATCATCCAGACCGCGCGCCATGCCGGCCGCACCATCCTCACCGAGTTCGAGTCCAAGCAACTCCTGGCCACCTACGGCATTCCCATCGTCGAGACCCGCATTGCAACCAGCGAGGACGATGCCGTAAAGAGCGCCGCCGAGATCGGCTATCCCATCGTCCTGAAGCTGTACTCCGAGACCATCACCCACAAGACCGACGTGGGCGGCGTGCAGCTCAACCTGCGCGACGAAGCCGCCGTCCGCGCGGCCTACAAAGCCATCCAGGCCTCGGTCGCCGCCAAGGTCGGCAGCCAGCATTTCCAGGGCGTCACCGTGCAGCCCATGATCAAGCTGTTCGGCTACGAACTCATCATTGGCTCCAGCATCGACCCGCAGTTCGGCCCCGTGCTGCTGTTCGGCATGGGCGGCCAGCTCGTCGAAGTCTTCAAGGACCGCGCCCTGGCCTTGCCCCCGCTCAACTCCACCCTGGCCCGCAGCATGATGCAGGCCACCAAAATCTACACCGCGCTCAAGGGCGTTCGCGGCCGCAAGTCCATCGACCTGGCCGAGCTCGATCAATTGCTGGTGCGCTTCAGCCAGCTCGTGGTCGAGCAGCCGTGGATCAAGGAGATCGACATCAACCCGCTGCTTGCTTCCCCAGAGCGCCTGATCGCCCTGGATGCCCGCGTGGTGGTGCATGGCCTGGACGTTCCCCAGGAGAAATTGCCGCGCCTGGCCATCCGTCCCTACCCCACCCGCTACGTGGCCCCTTGGACCGCCAAGGACGGCACCGACGTCCTGATCCGTCCCATTCGTCCCGAGGACGAGCCGCAGCTAGTCAAGTTCCATGAGACGCTCTCCGAGCGCTCCGTTTACCAGCGCTACCTGCACCTGATGAAGCTCAGCCAGCGCGTGACCCACGAGCGCCTGACCCGCATCTGCTTCATCGATTACGATCGCGAGATGGCGCTGGTCGCCGAGCACAAGGACCCCGCCAGCGGCGAGAGCCGGGTGATCGCCGTCGCCCGTCTCAAGAAGGCCCACGGCATTGACGAGGCCGAGTTCGCCATAATCGTTACCGACGATTACCAGGGCCGCGGCTTGGGCTCCGAGCTGTTGCGGCGTTTGCTGGCGTTGGCCAAGGATGAGAAGGTGGGGCGCATCGTCGGGGACGTACTGCCCGATAACCTGGCGATGCAGCACGTTTGCGAGAAGGCGGGTTTCCAATTGAGGCGCTCGATCGACGACCCGGTGGTCAAGGTCGAGCTGGACCTGGCAGTTTTGGTGTAATCCGGCGGTCCGTGGCTCGCCTGCCTCCTTTTACGGTCTGCGAGCCGCGGGCTTCCCAGTTTCGGGAGGTTTGACCGATGACCAGCAAGACGATCAAGGTCGACTATCTGGCCCGCGTCGAGGGCGAGGCCGCTCTTCAGGTGAAGCTGCGCGGCGACCGTGTCGAGGACGTGAAGTTCAAGGTCTTCGAGCCTCCGCGCATGTTCGAGGCCTTCCTGCGCGGCCGCCATTTCCTCGAGGCCCCCGACATCACCGCGCGCATCTGCGGCATCTGCCCCATCGCCTACCAGATGAGCGCCGTGCACGCCATGGAACAGGCCCTGGGCGTCACCGTCGATCCGGCCGTCCGACTCCTGCGCCGCCTCATCTACTGCGGCGAGTGGATCGAGAGCCACGCCTTGCACGTCTACATGCTCCACGCCCCCGATTTTCTGGGCTATCAGGATGTCATCGAAATGGCCCGCGACCACGGGCCCGCCGTCGAGCAGGCTCTCCGCCTCAAGAAAATCGGCAATCATCTGATGACCGTGCTGGGCGGCCGCGAGATCCATCCCATTTCCGTTTGCGTCGGCGGATTCTACCGCGTCCCGCCGCGCAGCGAACTGCTGGCCCTGGTCGAGGACCTCAAGTGGGCTCTCGATACCTCGCTCGCCACCGCCCGCCTGGTGGCCGGCTTCGAGTTCCCGGATTTCGAGCAGGATTACGAGTTCGTCTCCGTCTCGCATCCCGACGAGTACCCGCTCAACGAGGGACGCATTCTTTCCAACAAGGGCCTGGACATCCCCGTTGCGGAGTACGAGGAGCACTTCTTCGAGCAGCACGTCCGCCACTCCAACGCCCTGCAATCCCAGTTGCGCAAGCGCGGCTCCTACCTGGTCGGCCCGCTGGCCCGCTTCAATCTGAATTACGACCAACTCCCCGAGATCGCGCGCCAGGCCGCCAGCGACTGCAAGCTGGCCGTGCCCGTTCTAAATCCCTTCCGCGGCATTGTGGTGCGCGCTATCGAGCTGGTCTTCGCCTGCCACGAAGCCCTGCGCATCATCGCCGAGTACCAGCCGCCGGCCGAGCCGAGGGTGGAGCTTCCCCTCCGCGCCGCCACCGGATGCGCCGCCACCGAGGCGCCCCGCGGACTGCTCTACCACCGCTACCAGATCGACGAGCGCGGCTCCATCCTCTCCGCCAAGATCGTGCCGCCCACCAGCCAGAACCAGAAGCGCATCGAAGAGGATCTCTGGCATTTCGTCCCCCAGATCGCCACGCAGCCCGTCGAGCAGGTCACCCTGCGCTGCGAGCAGGCCATCCGCAACTACGATCCCTGCATCTCCTGCGCCACCCACTTCCTCCGCCTGGAGGTAATCCGTGAGCCAGAGACCTAGCCCCCGGCCATTCCCGTGCCCTGCCTGATCGTCGCCTGCGGCAACGCGGACCGGGGCGACGACGCCGCCGGCCCGCTGGTCGCCGATCATCTGCGCGCCCTGGGAATCCCGGTCGAAAAGCGCACCGGCGAGGGCCTGGACCTTCTGGAATCCTGGAGCGGCGCCGAACGCGTCATAATAGTAGATGCAGTCGTTACAGGGGCTCCGGCGGGGACCATTTCCGTCTGGGACGCGCATCGCGCTCCGGTCGCCCGCGACCTTTTCCGCGCCTCCACGCACGCCTTCGGAGTGGCCGAAGCCGTGGATCTCGGGCGCGCGCTCGACCGGCTCCCCAAGTCGCTTACGATCTACGGAATCGAGGCCGCCCAGTTCGAGCATGGTTCGCCGCCCTCGCCGCCGGTTCTCGCCGCTGTTGAAAAACTCGCCTCTCGAATTGCGAAGTCGCTGAAACTGGAAACATGATGGTCGCGGCAACTAGCCTCGAACGCCTCCGCGTCGCCCTCTACGGCGCCGTGCAAGGCGTCGGCTTCCGCCCTTTCGTTTACCGCCTCGCCACTGAAATGGGATTGCCGGGCAGCGTGCTCAACTCCAGCGCCGGTCTGGTCGTCGAAGTCGAAGGCAGTCGCCCGGATCTCGACGCCTTCCTGGTTCGCCTCGAACGCGAGAAGCCCGCCGCCGCCCTGGTTCTAGCCCGCGAGACCAGCCTGCTCGCTCCCGCCGGCTATACCCGCTTCGAAATCCTGGAAAGCGACCAGGCCGCCGAGAAGACCACCAGCATCCTGCCCGACCTAGCCACCTGTCCACAGTGCCTGGCCGAGTTGTTCGACCCCGCCAATCGCCGCTTCCGCTATCCGTTCACCAACTGCACCCAGTGCGGCCCGCGCTACTCGATTGTTCTCGATATCCCCTATGACCGCCCGCGCACCACCATGCGCGGCTTCGAGCTGTGCCCCGATTGTGCTCGCGAGTATGCCGATCCTGCCGATCGCCGCTTCCACGCGCAGCCCAACGCCTGTCCGCGCTGTGGCCCCAAGCTGTCGATGGACCTCGGCGAAGTGGCCCAGGCCCTGCGCGCGGGCCGCATCGTCGCCCTGAAAGGAATCGGCGGCTTTCAGTTGCTGGTCGATGCCGCCAACCAGGACGCCGTCGCTCGTCTGCGCCGCCTCAAGCATCGCGAAGAGAAGCCCTTCGCGCTGATGATGCCCAGCCTCGAAATGGTGCGCGACTATTGCCGCGTTTCCCCCGACGAAGCGGCCGTGTTGCAGTCGCCGGCCGCTCCGGTGGTGCTGCTCGCTCCGCTCGCCAATCCGCGCCTGGCCCCCAATGTCGCGCACAATTCGCCCTGGCTCGGGGTGATGCTCCCCTACTCGCCTCTTCACCATCTTCTGATGCGCGAGTTCCCGTCCCCGATGGTCGCCACCAGCGGCAACCTCAGCGACGAGCCGATCGCCATCGACAACGACGAAGCGCTCCAGCGCCTCTCCGGCATCGCCGACCTCTTCCTGCTGCACGACCGCCCCATCGCGCGCCCCTGCGACGATTCCGTGGTGCGCGTCGCGCGCGGCCGCGAGAGCGTCCTGCGCCGGGCACGCGGCTATGCGCCTCTGCCCGTCCGCGCGGCGCGCGAATTGCCTCCCGTGCTGGCCGTCGGCGCGCATCTCAAGAACGCCGTCGCCATCGCCGTCGGCCGCCAGGTCTTCTTGAGCCAGCATGTGGGCGACCTCGACACCTTGGAATCGCGCGCCGCCTTCGAGAGAGCGATTGCCGACCTCTGCCGCCTGTACCGTTTCCAGCCCGAAATGGTGGCCTGCGACCTGCACCCCGACTACGCCTCCACCCGCTGGGCGCTCGCCTCCGGACTGCCGCTCGTCAAGGTGCAGCACCACCACGCCCACGTCGCCGCCTGCGCCGCCGAAAACGATGTCGCCCCTCCCTATCTCGGCGTGGCCTGGGATGGCACGGGCTACGGACTCGACGGCGCCATCTGGGGCGGGGAGTTTTTCTACGTCGAGGGCGGGCGCTTCGAGCGCATCGCGCATCTGCGCCCCTTCCGCCTGCCCGGTGGAGAGGCCGCCATTCGCGAAGGCTGGCGCGCGGCATCGAGTCTGCTCTTCGAAACCGCGGGTCCCGGCGCCATCCCCGATCCCCGCATCCGCCGCATGTTGGAGCGCGGCCTCAATGCGCCGCCGACCACCAGCGTCGGCCGCCTCTTCGACGCCGTTTCCTCCATCGCCGGCATCGCCCAACAGAGCCGCTTCGAAGGGCAAGCCGCCATGCTGCTCGAGCGCTCCATCGACGGCCTGGATACCGCCGATTGCTATCCGCTGCCGGATGGCGATTGGGCGCCGCTCATCGCCGCCCTGCGCGGAGACGTCAAGACCGGTATCCCCCGCAGCGTCGTCGCCGCCCGTTTCCACAACGCGCTCGCGCACTGGATTCTGGCCGTGGCCCAGCGCTCCGGCCTGCGTCAAATCGTCCTCAGCGGCGGCGTATTTCAGAACAGCTATTTGGTGGAGCGCGCCGCGGCGTTGCTCGAACAGCGCGGCTGCCGCGCCTACACGCATCAGCGCGTCCCACCCAACGACGGCGGTATCGCCCTCGGTCAAGCCGTGCTGGCAGGAGGTTAACCATGTGTCTGGCCGTACCCGGTAAAATCGTCGACATCCTCGCGGACCCCGACCCCGCCCTGCGCCGCGCCAGCGTCGACTTCGGCGGCGTCCGCAAAGAGGTCTCGCTGGCCTTCACGCCCGAGGCCGTCATCGGCGACTACGTCCTGGTCCACGTCGGCTTCGCCCTCAACGTGGTCGACCCTGCCGAAGCTCAGAAGATCCTCGAGTACCTCAAGCAGATGGACGATCTCGCCGAACTCCAGGAGGGCCCCGCGTGAAGTTCCTCGACGAGTACCGCGAAGGCGCTCCTGTCGCCCTGCTCGCGCGCGAGATCCGGCGCATCATCCACCATCCCTGGACCATCATGGAGATCTGTGGCGGCCAGACCCACACTATTCTCAAGAGCGGCCTCGAGGATCTGCTGCCGCCCCAGGTCACCCTGGTTCACGGCCCCGGCTGCCCGGTTTGCGTGACCCCCATCGAGCTGATCGACAAAGCGGTCGAGATCGCCGCGCGTCCCGAAGCCATCCTGTGCTCCTTTGGCGATATGTTGCGCGTCCCCGGTTCCACGCGCAGCCTGCTGGACTCGAAGGCCGCCGGCGGCGACGTCCGCATCGTCTATTCGCCGCTGGACGCCCTGAAGGTCGCGCGCGCGAATCCCCAGCGCCAGGTGGTGTTCTTCGCCGTGGGCTTCGAGACCACCGCGCCCGCCAACGCCATGTCCGTCTGGCAGGCCGCCCAGCAGGGGCTTGAGAATTTCTCGCTGCTGGTGGCGCACGTGCTCGTCCCGCCCGCCATCGAGGCCATTCTAAGCGCCCCCCACTGCCGCGTCCAGGCCTTTCTCGCGCCCGGCCATGTCTGTACGGTCATGGGCTATCACGAGTACGAACCCCTGGCCCAGCGCTACCACGTGCCCATCGTCGTCACCGGTTTCGAGCCGCTGGATCTGCTGGAGGGTATCCGCCTGGCGGTCGCGCAATTGGAAGACGGCCGCGCCGTGGTCGAGAACCAGTACAGCCGTGCCGTCACCCGCGCCGGCAACCAGCCCGCCCAGCAGCGCGTCGCCGAGATCTTCGAAGTCGCCAACCGCCAGTGGCGCGGCATCGGCGAGATTCCATTGAGCGGCCTGCGCCTGCGCGAGCCCTATCGCCGCTTCGACGCCGAAGAGCGCTTCGGATTGCGCGCCGCCGGCGCACGCGAGTCCGCCGATTGCATCAGCGGCCTGGTTCTGCAAGGTCTCAAGAAGCCCGTCGAGTGCCCGGCCTTCGGCGTCCAATGCACGCCCGAGCGGCCCCTGGGCGCCCCTATGGTCTCCTCCGAGGGCGCCTGCGCCGCCTACTACCACTTTGGGAGACGCCCACATGCTGGAGCTTAATTTCACCTGCCCGGTCCCCCTCCCCGCCGGCGACCGCATTCTGCTGGCCCATGGCGGTGGCGGCACGCTCATGAATCAGTTAATCGAGCGCGTCTTCCTCCCCGCCTTCTCGAATCCCGCGCTCGAAGCCCGCCACGACGGCGCGATTCTGAACGTCGGAGGCGCGCGCCTGGCCTTCACCACCGATTCCTATGTCGTGCAGCCGCTCGTTTTCCCCGGCGGCAATATCGGCGACCTGGCCGTCAACGGCACGGTCAACGACCTAGCCATGTGCGGAGCCCGTCCGCTCTATCTCAGCACCGGCTTCATTCTCGAGGAAGGGCTGCCCATCGAAACCCTGCGCCTGGTCGTCGAATCCATGCGCTTGGCGACCGCGAGCGCCGGAGTCTCGCTGGTCACCGGCGACACCAAGGTTGTCGACAAAGGCAAGGCCGACGGCATCTTCATCAACACCGCCGGCATCGGCGTGCTCGATCATGCGCTCGCTATAGGACCGCAGTCGGTTTGCCCCGGCGACGCCGTGATCGTCAGCGGCGACCTCGGCGCGCACGGCATCGCCATCCTCTCCGTGCGCGAAGGCCTCGAATTCGACGCCCCCATCGTGAGCGACACCGCTCCGCTCTGGGCGCCGGTCGAAGCGCTGCTCGCCGCAGGCCTCGAGATCCACTGCCTGCGCGATCTCACGCGCGGCGGCCTGGCTTCCACGCTCAATGAAATCGCCACCGCACGCGGTGTTGGCATTCGCATTCGGGAGGCCAGCCTCCCGGTCGAGGAAGTAGTGCGCGGAGCCTGCGAGATCCTGGGCCTCGACCCGCTCTACGTCGCCAACGAAGGCCGATTCGCTATCTTCCTCCCCGCCGCCCAGGCCGCCCAAGCCCTCGGAATCCTCTCCGCCTTCCCGGTCTGCAGCCGCGCCGCCCTGGCCGGCGAAGTCTCCGCCGCCGACCCCGGCCTCGTCGTCCTCGCCAGCCGAATCGGAGGCAACCGCGTCGTGGACATGCTGAGCGGAGAGCAACTGCCCAGGATTTGCTGAGCTACGCGCCCGCCGCCGGTTCCACCACCGCCGCCATCGACCCCTTGGACTCCGCCATCCGCCAGTCCGGCCCGTAGCTTTGGATCTGGTCGCGCGCGAATTCCGCCTGCGGCAGCTCGCAGGTGATCACCATGGTCCGGCCCGTCGAATCCACCTCGACCGCATGCCGGAAAGCATCCACCGTGGACATCAGGAACAGACTCTGCAGCATCTCGATGACGTAGTCGTAGGTGTGTACGTTGTCGTCCAGCAGCACGACCTGGTACAGAGGAACCAGTTCGTCCCGGTTCACGACTTGCGCTTCCGGATCAATCTGCGTGCCAGCCATGCTCGCTACGTTTTCTCCAGAGTCCGGTAAGTGCTCGCCACGTTTTCCTTGACGCCGTCGGAGAGAACTTGGGTCGGCGTTGTGCCCGGCGCTACCCCGGCGTAGCGCAGCAGCGAATCCGAGACGAACTCCCCGTATCCTCCGAGCTGGAGCGACATCAGCGTGGCCGGAGTTATGGTCCGCTGCAACTCCTCGACGCCACGCCGCTCGCGCTTGCCCGTCTCGATCGCGGCCACCAGTTCTTCGATGTAGCCCGTCATCTGCCCCATCCTGGCCCGCCCATGCTGCACCGCCCCGTGGCCGCCAACGATGTGCTCGAACTCGAACTCGCCCACCGAATTCAGCGTGCGCGCCCACTCCCGCGGGTAGCCGTCGCCCACGTAAGGCAGGAATCCGTGCGCCAGGTCGCCGCTCGCGATCGTCTTCTTCTGCGGGCAGAACACCACAATGTCGCCCGCCGTGTGCCCCCGCCCTCGGAACGCCAGGTGCAGATCGTGCGCCTTGTCGTGCAGCACCAGGTTGTCCTGAAAGGTGATGTCCGGCAGTTCGATCGAGTAGTCCCGCATCTCGCTCATGAAGGCCCGCGTCTGCGAGATCCGGCGTTCGTAGTACGCCTTCTCTTCCGGCGTCTTCGCCGCCGCCAGTTTTGCCCGGTTGTCCTCGATGGCTTTCGGCATCCTCTCCAACATGCCCTTCAGATTGCCCGGGTCCAGCTCCGCGATCAACTTCCGGGTCACCGTGCTGGATACGATCTCGGCCTGCGGCGCAATCCGCCTGTACTCCGGGTTGCCCAGCACGTGGTCCGTGTGGAAATGCGTGTTCACCACGTAACGTATGGGTTTGACCGTGACCTCGCGTCGAATCTGCGCGACCAGCGCCGCCACCGCCGAAGGACTCGAGTGCGTATCCACAATCATCAGGTCGTTCGCATTCTCGAAGATCGCGGCGTTGCAGTTGATCGGGGCCGCCGGGTGAGCCACCGCGGCAAAAACGCCCTCCGCCACCTTCTCGATGTCGAACCAGACGGCGCTTTCCGTAACCGATTGTGCACGCGCCTGCGCGGCCCGCAGCACCGCCTGTTGCAGAACGGACGCTCCCAGAAAACTCGCGCCCAGCGTCTGCGCAAAAAAGTCCCGCCTGGAATGCAGATGCATCGCAACCTCCAATGTTTCGATCCTACAGCATTCCGGAGCGGGACTAGAAGCTCCGCACGCCGAGCGCCAGCAGGTCGTCCACCCGCATGGTCTCCTTGGTCACGAACGGCTCCCCGTATTTCGCGCCGATGAGGTTGCCGTAGAAGCGCGCGATGGCGCCCAACCGCTCGCGGATCTCCGTCTCGCCCGGGAACAGGTCCGAGCCGTCCCCTCCCCCGTATTGCGATTGGTAGCTCATCAGCGCCGCCATACGCCGGTCGAACTGCGCCGATATATCCACCACGAACGAAGGCGTCACGTTGGCGTACAGCGACGAGTACACCACTTTGAATGGCCGGTGCGGCGCCGTGGATTCGTCGAGCTTCTTCAATCCGGCCAGGAAGCAGGCCTCGTACCCAATCTCTCCCGCGCGGTAATGGTCCGGGTGGCGCGCTTCCCAATATGGCAAAATCACCACCCGCGGGCGCAATCGGCGGATCTCGGCGGCCAGCGACAGCCGCGCCGCCAGCACGTTCTCCAATCGCGCGTCGGGAAAGCGCAGGTTCCCGCGAAACGCCAGCAGCAGATGGCGCGCCGCCGCCTCCGACTCCTCGATGCGAACCTCCGGCGTTCCGCGCGTGCCCATATCCCCGGCCGTGAGATCCAGCACGCCGGTGCGCTCGCCCAGTTCCGCCATTCTGATCAGCGTGCCGCCGCAGGTCTGCTCCACGTCGTCGGGATGCGCCGCGATGGCCAGCACGTCGAGTGCGGGAATATCGCTCATGGAAGTCTCCTCACCATGGCAGTTCGCGCGGCGCGGGCCGGCGCGTCGGAAGAATCAGGATCAGCAGGATGCCCGCCAGGAAACCGCCTACGTGCGCAAACCAGGCCACTCCGTGTTCCGTAATATGCGACGAAGCCACCGAGCCCACGCCGCTGAATAATTGGATCAGGAACCAGTAAGCCAGCAGAAAGGCCGCGGGCAGGTCGAACGTTGTGAAAAAGATGACCACCGGGACCAGCGTGGTAATCCGCGCCCGGGGAAACTTTACCAGATATGCTCCCATCACCCCGGCGATCGCGCCGCTCGCCCCGATGGTCGGCAACGGGGAATTCAGGTTCGCCGCCACGTGCGCCAGCCCCGCCGCCACGCCGCACAGCAGATAGAACACCAGGTACTGGAAGCGGCCCAGCGCGTCCTCGACGTTGTCGCCGAAGATCCACAGGAACCACATGTTCCCGATGAGGTGCATCCAGCCGCCGTGCAGAAACATGCAGGTCGCGAGCGATCGCAGAACCATCCGGTCCGGCGTCAGGCCGTAAACGTGCACGAAGTGATTGCGGGCGTGCGGGCCCAGCGACAACTCGTAATAAAACACCAGGCAGTTCGCCACGATCAGCAGCACCGTGACCACCGGCGTCGAGTTACTGCGTTGTGTGTCCCTAAGCGGAATCATCTCGCGAAATCGGAGCTCGATCGCCGCTCGGCCCGGCCCATCAGCGCCCTGGCCTCGTCCGCGGTGCGAATGCCGCCGCGCGCTCCCAGTGCGGTGCAATTCAGCGCGGCCATCGCGTTCGAGAAATCCAGCGCTTCCTCGATTCCGAAGCGCTTGATGACAGCATAGCAGAAAGCCCCGTGGAACACGTCTCCCGCGCCCGTCGTATCCACGCACTCCACCACGTACCCCGGCGAGTAGAAGAACCGGCCTTCCATGCGCACAAGCGCCCCGTACGCGCCCAGCGTCATCCCCGCGCAGCGCATGCCGTATTCGTTTTGTATTCTCTCCAGCGCCTGGAACGGATCCGCCTCTCCGGTCCACCGCCCCGGAAACTCGGCGCTGGCCAGCAGGTAATCGACGTTGGGAAGCACGTGCTCGAAGCCCCCGTAGATCGTGTCCACGTCCACCGTCACCGGGATCGAGGCGCCGCGCGCGATCTCGGCCGCCCGCGCCACCGCCGGCGTGTCGTGCCCGTCGATGTGCAGCAGGCGCGCCCCGACGATCTGCTCGGGAGCGATCTCCTCCGGCGCCAGCGCCAGTTCCTCCGGCCGCCGCCACAGTACGGTTCGCTCTCCGGTCGTGCGGTCGATCAGAATGTAGGCCGATTGATTCGCGCAGCCCGCGCGCACTTGCACGTGCTCGATATCGATGCCCGTCCCGCGCAGGCTTTCCATCTGAACCCGCCCGCGCTCGTCGTCTCCCACCACGCCGATGTACTTCGCCCTCAGGCCCAGCCGCGCGCAGGCCACCATCGCGCTGGCCACTTGGCCGCCCGGACTGAGGATTTCTTCCTCGAACTGAACCTTGCCGCCGTAGGCCGGGAACCGCGGCAGCAGCAGCAGCGTGTCGGTTGCGTTCAGGCCCACGCCAACCACATCCAATTCGGACATAGCAACCCGAGAGTAGCACAACCGCGCCGGATCGCCGCGCCGTGCTACCCTGGAATCAACTGGAGGGGCTATGGCGGCATCCAATGCTATGCCGGCGGGCGACACTTCCGTCGGCCTTCTGCTCAACGCAATCCAGCGCGGCGACAGCCGCGAAACCAGGCTCTTGTTGCGGGACAACCCCGCCCTCGCTCACGCGGTAGGGCCGGACGGCGTCTCGGCGGTGCTGCTGGCGGTTTACAACGGTCATCCGGAGCTGGTTCCACTCTTCGTGGAATACGGCGCTCGCCTGAGTTTCTTCGAGTCCTGTGCGGCGGGCGATCGCGACCGCGCCCTGGCCTTGCTCGAAGCCGATCCCTCGCTCCTCCGGCGGTTCGCGCCGGACGGTTATCACGGCCTGGGGCTGGCCGTCTTCTTCGGTCACCGGCAATTGGCCGAAGATTTGCTCTCGCGCGGCGCGGATGTTAACACGGTTTCCGCCAATTCGCAGAAAGTGGCCGCGCTTCACTCCGCCGTGGCGCGCTCCAATGTCGCCATGGCTCGTATGCTGCTCGCCAGAGGCGCCAGCCCGGATGCCCCGCAGTCCGGTGGATTCACCCCGCTTCACGCCGCCGCCTTCCACGGCAATCGCGAGCTCGTCGAACTGCTTCTCGCCTGCGGCGCCAATCCCGCCCGCGAGACCCGGGATGGAATCACGGCGGCCATCCTGGCAGCCGACCGCGGCCACCACGATCTCGCCGCATGGCTCGCGCAGCGCTAGCCAGTGCGCTCTTTGTCTTCCACCAGCGTTCGCAACCGCTCCACTTCGCGCTTGAGCCGGCGCTCGCGGGACGCCAGGCTAACCACGTAGGCGCACAGAATCAGCCACGCGGCCAGAAACCCATAAAACATGAAGGCGAAATTCCGGGAATCCATGCTGCCTCCTCAGAACGAATGCACCTGTCTCCGCAACGCGTCGATTTCGCGCTGCGTCCGCTCCTGCTCCATCCGGATCATGAGAAAAACCACGGCCAGCAGAAGCAGCGGAATCCAGTTGGCGAACAGCATCCGGCGCATCTCCGGGGCCATTTGTCCGGTCTCCACCACCGCGTTCGGATGCTGCTGGTTCCGCCACCAGCGTATGGAAAAGAAGATCACCGGCACATCCGCGAACGCGAAGATCGAGAGCACCGCCGCCATCTTGGCGCGCTCGGTCGGCTCCTCGATGGCGCGCCGCAGCATCAGGTAGCCCGCGTAGATCAGCAAGCCTACCAGCATCGTCGTCAGCCGCGCGTCCCAGGCCCACCAGACGTTCCAGATCACGCGCCCCCAAATCATCCCGGTCACCAGGTTGGCCACGCCGAACGCCAGGCCCACTTCCGTCGCCGAGGCGGCAAAGGCGTCGTACTTCAGCTCCTGCTTGGCCAGGTAAAGCACGCTCGCCACCATCGCCGCGAAGAAGCACAGGAACGCCGTCCAGGCGTCGGGCACGTGGAAGAAAATGATGCGGTAGATGGCCCCCTGTTCTATCTCGTCGGGCAATTGCAGAAAAATGACGTACAGATTGCGCGCCAGCAGCAAGGCGGCGATCCCCGTCAGCGCCAGCATGATCTTTTGTCGCATTTCACCTCACCAACACCGTTTCCACCAGCGCCAAAGCCAGCGCCGTAAAGATAACGTCGAAGGCCGCCAGCAAGCGCAGCCACGGAATCAGACTGCCCTCCAGCGGCTGACCCATCACCAGCGGCGTGGTCAGCTCGACCGCCGCCAGCAGCGCCGGAATCATGATCGGATACAGCAGCATCGGCAGCATCAATTCGCGCAGCCTCAGGTTCACCGTCAGCGCGCTAAACATGGTCCCCACCACGGTGAGCCCCCAGGTGCCCAGCAGCAGCACCAGCATCAGGGGCCAGAACCGTTGCGTCCACGGCACGTTATAGAACACACCGAACACCGGCAGCGAGATCAGCTCGACCGCCAGCAGCAGAGCCAGGTTGGCAACGGCTTTCCCCAAGAACAGCGCGGCGCCCGAGATGGGCGCGGCCACCAGCGCGTCCAGGCAATCGTTCGTCAGCTCGCGCGCGAAGCTGCGGTTGAGGATCAGCGCGCCCGCGAAGGCGAACACCAGCCACAACAGGCCGCCCGAGATCTGCCGCGTCTCCTCCTGGGTAGGCTCGAACGCGAAACTGAACAGCACCAGAATCACCAGCGCGAAAGCCAGCGAAGAGTTCAGCGCTTCCTTCGTGCGCAGCTCCGAGCGCAGGTCCTTCGCCGCGATGGTGAGGCTCTGCCCGGCGAAGCTCAGGCTTCCCCGTAGTGCCGGTACAGCCATCCGGTATCCTCCAACATCTCCGCCGTGCGAACGCCGGAGTGCGCCAGTCGCCCGCGTACCAGCAGAGCCACATGGGTGGCCAGTTCCAGCGCCTCGCGCAATTGGTGCGTCGAAATTACAATTGTGCGCCCGCCGGCGAGCGCATCGCGCAGCAGTTTCTGAAGCAGTGCGATGGCCCGGTCGTCGAGCGCCGTGAATGGCTCGTCGAGCAGCAGGACCGACGGCTCGTGCAGGAACGCCCGGGCCACCGCCAGCCGCTGCCGCATCCCGCGCGAGAACTCCCGCACCAGGCCGTCCCGCACGCGCTCCAGGCCGGTGCGTTCCAGCCACTCCATCGCCGCCCGCCGCGGGTCCGCCAGTCCGTACATGCGGGCGAACAGATGCAGGTTCTCGAATGCCGAAAGCTCGTCGTACAGCGAAATGCCGTGGCCCAGAATGCCGATCGCCCGCCGCGTCGAGCGCTCGCGTGTCTCCGCGCCACAGACCGTAACGCTGCCGCGCGTGGGCCGGGCCAGCCCCCCCAGGATGCGCAGTAACGTGGTCTTCCCAGCCCCGTTGCGCCCCAGCAGCGCCAAACACGCGCCGGCCTCCACCGCGAATCCCACCTCGCGCAGAGCCGGGTAGTCCCCGTAGAACTTCCAGACGCCCGCCACCTCGACCGGGTTCATCCGCGCTCGTCGCCTCTCCGGTACAGCAGAACGAACCCCAGCGCCAGAATCAGCAGCGCCGGGATCAGAATCGCGGCCAGCCGTTCGTAAACCCGTGGCAGGATCTGCTGGATCGACGGCCCGTCCTCCTCGCTCGCCTCTTCGTTCGCGGCGGCGCGCAGCGAGCCCGTGCCCTGTATGGTCGCCTGGTACGCTGCCCCGCTCACTTCGTAGACCGCGGCCTGCGTGGTGGGATCCTGGCCCAGCGGCTTCAGCCCTTCTCCCGCGAGCGAGACTCCGTTCGGCGCCACCAGGCGCGTCGGCACGCCTTTCACCAGCAGTTTCCCGGCGAAGCTCCCGCCCGCGCTAAACGGCATCGCGTAGGAAACATCGATGCGCGTCTCGCCGGGCTTCATGGCGAAGTTCAGCTTGTAGACTCCGGGCTGCCCGGCCGGCTCGGCCACCCGCTCCACCGGCATGCCTTGTGGCGCCTGCGCCATCACTTTCAAGCTGTCTCCCGCCGCCGCGGGAACGAAGAACCGCAACGTGCCGCTCGCGGGATCGTGGTACGTCCGGTCTCCCTCGTTGCTCGCCAGAAACGTCTCGCCCACGCTCAACTGCCGCTCTCCGGGCTCCAGAATCACCATGTGTTGCGTCAGATGTGTCCGCCCCGGCTGCTTCGAGGATTCGAACACCTCCACCTGAAGGTTCGCGGTCGGCGTGCCAGGCGGCGCCATCAGATCGTAGTTCACCCCGCCGTAATTCGCCTGGATCAAGTGCGGCCCGCCCTCCGCCGCCTGCGCGAAGCTGAACCGGCCCTGCGCATCCGACGTCGTGTTCGCCAGCATCTGGGGGCCGGCCTGCCCGACCTTGAAGAGCAGCACCATCACGCCCGCCTGCGCTTTCCCGGTGGTCCGGTTGACGACGGTCCCGTCAAACGCCGCCCACGCCGTCGCCAGCGATAGCAACCACAACGCGACCGTCCTCACTTGGACTCCTCGATCATCGGCTTGCCGCACTCGCCGCAGAATTTCAGCGGTGTGGGGAACGTCGCGCCGCAATGCGGGCAGCGATTCGAAACCGCTGGCGAAGCGGGAACGAGAGCCGAAGCGGGAGCCGGCGCCGCGCCTTCCAGTTCCCCCACCACTCCGGCCAGTTCCCTCTGCAAGTCCCGCTTGGTCTGCTGGTAGTCCTGGTCGGACAACTTGCCCATCCGATACTCAAACTGCAGGTCCCGCAGGTTCTCGTAGATGGTGGCCTTGCGGTCCTCCAGGTGTTTCGTAGGCGAAACCGGCTCCGGCGGCGGCAGGTCCCGCGCGCGCACACCCAGCGTATACACAATCACTCCCACAAGCAGCACGGCGGCAGTGAAAGGGATCATGAATCCAACTCGTCCGTCTCTTTTTCGATCCGCGCCAAGAGTGCCGGGTCCGGCTCGGGGCCGGCCACAGCCAGCGGCGCGCGGAAACGCCGGATCAACCACCATACCAGAGCCAGGCCCGCCGCCAGCGCGATGAACGGCATCAGCCAGCCCAGCAGGTTGAATCCCTCCGACGGCGGCTTCATCAGCACGCGCTGCCCGTATTCCTTCACGAACGCCGCCAGGATGTCGGAATCCGTCATGCCCGCGTTCACCATCTTCAGCAGCTTCTGCCGGGCCGGCTCCGAGAACTCGCAATGCAGCATATTGCACTGCGTGACCGAGCTGCCGCACCCGCACAGGCACACCAGTTGATCGCCCAGCCGGCGCACCCTGGGGTTTTCGAGTGGCGTAGCGCCCTGGCCCAGCAGCAGCACGGCCGCCGCCAGCATCAGCACGCTACCTCTTAACTGTCGCCACATGTTTCTGTCCCACGCGGACCGCCGGCAACCGCGCGTACTGAAATCTTACCTTACTGGGAACCAGGCAGATCAGCGTGCCCACCGCCACCACCCAGAAGCCGATCCAGATCCAGGAGACCAGCGGGAACACGAACGCCTGGATCACCGCCCGCTGGTTATCGTCGCTCATCCCGGCGAAGTTGAGGTACAGGTCTTCGTTGGGCCGGCGGCGAATGGCCACTTCCGAGGTGCCCTGCCGGCTGGCCTTGTACATGCGCCGCTCCGGCGTCATCGCGCCCAGCGCTTGGCCGCCGCGCGAAACCTCGATCAGCGCGTTGTACCACGTATAATTGTCGTTCTCGCCGTCCCGTATCTCCGCCACCCGCATCTCGTAATGCCCCAGGCTCAAGCGGTCGCCCATCTTCACTTCCACCGTGGTGTTCTGGTTGAACGCCGACCCCGTGAAGCCCACGAACATCAGCACAATGCCCAGATGGACAATGTATCCGCCGTAGCGCCGTGTATTGCGGTGCGTCAGCTCCACCGCCGCCCGCACCAGGTTCTGCCCGGTCTTCGCATGAATCGCCCGCGCACCTCTATAAAACTCGGCCAGGACCGTCCACGCCACGAACAGGCACAGCCCGAAGGACACGAGCGCGTAAGGATGCCGCATCCCCGCCGCGAACAGCCCCGCGGCCAGCGCCACCCCGCCTGCCAGCGGCCATTGAAAATTCCGGCGCAGGCTCTCGATCGACGTCCGCCGCCAGGCGAACAACGGTCCCACCCCCGTCAGGAACAGCAGGAACAGCCCGATTGGAATGTTGATGCGGTTGAAAAATGGAGGCCCCACCGTGATCTTCTCGCCGGTGACCGCTTCCGAAATCACCGGGAACAGCGTGCCCCACAGGATCGCAAACGCCGCGGCCAGCAAAATCAGGTTGTTGAACATGAAGCTGGATTCGCGTGACACCACGCTCTCCAGGCGCGCTTCCGACTTCAGGTAGTCCAGGCGGCTCAGGATCAGCCACACCGCCCCCGCGATCATGATCGCCAGAAATCCCACGAACCACCAGCCGATCGAGGATTGTGCAAACGCATGCACCGAGCTCACGATCCCCGAGCGCGTCAGAAACGTCCCGAAGATGCACAGGAAGAAGGTCCCCGAAACCAGCACCATGTTCCAGACCTTCATCATGCCCTTCTTCTCCTGCATCATCACCGAATGCAGAAACGCCGTCGCCGTGACCCACGGCAGGAACGAAGCGTTCTCCACCGGATCCCAGTTCCAGTAGCCGCCCCAGCCCAGCACCGCATAAGCCCAGCCCGCGCCCAGGATAATCCCGGAGGTCTGGAACAGCCAGGTCACCAGCGTCCATCGCCGCGTGGTGTGAATCCAATCGTCGCCCGGCTGCCGCGTGATCAGCGACCCGATCGCGAACGCAAACGGCACCGCGAATCCCACGTAGCCCAGGTACAGCATGGGAGGATGTATGGCCATCGCCGGGTATTGCAGCAACGGGTTCAACCCCCGCCCGTCCGCCACCGACGTGATGCCGCGCCCCACCGCCAGCATCCGGAATGGACTGGCCACGAACGCGTTCATGATCAGAAAGAAGCACTGCGGGAGCATCAGCGTCGCCGTGACCCAGGGCATGATCCCCCGGTGCTTGCGCCGATTAGTGAACATCACCACCGCCGCATAACAGGAGAGCAGCCAGCTCCATAGCAGCAGCGACCCCTCCTGCCCGCCCCACCACGCCGCAAACTTATACAGCGCCGGCATCGCGCGGTTGCTGTTCGCCGCCACGTACGCGAAGCGGAAGTCGCCCGCGAGCAGCGCCGTCACCAGCACCCCGGCGGCCACAGTCAGCAGCAGCCAGATCGAATACACCGCCCGCCGCCCGCCGGCAATCAGGAAGGGATTCCGTTTCCAGCCGCCGATGATCGAGGCCGCGATGGCGAACACGGCCAGGCAGAAGGCCAGCACCACCGCTAGGGCTCCCAGGTTTTCCATAGTCGCCTTCCCCTAAGCGCCGGCCTTGTTGATGTTGGCCGGATGCTGCCCCCCGCCCGGTTTGGCCTCGTATTTCGAAGCGCACTTGGCAGAAATCTGGCTGGCCAGGAACACCCCGTCCGAGCCAATCCTGCCGTCCGCCAGCGCCTGCGCCCCGTCGCGGAACGTGTCCGGCAGCGGTTCGGTCCCGTGGTAGACCACCTTCAGCCTGCGCCGGTCCTGCACCAGCACGAACGAGACTTCGCCGCCCTTCCGGTTGATCGAGCCGGGCTCCACGTCGCCGCCCACTCGCAGCCGTTTGCCCTGCGCCCGGTTGCCCATTTGATCCAGCTGCGCCACCGTCTTGTAGTACGTCATGTCCCCCGTGGTTCCACCCACCGCCAGCCAGATCAGCGTCCCCACAATCACCGCCACCAGCGCCGCGAACTTCCAGTAGCTCTTCATGCCGTCCCTTACTCTGAGTATACTCGAAGCCCCCTGTATGCCCTTCGCCGTAGCCAATTTCCGCGATGTAACGAGTGTTACATCCCGGTACCGACGGCGGTGTCGCTCCAGACATCCGCCGAAGAAATGGTATGCTTCATCGAGGTGGGGATATGGCAACCGATGTGAAGTGTTCCAACTGCGGCGCGTCCCTGTGGGGAGGTTTCTTCGCCAGCACCACACGCTGCCGCAGATGCGGCAGTAACGTCCGGATGGGAATCCAGGCGACCGCCATCCTGTGGGGTTTCGCGTGGATCGGAATTCTTCCAGTGGTCTACATCGTCGGCCAGGCCTGCGCATCCATTTTCGGACACGAGCCCTGGGTCTGGAGCGAGGTTGGGGGCCAGACTCTGGGGTGCCTGCTGGGCGGATTCTTCGTCGGCCTGTTTCTTGGAGCACTCTATCGGCTCGTCTTCCGCGCCGTTGAGGTCCTCTCTCGCGCCTTTCGCGGCGCCGCGCGCCGTCTCAGCCCATAGCATCGACTCCGGCCGCTTCCTGCTGGCCCTGCTTCGGGCAGAGGCTTCGGAGCCGGCGATCTCGCGTAGCGCCGGCGGTCTTGCCGCCGGTATCACCTTCCCCCGCACCGCGCGATAATCGAAAGCAATGATCCGCATCCTGCCGACTCTCGCACTCACCTGCGCCCTCGCCGCCGCCGAACCGGTCCGCATCGTCTTCGACACCGACCTGGGCAACGACGTGGACGACGCTCTCGCCTTGTCCCTCTTGCACGCCTGCCAGACCCGCGGCGAAGCCCGCATCCTGGCCGTCACCATCACCAAGGAAAACCCCTGGGCCGCCGCCTTTGTCGATCTGCTCGACACTTTTTACGGCCGAGGCGCCATTCCCATCGGCATCGTCCGCCACGGCAAAACGCCGCAGGACGGAAACTACACCCGGTTGGTGGCCACTCGAAAGCGTCCCGGCGGCGCACCGCTCTACCCGCGCCGTCTGACCTCCGCAGCCGCTGTGCCCGACGCGCAGATCGTGCTGCGCCAGACCCTCGCCGCGCAACCGGATTCCAGCGTCGTCATCGTCCAGACCGGCTTCAGCACCAACCTCGCGCGCCTGCTCGACTCGCCCGGCGGCGCCGAGCTGGTCAAGCGCAAGGTGCGCCTGCTGGTGGCCATGGCGGGCCGCTTCGCCGATTCGCAAACCGAGTACAACGTCGTGACCGATGTCCCCGCGGCCAAGAAACTATTCGCCGAGTGGCCCACGCCCATCGTCGTGAGTCCCTTCGAGCTGGGCGCTTCCGCGACCTATCCCGCCGCCCGCCTCAGCGCCGATTTCCGCTACCTCCGAGACCATCCGCTAGTCGACGCCTACCGCGCCTACCAGCCTATGCCCTACGACGAACCGCTTTGGGACCCCACCGCCGCGCTCTACGCCGTCCGGCCCGACGCCGGCTACTTCGAGCTTTCTCCCGAGGGCCGCGTCACCGTCGCCGGCAACGGGATTACCACCTTCTCCACGGGCGCAGGCCATTCCCGCCTTCTGAGCGCCACTCCCGAGCAGCGCGCCCGCATCGTCGAAGCCGTGGCCACGCTTGCCAGCCAGCCGCCGGACCGCTGCCACTAACTAACCGCTATTTAGTCGAATTCTCGCGCAGCGCCACCAGGCTCAGATACTGGATCAGCGGGTCGGCCGCCTTCGCCGACTTCTCCAGCAGCGCCGCGCCCTCTTCGCCCTGACCGGCAGCCAGTTGCAGCATGCCCTGCGCGAAGACCAGGTCCATCCGGGAGCCGTCCGCGGGCATCTTGCTCCGCACGGCTTCAACGGCAGCGGTAATCTTCTGCCGGGCATCGCTCGCCCCCACCCTCCAGCCCGCCAGATACGGGAAGACGGAATCGGCCGAGTCGATCGCCTCACCCGTCTTGCTCAGCTTGCCCCACCTCTTCTCGGCTGCCTTCTTCGCTCCGCACGCACTCTCGATGACGCCCATGTAGTACTGAAAGTGAGGCGCCTTCATGAACGCGTCGAACCCGTGGAACGTGAACGCGAGACTGCGGTCCTCCGCCCCAAGTCTGTCCAGTCCGGCCATCGCCTCGTTGCATTTTTCGGCGGACGCCCTCGCGAGCAACCGTTGCAGTTGCACCTCCACATACGCGCGCCGGACCGCGTCCGGCTGCTTCTCCTCCGGGAAATTGCCCGCCGTGAATAACGCCCCAGCCCCGTCGGAATCGAGCGCCGATCGAACCAGAGCACGATCGGCGAGCTGCCTCCTCGCCTCGCCGGAGATTGCCGGCCCACTCGGACTTCCCGCCGTCCCGACGCTCTTCCCCATCCTCTTCAGAGCTTCCGCAATGTCACGGTCCTCGGGATCCAGCCGGCGCCCCTCCTGAAGCACGCCCAGCGCCTCCGCGGGTTCCTTTTGGATATCCAAAAGCGCCCTTCCCAAATCGCGGTGCAGCGCGGGCAGGTCCGGCTTCAGAGCGAGCGCCCTCCGCCACTCTGCGATGGCCCGCTCTGTTTCCAGCGAGCAAAAGTAGAGGTCTCCCAGCAGAGCATGCGCCACGGCGTCGGCGTCGTCATGAGCCAGAGCGGCCTTCAGCACCGGGTAAGAGCTGGCACGGCTCGGGAAGACGTACAGGGTTGACAGAGCGCCCGCCGCCTTGAAATCCGCGCCGGGGTCCTGACCAAGTTTCAATCGGCAGTAACCGCGATAGTACCCGACCAACGGATGGTCCTGCGGCAGCACCGCGCCGGGCTCCGCCTCGCTCTCCGGCGTGGAAGGGTAGCGCCTGTCCAGGAGCTTCAGGGCATCCTCAAAAGCGCCCATCTCGATATACAGGTCGGCGAGGTTCAGAACGCGCTCCGGATTGGAACCCAGGTGACTCCACATCGACGAGTCTTCGCCGCCGAGCAGCACGTTCTCCACTCGCAGCATGTTGTCCGCCGGATCCTGTTCCCGCCAGAACCGCAACCGCCCTCTGGCCGCCTCCGCGTTCCCGGCGCGCCGCAGGATCGCCACCTCCAGAGCGCCCGTGCGTACCGCCGCATGTGCATCTGCCGCTAGCGCCTGAATCATCGGAACCGCAGCCGCGACATCCCCCTCCCGCACCGCCATCAGAGCCAGTTGCAGGCGTGCGGCCCCAGCCCAGCGCGGGTCCCGGCTGGCGCTGCCGAGAGCGGTTCGCGCCTCCGCACTCCGTCCCGCGGCCCCCAGCGCGGCCCCATAGTAGTAGGCCGCCTCCGCGTCGTCCCCGCTCTTGGCCACCACCGGCGCCAGCAGGCGGATCGCGTCGTCGAATCGGTTCAGCACAAACGCTGTGCGCCCAGCCGCCTCGGCCAACCTCGCGCTTCCCGGATACTTTTCGAGTCCCGTCCGATAGTCGTGCCACGCGACCGTGAACTGGTCCCGTTGTTCCTTGTGTTCGCTTCGCGCCAGAACGTCGGCCTCGGATTCGGATCCGCCCGGCGGTGGCGCTGGCTCCGGGTTCTTGGCATTCGCGTCGAAAGGAAGAGCGTCGATTTCGCCTTCCACATGATGCAGCACCACCCCACCCGAAGAATCCACCACCTCAATGGTCAATCTCGAAGGCGCCGCGTCCAGCCTCTTCGTGAACACGTGCCTTGGATCCAGATCCGCCGGCGTCTCGAACACGGGTTTGGCGCCATCCAGCACCCGCACCCTGGCCCCGCGCATGGCGCGAGTCGCCTGCACCTCGATCGCTACGCCCTGGCCTGTCCGCTCCAGGTTGAGCACGGCATCCCGCGTGGCGCGCGAGACTCCGCCTAGATCGTGGAACGGGATCCAGTAATGCGTGAAGGTCTTCACATCGCCAGGCTGCAGAAACGCAAATTCCGGCTGCGTTTCGAACAAGCCCGCCTGCATTTCGACGTACGAGTTGAAATCCTCCGTTAGGTTCTCTCTTACGAATTTGTCCCCCGTGCCCCACAGCCACAGTTTCTTCCCGCGCACAATGTCCGGGTCGGCGAAGTGTACTACGCCACTCCGCGAGCTTGGCTTGAACACCGCCATCCAGGGCTCGCGCGATCCGTGGGCGAATAGCCCGAGCTGCGTCTTGTGATTCGCCACGTCGCTCCAGTCCACGCCTTCGGCATTCGCCGGCCACGGAATCATGGCCCCCTCTCCATGCGGCAACATCCACCTCGTGGGATAGACGAACCGCAGGTGGGCATCGTCGAGTTCCACGGCCGCGTTGGCCCACCAGTGATAGCCGCGGCGCGCCGCAGACGCGTTGTGAAGTGTGACTCGTTCTTCCAGCACCGCCGAGCCGGGCCGTAGAATGAACTCAACCCGCCACTCCATCCCCGAAACGCGGTCGGTATCCTCCACCACAGCTCTGCCGATTCCGTCCCGATTCGAGTACCCGAAATCCACCGGGGAGCTGCTCACGCGGCTGTGCGCAACCGGGAAGCTCGACTCGATACCCATTGCGATATAGGCGCGGGCGTCACCTAGCCCCCTACGCACGGTCGGGTTCGCGTAGAAGATCTCTCGGCCCGTAATCTTGTCCGTGCATCCATGCAGATGGCCGCCCAGGTCGGGGAGCACGCGGCAACTCAGGTATTCGTTCTCCAGGATGATCGTCCGCCACTGCTCCCTGTGCGCGATGTGGTTTCCGTTCCTCCGATTCGTGTACGGATAATTCGGAAAGTATTCGCTCGAGAACGCCGCGAACGGCGGATTCGGATCCGGCGCGCCCTCGTCGTAGGTGGAGAGCGCGAGCAGACCCTCCCGAGCGACCGCTCCATTCTCCTGGGCGCGCAGAGCCAGCGCAGCCAGCATCCATCCGAGGGTGTAAAAAGGACTGTGTAAGCGGCCATCGGACGGACGAGAATAGGAGATCCGATGACCATCGATTCCGCTCTTGTAGACAAGCTGCTCGCCGGCTACAAGAAGCCTGAAGACATTATTGGC
>JBKQQG010000102.1:0-12790 GCA_052144455.1 Bryobacteraceae bacterium
CACCGCCGCCCGTCTCACTTCCCGCTCGCTCATCCATGTCCTTCCCACCAGACCTCCTCAAGGTCTAGTTTGGAGGGACATTTCTATCGAGTCCAATAGGGGACATTATCACAGAGGTTCAACACAGATGAAGGAAGGTCCTAAGGGTACAGCTGAGCTGCACAACGCGAGCGTGGAATCGCGTTACGCAAGTCTCGCGATCAGTCTTGGCGCAACTTTGATGACTCACCTGGCAGGCGCCACAAGCACGTTCTTTTCAGTCGGTGAAGCTGAGAGCAAGGCGATAGAACATGCAGTTGGGGTAGTTACCCAGGAACTGATTGGGCCTGTCGATCCAGAAATGACGGAAGGATGAGGTTCACGGAATGACTCCTCCCGTGCGGTCATTGTGAAGCACCGGCTCAGATCAGACGCCCTCTGACAATTGGGCTGTTTGACGTCAAGTCGTCGTGAAACACCCAAGCCGTTGACTTGAATGCCTCCACGCGGAACGGAGGTCCAGATTGGGAAGTGGCTGCTGGGACCGTTCCTGCCGATAGCGGGCCATCGCACCGGCGGGTCTCGGGTCCCAGGGGCCGAGAAGCCCCTTGCGCTGCATTACAATAAGACGTTGCGAAGCGTGGTGACAGCGCGGGAGGTACCGGCGAGCGGCGAGCTGCGGGTGGCGGCGGGGGCGATTGTGACTCCGTCGGCGCGGGACTTGGCGGCGGAGCGCAGCGTGAAGATTGTCGAGGGGGCGGCGGCGGAGAGGACGGTGGCGCTGGGGGCCGATCACGGGGGCTTCCGCTTGAAGGAGATACTGAAGCCGATACTGGTGGAACTGGGCTTCGAGGTTTGCGACTGCGGCGTGGCGGATGAGACGCCGGCGGACTACCCCGATATCGCGCTGAAGGTGGCCGAATTGGTGGCTGGGGGGATGGCGGCGCGGGGCGTGATCATCGACGGGGCGGGGATCGGGTCGGCGATGGCGGCGAACAAGGTTCCGGGGATTCGGGCGGCGATGTGCTATGATAAGAATACTGCCCGCAGCAGCCGGGAACACAATGATTCCAATGTAGTTACGCTGGGCGGGCGACTGCTGACATCGAACCAGGCCGAAGAAGTCCTGCGCACTTGGCTGGCTACGCCGTTTGGCGGCGGAAGGCACGCGGCGCGCCTCCGGAAAATCACCGAAATCGAAAAGCGATACACAAAGTGAACACCGCGGAACTTCAACAACTCGTAGCCGAAATCGGCGAGGAGATTCTGGCGCGGCTGGGCCGCTCGGAGAGCGGTTGCTCGACTTGCGCGCAGGCCTGCACCGACACTTGCGCGGCCAAGACGCAGGAGATCGTGCGGGCGGGCGCGGACCGCCTGTCTTCCTGCGCGCGGGTGGCGAGCCAGGCGCCGGGAATCGCGCGGCTGATCGACCACACGCTGCTCAAACCCGAGGCGACGCGGGAGCAGGTGATCGCGCTTTGCCGGGAGGCACGCGGGCACGGCTTTGCGACCGTGTGCATCAATCCGTACTGGGTGGCGACGGCGGCGGGGGAACTGGCCGGCTCGGCCGTGAAAGTGTGCACGGTGGTGGGTTTTCCGCTGGGCGCGAACACCACGCGGGTGAAAGTGGCGGAGACCGAGGAAGCGGTTCGCTGCGGAGCGCAAGAGATCGACATGGTGATTAACGTCGGTGCGTTGCGCTCGGGCGATTACGAAGTGGTCGAAGCCGACATACGGGGCGTGGTCGAGATGGCGCACAAGGGCGGGGCGCTGGTGAAGACCATCCTCGAGACGGCGCTGCTGGACGATAACCAGAAGGCGATCGCCTGCACGCTGGCCAAGCTGGCTGGGGCGGATTTCGTCAAGACATCGACCGGTTTCGGCCCGGCGGGCGCGACGGTTCACGATGTCGCGCTGATGCGCTTGACGGTGGGGCCGGAGATGGGCGTGAAAGCGGCGGGCGGGATTCGGACGCTGGAGGACCTGAAGAGGATGGTGGAAGCTGGGGCCACGCGTATCGGGGCCAGCGCCAGCGTCAAAATCGTCGAGGCGGCGGCAGGCTGATGCCCCGGACCACCAGCGCGAAGAGGTTCCGCCAGCGCGAGGAGCTGCTGGATTTCCTGCTGGAGATCTCGGCCGCCACCTCGGAGACCCTGACCGACCTGGACGGGTTGCTGGCGCACGTCGCCGAGATCATCCGCAAGGTGATCCCGTACGAGCTGTTCGCCATCCTTCTGCATAGCGAAAGGCAAAAGGAGCTGCGCATACGATACGCGATCGGCCACCGCGAGGAGGTCGTGAAGCGGCTGGTGGTGCGGGCCGGGGAGGGTATAACGGGCGTGGCCGCGGCGACGCGACAGCCGGTGCTGGTGAGCGACGTTCGCAAAGACCCGCGCTACCTGAGCGTGGTGGATGCGGTGCGCTCGGAGCTGGCGGCGCCGATGGTGACGCGGAACCGGCTGGTGGGCGTGATCGACATCCAGAGCACGCGGCTGGGCGCGTACAGCGAATACGATCTGGCGCTGCTGCGGCTGATCGCGGGCCGGGTCGCGGTCACTATCGACAACGCGCGGCTGTTCCGGCGCGTGGACCGGCAGAACCGCACGCTCAAGATTCTGGGCCACCTGTCGCAGGAGTTTTCCTCGATCCTGGATTTGAACGAGCTGTTGCGGCACATTGCGGACGCCATCAAGATACTGATCCGCTACGACGCCTTCAGCATACTGCTGGTGGACCGGGAACGGCAGTGCCTGCGGCACGCCTTCAGCGTGCGCTACGACCAGCGCGTGGACCTGGACAACATCCCGCTGGGCCGAGGGATCACGGGCTCGGCGGTGGATTCGCGTGAGCCGGTGCGTTCGGACAACACGCTGGCCGACCCGCGCTACATTCCGTCGCACGAGGGAGTGCGTTCGGAAGTGGCCGTGCCGTTGATCGCGCACCTCCGCGTGGTGGGCGTGCTGGACCTGGAGAGCGACCATTACGGCTGGTTTACCGACGAGCACGTGCGGATGCTTTCGCTGCTAGCGCCGCAGATCGCCAGCTCGGTTGAGAACGCCCGGCTGTACGAAGAGGTCGCGGAACGCCAGAGGCGGATCGACGAAGACTTGCAGTCGGCGCGCGAGCTGCAAACGGCGCTGCTGCCGACCGAGGCGCCGCAGATCGAGGGGTTGGAGGTGGCGATCGGCTACCGGCCGGCACGCATGGTGGGCGGCGACCTCTACGATTTCTTCGAGTACGGGAATGCGGCCACGCTGATCGCGTTCGGCGACGTGAGCGGCAAAGGCGTGGCTGCGGCGTTGTACGGGGCGCTGGCGGCGGGGCTGCTGCGCACGGTGGCTCCGAGGCGCCGCGGCCCGGCGGCGCTGCTGCGCACCATGAATCATGCGCTGCTGGCGCGCAAGGTGGAGGCCCGCTTTCTGGCGCTTCTGGTGCTGCTGTGGGATGCCGAGGGCCGGCGTCTGACCATGGCCAACGCGGGCGCGCTGCCTCCCATTATCTGCCGGGAGGGGGCTATTCTCAGGCCGCGCGTGGAGGGCGTCCCGCTGGGGCTGCTTCCGGATCGCGACTACGATGAGACGGTGATTGAAGCGCGGGCCGGCGATCTGGTAGTGCTGTGCTCGGATGGCATCACCGACCAGATGAATCCGGCGGGAGAGGAATACGAGCGCGGCCGCCTGATCCGATTGCTCAAGACCGTGTGCGGCGAGGCGCCCGAGACGGTGATCTCCGCGCTGTTCGCGGACCTGGACGTGTTTACGGGGGTCGCTCCGGCCTTCGACGACCAGACTCTGGTAGTGCTCCGAGTGAAGTGAGCGCGGGACCGCATGGCGCGGCCTGGGGTTGCTGGAACCTGCGCCGCGATTGGCGATAGACTGAGTATTCCCCCGCGAACGGAGGTTGTGCCGGCCGAGGCCGGACTTTTCTTCATGCCCAGCTCGTTCCATTACGAAGGCGACAGGCTGTATTGCGAGGAAGTTCCGCTGGACCGGATCGCGGCGGGAGCGGGCACGCCGTGCTACGTGTATTCGAGCCGCGGCATCCTGGAGACCTACCGGGCGTACGACGAGGCGCTGGAAGGAATTCCGCATCGGGTGTGCTATGCGGTGAAGGCGAATTCTTCCCTCGCGGTGCTGGGCCTGCTGGCCAGGGCGGGGGCGGGCTTCGACATCGTCTCGGGCGGCGAGTTGTACCGCGTGCTCAAGGCGGGCGGCGATGCGGGGACGGTGGTGTTTTCCGGGGTCGGGAAGACGGCCGACGAGGTGGAGTACGCGCTCGCGCAGGGCATACACGGCTTCAACTGCGAATCGGAGGCGGAGCTGGGGCTGGTGGACTCTCTGGCGGCGCGGCGAGGAGTGAAGGCGCGGGCGGCGGTGCGGGTGAATCCGGATGTGGACGCGCTCACGCATCCGTATGTTTCGACCGGTCTGCGGGAGAACAAGTTCGGCGTGGACATCGAGGAAGTGGAGGCTCTGTACGAGCGGGCGCGGAAGCTGGAGCACGTCGCGCTGGAGGGCGTGAGCTGCCATATCGGCTCGCAGTTGCTGGACACAGACCCCATGATCGAAGCGGTGGACAAGATGCTGGAGCTGGCCGGGCGGCTGCGCGCGCGCGGCCTGGCGATCCACATGCTCGACCTGGGGGGCGGGCTGGGCGTACCCTACCGGCCGGGCGAACAGGCGCCGGAGATCCGCGGGTTCATGGCGCAAGTTCGCCGGAAGGTGGAGGGCAAGGACCTGTTCCTGATGGTCGAGCCGGGGCGCTCGATTGTGGGCGAGGCGGGTGCGCTCATCACCCGCGTCCTGTACCGCAAGTGCAGTGCGGCGAAAGAATTCGTGGTGGTGGACGCGGCCATGAACGACCTGATCCGACCCTCGCTCTACAAGTCGCATCACGAGATCGTCCCGCTAAGGAAGGCCGACCGAGGCACGATTCTGGCCGATGTGGTTGGGCCGGTGTGCGAGAGCGGAGATTTCCTGGCGCGGGACCGCGAGCTGCCCAACGTGCTGCCGGGCGACCTGCTGGCGGTGGCGACGGCGGGGGCGTATGCTTTCGTGGCCTCCTCGAACTATAACTCGCGGGTGCGGCCTCCGGAAGTTCTGGTGGAAGGCGGCGCGTGGCGGGTGGTGCGGACGCGGGAGAGCTGCGAGGATCTGGTTCGGGGAGAGACGGTCTAGTCGGCGTGAATCCGGGGGCTGGACGCTTCCCCGTTCACTTTAGGAAATGAAACGCTACCACCAGATGGGGGAACCAGACTAGCGCGTTCGTCACGGCATGAGCGGCGATCGACGCGGGGAGGGACCGATGTCGAGCGAGATATGCCCCGCAGAGGAAAAGCTGCGGCACGAACGCGTAGGGCCCGCTGTGCAGCACGGTCGCGGCTACAACCGTGATCAAGACGGCCCACAGCAGCGACATCCTCTTGCAGAGGGAACCAAGAATCACTCCCCGAAATATCAGTTCCTCTGCCACCGGGATCACCAAGACGTGGCACACGAACAGCAGCTTCAAGAACAGCATCGTTCGGTATCGTGGACAAGATGCGGACATATGCAGTGTCCACGGCCAGTCTCCCATTGCAGGAAGGAATACGCCGACGTTGGTACAAAGATACCCGACTAAAGCTCCTACGGCGAGGTCGCTCACTTGGGGCCGGAGCCGCGACAGCCGAAAGACATTCGGCCACCTCCAGAGAAAGAAGAGCACCGCACACACGTCAACGAAGGCGGCCACGAACGGACCGAACTCGATCGTGAGCGGCGCTACTCGGTACTGCACGTGCCAAAGCGAGAACGGAACGACGCCGCCGAGCAGCCAGGCAAGTACAAGGCGCTTTGCATCCAGCGCCGCTCCCGCCTCGGGGGTGTCGTGAGTGGCAGACAGCGCGTCACCGGGCATAAGTCCTACATCATAGGCCAGACGGGGCGCCGAAACAAGGTACGGAAAGGCCGACGCCCTACGAATCAGCGCGCGGCTTCCAGGGCGGGGCGGCGGGCGCGAGAGGCGCGGACGCGGTCGCGATATTCCTGAATCAGGGTGGCAAAGCCGGCCCAGTAATATCCGCCTACGAAGAGCAATAGGAAGGGAAGCGCGAAGTAATTGTCGATGTCGATCGAGAAGGCGGACATTCCGAGGAAGTAAGTGCCGATGGCGATCTCGATGAAGGGGAGCCAGCCGCTCTTGCGCCGGTAGGAGGCCCCGGCCAGGGCGGGACGCTGCTTGTCGATGGCGTACTTGGCCGTTCTCACGAATCCACTGCGGACGCCCAGCAGGGCTTCGAAGACGGCCCGGGTGTTAATGACGGTAAGCCCGACGCCGACGGCCATCAGGGCGGGCAGCAGGAAGAAGGTGCGCTTCCAGGAGCGCGGATGAAGCTCGCGTTGCGCGAGCACGTAAAACGCCGAAATCGACCAGAAAGAAGCGATGATGAGCGGCAGATCCAGGAACACCATCTGGAACCAGCCCATGTAAAAGCGGCAGATCATCACCGGGAGCATCAGCGCCGAGACCACCATCATCATGGGGTAGCTGATGTTGGGGGTGAGGTGCATGACCGCTTCCAACTTGGTGCGCCAGGGGATATCGGCGCGAAGGATGGCCGGCAAAAGTTTCCTGGCGACTTGCGTGAGGCCCTTGGCCCAACGGAACTGCTGCACCTGGAAACCGTGCATCTCGACGGGCAGCTCGGAGGGGCAATCCAGCACCGGCAGATAGACGAACTTCCAGCCCTTGAGCTGGGCGCGGTAGCTGAGGTCGGAATCCTCGGTGAGCGTGTCGTGCTGCCAGCCGCCCGCGTCCGCGATCATGGAGCGCCGCAGGATGCCGGCCGTGCCGTTGAAGTTGAAGAACAGGCCGCGGCCGCAACGGGCGCCGTGCTCGAGCACGAAGTGGCCGTCCAGCAGAATGGCCTGGATCTCGGTGAGCACGTTGGATTCCCGATTGAGGTAGCTCCAGCGGGTCTGCACCACTCCCACCTGGGGGTCGGCGAAGAAGTGCACCGTGCGCAGCAGGAAATCGGAGGGAGGGACGAAATCCGCGTCGAAGATCGCGACGAGCTCGCCGGTGGCCGTCTTCAGGCCCTCCTGGAGCGCGCCGGCTTTGAAGCCTTCACGGTGGGTGCGGTGATGATACTGGATGGGGAAGCCGGTGGCCTGGTAGGATGCCACCAGCCGCTCGGCAAAGGCGTGGGTCTCGTCGGTGGAATCGTCCAGAACCTGCACTTGCAAGAGATCCCGAGGGTAATCGATCTTCGCGATTTCCTCGAGGAGCCGTTCCACGACGTAGCGCTCGTTGAAAAGCGGGAGCTGAACGGTGACCGGCGGCAGTTGCTGGGAGCGGTCCGGCGCCTCCTTGGGCAGCTTCTTCCGGTACTTGAAATAGGTGCGAATCACCTCGTAGCGGTGCACGCCATAGATGGAGAGGATGAACAGCAGGCCAAAGTAGGGAACCAGCATGGCCCAATCGAACCAGGCCAGACGATGGATTCCAGCGAAGGGGTTGTCGAACAGGGAGCGCCGGAGCTGCTGGATCACCGTGACGGTCAGGAAGAGAGCCGGATGGGAAACGGGTAGCATACAACCGGGCCCACGACCACTGTGTGGCGCCGGGACTTCATTGTACCGTGTTTGGCAGCGGTGCAAAAGGGGGAGTTTCCGGGGGTGTTTGGGGAAGCTCCGCCAGCCGGCGGCGGGTCCTGGCGGAGACCGCCTTCAGCGTCAGGCAACCAGCGCCTGGCGCATGTTCTCGAGGGATTGCAGGACGGCGCCGGAGGGCGGCCAGGCGACCAGCACGGGCCAGGCAGCGCCGTCCACCGGGGCCTCGAAGAGCTTGTGGAGCAGGGCGACCAAGCGCGGCTCGCGCCAGCCGCGGCGGGCCTCGCTATCGAGCACGTCGAGGGCCTCGGCGCAAGAGAGCGCGGGCTTGTAGGGGCGGATGGAGGTCAGGGCGTCGAACACGTCCGCTATTTGCAAGATGCGGGCCAGCAGCGGAGTTTCCTCGCCGCGCAGGCCGTCCGGATATCCCGTGCCGTCCCAGCGCTCGTGGTGGCTGCGGATGATAGGCAGTACCGGGGCTAGCGTGCGGATGTGGCGACAGATTTCTTCCCCTCTGGTGGTGTGGGTGCGCATCACCGCCCACTCCTCGTCGGAGAGCGAGCCGGGTTTGAAGAGGATGGAATCGGGGATGGCGATTTTGCCGATATCGTGCAGGAAGCCGCCACGATGTAGCGCCAGCAGTTGCGGGCGGCTCAGGCCCAGGGACGAACCGAGGAGCATGCTGGTGACCGACAATCGCTCGCAGTGGCCGCTGGTGCACTTGTCGCGCTGTTCGATGGCCTGGGCGAGCGCAAACAGGATGGATTCGGCCTCCTCGAGCGAATCGATGGCGGCCTTGTGGCGCAGCATCGAGCGGATGCGGGCGCGCACGATGGCCGGATGCACGGGCCTCACCAGGAATTCGTCGGCTCCCGAGGCGATGCCGGCGATCTCGTGATCGGCGCCCTGCACGCTGGTGAGGATCAGAATGGGGATGAGGCGGGTGCGGTGCTGGCGCTTGATCTGGCGGCAGAAATCCAGGCCGCCGATCTCGGGCAGCATCAAATCCAGGATGATCAGGTCCACTGGCTCGCGGCCCAGGAGGTCGAAAGCTTCGGAGGCCCCCGCCGCCTCCAGGATGCGGCAGCCCTCGGATTGCAGGGTGGCGCGCAGCAGACGGAGGTTGATCTCCTCTCGTTCGAGGACCAGAATGGTGGCGGGCTGTACGGCCTCCTCGAGCGCCCCCTGGACGAAGAGTTCCCACGGCCGCGAGGGGCTGGGCTCCAGGAGATTCTCATCCCGGCAGTCGAGTGCTTGGTCGGCTAACAGGTCACGGTTCACGCGAGTTGACCCTGGTGGCGCGAGGCGCCGCCCTTTGTGTTATCGGCGGAAAGCGGAGAAAACTTAACTCATAGTTCCGGCGGCGTGTATACTGATCCGGAAGCCGGGAGGCCAAAATGGAGAATTCCTCTGAGAAGCTGGATGCATTTATCGAGGCCGCCAAGAGCAAGGGAGCGCCGGATGAGACGCTAGCCGGACTGCTGCGCGACCGGGGATGGGCGGCCAAGGAGATCTCGGCCGCATTCGGCCGGTACTACGAGAAACTGACTGGGGTGGCGGCGCCGGTCCGCAACGCCAGAAGCGGCGAATCCGCTCGGGATGCATTCCTCTACCTGCTGGCCTTTTCCACTCTGGCCACTTGGGCTACGGCGCTGGGATCTCTGCTGTTTATCTACTACGACCGCTGGTTCCCGGACCCCCTGGCCATGAGAAGCTACGCCGGCTCGCGCTGGGACATCTCCTGGCAACTGGCCTGCATCATCGTGGCATTTCCCGTCTACGTGCTCGCGACGCGAGCCATCCTGCGGGGTCTGGAACAGGAGCCGCAGAAGACGGATTCGGGAGTGCGCAAGTGGCTCACCTACATGGCGCTACTGATTGCGGCGGGCATTCTGGTCGGAGATCTGATCACCTTTCTGAGCTACTTCCTCAATGGGGAACTGACCGTGCGCTTCGTCTTGAAGGTGCTGACGGTAATCGCGATTGCCGGGAGTATCTTCTGGTATTACCTGGGCACGCTGAAGGAAAGGGGCGAGCATGTCCAGGCGTAGAGACATTCTGGCCGGCAGCGTCGCGCTGCTAGTGATCCTCGCCGTGGCGGTCTTGGGGTTTCTGCGGCTCGGGTCGCCCCGGAGCCAGAGGGAGATCACCGCCGACCAACGCCGGGCCCGGGACCTCCTGGGCATTGCGAACGACATTCACCGTCTCGCCTCCGGGCTCCCGGCGAGTTTGGAAGAGCTCGGGCAGTGGTCGAGCCAAAGCCTGAAAGACCCCCTGACGGGAGTGCCCTACGAGTACCATCCGAAAGCTGGCACAGCCTATGAACTGTGTGCCACCTTCGCCAGGGAGAGCCTGCCCGACTCGGAATGGGACTACCGTAATGGTGGCCCTCCTCTGGGGCCTTTTTGGAAACACGCAGCGGGACGATATTGTTACCAACTGGACTCCTCCCAGCCGCCGCCGCAGTAGAATCCGGCGCTCAGAGGGTTTCGTCGAGCCAGTTGTAGATGCAGTAATCGCGGTAGCCGGGGGCGGCAACCTCGCAGTGCTGACCGGCGCCTTGGTCGTGCGTGAACTTCACCAGCGTTTTGGGACAACGCAAGGCATCGTATAGCTTCTGCGATTGGCCGGGGAAGAACTGCTCTCCCTCCGGATCGGTAATCAGCATGGGGCAGCGAATCTGGCCGGCCACCTCGTCCAGGTTGTATTTCTGCACCGCGCGGAAGGCTTCGTAGTAGGAGGTCAGTCCGTACGGCCGCATGCGCATTGCGACCGCGGCCTTGGTGCGTGGGTTGGCCGCCATGCCGATGCCGACGATGCGCTCGAAGTCGCTCTGCTTACCCGCGTCCAGCATCTCGCGGAGGAACTTGGGCAGGTTGCGCAGCCAGGGATCGGCCACGTTCCACACCCCGGGATCGGCAACGCCCGCGGCGATGCGGTGCTCGAAGGCCAGCGCCCGCGGGACCATGTAGCCGCCCTGGCTGACGCCCACCAGCGCGATGCGCTTGGGGTCGACCTCGCGGCGGCGCAGCATCGAATCGACCACCGGCGTGATCGCCTTTTCCCAATCCGGCCGGAAGTAGAGCTTCTTCGCCCACAACGCGTCGCACTGCCCCGGACCATTGAAGATCAGGCAATTGTAGCCGCGAGACAGCCCCCCGGCGCAGCCATGCACATACATGCTGATCTCCAGGCCGTCGGCGCCGGTATTGAGGATCACCAGCGGCCTGCGGCGCCGCGAACGGTCCACGCGGAAGAACCAGGCGGTCAGACTGGAGCCTTCGTAGGGAATCTCGAGGCGCTCGGCAGCCGGCTCGAAGAGGGCGGCGGCGGCGCTCCAGCAATCGGCGTATTGCCGCCAGGAGGGCGACGGCCAGTCCGTCTCTTTGCTCGAATCCAGGAACTTCAACGCGCAGGAGAAATACTCGGCGGCGCATAAATAGGCCTCGCGCGCGCTCACGGTATGCCGTTTGGCGGCGGCCGCCTCGGCCTGCTTCCGGGCCTGGACACCGGCATCGTAGTAGGCCCGCCATGCCGAATCGAAATCCCCGGGCTTGATGTGGGCGGTAAGCGCCAGCAGCTTGCCGGGGTCGCCCGCGCGATAGTAGCTGGCGCCCAACGCGACCTGCGCCGTGAAACCGAAATCCGGATCGGCGAACGGCTGGATAGGCGCGCCTGCCTGCGCCGGCTCATGCGCGGTCTGTGCGGCCAGCGCGGCGGGCGCCGCGAATCCCGCCGCCAAGAATTGTCTGCGATCCATGTATCCCTCCCTGGTTCTTTAACGCGCGGCCGGGCGGGTTTGTTCCACGGCTTGGGGCTACTTACTCACATAGGTCCGATGCACCGGCCCCGCAGCCGGCGCTTCCGCGTCCCGGGTCTCGTAGACCAGGCCCTGCGGGAGGTCCGCCTGCACGCCGTCGGTACGCGAATTGACCTGCGATTCGCCGTTGACCCGCGCGCCGTAGCCGGTGGCCGCCGCCTTCACGTCCGCAGGCGGGGGCAGCGCGATGTTCCCGGCGAGCTTGGGCGCGGCCATGGCCTCGACCGCCGCCGCTTCGAGCAGCTTGGGCCACTCCTTGCGGAACAGCTCATGCGTGCCGTAGACATCCGAGCCGGTCACTTTGCCGTTCACCGCCGCCACGTAACCCAGCGCGTCCGGATTCTTGTCCGCCAGCCCCGCCAGATCCTTCTTGAAGGCCTCCGTGGTTTGTTTTACGGCGGGCGCTTCGAGGGTCAACTGGTAGCTGGATGGGGATGCCGCGGCCGCCACCGGCGCACTCAGGCGCGCTGCCAGGTCCTGCTGCACGTTGGCCGCCTCCGCCCACACCTGGGTCTGCTGGCCCGTGTCCTTCACCGCACGTTTCATGGCCGGGGAGGCGATGGCATTGGGCGAGGCCGCGAAGTTCTTGGCCGGCTCGTTCCCGCGCTGGGTCCAACGGCCGTGCTCTACGCAAAAGGCGTTGACATTGAGCTTGCCCGAGGCGCTGGGGACGATGATGTCGTCCTTCAAGACGCGGTCCTGCTTCCCGCCCTTCACGATTTCCCCGGATTGTATGTAGACGTCCTGCGCGGAGAGGTTCTCGACTTGCAGGACGTTGACGTTGCTGGTCTCATAGACCACCACTTTGTGCTGCTCGAGGGCCTCAGCCAGGGTCAGGTACTTCTTCTGCACGCGGTCCTGGCCGTGGACCAGGTAGATGGACAGGTTGTCGTGGGTGAAGGGGCCGCTCAGCCGTAGCTCGGCCGCCCCCGCCGTCATGCTCGCCGCCGCCAGCGCGGCCATACAGGTTGCTGTGAGTCTCATGGTGCTTCTCCTTGACGGAGAAATGCCGCCGCACCGGGACTCCTTTCACCTGTTCCGTTACTGGCTCGAAAAAGTCGCCGTATTGCCGGCCGCTCCCCCCATGGAGAGCTGTAGCTGATGGCTGCCGGGCGCGAGATTGGCAGGCAACTGCACGTTCACCGCGTACAGCCCGACGAAGTACGGCGCCAGGCCGGCCCAAGCCGCGTTCAGCGGCACGCTGTCGATCAGCACCTGCACTGGCGTGCTGGTCTGAGGAGGCGGCGACGGCGGTGCGGCGCCATCGGTCACCGCTGTTGAACCTCTGTGATAATGTCCCCTATTGGACTCGATAGAAATGTCCCTCCAAACTAGACCTTGAGGAGGTCTGGTGGGAAGGACATGGATGAGCGAGCGGGAAGTGAGACGGGCGGCGGTG
>JBKQQG010000103.1:0-94647 GCA_052144455.1 Bryobacteraceae bacterium
CCATCCCCCGCTCGGGCTGGGGAATTATCAACCACTGAAGGCCGTTTACACAAAGTTCTTGACAGATCCATCCATCCTGCAACCAGCCATCCCCGAGACATCGGTTTCATCGCCGTCTTCGATTCTACATCCTGCCGCCCGCACGCTACACTAATAGAACAACCATGAATTCAAGCCCCGCCCTCCCCTTCAGCGAGCTTGTCGAGGCCGAGGGCCACCTCATCGACTCCCATATCATGGAGCAGATCTTCGACACCGTGGTCGAATACCACGGCCGCTTCGAGGTCGACGAGTTCCACATCGGGCGCACCAACAGCGAGCCTTCCCATTTGCGGCTGAAGGTCGAGGCCCCCAGCCGGGAGCTCCTCGAACAGATGCTCGGCCACCTCATCGGCTTGGGTTGCTCCCCCGTGGATTCCAACGACGCCGCCCTCGCCCTCGTCCTCCGCGACCGCTGCGCCCCCGACGATTTCTACTCCACCACCAACCACCGCACCCTGGTCCGCTGCCGCCAGAACTGGATCGAAGCCGAGAATCAGCGCATGGACGCCCTCCTGGTCCTCGAGAACGGCCGCGCCTTCTGCCGCCGCCTGCGCGACATCCGTGCCGGCGACCAGGTGGTCGTGGGCATGCGCGGCATCCGCGTCCTGCCCGAGGCCAAGGAACGCGACCGCCTGGCCTTCGCATTCATGAGCAACGGCGTATCTTCCGAGCGCCAGGCCGAGACCGCCGTCCGCCAGACCGCCGCGCTCATCCGCCACACGCGCGCCCAGGACAAGAAGGTCCTGGTGGTCGCCGGTCCCGTGGTCGTCCATACCGGCGGCGCCACCGGTCTCAGCCAGCTCATCCGCCACGGCTTTGTCCAGGGTCTCCTCAGCGGCAATGCGCTCGGCGTCCACGACGTCGAAGCCGCCCTCTTCGGCACCTCGCTCGGCCTGCGCCTCAGCGACGGACGCCAGGAGGAGCACGGACATCGCAACCACATGCGCGCCATCAACGCCATCTACCAGTGCGGTGGAATCCGTCAGGCGGTCGCCTCCGGCCGCCTCTCCAGCGGCATCCTCTACGAATGCGTCCAGGCCGGAATCCCCTTCGTCCTCGCCGGCAGCCTCCGCGACGATGGCCCCCTGCCCGAGACCATCACCGACATGAACCAGGCCCAGGACGCCTACGCCGCCGAGCTTCAGGGAGCCGGCCTGGTTCTCTGTCTCGGCTCCATGCTGCATTCCATCGCCACCGGGAACATGGCCCCCAGTTGGATCAAGATGGTCTGCGTCGATATCAACCCCGCGGTCGCCACCAAGGTCAGCGATCGCGGCACCGGCCAGGCCATCGGCGTGGTCGCCGACGTCGGCCTGTTCCTCGATCTCCTGGCCAAAACTCTGGTCTCTGTATGAAGCGCAAACCTGATTACACCGAAGAGCACGCCCGCGCCGGCGTCTCCGCCCCTCTGCCCGCCATCGAAACCTGGCCCAACCAGTTTCCCGATTACGAAATTGAGATCGTGATCCCCGAATTCACCGCCGTCTGCCCCAAAACCGGGCTGCCCGACTTCGGCAAGCTGACCCTCCGCTACCGGCCCGACAAGCTCTGCCTCGAGCTCAAATCGCTCAAGATGTACGCGCTGGCCTACCGCAACCTCGGCATCTTCCAGGAGAACGTCGTGAACCGTTTCCTGCGCGACGTGGTCGCCGCGGCCAGCCCGATCACGGTCACCGTAACCGGCGAATTCACCCCGCGCGGCGGCGTCTATTCTAAGATGACCGCCACCTGGAGCAAGAAACGTGCCCACTGATCCGAACTCCGAAGAGCTGACCGCCGTCGTTCAGGAGATCCGCGAACGCGTCCGCGCCCGCTACCCCGAACGTGTCCCGGGCGCGGGCGTCGTCCTCCCCGACCTGCTGCCCATCCTGCACGAGCGCGACGCCGCCGAAGCCAAGGTCGCCGCCATCGGAGCCGTCAACCCGCGCCCTTCCGGCCCCTTGAATTCCCTGGCGCAGTCGGTCAAGAAACTCGTCTCCCGCCTGCTGGATTGGCACGTGCGCGACCAGATCGACTTCAACCGCGCCACCGTCCGCGGGCTCGGCGCCATCCTCGAAGCCCTCAATGAGAACAACCGCGCGCTCGCCGCTCTGGCCGCACGCGCCGATTCGCTCTCCAAGACCCTCGATGAAAGCAACCGCGCCACCGAGGCCCTCGGCGCCGGCCAGGCAGCCCTCAGCGCGGGCCAAGCCGCCCTCGCCGCGCGCCTGGATGGCCTCGCCTCCAATCTCGACGAGTTGCTCGAAGTCCGCGACATCCGCTCGCATTGGGCCCAGTGGCGCGTCGAATGGGAACGCAAGCTGGATACCATCGAGCGCCACTTCTTCCGCAACGTCGCCGAGCTGCACGGAGCCTTCCAGCACCGCGCCACCGTCCTCGAGACCAGCCTCCGCGATACCGCCAAATTGCAGCACTCCGATTTCCTGGCCGCCCTTTGGCGCGGAATCCGCGAGACCCGCACCGAGCTCGAGCGCCTCATCCACGCCGAGCTCCGCCTGGTCCGCCAGCGCGCCGCACTCGCCCAGCCCGCCCCGCTCGCCCCCGCCCTCGCCGGCTCTCCCGTGGAAGCGCCGCCCATCGACTGGCTCCAATTCGCCGCCCGTTTCCGCGGCGACGAAGACTACGTCCGCGAACGCCAGCGCTTCTACCTGCCCCATTTCTCAAACTGCCGCCAGGTCCTCGATATTGGCTGCGGCCGCGGCGAATTCCTCGAGCTGCTCAAGGAAGAAGAGATCCCCACCCGCGGCATCGATCTCAGCGCCGAATCCGTCGCCCTATGCCGTTCCCACGGCCTGGACGCCGAAGTCGCCGACTTATTCTCTTACCTCGCGGCGCTCCCCGACGAAGCCCTCGACGGCATCTTCTGCGCCCAGGTCGTCGAGCATCTGCCGCCCGCCCGCCTGCCCGAAATGCTCCGCCTCGCCGCCGCCAAGCTCGCCCCCGGCGGCCTCCTCGCCATCGAGACCCCAAATCCCGAATGCCTGGCCATTCTGGCCTCGCACTTCTATCTCGACCCCACTCACCAGCACCCCGTCCCCGCCCTCCTGCTGGCCTTCTACCTCGAGGAATTCGGCTTCGGCGAGCTCCAAACCCACCGCCTCAGCCCCGCCGTCGACACCATGCCCGCCCTGAATTCCCTCCCCTCCGATTTCCGCGACGCCTTCTTCGGCGCCCTCGACTACGCCATCCTCGCCAAGAAGCTCTGACCGCATTCCGCCTCCGGAATCGCCCCGCTTGCCGCCACTCGATTTGCGGCCTTCGGCAGCGAGTCAGTTTTCGGATAGCCAGCAAGTCAACCGGAGCAACTTTGCCTCAGATAGCGGAGGTGGTAAGCTCTAGGGGTCGATCATTCGATTTCTCGGAGACCGCCATGGGCCTTTACATCCATTCGATCGGGGAACTGCCCGCCGAGGCATACAGGTCGTACTACGTCTACCTCCTTGACTACGGGTGGGATGATACCTTCGGGGATGCTGTTCGTAGGAACCTGCCAAGAATGGCGGACGCCGCGTCGCGCTCCGATGCGGTTGTCATCCACGGCCCGCGTGGTCTTCACTTTGAGGACGAAGTTCTCTCGTGGCATCACATCAATGGCGCCCCTGCAGGGGATATCCTACCTGCAATTCTCGTGACGACAAGACATCCCAGGACGTTCCGTGAAGTGTTCGGACCGGGCGCTGCATTTCCGACACCAGCCGACGCGCTTCTGCTGATTCCCCTTCGGAGGGTGTGCAAGACCCCGGACGACGTCGTGGCCCTGATCGATCACCTTTTCCGCGACGTTGCCGCTAAGAAGGCGCTGAGCGGCTTCACAGTGGCGAAGGAAATGCGACGAGGGGTTGGGCCTGCCATTGTCGACGCCCTGGTGGTTCAACCTAAAGTGGCTGGGATCGGAATAGATCTCCGCAAGCTCGCCAGCTTCTTCCAAGGAGGCCGGCATCGGTGATCCTGGCGGGGCGGGTTCCTTCTCGCCACGAGTGCTGGGCCTGGTTTGCAGCCTATCCCCGAACCGACCCACCACCCGCCCTCGCCCCTCAACGCCCCAGCCGGACAACCTGCGGCTCGCCCCGGTACAAAACCACGTTGTCCGGTTCGTCCGTAACCTGCACTCCCGCGCCGTGGCCCTTTCTTACGACGACCACCTGAATGGTCCGCGCATGTAACATGCCCGGGTAACTTCCCTGTCGGGCATCGATTCTAAGTTCGCGCTTGGCGTCGTCCCAGTGAAACCCAATCGTCGAGTAAACGCCCTTTTCGTAGTCGTAGTTATCGCCTTCGTCCTCGTACAGCGTAAAGCTGCCGTTGGCGCCCGGATAGATACGTAACTCGATGGGGCCCTCTGGCTTCTCCGCGGCGTATTGCACGAATGGCCCCATCGGTACGATGGACCCAGCTCTCACCATGAGCGGGATCTTATCGATGGGGGCGTCCGCAACCACGCTCTGGCCGCCGCCCAGCCTCTCTCCAGTCCAGAAGTCGATCCACGGCGTCCCGGCCGGCAGATAAACCGGCCTGGTTTTCTTCCTCGGCTCAACCTGCGCCTCTTTCGCGAAAATCGCCGGAGTCTTCCAATACACTTGCGCCCGGAGCGCGCCCAGCACCGCGTTGGAAGTCTCGAACGCGAAGTCGTACTCCTTCCCCGCCTTCAGTTCCACGGGAATCGTATGCGACTCCATCGAGTCGTAATTGTGAGCTACTTCCTTGCCATCCAGATACACTCGCCGCGGCCCGAAACTCTTCAGGTTGAATCGGTGCATCCCCGTCTCGGTCGGGATCAGCTTGCCTTCCCAGCGCATCGAAAACTTCGGACCGGTAATAAAGCTGGGCCAGCCCGTGTACCAATACAAATTGACGTTCGGCTCCACGGCCTCGCGGCACAGCTTCTTGAACTCGTCGTCGCAATAGTATTTGACCTTCAAGCCCGGCTGGCCGTCGTTCGTTCGGAAGTGCTCGGGCCCAATCAGGACCGTCTGCTCCGGCGGCCGATGGTACATATACTCCGTTACCGGGGAGACCATGATCGCGGGGCCGAACATGAACTGATCGTCGATCGGATACGTCTTCCGGTCGCCTCCGAAATCCATCGCCAGGCCGCGCATGATCGAATATCCTTCGTGCGTGACCTGCCAGCCCAGCGAGTAAATGTAGGGCAGCAGCCGATAACGCAGGTTGTCGAACTTTTCGAGCGTCGCGCTGTAATCGCCGAATTCCCAAATCTCGCGCGGAGTCTCCGAGCCGTGCGACCGGAAGATGGGACAGAAGGCTCCAAACTGGAACATCCGCGTATAAAATTCCTGATACGCCGGGTCCTTTCCACCGTTCGAGAACACTCCCCCCTGGCACCCCAGCGAAAACGCTCCGATATCGAAGGTCCAGTAAGGAATGCCGGCCATGCTGTGATTGACTCCCGCCGCGATCTGTTTCTTGTAAACGCCCCAATCCGCTCCGATGTCTCCCGACCAGCTGGTCGCCGCGGCTCTCTGCTGGCCGGCGAAGGTCGACCGCGTGAGTATGTAAACCCGTTTCCGGTCGGTCTCTTTCCGTTGGTTCTTATACACGCCTTCCGTGACCACCAGCGAGTAAGGATTGAGGTATCTCGCGAAAGATCCCAGATGGTTGTTCTCGACCCGCTTCATCTCGAACTCTTCCGACTCCTTCGTGAGCGCATTGACGATGTCGGGCTCCGTCGAATCCATCCACCAGCCGTCGATTCCTTTCGAGAACAGCCCCTCGCTCGCGTATTTCCAATACAAGTCGTTGGCCAGCGGATTGTACGCATCGTAGAACTTGAACCCGGCCCAGCCCACCGGAGAATACATCCACCCCCGGCGTTCCATGTCCTTGGCGATAGCCGATGCGGGCCCCAGTCCGGCCCAAATCGAGATCATGATGTGGAAGTTCTGCTCGTGAAGCAGATCGATCATTTCCTTCGGGCGCGGGTACTTCGATTCGTCGAAGACCATCGCGCTCCACATGTCGTTTCCGCCCCAGTAATTCCAGTCCTGGATGATGTTATCGATCGGAATCCGCCGCTTGCGGTATTCCGCGGCGATCGCCAGTAGTTCGTCGCGGCTCGCGTAATGCTCCTTGCTCTGCCAATAGCCGTACGCCCACTTGCCGTACATCGGAGCCTGTCCCGTGATCTCGCGGTACCCGGCAATCGCCCGATCCATCGTTGGGCCGTACAGGAAGTAGTAATCGATGTTGTCCGCCACCTCCGACCAGAAGGATGCCCCGTCGCGCCCATCCGCGAAAATCGTCTTTGAATAGTTGTCCCAGAAGATCGCATAGCCTCCGGTCGAGATCAGCATCGGCGTGACCGCATCTGTGTTGGACTGCACCAGCTTCACCGTCCGTCCGCGATAGTTCATGTAACCGGTCTGGTGCTGGCCCAGTCCGTACAACCCCTCCTCCGGAGTCGGCGTGAACTTCTGCTGGACGCTGAACGCGCCCTTTTCCGCCTCGATTCCGCAAGCCGTGAAGCCGCCCTTCCCTTGCTCTCTCAGAACCGTTCGCCCGTCGCTCGCGAGATACTCAATCGCCCCGTCGCTCTTGTTCAACCTGACCGTGATCTTGGAAGAACTCAGAGTAACCGCCCCGGCGCTCTCTTCGAAACGCACGCCCAGCTCCGGAACATCCGTCTGAATCACGGAGAGGCTGAGCTTATCGGGCTTGCCCGCGGCCGGCCATTTCACCACGCGAACCGTGCTCTCCGAATAGAACTGCACCCGCACGTTCAGATCTCCGGCGCTCAACTGAACGCCGTTGCGCACGCGTTTGACTTCCGGCGGCGTCTGGCTTCCCGCCGGCAAAACGCACAGGCACACCATCAAGCACAGTAGCGTGAGCGGTCTCATTTTCCCGGACTCCTTGTTATTCGAGGAACGGCGAGCAGCACGGTTTCTGCACCGGCTTCGGTTCCATCAGCTCCGCCCGCGTAAAGTTGGGATCGTAGAGGTTGAGCTGCCACTTGCCGTCCCTCCCGATTTTGGGCGGGTCCGCGATCTTCATCCCGCGCGCCAGCAGAGTTTTGTAACTCGCATCCACGCTGGGGACCACCAGGCACAGGTGATTCATTACGCCCAGCATTCGCGGCGACGGGTTCTTCACCTGCAACATGTATTCGAGATGATCGTGGCCGTCCGGCACGCGCATGGCGACCCAATTGGGCGGGCCGTCGTCCGTAAAGCCGCCGTGCCAAACCTCGCGAAAACCCAGGATGTCCTTGAACAAGCGGTCGGCCGCGGCCCGGTCCGAGACCGTGAAGCCAACGTGCCCGATGTGGTCGGAAATCCGCGAGGCCGCCAGAAATCTGCCCGCGTTGCGAAGCTCGAGCGACTCCGGCATGTACTGGACGAACTCCACCGTGTGGCCATCCGGGTCTTTGATAACCACGCTTGCATCCCCGTCGGGAAGAGTGCGCAGCATGGCCGGGACCCCGCGGCTCACCAAGTAATCGTGCATCTGCTGCGCGCTGGTAGTCTCGAAGGCGATGTGCGAGAGCCGGTCCTCCGTTTCGCCCTTCAGCCCGGGGAGCACCTCGATGTACTGGCGGTCGTTCACCTTGAAGAACGTCATCTCGATCCCGCCGTCGGGCGTGGACAAGCTAAACGCTTCCTCGTAGCCCAGGTACTTTCCGTAGAAGGCCCGGGCCGCCGCCAGATCGTTGGTCTTGAGCGCAATGTGCGCGACGCCCAGAATCGGCGGACGTTGTTGTGCCGCGGCGCCTCCGCAGATAACCATTCCAATAATCATAGTCGTAATGAGATTGCTGCGCACCATTCCCCCAGTATAGGACTCCGGCCGTCAGCCCGCCGCCTGCTCCAGAATCGCGTCGATGCGGCTTAGCTCTTCGCCCGAGAACTGGAGGTTCCGGAGCGCGGCCACATTCTGCTCGATCTGCTCGACCTTGCTTGCGCCGATCAGCGCGCTGGTCATGCGCTCGTCCCGCAGCACCCAGGCCAGCGCCATCTGCGCCAGGCTCTGGCCCCGCTCGCGCGCCACTTCGCCCAATGCGCGCACCTGAGTCAGGCGCGCCGCATTCACATCCTTCTCTTTAAGGAAGCCGTGCGGCTTGGCCGCGCGCGAGTCGCTGGGAATGCCTCCCAGGTACCGGTCGGTCAGCAGCCCTTGCGCAAGTGGGGTGAACGCGATTCCGCCGATCCCCTCCGCCCCCAGCGTATCCAGCAATCCCTCTTCAGGCGTCCGCTGGAACATCGAGTACTTCATCTGGTGGATCAGGCAAGGCGTCCCCAACTCCCGCAGGATCTTCGCCGCCTCGGCCGTTCGCGCGGGGTCGTAGTTCGAGATGCCCGCATACAGCGCCTTCCCCGCCCTGACCGCCTGATCCAGCGCCCCCATCGTTTCTTCGAGCGGCGTCTCCGGGTCCGGCCGGTGCGAGTAGAAGATGTCGACGTACTCCAATCCCATGCGCTTCAGGCTCTGATCCAGGCTGGCCAGCAAGTACTTGCGCGACCCCCAGTCGCCGTAGGGCCCCGCCCACATCCCGTAGCCGGCCTTGGTCGAGACGATCAATTCGTCCCGGTAGGCCGCCAGATCCAGCTTCAAGGCGCGCCCGAAGGTCTCCTCGGCGGAGCCCGGCGGCGGTCCGTAATTGTTGGCCAGATCGAAATGCGTGATGCCCAGGTCGAAGGCCCGCCGCAGCATGACCCGGCTGTTGTCCAGGCTGTCCACTCCGCCGAAGTTGTGCCACAGTCCCAGGGAAATGGCGGGCAGGCACAGGCCGCTCCGGCCGCAGCGCCGGTAGGCCATCGATCCGTAGCGCTCTTCGCTGGCCAAGTACATGGCTAACTCAACCTCGCAACCACCGTGACTTCGCTGCGCCCATCCGCCGGCGGCGGCACGGTGTCGCCCTCGATCGGCGCGCCATCCACGCTGAGCGCCACGCGGTTGCCCGCGCCCGCGCGCTCCACCTGAATGTGATACGCGACCCCGCGGAATTTCCGCGTGGCCTTGAATCCCGCCCAACTCTGTGGGATCACCGGCGCAATCTGCAAGCCCGCATACGCCGGCCGGATGCCCAGAATGAACTGCGTGATGGCGTAGTAGTTCCACGCCGCGGTCCCGGTGAGCCACGAATTCTTGGCTTCGCCGTGCGTCGGTGCGTCGCGTCCGGCGATCATCTGCGAGTAAACGTACGGCTCACACCGATGCAGGTCGCTGATCGCTTCCCGCGCCGACGGATTGATGCGCGTGTAGTAGTCGTGCGCGCGGTCGCCGTTGCCCACCAACGTCTCGGCGATCATCACCCACGGGTTGTTGTGGCAGAAGATGCCCGCGTTCTCTTTGTAGCCCGGCGGATACGAGGAAATCTCTCCCAGCTCCAGGTAGTAGCGCGAGTAAGCCGGCTGCTGCAAAACGATCCCGTGCGGCGTGGCCAGATGCTCGCGCACCGCCTCCAGCGCCCGCACGGCAAGCCCGTCCTCGAGCCCGATGCCCGCCAGCACGCAGAAGCCCTGCGTCTCGATGAAGATCTTCCCCTCTTCGCACTCCGCGGAGCCGACCTTGCGCCCGAAGTCGTCGTAAGCGCGCACGAACCACTCGCCGTCCCAGCCGTGCTGGTGAACGACCTGGTCCATCTTGGCCGCTTCCTCGAGATAGCCCGCGGCCTCGGCTTCGAGTCCGCGATGCCGCGCGATGGCCGCCAGTTCCTTGCCCGCCAGCACAAACAGCCCCGCGATGAACACCGACTCCGCCACCTTGCCTTCCTTGTTCGTGGTGGTCTGGAACGACTGGCCCGGCGTGTCCGAAAAGCAGTTCAGGTTCAGGCAATCGTTCCAGTCGGCGCGCCCGATGAGCGGCAATCCGTGCGGCCCGATCCGCTCCAGCGTGTAATGGAAGCTGCGCTGCAAGTGCTCGTAGAGCGGCTGTTCCGAGCCGGGCTGGTTGTCGTAGGGAACCGGCTCGTCCAGAATGCTCCAGTCGCCGGTTTCCTTCAGGTAGGCCGCCACGCCGACGATCAGCCAGTGCGGGTCGTCGTTGAAGTTGCCGCCTATGTCGTTGTTGCCGCGCTTGGTGAGCGGCTGGTATTGGTGGTACGCTCCGCCGCTCGGCAGTTGCGTCGCGGCCAGGTCCAGGATGCGTTCGCGCGCCCGCGCCGGGGCCATTTGCACGAAGCCCAGCAGGTCCTGGTTGGAATCGCGGAAGCCCAGCCCGCGTCCGATCCCCGACTCGTAGAACGACGCCGAGCGCGACATGTTGAACGTGGCCATGCACTGATAGGCGTTCCAGACGTTCACCATGCGGTCCGTATGCAAGTCCGGCGTCGTAACCTGGCAGATGCCCAGCAAGCCGTCCCAGTACGCGCGCAAAGCCTCGAAAGCCGCGTCCGCGTGGGCCTGGTTCAGGTACTTCGCGATCACCGGCTTCACCGTCTTCTTGTTGATAATCTGCGAGCCCGGCGGATCGAATTTCTCCGCCACCGGGTTCTCGTGATAGCCCAGAACAAAAACGATCTGCCGCGTTTCGCCGGGCTCCAGCGCCAGCTTGACGTGGTGCGCGCCGATCGGCGCCCAACCGTGCGCCACCGAGTTGGACAACGTCCCGCGCTCCACCGCCTCCGGGTTATCCCAGCCGCGATACGGGCCCACGAAGGCTTCCCGCTGCGTGTCGAACCCGGCCAGCGCCGCCGAGCAGCCGAAGTACGCGAAATGATCGCGGCGCTCACGGTATTCGGTCTTGTGGTAGATCGTGCCGTCCTCGATCTCCACTTGCCCGATGCTGAAGTTGCGCTGGAAGTTGGTCCCGTCGTCCTGCGCGTCCCACAGGCAGAACTCGATGCTGGAGAAGACCGACAGCGCCGCCGGAGCCGCGCGGTGATTGGTGACCGTGAGCTGCCAGATTTCCAGGTTCTCGTCCAGCGGCACGAAGTACCGGGTGCGCGCTTCGATTCCCTGGTACTTCGAGCCGATGATGCTGTAGCCCATCCCGTGGCGGCAACTGTAGTCCTCCAGATCCCGCCGCGTGGGCTGCCAGCTCGGAGACCAGAATTCCCGCGAGCCGTCGTCCCGCAGGTAGATGTAGCGGCCTCCGAAATCGTAAGGGACGTTGTTGTAGCGGTAGCGCGTGATGCGCCGCAGCCGCGCATCGCGGTAGAACGAGTAGCCGCCGGCCGTATTCGAGACGATCCCGAAGTAGGCCTGGCATCCCAGGTAGTTGATCCACGGCAGCGGCGTATCCGGCCGCGTGATCACGTACTCCCGGTTCTGGTCGTCAAAGTGCCCGTATTGCATAAGCTCTGAGTGTACAGCAGCCCTGCGCGGGCACACAACCAGCGCTTACGCGGCGCCAAACAGCTTCTTCTGCCGTTCCCGCATCTCTTCCGGCGGCACGTCTTCCACTTGCGTCGCGATGGCCCACACCAGGCCGAACGGATCGCGCAGTTGCCCGTGGCGCGAGCCCCAGAACTGGTCCGCGATGGGGAAGACCACCTCGCATCCTTCGGCCAGGGCCTGCGCCCAGGTGGCGTCCGCGTCCGGCACGTACAGGTGCAGAACCAGCGGCCCGTTCCCCGCGGCGGGCGGTGGCCCACCCATTTCCGGGAAGAAATCGTGGAGCATCAGCAAGGAATCGCCGATGCGAACCGTAGCGTGCATCAGCTTGCCACCCAGCCCCGGAGAGCGCTCGATCTCCACGGCGCCGAACGCGCGCGTGAGGAAGTCGATATAGTTCGCCGCTCCATGCACCCCCAGATGCGGCGTCAGTGAGTGAAACCCAGGCGGAATCGGACTCGTTGCTTTTCCCATAGCGCTTCCATCATAGCGTGGCGCCCGGCGTGCCGCCGGCGGGTGGGGACGGCAGCCGCGAGCTGCTCAGTAGCGCGAGAGCCGCTGAGCCGGCTCCGCCATCAGTTTGGATTCGCACCCGGGCAACATCCCTGCCAGAATACTGTAAACCAGTGATTGCGACGGCGATATTCTCGTGATTCCGTCGTGATTCTGGAATTCGGATTCGCCGCCCGCAGGCAGTCGCGCGGGCCCGCTTGTCCTATACGGATCACGTAAAATGAGAGTGGCATGATCCGCTCTTGCCGCGACAGGGGCGCGCCACAGCGGCGTCTGGCGCCGATCCATCCCGGCGACGTATTGCAGGACCTGCTGCGCGAGACGGGATTGACAGCCAATGCCCTCGCGCTGGCGCTGCGCGTGCCGGCGAACCGGATCGGTGGCATCCTCAAACGGCAGCGCAGCATCAGCGGGGACACCGCGCTCCGGCTGGCTCGCTACTTTGGCACTTCCGCTCAACTGTGGATCAACCTCCAAGCCAAGTACGACCTGGCGGCCGCCGAGGACGCTCTCAGCGAGCGGATCGAGCGGGAGGTTCTGCCCCGGCCGGCGGCGTGAGGTTACGTCCGCATGCGGGACATCAGGTACAGGGCGGCGAACGCGAAGATGCCGTCGGGGGCCCAGGCGGCCAGGCCGGCGGGCAACTGGTTGACGTTGCCGAACTGCTCGAAGGTCTGCCCCACGGCCCAGTAAGCCACGGCGACGCCCAGGCTCACGCCCACGCCGGCGAGGGCGCCCTTGCTTCCGGTCAGGAACGCGAAGGGGATCGAGATCAGCGCCATGATGAGGGCGAACAGCGGCACCGACAGCTTCTTCTGGAGCATGACGCGCAGGTGCACGGTGTCGAAGCCGCTCTGGCTCAGCTCCTGGATGTAGCGCTGGAGCTGGGTGTAGTTCATCTCCTTGTCCTGGATCACTTCCTTGAGGAAGTAGCCCGGCGGCTCGTCCAGCTCGGGGAAGGTGCTGGCCTGGAAGACCTGATAGCCCGTGGCCTGCCGGGCCTTCATGTCGCGCATCCAGCCGTTCTCGAAGACCCAGGTCTTCAAAGCCGGCGACCAGGCAGCCCGCGCGGCCGAGATCTGCCTGGAGAGCTCGAAGCTCTTCTCGTCCAGTTCGTAAACGCTGACGCCGATCATCACGGACTGCGTGGGATCGAAGTACTTGTAGTAGTAAATGCGCGGTCCCTGGCCGCGAATCCACTTGCGCTCGGGGTTGAGGTAGGTCTGCGGGGGCTTGCCTTTGATCTCTGAGCGCAGCGCCTCCTGGCGGCGGTTGGCCTCCGGAAGCACGCGGTAGTAATCCAGGGCGAACAGGCCGCCGCTGAAACAGAGGCTCGAGATCAGCACTGGCATGGACAGCCGGTGCAGGCTGACGCCGCTGGCCTTGAAGGCGGTAATCTCGTTGTGCTTGGACATCACGCCGAAGGTGACCAGCACGGACACCAGCACGGTGATGGGAGTCGAGTCGTAGAGAAATTTCGGCGTGAGGAAGAACAGGTACGCGAGCATCTTCGACAACGGGATCTGGTTGCGGATCATGTCGCCCAGCAGCTCGAAGAAGGTGTAGATGTCGGTCATCAGCACGAAGCTCAACAGCAGCACCGGGAAGTAGAACAGGAAGGAGGAGAGGATGTAGGTATCCACGATCTGCGGCAGCAACGGCACGCGGCCCCACCGGCGGCCGTTAGTTGCGCCGGATGCCGGCTTCAGGCGACCGCCGATCCGGCGCCACAGGGACTGGAACCGCGCGTTGAACGAGGCGATGAGGTCGCGGTCGCCGGGCCGCTCGAGGCCCGCCATCAGCACCAGGCCCAGGATCGCGAAGATCGCATTGGGAGTCCACACGGCCGGTCCGACAGGCACCGCGCCCTGGCGCGACAGGCTGATCAGGCTGATGAAGCCCATGTAGTAGAGGAAGGCCAGGAAAACGGTGATGACCACGGCGGCGGACTTGCCCGCCTTGCGCGAGCTGACGCCCAGTGGAATCCCCACTAGCGCGAGCAGCACGCAACCGAAGGGCAACGCCAGCCGCTGATGCAGCTCGATGGAGGCATCCCGGAAGTGGCGCGCTTCCCGGTACAACGGCCGGGTATCCATCTCGCTGTAGGGGCGGGCGGTCTTCTGCTCGTTGGGCCGCGTGGCTTGCAGCGCCTGGTCGCGCGTGGGAGCGCTGGAGATGTTGTACTTGTCCGGGACGCCCGCCTCGTGCGTGCTGCTATCGAGCATATGAAGCTGGATGCGGTTGTTGTTCAGATCCGGCACGGCGATGGCTTCGCGCGCTAGCGTTACGGGCGGGATGCCGCTGGAGGGCTCGGGCGTCGTGCCCGGGCGCGGCGGCTCGGGCTCTTTCACGTCCGCCATAAACAGGTTGCGCCACTTCTCGACCGCGCCGGGGATGACGTCGCCTACGTACAGCACGATGTCGGGAAACTGCTCCTGGAATACGCGCGGCTGGATCTGGGCGGTCAGTTCCTCGGCCTCCAGACGGTTGAGAATCCGGTAGGTCTCGCGAATGGACCAGGGGGAGAGCCACAGCGAGCAGGCCGCGGTGGCAATCAGCGCCAGCGTCGCGAAGGTCAGAACGGGAAAGACAACCCGGCGGCTGGGAACGCCGGCGGCGCGCATGCCGATGATCTCACCGTCGCTGGACATGCGGCTCAACCCGACCAGGATGCCCACCAGCGCGCCCATGGGCAGCGTGAAGATCAGCGTGGCGGGCAGCAGCAGCGCGAGCAGGTAGCCGATGGTTGCCTCGCCGGCGGAGCTGCGCACCAGCAACTCGAAACTGCGGCCGGCCTTCTGGAGGAACAGCACGAAGGTGAACAGCAGGGTGCCCAGCATGGCGCTGGAGGCGATTTCGGTAAAGATGGCCCGGCCCAGAATGCCCATGTCAGTTCTTTGGCGGCGGGGCCTCTCTGAGCGGCGGCGGCGGAACGATGGGGGGCTTAGGCAATTCTTCCTGCTCCTTCTCGAGTTCCAGGTCGTCCACCAGAATGGAGGGCGCGACGATGGAGGTCTCGGCGATGTAACCGGCGCCGTCCATCACCGCGAAGGGCGCATTGTTCTCCTGGAAATCGAAGACCTGCGATTCGTCGGAGGCGGCGACGATGTCCTTGAGGGAGCGCGAGGTCAGCCCGCGGAAGCGCAGCCCGCGAACCATCTCCTCGCGGCCGTCGGCGTAGACGCGGTACACCAGAACGGGCAGGCTGACCGGGCGCGCGCTGCCACCCGATTGCGCCATCCCCGCCAGCATCCGGCGCACTTCGCCGAAAGAGGCCGAGGAGGGGAAATCCATCTTCCGCACGACGATTCCATAGGGCTTGCCGCGCTCCTGGCACATGGCCATCAGCTTCTTCCGCAGCTCGGCGGCGGGCAAGCTCTCGGAGACGCTCACAAAGAGGTTGCCGAAACTGGCGGTCTTGGCGCCGAAGCTTCCGGGCAGGCGGGCGTGCCCGTTGGAGGCCTCGAAGCCCTTCACCGGCTGGCGGGACAGCAGGAAGCCCTTGAGGATGCCTTTGTCGACCAGCACCAGGCGCTGCGGCGCCAGGCCCTCCATATCGACGGTGTAATAGCCGAACAAGGGCCGGCCGCGCCATTCCTTCTGGGTGGAATCGTCCACCACGCCCATCCACTCGGGCAGAATGCGCACCCCCAGCCGTCCTTCCAGCTCGCTGGAGGGGAACGAGGAGCCGCGGCCGGGCGGCATCACGGGGCGTCTCGGCAGAGCCAGGTTCTTGCCCAGCACCTCGGCCAGGAGTTGTGGACCCGCGATTCCGTCGAAGAGCACCGGTCCCGAGTAGGCGTCGCCGGAGGGCGCCTGAGCCAGCGCGCCCAGGTTGGCCGCCACCTGGCGGAGGCCGCGCTCCATTTCGGCTTCCGGCGGCAGAGCGCGGACATCCAGCGCCTGGAACACCATGGCGTCGCGAAGCTGCATGCCATCGGGCGCCTGGGCGGTGGCCCGGACGCGCAGCGACATCATGCCTTGCGGGATGCGTATGCGCGCGCCCTCCGAGGTCACCAGATAGAAGGCGCTGGCGCCGCCCTCGAAATCCACCTGCGAAGAAAGGACGCCGGGGTAATCCAGGAACACCGCGGAGAGCCTCCGTGCACGCGCCGCCCATTCGGCCAGCGGCGGGGCCACCGGATGCACGTTCTCGAGGCGCTCGAGCGGCGCGGCCTTCGAGAAATCGGGCCACTGCTCGCTGAGGGTCATGTTCTTGAGCGCGGCCCGCTTGCGCGCGTAGGCTTCCACGGCAGCCTTGTAAGCCGTGTCGGTAGCCAGCCAGAAGTGGTGGCGCAGGACCAGATAGGCGGGCTCCAGCGGGAACGGATCGAGCTCGTAGCGGGTGCCGGAATAGTAGTCCGAGCCGATGAAGTCGGTGTTGTCGAACTGGTAGTCGCCCACGCGCACCTGTACGTGCGGCAGGCGGAAACGCATGCGGTGCGAGCCCACTAGCGCGCCCAGCGTGGCCGAGCCGGAGATGTTCTCGCCGTCGTCCAGCTCGTACTCGAGGTAATAGGGCTGCTCCGGATTGACGGCGCGCAAGGCACGGGAACGCTGGAGCTCGTCCTGCATGGCGCGCAGCAGCACGTCCTCTTGTGCGAAGGCGGCCAGCGCCGTCAGGCAGAGCAGCGATAGCAGGCGCCTCATTGCGGACCTCCCAGAGCGGGCGCCGACAGATAGGGCGGCCGATCCTGCGATTTCTCCTTCTTCTGGATCTCGATCTCGGAGACCAGAATCGCCGGAGCGACCGCCGAAACAGGCACCGTCCCGGATTCGGCGCCGCAGTAACCGTTAAAGATCTCCGGGCGGTCGGAGGCGGCCAGAATCTTCTCGAAGCTGGCCAGCGGCGTGCCCACCACGTCGGCGCCGCGCACCAGCTCGTCCGGACGGCCGTCGGCGTAAACGCGATAGAGCACCACGGGAATCACCGTGAAGGCTTGCAGGCCCTGCCGCGCGGTAGTGGTGTAGCCGCCGGTCACCTGCTCGAAGTACAGGCCGTAGGGTTTGTTCTGGCGTTTGATCTCGGCGATCAGCAGTTCCCGCAAACGGGCCTCGGAGACCGTCTGGGCGGCCTCGACGAAGAGGTTCGATTGGCGCGAAACCACCTCGTAGCCGGGCTGGCGGCGGCCGTGGCCGTTGGAGCTGGCAAGGCCGCGAATGGGCGACCGCGACATCAGAAAAGTCTTGAGAATGCCCTTGTCGACAACCGTGACCGGCTGGGCCTTCACTCCCTCGTCGTCGTAAACGTAGGAGCCGTTCAGCGGAACTCCACCATAGTCCGGCCGAGTGGGATCGAAGATCACGGAGAGGAAATCGGGCAGCACCGGCTGGCCTAGTTTCTTGGTAAAGGTCTGCCCCTCGGCTTCGTCCTTCTGGCGGTGCCCCTCGATACGGTGGCCCAGAATCTCGTGGAACAGGACGGCGGCGGCGCGTCCGGAAAGGATCGCCGGGCCAACGAAAGGATCCACCAGGGGGGCGTTCAGCATGGCGGTGACGTCTTTGGAAACCCGGCCGGCGGCGGCCAGCACCAGGTCGTCCTTGGGCAGGCCAGCCAGATCGCGAGAGGCGAATGTCTCGTTGGAGGCCAGGTCCATGCCGTCGGCCGCTTTCGCGCGCGCGAACAGCGTGATGCCCGCATAGCCGCGCCCGTAGCGCAGGCGCGCGCCATCGGTGTCCACGAAATAGCGGGCCTCGCGCTCGGCCGCCAGAGTCGCGAAGGAGGTCAGCACGCTGGGGTACTGCGCGAAGGCGGCCGACCACTTCCGCACCCGCGCCGCCATCTCATCCGCCGCGAAGCTCAGACGGACTACGGGTTCGGAATAGACCGCCGGAGGCGCGTTCGAGAAGTCGTCGGAATCGTCCTCTTCCTTGACGTTCATCTGGCGCGCGTTGCGCACTTTGATGAGCCGCTCGGCGGCCAAGCGGTAGATGCGATCGGTCTCCAGCCAGATGGTGCGCTTGATGGCGGCCGGGCTGTCCTCGAGCGCCAGTGAAATGCCGGCGGTAAAGTGGGCGCTGTCGTTCGGCAGGCGATGATAGCTGTCCAGCTTGGGGCTGCCCACGCGGACCGTGATATCCAGACGGCGGCTGCGCTCGGTGCGCGTGGAGGTGAGCGCTCCCAAAGTGGCCGAAGCCGAGGCGGACTCCTGTTCGGTCACTTGGTAGGCGATGTAGTACGGCGCGGGATCGGCCTTTTCCTTGAGCGTGCGGAAACTGCGGTCCAATTCCTGCGCCAGGGTCGCGACCAGCGGCGGCGTCTGGGCCAAGCCCAGCCCAGCGCAACCCGCGAGCAGCACTGTTTTCAAGAGGACTGACACGCCCATCAGGATAACAGGGTTTGACTCCGGGGGCGTCGCTGCGGCGGCAGGCGGCAGGCGGCCTCCGGCCGACAGGCGCTCCCGGTTCGCGGGAGTTCGGGAGGAAGAAATTGGGTTCGTTTCGCAATCCGCTGACTGCGGTGATCGCATTTTGATCCCTGGAGGTGGCCGCCGTGGCGGCCATGAGTGTTTTGGGGTGGGCGCCAGTCAGCCCGCCGCTCGACCGGCGGAGGGTGGCTGGGCGGGGGCGGCTTGGGTTCGTGTTGGGTTCGTTCTGAGAGGGGGAAGTGGCGTGGTTTCTTGGGATTGGGGTCCATGGTGGGTTCGTTCGGGATATCCTGCTTTCCCGAGGGGAACGGTTCGGTTTCGGAGCGGTGCCGGGGCGGTGCTCGATCTGGCGGGCGGCGAGCCGCCGCTCGGCGCAGGCCAGCTCGCGGGGGCCGTCGAGGAGGGCCTGGAATTCGGCGGCGTCCTTCAGGGGGAGGATGGCGCTGCGAGGGCGGAGGCAGTGGGATTTGGATGGCATAGAAAATCCTCCTTGGGGCGGGCTGAATTGGGATAGGCCCCTATAAAGGGTAGGCGTGGGTTTGGCGGCGGACGGGTCGTTGAACTCGGGAAGTGATTGATGGGGCGGGAGATTGAGTTGGGGATGGGGCGCGACTGGAAAAACCTGGGCGGAGCGTGGTCAGGCCGAGCGGCGCTGGCCGGCGTAAGCGACCCATTTCAAGGTCATGACCAGGGCGGGAAGGAGAACGCCAAGAAGGAACGCGCAGGCGGGTATCCCGATCATGTTGGCGATGTCTGCATTGGCGCCGCCGGCCCGAATCTCGCAGACTGTGAGCAGAACCAGTATTGCTGCCCCCAGGTAGGCGATGGCCAAGGCGGATTCGGCCCAAATGGGCCGATGCAACTCGTGTGGGACGGAGGCGAGCAGGAGTCCCATGGTTGCCACGGCCCACATTGGCATCCAGTAGAACTCCGCGAACCCAGCCCGGCCACTGGAGTCAAGCCCAAGATGGAAGCTCAACAGGTCGCACCAGCACCTGGCGGCGATCGCCACGAGCAGGCAGAGGCCAGCGAGTTTGTAGGCCCGCTCCGGCCATTTCCGCGGGGAGCTGAGAGCGTCGACGAAGAGCGCGCCGACGGGCAGCAGGAACAGGACGGGAAACGCCAGATCGAGCAGGCCCAAGTTGGGCTTCCATACAGCGTCCCGAACTCCCTTCACAATGATGTCCTCCGGCCACGGGTAGGTGGTCACCATCATTACCGCCCCGATGGCGTAAGCGCAGGCGAGCAGCGTTTTCGCGCGGGCGGAGAGGGTTAGCTCGTCCTGGAGAAAGGCGAATACGCCGGAAAGCACGGCCAGACACCAGCCAAGGAGGAAGCAAAAGGACGGGGAGAGGTGGCGGCCGTAGTACGGCGACAGGAACAGCAGCAGCACACCCGCTCCGCAGTAGATCTTTTTGGCTGGGCTTCCGACGAGTTCGCGAAGCATGGGGGCGCTGCCGTCAATTATAGATGGGATCGCCGGCCGGCGAGGAACGCTCGGGGCGCTCCTACCTATTGCGCCCATCGCGCGCAGCGTAGGGCGGGAACGCCACGAGCTTCAGGTCCGAAACGCGTTGACTTGGCCGCAGGTTCGGAGCATCCTGTAATAATGCGGATTCTACTCCGGAGACGTCTAATGCCGATGTCACGATGTGTTGGGCTTGCTATCTTCCTGACGGTGCTTTCCGCGGGCGCGCCGGCAGCGGAAACATCAATCCCTCGCCCGAACCGCGCATCTCAGGGCGCGCCGGTTCGTTTGGATGCGAACTACGGAAACTTGGCCTCGGCCTTTGAGCCGAACGCTGGCCAGACGGCCTCCGAAGTTCGGTTTCTGACCCGCGGCCAGGGGATGATCACGTTCTTCACGGACACGGAAGCCGTCATGGTGCTGGGCCGCAGCGAACAGGCGGTGGTGCGGATGAAGCTGGAGGGGGCCACCAAACCGCGTCAGGCTGTGGGACTAGAGAAGCTGCCCGGGGTGAGCAACTACTTCATCGGCAACGACCCGAAGAAGTGGCGGACGGACGTGCCGCACTATGCGCGCATCGAGTACAAGGGCGTGTACCCGGGGATCGACCTGGTGTGGTACGGCAACCAGCGGCAACTGGAGTACGACTTCGTGGTGGGGCCGGGGGCGGACCCGAAGCAAATCCAGGTGGCTTACGAGGGAGTGGAGTCGGTGGGAGTGGAGGCGGGCGGGGAACTGGTGCTGCGGACGGCGCTGGGCGAGGTGCGGCAGCAGCGGCCGCGGGTGTACCAGGAGATTGGCGGGAAGCGGGTGGAAGTGGGGGCGCGCTACATGCTTGGCGCGCGCAACCGGGTGCGCTTCGAGCTGGCGAAGTACGACCGGAAGCGGGAGCTGTGCATCGACCCGCTGGTGCTGGTCTACTCCACCTACTTGGGGGGGAGCGGCTCGGATGTTCCCCATGGGATCGCGGTGGACACGGCGGGCTCGGCCTACGTCGTAGGGAACACCGCATCGACCAGCTTTCCCACCCAGTCGCCGCACCAGGCCTCGCTCCAGGGACTTCAGAACGTTTTCGTGACGAAACTGACGCCGGCGGGCAACGCGCTGGTCTACTCCACCTACCTGGGTGGAAGCGGCAGCGATTTTGGCCAGGCGATCGCGGTGGACGCGGCCGGCTCGGCCTATGTCACAGGGTACACCGAGTCGACTAACTTCCCCACACAGTCGGCGTACCAGCCGGCGTCCGGAGGATACTCCGACGTGTTCGTGACCAAGCTGACGCCCGCGGGCAACGCGCTCGCCTACTCGACCTACTTGGGTGGAAGCGGCACCGATGTGGCCAGTGGGATCGCGGTGGACACCGCAGGCTCCGCCTACGTCACGGGCCAGACCACCTCGGCCAACTTCCCCACCCAGTCGGCGTACCAGGCAACCTACAAGGGAGGACCTCAGGGCACGCCTTACGACGCTTTCGTGACCAAGCTGGCGCCCGCGGGCAATGCGCTGGTCTACTCCACCTACTTGGGTGGAAGCGGCCTGGACTGGGGCTCCGGGATCGCGGTGGACTCCGCAGGCTCGGCCTACGTCGCGGGGTACACCAGTTCGACCAACTTCCCCACCCAGTCTCCGTACCAGGCGACGCTCCAGGGAACTCAGAACGCTTTCGTGACCAAACTGACGCCGGCAGGCAATGCGCTGGCTTACTCCACCTACCTGGGCGGAGGCGGCACGGATAGCGGCCTCGGGATCGCGGTGGACGCGGCAGGCTCGGCCTACCTGACGGGGTCGACCACTTCGACCAACTTCCCGACGCAGTCGCCATACCAGGCGAAACTCCAGGGGGGTGCAAACGCCTTCCTAACGAAGCTGACGCCGACGGGCAACGCGTTGGTGTACTCCACCTACCTGGGTGGAAGCTCCACGGACTGGGGCTACGGGATTGCGGTGGACGGGGCTGGCTCGGCCTACGTCACGGGGTTAGCCGGTTCGACCAACTTCCCCACCCAGTCGCCGTATCAGGCGGCGAACCGGGGTGCTCAAGACGCTTTCGTCGCGAAACTGTCGCCGGCGGGCAGCGCGCTGGTCTACTCCACCTACCTGGGTGGAAGCGGCGCGGACGTAGGCGAAGCAATCGCGGTGGACGCCGCCGGCTCGGCCTACGTCACGGGGTACACCTCCTCGACCAACTTTCCTACCCAGTCGCCGTACCAGGCGGCATACCAGGGGGGAAGCTTCGACGCTTTCGTCACCAAGCTGGAGCTTTCCACCCTCGCCATCAGCGCCGTTGTGGACTCCGCCAGTTGGCGGCCGGCCATCGCTCCCAATAGCTTCGTTACCATCGTTGGCTCCGGTTTCACGGCCTGGACGGGGGATTGGAGCAACTACGCTCCGAACGGAGTGCTGCCCACCACGCTGGGCGGCGTGCAAGTGCTCATCGACGGGAAGAACTGCTTCGTCAGCTACGCCAGTCCCACTCAATTGAACGTGGTGACGCCTTTCGATACCGCAACCGGCAACGTGCCGGTGGAAGTCATCGGGCCGCAAGGGATGGCGACGTCGACCGCCACGATGGCGCCGGTCGCGCCGGCGCTGTTCGGTTACACGCTCCCGTCGGGCACGTTCTACGCTGTGGCGCAGATCGCGAACACGCCCACCATCGTAGCTCCGGTTGGAACCTTCGGTTCCGCGCCCAGCCGCCCCGCGCAGGCGGGCAACTACGTGGTGCTGTATGCGATCGGGATGGGCAGCACGAACCCAGCGGCTCCGGTGGGCGTGGTGCTGCCGACGGCGTATCCGGTTACCGACCTCTCGAGCGTTAAGGTGACGTTCGGCTCCGCGAACGCGACGGTGTTGTGGGCCGGGCTGGTGTATGCCGGCGAGTTCCAGGTGAATGTGCAGGTGCCTCCCGGCCTATCCGGCGACCAGCCGGTGGTGATGACCGTGGGCGGGCAATCGACCCAGCCAAAGGCTTATCTGAACTTCCAGTAAGTCGGCGCAGGCGGCTTTTCGCGCGGGGCCTGTTCAGGCGATTTTCCGATCTGAAATGTGGTCGGAAACCCGTTGACTTGGCCAAAGGTTGGGAGCATGCTAGAAGCCGGATTCCATCCCGGAGGCCTCTTATGCCAATATCACGCACGGTGGAATTGGTTTGTGTGGCGGCGTTCCTGACGGTTCTTCCAGCGGCCTCGCCAGCCGCGGATACCGGCCGCCAATTAGCGTCGATCCCGAGTCCAAACCCCGCACCGCAGGGCGCGTCAGTTCGTTTGGACGCCAATTACGGAAAGCTGCCCTTAGCCTTCGAGCCGAATGCCGGCCAGACGGCTCCCGAAGTGCGGTTCCTGACCCGCGGCCGGGGGATGACCACGTTCTTCAGCGATACCGAGGCCGTCATGGTGCTGCACAAGAGCGAGAGGCGGTCCCGCGATGCTTTTCACCGGACGGGTCCTCCTCCTAAGGTTGAGCAGGCGGTAGTGCGGATGAAGCTGGCGGGGGCCACGAAACGGGGCCAAGCGGTGGGACTGGAAAAGCTTCCGGGCGTCAGCAACTACTTCATCGGCAACGACCCGAAGAAGTGGCGGACGGAGGTTCCGCACTACGCGCGTGTCAAATACGAGGCGGTGTACCCGGGCGTCGACCTGGTGTGGTACGGCACCCAGTGGCAACTGGAATACGACTTTGTGGTGGCGCCGGGGGCTGACCCGAAGCAGATCCAGGTGGCCTATGAGGGAGTGGAGTCGGTAGGAGTGGAGGCGGGCGGGGATCTGGTGCTGCGGACGGCGCTGGGCGAGGTGCGGCAGCAGCCACCGCGGGTGTACCAACAAATCGGCGGCAAGCGGGTCGAGGTGTCGGCGCACTACGCGCTGGTGGCCCGCAACCGGGTGCGCTTCGAACTGGCGAAATACGACCGGAAGCGGGAGTTGTGCATCGACCCGCTGGTGCTGGTCTACTCCACCTATCTGGGTGGAAGCGGCGAGGAGTGGGGCGAGGCGATCGCGGTGGACGCGGCGGGCTCGGCCTACGTCACGGGGGCGACCTCTTCGATCAACTTTCCCACCCAGTCGCCCTACCAGGCGACCTACCAGGGTAGTGAAGACGCTTTCGTGACCAAGCTGGCGCCGACGGGCAACGCGCTGGTCTACTCCACTTACCTCGGCGGAAGCGGCGATGATGAGGGCTGGGGGATCGCGGTGGACGCATCGGGCTCGGCTTACCTCACGGGGGCGACCTCTTCGACCAACTTCCCCACCCAGTCGCCGTACCAGGGAACATTCCAGGCAGGACTCACCAACCAGGGAGTAGCCTTCGACGTTTTCGTGACGAAACTGACGCCGGCGGGCAACGCGCTCGCGTACTCCACCTACCTGGGTGGAGGTGCGGGCTGGGCCATCGCGGCGGACGGGGCAGGCTCGGCCTACGTTACAGGCACCGCCGTCGCGAACTTCCCCACTCAGTCGGCATACCAGGCGACATTCCAGGGAGGAACCACGGACGCTTTCGTGACGAAACTGACGCCGGCGGGCAGCGCGCTGGTCTACTCCACCTACCTGGGTGGAAGCGGCATAGACGAAGGCTATGGGATCGCCGTGGACGCGGCGGGCTCGGCCTACGTCACCGGGTATACCGAATCGAGCGACTTCCCCACCCAGTAGCCGTACCAGACGACACTTCGGGCGCATGAAAACGCTTTCGTGACGAAACTGACGCCGGCGGGTAACTCGCTGGTTTACTCGACCTACCTGGGTGGAAGCGGCGATGCCAATAACATGCAGGGGCACGGCGAAGACAGTGCCAACGGGATCGCGGTGGACGCGGCAGGCGCGGCTTACGTCACGGGGTTCACCCAATCGACCGACTTCCCCACACAGTCGGCATACCAGCCGACATTCGAGGGAGGAGCTTACGACGCTTTCGTGACGAAACTGACGCCGGCGGGCAGCGGGCTGGCCTACTCCACTTACCTGGGTGGCAACGAGACGGAAAATGCCGGTGGTGGGCATGATCAGCGCAGCGCGATCGCCGTGGACGCGGCCGGCTCGGCCTACGTTGCAGGCTACACCTCTTCGACCAACTTCCCCACCCAGTCGGCATTCCAGGCGACATTCCAGGGAGGAGCTTACGACGTATATGTGACGAAACTGACGCCGGCCGGCAACGCGCTGGTCTACTCGACCTACCTGGGTGGCGGCGACCAGGATCAGGCCTTTGGGATCGCGGTGGACGGGGCTGGGGCGGCCTACGTCACGGGCCGGTCCTTCTCTACCAACTTCCCCACCCAGGCGCCGTTGCAGTCGACGTTCCAGGGAGTGTCGGACGCTTTCGTGACCAAGCTGCAGCTTCCCGTTGCCGTAACAACCAATCCGCCCGGCTTGGCGATTGTTGTGGACGGCGTCACCCTCACGGCTCCGCAGGCCTTCGACTGGGCTTCTGGAACGACGCACACGATTAGTACGACTTCGCCGCAGCAGAGCGGCGGGAAGACTTACACGTTCGAGAATTGGTCGGATGGCGGCGCACAGAGCCACTCCATCACGACGGCTTCCTCGGTCACCACTTACACCGCGCTCTTCACCACGAGCGCTGTAATCAGCGGCGTTGTGGACTCCGCCAGCTATCGGCCGGCTATCGCTCCCAACAGCTTCGTGAGCATATTTGGTTCCAATTTCACAACCTGGACGGGGGACTGGAGCAACTACGCTCCGGGCGGAGTTCTGCCCGCTAGCCTGGGCGGCGTGCAGGTGCTCATCGACGGGAAGAGCTGCTTCGTCAGTTACGTAAGTCCCGGCCAGGTGAACGTGCTGACTCCCCTGGATACGGCGTCGGGCTCCGTGTCCGTGGAGGTCGATACGGCGCAAGGGACGGCGACGAGCACCGCCGCGATGGCGCAGGTGGCGCCGGCGCTGTTCGGTTACACGCTCTCCTCCGGGACGTTTTACGCGGTGGCGGTAATCGCGAACTCGGTCCCTACCACCATCGTGGCTCCGGTGGGGACCTTCGGCTCCGCCACGCCCAGCCGCCCCGCGGAGGCGGGAGACTACGTGGTCCTGTACGCGATCGGAATGGGAAGCACGAACCCGGCGGCGCCATCCGGCGTGGTGCTGCCGACGGCGTACCCGGTCTCGGATCTCTCCAGCGTCAAGGTGACGTTCGGTTCCGCGAATGCGACGGTGTTGTGGGCCGGGATGACGTACGCCGGAGAGTTCCAGGTGAACGTGCAGGTACCTCCCGGCATATCACCCGGCGACCAGCCGGTGGTGATGACCGTGGGCGGGGTTTCCACGCAGCCAAAAGCTTATCTCAACTTCCAGTAATTCGTAGCGGGCGGCTTTCGAGCGCGGCTACCGATTGATATCCTGGTGACTGTCCAGGAGGCATAGGATGAACGACGACTTCTCGCGCCGCGGCTTCCTCAAGAGCGCCACGCTGGCCATGGCGCCGGCGGTGCTGCCGGCTCTCGGCGCTAATGACAAGGTCCGGATCGGCTGGATCGGCACGGGCGCCCGCGGCTATCACTGCATGAATCAGTTGTACCTGGCGAGCGCGCCGCTGGTCGAGGTGACGGCCGTTTGCGATACTTACCAGACCTGGCTCAACCGCGCCAAGGAGCGGGTCCAGGCCCTGGGAAAGAACACTCCCAAGACCTACCTGGACTACCGCGAGCTGCTGGCCGATCCCAACGTCGACGCGGTGGTCGTCTCGACCCCCGAGCACCTGCACTTCCCGATGACCATGGCCGCCATACGGGCCAAGAAGCACAGCTACGTCGAGAAGCCGCTGGCGCACACCATCGAGGAGGGCGCGGCCCTGGTGAAGGCCTCCGAAGCCTCCGGTCTGGTGTTGCAGGTGGGCACGCAGAACCGCAGCAACAAGCTGTACCTGCGCGCCAAGGAAATGTACGAACGCGGCGACATCGGCCAGATCCATTGCGTGCGCGCGTTCTGGTACCGGAACTTCCTGCCCACCGACCCGGTGCCCGCGCCCTGGCGCTACGTCATCCCGGCGGATGCCCGCCCCCAGAATACCGATTGGGACCGCTTCCTCGGCCCGGCGCCGAAACGGCCCTGGGATAAGCGCCGTTACTTCCAGTGGCGCAATTACTGGGACTACTCGGGCGGCATTTCGACCGACCTGCTGGTGCACCAGACCGACATCTCGGATTACGTTTTGGGCAAGACCGTCCCGGTGGCCTGCATGGCCTCGGGCGGCATCTACATGTGGGGACCGCCCGACGACCGCGAGGTTCCGGATACGCTGAGCGCCATCTACGAGTACCCCGACCGGTTCCACCTGAACTACAGTTGCTTCTTTGGGAACGACCAGTTCGGGTACGGAGAGGAATTCCTGGGATACGAGGGCACGATCATGGTGTACAACCGCCAGGACCTGCACTTCTATCCGCAGAAGTTCCAGGGACACGCGCCCGCCCCGGTGAAGGCGCGCCAGGAGGTGCACCTGAACTACCTGAAGGACTTCAACCAGCAGGACGCCACGGCGGACCACTTCAAGAATTGGATTCAGGCAATCCGTGGGGAAGCCAAGGCCATCACCCCTGCGCGCGCCGGCCAGGTGGCGGCGATCCCCGGACATTTGGCGACGCTCTCCTGCCGGCAGGGCAAGAAGGTCCTGTGGGACCCGGAGTCCGGGAAGGTACGATTCAGCTAACGGTTGCGGGCGGAACTTCGGGCCTGTTACAATCTAAGTTCCTACCGAATAAGGAGAATTCCTTCGATGGCTAGAGTGTGTGAGATTTGCGGTAAGGGTCCGCTGTTCGGCAACCGGATCAGCCATGCGCACAACGTCACTCACCGGCGCTGGAACGTGAACCTGCAGAGCGTTCGGGCCATAGTGAACGGCGCGGCAAAAAGGATTCGGGTCTGCACGTCCTGCCTGCGCAACGGCAAGGTGCAGAAGGCCGCCTAGGTTCTTCTCCTGGCGCGGGCGCTCCCGCCCGCATTCCCATCGTTTCCCGCCGGTTTCCGATATTCTGGAAGTGAAGGGGGCCTGGCGATGCACTCCATTCTGGCTGTGTTTGCGCATCCCGACGACGAAACCAGCGTGGGGCCGATGCTGGCCCGCTATGCCTGCGAGGGGCATGCGGTGTACCTGGCGAGCGTCACCTCGGGGCAGAAAGGCGTCCGCCCGGATTACGGCATGGCCGCGGGCGAGGAACTGGGCGCCGTTCGCGAAGAAGAGTTGCGCTGCGCCTGCCGGCAATTGGGCATCCACGAACCGTTCCTGCTGCGATACCAGGACCAGGGCATCGCTGCGCCGGCGGTGATCGAGCAGGTGGCCGCGCGTCTGCGCGAACTGATCGACCAGACGCGCGCCGAGGTCGTCGTCACCTGGGGGCCGGACGGAATCACCGGCCACGTTGACCACCGAGCCGCCGGCGACATCGCCACGCTGGTTTTCCAGCAGCAGGGGCTGCTGCACCACACTCCGCGCAAGCTCTATTACGTGGCGCTTCCCGAGTCGCGGCTCGCGCAGATGCCGGATACGCTGGGGCGCAACCGTACGTTTTATCCGGTGAGCGATACCTTCATCACCACCCAAGTGGACTGCCGGGAGCACGTCGAGGCCGGCCTGCGGGCCATCGAGTGCCACAAATCGCAGTGGAGCCCGGAACGCATGGTGCAGATGAAGGAGATGTACAGGCGGGTGTTCGGCGGCCAGGCCTTCCTGCGCCTGGCGCTACGTTCCACGCCGCCGCCGGACAACCGCGAAACCTGCATTCTCCTGGGCCTGGATTAATCCGCCGGTCGTGCTAAGATGAGAGAGGCGCGGGGACGTAGTTCAGTTGGTTAGAACGCCGGCCTGTCACGTCGGAGGTCGCGAGTTCGAATCTCGTCGTCCCCGCCACTCCTCCCCAGCGGAATCTGTCGTTCCCGCAAATCCGGACTTGGTTGGCGCACTGAGAAAACATGGAGCGGGAGACGGGACTCGAACCCGCGGCGTCCAGCCTCGCGGTCCCTCGAAGCCCGCCTGGATTGGCTTTGGCCGCCCTCTTGTCCCTCAGGTCCGCTTTCCCGAGGTGCTAGGCGCGGATTAGGGACTGTGGCGACCGACAGTGGAGGTTTCCATTTTTGCTATACTACTGATTCAGCCACCCGAGGAAAGGAATCGTCTGTCCATGAAGGCTGGGATACACCCCGCTTATAACGAACTGAGCGTCATCTGCGCGTGCGGCAACACGTTCCGCACCCGCTCGACGCATAAAGGCGACATCCGCGTGGAAATCTGCTCGAAGTGCCATCCCTTCTTCACGGGCCGGCAGAAGCTGATGGACACGGCCGGCCGCATCGACCGTTTCCAGAGGAAGGTCCAGAAGACCCAGGACATGAAGGACGCGAAGGACGCCAAAGACGCGGCCAAGGCCAAGAAATAGCGACGCACGATATGCCTATGTCTACTTCGTTGCGCTTGGCCGCCGCCCTCGACGTACCGTTATGCACGCCTCCGGTCGCCGGGCGCTGCCGCGCGGCATGCCGCTTCCGGCGGACTGGGGCGCCCCGATTAATCGGCTCGTCCGCCGCGCCTCGTATCCACGGGCATCTCCTGCGTCCTACGGCGGCAGCGTAGGAGAAAGGCGGGTTAGGGCAGCCGGTCAGGCTGCTGGCGGCGCTTTTCTCTCTCTTCCCGTATCTTCCGATATTCGACGCGCTGGGCCTCGTTCAGGATGGCGCGAACGCTCTCGGCCTGCCGCTCCATGACGGCGTGCTCCTGCGGCCGGATCTGGTCGTGCAAGGCATGGAGTTGCTTACCGGTGTTCTCCAGAATGCTCTTGTACTGCCGGACCTGATCGTCGCTGAGCTTCAGGCGGGTACGCATCTCCGTCAGGTAGCGAAGCTGCCGCTGTTCGAGAGTGGGCCTCGAGGCGGCCGATTTCTTCATGTAGACGGAGACTCCGAGGCCGCCCACCAGCAAGCCGCTCAGGAACACCAGGCACAGGTAGACGGCGACGGAAACGGTGGGCCGCGTCATCAGTTCCTTTCGTACAGGACGGCGACGAGATCCTCGTCGGCTGCATTGCCGTGGCTCTGATCGGCGGTGACAATCTCCAGGTACGAGGCGGAGGGCTCCGGCCGGGACAGGGACAAGCCCATGAGCAGGCACAGCACGGCGGCAGCGGTGATAATGGCCCGGGAGAACAGTTTGAGACGGTAGGCGAAGCTCCGTCGCGCCTCGATTTTCTCCCACAGTCCCGGCGTGAACATCGCGCTGGGCTCCGGATCGGGACAAGCCGCCCGGTACTCGGCAAAAAGTCCGGACAGCCGTGCGTCGGAGTTCAGCCCCCGTGCGTCTCGCTCGTCCAACATAAGACTCCCTAGCCTTCCGTTCCTTCGGGGACGGTGGATTGCTCCTCCATCTCCCGGTAGACCTTCAAGACCCGCTGGCGCGCCCGAAACAGCCGGACCTTCAAGGCATTCTCCTTCACTCCGTACACCATTTCAAGCTCTTTCAGCGAGAGTCCCTCGATCTCCTTGAGGGTAAGCAAGATCCGGTCTTGCTCGGAAACCGAGTTCAGGAGCGTATCCACCAATTCGCGGACGCGCTTGCGGCGCTGAAGCTCGTCCTCCCGTTTGGCGCCGGCCACCGCGTCGGCCAGCATGACCTGCTGCTCGGACAGGTCGGACATACGCATCTCGCCGTGCCGCTTCCGCCGGCGCAGATAATCGTAGGCCGCGTTCACCGTCAGGCGGTACATCCAGGCCTCGAAGACCTCCGGGGCGTGGAGCTGCCCCATGGAAAAATAGAGACGGAGGAACACGCCCTGGCCGACGTCCTCCACGTCCTCGGGCCTTCCGATCAGCCGGGCAATGATTCCCAGGATGCGCTTGCGGTAGGCCACGACGACTTGGTTGAACGCGGCGTCGTCGCCCTGGCAGGCTCGTTTGATCAGCTCTGAATCGACCAGCATTCTGCCCGATTGCCGGCATCCGAACGTACCTCACTAACCCTCGGATGTAAGGCGTACCGGCAAACTGTTAGGTTACAAGGCATTGTGGCGGAAAGCAAAGGCGCTTTCCGGGGGGCCGAGGTAGCTGGGCTTGACGCCGCCGAGGTCCACAACCAGTTTCTGCAACACCACCCCGGGATCCACCATCCAGAACTTCAGTGTGTGGTAGCCGGAGGCCGTCAGGTGGTGGGTGGAGGGGATGCCGCGGACGCTGTCCCTCACGGATTCCTCCCAATCTTGCAGCGAGTTACGGGCCAGCGCATCGAGGACTTGCGGCGGCTGATCGTCGAACGAGACGGCAAAGCGCAGGCCGCGGCCCGGCACGAAGTTCAAGGTGGGCGCCAGAATCGCCTGGACAGTGACCTCGCCCGGATGGAACAGGTACATGCGATATTCCAGACACGGGGAATCCTTCTGAGGGATGGTGGGCGCGGCGGTGACGGGGAATACGGTCATGGAGGAAAGGGTCCGCCCGTAATCGGGGATCTTCTCCCAGCGGGCGGCGGCCGTGTCGATCTTGTTGGTGAAATGCTCCGCTTCGATGGAGACGTAGCCGTTGGCCTCGACAAAACCATCCAGGAACGACCTGGAGGGCTCCGCCGGGTTGAACGCCCGAACCTTGACCGTCACCTCGCTGGCGCCGGGCCGGCCGATCTTCACAAAGCCCTCCGCCGAACCCCGGGGCGCTCGGCTCCAATCGACGCTCACCCAGAGGCGCTGCTCCTTCTCGATGGCGCCCCGCGCCGCACTCAGCACTATCCATGGGGCGCTGGCCACGGCCGAGAACTCAAACGGGGCCTGCCCCCGGTTGAAGACGTCTATGTAGCGGGAGGGCTGATTGAAGGCATCGAACTCGGGGAGAGCCGGCTCGCCAGAAGCGCCAAGCCACGCCGCGGAGGAACCTTCGACGGCCACACCCATGTCCGCCGCAGTGGCGACGGCAACCTTCTCGACTCTGGGCATCGCATTCTCCGGCGGCTCGTTCCAGTAGGTGTAGCCAAGGTGGGTCTGATCCATCATGTGATCCCACTTCCCGTGGGCCATTTCATGATTGTAGAAATCCGAGAGCGCGGCATCTTCCTGGAACAAACTTTGGACCCGCTCGGCCAGATCGTTGGCGCTCGCGCGGCGCTGGCTGGCGTACAAGCGGTTCTTCCCGGCGGTGACGTAAAGCTCGGTGACCACGGCGGAGGCCTTGGTGGGATAGAGAACGAGCTGGAAGAAGGCGTCCCGGGCATTCTCGGGCAGAGTGCGAGAGATTCGCTCCGCCTGCGCGGCGATGGAGTTGAAATCGGCCACCACGGTGTCGGCCTCGCGATAGTCCGTCAGGCTGAAGGTGCCCGGCTCCAGAAGCTCCGGCTTGCGCCGGCCGTTGTACTTGGTGTACTTGGAGACGATGTCCGCGATTTCCGCCGCATGGGCCGGCCCGAATTCACGCTCCGCCCAGAGCCTCCCGAATTCCTGGATTCTCTCCTTCGGCCAGCTCTTGGGGTCGCGGGCGAGGTCCAGGAAGAACTCCATGGGGAACTCCATGGGCTTCAGGTCGCCCACGTTGACGATCCAGATCCGGTTGGCGCCGTACTCATGGGCCAGGTTCATCTGCTCCCAAACCTTGGCGATGGGGTTGGTATTGAGCCACTTGTAGGAGCGCGGCCCGCCCACGTAGTCGAAGTGATAATAGATGCCGGCGCCGCCGCCGCGCTGGCGCTCCTCGGGAGTCGGCAGGCGACGGAGGTTGCCCCAATTGTCGTCGCACCAGAGCAGGGTCACGTCGTCGGGGACGCGCATTCCCTTCTCGTAGTATTCCTGCACCTCCTTGTACAGCGCCCAGTCCTGGGGCACGGCGGACAGATCGGGGTTGATCCGTTTGGCGACGATCTGGCGCTGATCGGCCACGATCTGCTCGAGCAGCTCGATGTTGGCGCTTTCCGACATGGGCATGTCGCCGTCGCCGCGCATGCCGAGCGTGACGATGCTCTCGTAGTTCTTGTTGCGTTCTATGCCTTCATCCCAAAACCCGCGCAGGAACCCGGCGTTCCTGGAATAGTCCCAGGGGCCTTGGCCATGCCGCTTCCACTCCTGCTGCGCCCGCAGCATCGGCTCGTGATGGGAGGTGCCCATCACGATGCCGTACTCGTCGGCGAGCTTGGGATTCAGCGGGTCGTCTTCGTTGAAGGCGCTGTTCCACATCGCGGGCCAGAGATAGTTGGCCTTCAGCCGGAGCAGAAGCTCGAAGACCGTCTCGTAGAACTTGTGGTTGTAATTCCCGTATCTCTTCTTTACCCAGCCGGTAAGCGACGGCTCCTCGTCGTTCAAAAAAATGCCGCGATACTTGACCGCCGGCTCACCCTCGACGTACTTTCCGGGCTTCACGAAGAGGGCGTCCTTGTGGGCGACGGGAACGTCGGCCCACCAGTACCACGGGGATACGCCGATCTGCTCGGAGAGGTCGTAGATGCCGTAGATGGTCCCACGCTTGTCGCTCCCGGCGATAATCAGTCCGCGGGCCAGGCCGGGCAGGGGGTGCGGAACAACCTGGATGAGAAAGGACTCCCACTTACCGGCGATCGGGGAGGCGTCGATCTTTCCCTCGCGGATCAACCGGTCGATCAGGCTGCTCTTCCCAACGGTGCCGATAAGAATGGCGTTGGTTCCCGGAGCCTTCTCGTCGCTGGCGATGGCCGGAATGCACCCGGTGACCCGGGCGACATCCGCCTGGAGATCGTGGACGACGCGAACAACACCGGCATGATCGTTGGGATCGACATAGATGGGCGACGCGATTCTCCCGGCGACGATTTGAAAGCTGCCTGGACCGGCGAAGTCCTGAACGTAGCGGGGCTCGCCAAGCGCGCTCGCCTGCTGCGGCAGAACGAGCAGCCAGAGCGCCGCGAACGGGACGGATCTGGCCAGCAGAAGCATCATATCGTTATCCTAGCGCCATCGCCCCGCGGGTATCCGGGAGGTGGCGCATACTTCACCTCTGGCGTCGCTGGCCGGACTCTGCAAGGCAAAGTGATCGGACCATCAAAGCGAGACTATAGTTGTTGTATCAAACTATATCCGATCCTGGAGTCGAAGGCAAGGGGTTTCGCGTGTCTGAACATGTGGCCGCGCCTGAGGGAGATCCCATCTGCTAGAATCAGCAGTTGGGTGCTTGAGCGTTCCCGCACGGGCTTGTTTTTTCAACGAGTTTCATGGATTTCCTCGAGGGTCTGAACCCCCAGCAGCGCGAAGCGGTGGCCTACACTGGCGGTCCCCTGCTGATTCTGGCCGGAGCGGGGAGCGGGAAGACCCGGGTGATCACGCACCGCATCGCGCACCTGATCCACCAGCATGGCGTGCCGCCGAGCGCCATCGCCGCGGTCACTTTCACCAACAAAGCAGCCGACGAGATGCGGGAGCGGGTGGGGCGACTGCTGGGCGACGCCTACTCGCTGACCGGCCTGGTGGTGGCGACCTTCCATTCCTTCTGCGTGCGGCTGCTGAGAAGGGACGGGCAGCGTCTGGCGGAAATTCGGCCGGGGTTCACGCGCGACTTCACGATCTACGACGAAGAGGACCAGTTGGCGGTGGTCAAGGCGGTCTACCGTCACCTGGATCTGGACGAGAAGGAGTTCCTCCAGTACCGGGCGGCGCTCTCGCGGATCAGCCACGCCAAGAGCCACAAGCAGACGCCGGAGGAGTTCGCGCAGGCGGCCAAGGACCCCAAGAACAAACAACTGGCGGTGGTCTTCGAGCATTACGAGGGGCGGCTGCGGCAGGCCAACGCGCTGGATTTCGACGACCTGCTGCTGGAATCCGTGCGGCTGCTCCAGCACGACGAGGCGACGCGGCGGGCCTGCAACCGGCGGATTCGGCACCTGCTGGTGGACGAGTACCAGGACACCAACCGCAGCCAGTACGAGCTGATGCGGCTGCTCACCGAATCGCACCAGAACGTATGCGTGGTGGGGGACGAGGACCAGTCGATCTACAGTTGGCGCGGGGCCGACATCCGCAACATTCTGGACTTCGAGCGGGACTACCCGAACGCGCTGACCATACGCCTCGAGCAGAACTACCGTTCGACGAAGAACATTCTGGAATCGGCCAGCTCCATGGTGGCGCACAACCTGGAGCGCAAGGGGAAGTGGCTGTGGACCTCGGCGCCGGCGGGGCTAAAGGTGGGCCTCTACCAGGCGCCGGACGCGGAGACCGAAGCCCTGTTCATCGCGGACACCATTGAGCGGCTGCTGGAGCGAGAGCCGAAGGACCGCGTGGCGATCCTGTACCGCACCAACGCGCAATCGCGGCAGATCGAAGAGGCGCTGCGGCGCTATGGTCGGAGCTACAAGGTGATTGGCGGGTTCAGCTTCTACCAGCGCGCCGAGATCAAGGACGCGCTGGCGTACCTGAAGCTGATCCTGTCGCCGCAGGATTCGGTCAGCCTGCTGCGCATCGTCAACACGCCGGCGCGCGGGATCGGCAAGACCACCGTGGACCAGGTGGAACGCTACGCCAACGCAAACTCGATGAGCTTGTGGGACGCGCTGGGACGGCTGATCGAGGCGCGGCAGTTTCCGGCGCGTGCCGAAGCGGCGCTGGAGGGCTTCCGGAAACTGATCGAGGAACTGCGGGAGGCGGCGGCGCGGGCTCCGGTCGACGAGCTGATCGAGCAGATGCTGGAGCGCACCGGCTACCTGGCCACTCTAAAGCGGGACGAATCGCCGTCCGCGGCGACGCGCCTGGAGAACCTGGCCGAACTGGTGAATGCGGCGAGCGAAGCGGCCGATCGCGAGGAGGGCCTTTCGGAATTCCTGGACCACGCGGCGTTGGTTTCCGACGCCGACCAGGTGGACGAGCAGGCGCAAGTTTCGCTGCTCACCGCGCACAACGCGAAGGGGCTGGAGTTTCCGGTGGTGTTCGTCGCGGGGCTGGAGGAGAACCTGTTCCCGCACATCCGCTCGGTGGATTCCGAATCGGCGCTGGAAGAAGAGCGGCGGCTGTGCTACGTCGCCATGACCCGCGCCCAGAAGCAGCTCATCCTGACCTGGGCGCGCTACCGGCGGCGATTCGGAGGGGGCCAGTCGGAGGAGTGCATGGCCTCGCGATTTCTCAGGGAGATCCCCAAGGAATTGATCGAGACGCTAGGGCGCCCGCGGGCGGCGGTGGAAGAAGTCGATCTGGAGGCCGAACGGTTCCTGGTGCGCGAGGGAGCGCGGAAGAACGCCTACGCGGGCAAGACCTACAATTCAGTGGATAACATCCAGGAGTTTTTTCAGGCCCGGGGCGTCCCTGCCAGTGTTCCGCAAGCGCAGCCGGCGCCGCCGCCGGTGCGGCCTCAGGCTCCATTGCGGCCCAAGGCGCTGGCCGCCGGAAGCACGGTGATTCACCCAGTCTACGGCAAGGGAACGGTGGTGCGGCGCGAAGGGGACGGGGAAAATGCGAAACTAACGGTAAGCTTTCAGAACCACGGGCTGAAGAAGCTGGTAGAAAAATACGCAGGATTGAAAACACGAGAATGAACACGAAAACGATTACAGACACGGCAGAGCGCAAGAAGGTGAAGCGGGCGGCGCGCAAGAAGGCGGCGCCCAAGCCCAAGCGGGCGGCGGGCGTGGCGCGAGGCTCCGAGAAGCGCAAGGTGCGCCACATGGTGAAGGGGCAGAGGAAGCGGTAGAGGGCGCTTGTCCCAGCTCCTTCGCACCAAGGATATCGATCAGCTCATCGAGGCGGCGAAGGCGCCCGAGAGGCGCCTCAGCCGAACGCTGGGGCCGTGGAGTCTGACGGCGCTGGGCGTGGGCGCGGTGATAGGCTCGGGGATCTTCATCCTGACCGGCACGGCGGCCGCCGGCGAGACGCTCAGCTTCCACTCGATCCTGCACGCTCCTGTGCTGGACCTGCTACTGCACGGCCGCAACGCGGTCTCGACCATCGGGCGGCCGGGCGCGGGGCCCGCGATCTCGCTGTCGTTTGTGCTGACGGCCCTGGCGTGCAGTTTCGCGGCGCTGTGCTACGCGGAGCTGGCCTCGATGATCCCCATCGCCGGGAGCGCGTACACGTACGCGTACGCCACGCTGGGCGAGATCTTCGCCTGGATCATCGGCTGGGATCTGATCCTGGAGTACGCCGTCTCGAACATGGCGGTGGCGGTGGGATTCTCGGCGTATCTCAACGATCTGCTGGAGAGCCTGTTCGGGATTCATCTGCCCGCCAAACTTTCGGGGCCTATCATCCAGGGCGGGCAGTTCACCGGCAACTGGTTCAACCTTCCGGCGCTGATCGTGCTGCTGGTGCTGACCTGGATTCTGGTGCGCGGCGTACGCGAGAGCGCGGGGACGAACAACCTGATGGTGCTGGTCAAGATCGCAGCCATCCTGATCTTTGTTCTGGGCGCGGCGCGCGCCGTGCGGACGGAGAACTGGCATCCCTTCATGCCCAACGGGTTTCCCGGCGTGCTGACCGGAGCGGCCATCGTGTTCTTCACCTACATCGGCTTCGATTCTGTTTCGACCGCCGCGGAAGAATGCAAAAACCCGCAGCGCGACCTGCCGTTCGGCATCGTGGCCAGCCTGGTGATCTGCACGGTGCTGTACGTCGCGGTGGCGCTGGTGCTGACCGGGATCGCCAAGTGGACCACGCTGGGCACGGCGGCGCCGGTGGCGGATGTGCTGAAGCTGCTGGGCTACGAATCCATACGCAAGTGGGTGGTGCTGGGAGCGCTAGTGGGAATGCTCTCCTCGCTACTGGTTTTCCAGTACGGGCAAGCGCGCATCTGGTTCGCCATGTCGCGGGACGGGCTATTGCCCGCGGCGTTCAGCCGGGTCCATGACGTGCACCGCACGCCGCATATCAGCACCTGGGTGGCGGGATTAGTGGTGGGAATCCCCGCGGGCATCTGGGATATCGGGACCTTCGCCGACCTGGCCAACATCGGAACATTATTCGCGTTTATTGTGGTTTCGGCGGGAGTGATCGTGCTGCGCCGGACCGAACCCCAGCGCCCGCGCGCATTCCGAATGCCGGGCGTGCCGTGGCTGCCCGCCATCTCGGTGGTCTTCTGCCTGGTGCTGATGATGAGCCTGCCGCTGGAGACCTGGGTGCGGTTCGTGGTCTGGCTGGCGATCGGCCTGGGGATTTACAAGCTGTACGGTAGCAAGCACAGCCAGTTGGCATCCTGAGAAGACCGCTCGGCCGCCAGCTACGGGATCGTAATCTCGACCAGCAGGCCGGGGTTCGCGTTGCGGGCCTGGATGCGGCCTTTGTGCAATTCGATGGCCCGGCGCGCGATGGCGAGTCCCAGCCCGACCCCGCCGCTGGCGCGGTTGCGGTCGGTATCCACACGGTAGAAGGGATCGAAGATGCGCGGCAGATGCTCTTCGGGGATGCCCGGACCGTAATCGCGCACCACTACCGAGACGGCGGCGTCCTTGCGGAGCGCGACCTCGACGGCGGTGTCGGCGGGCGCGTGACGAATCGCGTTGCGAACGACGTTCTCGATAGCGCGGCGCAGCAGCTCGGGATCTCCGCGGACCTGGACGGGCTCGGCCGCGGTCAGATCGATCCGGCAATGGCGCGCTTGCGCTTCCACGGAGCAGTCGTCGACCAGACCGCGCAGCAGTTCGTCCAGCGGGAACGGTTCATGGCGCAGCGAAGCTGGGTCGCCCTCGGCGCGGGTCACTTGCAGCAGTTCGCCCACCAGCGCGTTGAGGCGGTCGGCTTCCTTCTGGATGCGATTCAGCGCGGCCTCGCGGTCTTCGCCGGAGCGGGCCAGTTCGACGGCCACGCCCAGCCGCGCCAAAGGCGAACGCAATTCGTGGGAAATGTCGAGCAGCAGGCGGCGCTCGGCGTCGAGCAGGGTCTGGATGCGGTCGGCCATCTGATCGAAGGAGCGCGCGAGCTGGCCCATTTCGTCGCGACGCTGGGATTTCAGGCGGGCCGAGAAATCCCCACGGCCGAAGCGCTGGACCGCTTTTTCGAGGCGGCGCAGCGGCGATGTCAGGTGTAGAGCGAGCGCGTAGGAGAGCAGCACCACCACGGCGACGATCCACAAATACTGCGGCAGGATAAAGGAAAAGCCCGGCCGTCCCAGCGGCACCAGCACGAAGAACCAGTAGCGGCCGTCGTCGCTCTGGTGGGCGATGACGGTGGGACGGAAATCGAAGACGCGCCCACGCTCGCCGGCCCTCCGGACGAGGTCGCGGCGGTCCTCTCCGCTCAGCAGATCGCGGCCCGCGGCGTCGGTGAGCACACCGCGCGCCCGAAAGCCCAAGTGGAAGCGCTCCAGAAAATCGGCCAGCGCCGGGCGGCCTCCGGTCTCGAAAGCGTGACTCGCCTCCTCGGTCTGAAAGGAGAGGACGCGTCCCCAGAGGTGCTCGCGGCCGCGGGTGGAGCTCATGGCGGCCGAGGTGATGAACACGAATCCCAGCACGGCGAGCGCCATCACGGCCAGGAACCAAAGCAGAATCTTGACGAAGAGCGATCTCATGCGACGGGCGCTTCTTCCGGCGTGCGGCAAAACTGGTAGCCCACGCCGCGCACGGTCTTGATCAGCGTGCGGTGCAGCTCGAGCTTCTTTCGGAGATGGCTGATGTGCATGTCGATGGAGCGCTCGAAAGGCGTGGCCTTGCGGTTGTAGATGGCCTCCGTCAGATCGTCGCGCGAGAGGCCGCGGCCGGCGGCCCGCATCAGGATCTCCAGGATGTCGAACTCGAGGGTGGTGAGTTCCACGCGCCGGCCGTCCACGGAGACTTCGCGCGCGCCGGGGTCCAGGCAGACGCCATTCACTTCGAGCCGGATGCGCTCGGAGAGCTGCGCCTCGGTGCGACGGAGAATGGCGCGAATGCGGGCCGCCAGTTCCCGGGGGTTGAAGGGCTTGGCCAGATAATCGTCGGCTCCCAGATCGAGGCCCACGATGCGGTCGGCGTCCTCGGCGCGCGCGGTCAGCATGAGGACGGGCACGCGGCTTTTCTGGCGGAGCTGGCGCAGGATCTCGAAGCCGTCCATGCCAGGGAGCATCACGTCCAGCACCACCAGGTCGGTATCGCCGGAAGCCGCGCGCTGGATCCCTCGCCGGCCCTCGTGCTCGACCGCGACCGAGAATCCTTCGCGCGTTAGGAACTCGACCAGCAGGGCGCCCAGCTCGACGTCGTCGTCAACGATCAGTACCCGCACGAAACCGAATGTAGCACGAGCGCGGGGGAGCGCGGGCGGGCGTTACAAACTTTTACGGAGCTACTTCAGCCGGCAGAGTGGGTCGCCCACCACGATGTTCTGCCAGCTTAGCGCGGGGATGGCCAGATAGTAACTCTCCGCCAGGTTCCTGCCGTTGAGATAGGCGGGAAAAAGAAAATCCGGCCGGGGAGTAAGTGCGAGGTAAGGCTCGAAGACGTGGCCGCTCGCGCCGGTGGCCCCTTCGTGGAGGAAGTCCGCCGCCAGGCTCTGCGGGCTCCCCGCGAAGAAGTGCGGCGCGTCGTGCCAGTTAGTGATGTTCCAGTTGTCGGGCGGGCGTTTGAAAGTGCGGCCGTCGGAGGAAACGTATTCGGTCGCGATGGCGCCGGGCAGCCACTGGAAGCCGAGCATCCGCTGCTTGAGATGGGGATCGTTGGAGCCCCAGCCCGCATAGCCGATCACGTCGCGCTGATTGAGGAGCACCTTGGGCGAGGCGTCGAAGACGACGCGGTCCGCGGGGAGCAGGATGGCGGCGTCGCGCAGCCAGTCGTTGCCCGGGGCATCGTTGTCGTCCGAGAGATCGATGACCACCTTGCCCGCATTCCGGGCCGCGAGCGAGCGGTCGATGATCGCCTCGACTTCGTCGAAGCTGTAAGCGGCCAGGCGGCAGACCAGGTAGATGGGGAACCGCGGATGTTGGAAAGGCTCGTCGCGGTGGCCGAAGAACGGATTCGCGAGCGGGCCGCGGATCGCGTGCTGGCTGCCGCGCAAATCCTGGTAGAGCAGGGTGAGTTCGGAATCCACGGAGGCCTGATCGCCCTGCTGGCCGGATGAGCCGGTGATGCGCAGCGGCAGGCCCAGAGTAGTCACCAGGTACAGAATCTTCTCCTCGAGGTGGCGCGACTGGAGGCAGGCGGCGATCGGAGCGGCGATCTTGGAATCGTAGACGCCGCGCGGGATGGTCTCGTCCTCCTGGACTTCCAGCGGGCAAATGTTGGAGGCCGGGATGCCGCGCTTCCCGGTGTAGTAACTCGCGATGCGGCGCGAGACGCCGGAGGATTGGTTCACCACCAGCAGCACGTTGTCCGGCGACTGGCCCAGCGCGGAGGCGGCGAGGGCCGCAAGGGCCGGAACGAATCGCCGCATCCTAGCGCAGCGCTTTCAGGTAGGCCAGAATCGCCTCGGCATCCTGGACATTGAATTTATAAGCCGGCATGGGTGGATCGGCGGGATGGCCGTGGGGATCCTGCGCGGTTTGCAGGAACTTCAGTAAGCCGATTTCACCCCACTTTTTCCAAAGCGCGCCCTGCGGCGTGATGTCCGGCGCAGCCACGTTCCACTTGGGAATCGGATGAATCGGCTGAAAGCCCAGCATGGCGCCTCGCAGCGCATGCGATTCGTCGGGCTGACCGGCCGGCAACATGGGCGTGTGACAATCGCCGCACAGGCCGACATTCTCCACCAGGTACTTGCCTCGAGCGAGACTAGCGTCCTGGCCGTAAACCAGCGGCGCGAGAGCGAACAGAAATGTCAGCATGCATCCCAGCTTGCAGTGAGTAGTCCCCATGCACCAATGCTACATTCCGGGCGGACACGGGCGCAAGGGACGCTGCTCGATCAGCCCCGGCGGGCGCGGCCACGGGGGCGGCGCGGCTCGGGCTCGGCCAGGGAGAATTGCAACTTGTTCTCGAAGGCCTCGACGCGGTCCAGGCGGACCAGCACGCGGTCGCCGATGGAGAACTCGCGGCGGCTGCGGTCGCCGACGATCTTGTGCGAGTTCTCGTGGTAATTGAAGCGCTCGCCGGGGAGGGTCTCCAGCGGCACCAGGCCCTCGACGAAGAGGTCCTCGAGTTCGACGAAAAAGCCGAAGCGGGTGGTGGAGGTGATGAGGGCGTTGAACTCCTCGCCCAGCCGCTCGGCCATGAACTTGACTTTCTTCCACTCGACCAGCTCGCGCTCGGCGTCGGCGGCGCAGCGCTCGGATAGCGAGCAGTCGGCGGCGACGGTAGAGAGCGCGGCGGGCGTGAGCGGGGAGGGGCGGCCGCCGGGCAGGGTCGAGGCGAGCACGCGGTGGACGATCAGGTCGGGGTAGCGCCGGATGGGCGACGTGAAATGAGTGTAAGTGCCGGCGGCCAGCGCGAAGTGTCCCACATTGGTGGAACTGTAGCGCGCCTGCTTGAGCGAGCGCAGCATCAGGTAACTCAGAATGCGCTCCTCGGGCCGGCCTTCGATGCGCGCGACCAGGCGCTGGTAATGCCGCGAGGAGACGGCCAGGTTGGGCTCGGCGAGCACCAGATCGCGGCGCACCTTGCGGCCGTCGCGATGCCGGTCGACCATGGAGAACTTCTTCACGGGAATCGCGCCGATGCCGAGGGAATGGCCGAAGTGCGCGGCGATCTCCTCGAATTCCATCACGCGCCGGGGATCGGGCGGCTCGTGGATGCGGAAGATAGAGGGGATGCCGGCCTGCTCGAGGTGGCTGGCCACGGCCTGGTTGGCGGCCAGCATGAACTCCTCGACGATGCGGTGCGCGATGTTGCGCGGGGCGCGGCGGACGCCGGTCATTTCGCCCCACTGGTCGAACTCGATGAGCGGTTCGGGCAGGTCGAAGTCGATGGAGCCGAGGCGGGCGCGCCTGCGATTCAGGATCAGCGCCAACTCGCGCATTAACTCGAAGCGGCCGGCCAGGTTGGCGTAACGCTCGCGCTGGCCCGCATCGCCCTCGAGCAGGAGGTGAACGTTGGTGTAAGTCATGCGCTCGATGCTGCGGATGACTCCACGCAAAAACTCCTGGGAGACCACATCGCCGTGGTGATCCAGCTCGAGCAGGACCGAGAGCACCAGCCGGTCCTGCCGCGGGGTGAGCGAGCACAGCTCGGTGGAAAGCTCGAGCGGCAGCATGGGAATGGCGCGGTCGGGGAAATAGACGCTGGTGCCGCGCAGGCGGGCTTCGGCGTCGATGGGCGTGCCCGGGCGGACGTAATGGCCGACGTCGGCGATGTGCACGTGCAGCAGGAAATTGCCGTTGGGGGCCCGGTCCACCCAGACCGCGTCGTCGAAATCCCGCGCGGTCTCGCCGTCGATGGTCACCACGTCCATGCCGCGGAAATCGGTACGGCCGGCGAGTTCGTCGGCGCGGATGGCGGTGGAGAAGCTCTGGGCCTGCTCGACGACCTCGGAAGGAAAATGGTGGGGCAGGTGGTGCTTGCGAACGACGATCTCGACGTCCACGCCGAAATCTTCGGGGAAACCGAGGATCTCGGTGACGCGCCCGACCGCGTTGCTGCGGGCCTCGGGGAATTCGAGCAACTCGACGTTCACGATCATGCCGTCCAAATCGGCAGGGCTCTTGATCTCGTGCGGGCGCACGCCGATGCGATCGCCACCCGAGCCGGGCGGAGGCGTCTCGAGGCCGGGCGGAATCTCGATCCACTGCTGTATGCGTTCGTCGTGGGGCACCACGAAGTTGCCGTTGACGCGCACGCGAAACTCGCCGACGCAGGTTGGGTGCGCGCGGGTGAGAACCCGGACGATCTCGCCCTCGGCCCGGCCGTCGGCGCCGATGCGCCCGATGCGCACCAGAACGCGGTCGCCGTGCATGGCGTGGTCGGCGGAGCTGGGGGGAATGAAGATGTCGCCGCGCGGGCCCTCACGCGGGAGATCGGGAATCAGGAAGCCGTAGCCGTCGCGGTGCATCTGGAGGCGGCCGGCAGCGAATTCGCGGGATTGGCTGGTGGCGACGTACTGGCCGCCGCGCAGTTCGATGAGGTCGCCGCTCGCGGCGAGGCGCGCCAGGGCGCTCTCGAGTTCCTCGCGCGCCGCGCCGCGCGCCCCCAGCTCGCGAACCAGTTGCTTGAAGTTCGCGCGCGCGTGGGGCAGCCGCGCGATGTGCTCGAGGACCGCCTCGGAGTCCATTCATCCACTACAGCATAGTGCGAGCGGAACAGGGCGGCGGCAAAGCGTTTCGGGAATTGTCAGGGGCGATTGAGATCGATCTCGACCACCACGAGGTCTTCCGTGTTCTGCTGTTGTTTGGCGCGGAAAGTGCGCGCGGGCGCCTGGGAGGGAGGCGGGACGGCCACCGGGTAGCGGGAGAGGATGACGGTCAGCGTGCGGTCCTCCGGGCCCGGTTCGACGACGTAATTGGCTCCGGGCACGGCCTGAGTCGAAAGCAGAAGTCCGCGGGCGCCGCTCACATAGAGGTAACCCGCCTGGTTGGCCTCCAAGTTCACGCGAAGGGGCGCGCCGGGCAACTGTTGATCCTTAAGCTTCGCTTCGTCGAACTGGCCGTTGGGGCCTTGAGCCAGGACCTTGTAAGTTAGTTGGAGCGGGGCCTGGCGCTGGTTCTGGCTCGCGAACGCCCCTGAAACTTGCTCTACGTCCTGGACCTTCTTATCGACGACGCTGGTCCCGTCCACCATCACGGATTGGGCAGCAGCTTGCTGAGTTACGCGGCCCTTGGCACCGCCCACACTGTCCGTCTGCTGCTGTTGGGCAGTTTTTTGGACGGCCTGGGGAGGTGCGGCGAGATTCATCGGCTCCTGCGCCGCGGGAACGTCCTCAGCGATCGGGGTGGCCGGCGGCGGCGGCGCCGGCGCGGTGAGCCGGGCGGTGAGCGTTTGGGGCTCATAAGCGGGCTTGGAGAGGGCCAGCTTGTCGGCACGCGGCAGCGTCGCCCGCGCCATGGGCCGGGTTGCGAGGTCAGCGGCCGGCTGGCGCGGCGGCGTGGGAGGGACGGCGATCTGGGCCGGCGGCGGCTGGCGCTGGGCCAACTCGAATTGACGCGTGGGCGCTTGAGTGCGGATCACCACCACAGCGAGCACCGCGCCGACCGCCAGCGTGCCGGCCAGCGCCCAGACTCGCGGCTGTCGCATCCAACCGGTGACCCGCTCGAAGAACCCGCGTGGCTGATCGCGGAGGGCCTGCTCGATTTCCCGGCGGCAATGTGGGTCCTCAAGCAACTCCTTGAGCGCCTCCTCGCCGGCCAGCGCTTCGAAGAGCGCCTGGTCAGTGAGCGCGGCTTCGAACAGTGCCTGCCGCTCCTTATCGGTGAGCGTGCCGGTGGCGTAACCGCCGAGCAGCTTTTCGATGTCTTCGCGCTTCATGGCTGGCGCTCCCACCCGCCTCCCATGGATTCCAGAAGCTGCTTGCGGCAACGAAAATCCCAGGTGTAGATGGTGTTGATGGAGCCGGCTCCCAAGCGGACCTGAATCTCCGGAAAGGTCATTCCCTGAAGCTTCAGGCGGAAGAGTTCCTTGCAGCGCGCGCCCATGCGGGCGATGGCGGCGGTAAGTCGCTGGGTGGCCTCTTTACGGGCGAGCTGAGCCTCCGGAGTGGGGTCGGAGCCGGCCAGCGGAAGGCCGTCCACTGGGACCTGCGAATACTCTCCCCGGCGGTGCGATTTCCGGAACTGGCTCATCATCTTGAACCTCAGGATGCGCAACGAGAGGGGGAGCAGTTCCTCCAACCGCTCGACCTGGCCGTATTTCTCGTGCAGCAGCAGGAGCACTTCCTGCGCCAGGTCCTCGGCGGCATCCCTCGATATACGAGATGCCGCGAAGGCGATCATCCTTTCGCGCAGCGACGAAAGGATCGCGTCCCTCGCGAGCACCGCGCGCGCCGCCGCAGGCTGGGTATCCATAGCCGCCGTTCAAACCATGATACTGCGATGGACGGCGGCGGAGGGAGTTAGTATCCTGGAAGTTCCCATGGACCTGAAAACGATTCGGCTGGAAGTGCCCGAGGAGGGCAACCTGATTCTCGGGCAGACGCATTTCATCAAGAGCGTCGAGGACCTCTACGAGGCGATCGTGAACACGGCTCCGCAGATGGAGTTCGGCATCGCGTTCAACGAGGCCTCGGGCGACTGCCTGACCCGGGCGGAGGGCAACGACGAAGAACTGAAGCAGCTCGCGATCCGCAACGCGGCGGCCATCGGCGCCGGCCACCTGTTCGTCATCGCGCTGCGCAAGGGCTATCCCATCAACGTGCTGGGCCGCATCAAAGACGTGCCGGAGGTGTGCTCGATTTTCTGCGCCACGGCCAACCCGGTGGAAGTGGTGGTGGCTCAGACCGAGCAGGGGCGCGGCGTGCTGGGAGTGATCGACGGCGTTTCGCCCAAAGGCGTGGAGGGAGAGCAGGACGTTCAGTGGCGGCACGGCCTGCTGCGCAAGATCGGTTACAAACGGTGAAGCCTATGACAGACCAGAAACGCGATTTCGGATTCAACACGCGCGCATTGCACGCCGGCTACACGCCGGAACCCACCACGGGCGCCCGCGCGGTGCCCATCTACCAGACCACGTCGTACGTCTTCGAAGACAGCGCCCACGCGGCGGCGCTGTTCGCGCTGGAGAAACCGGGCAACATTTACACGCGCATCGGGAACCCTACGACGGCGGTGCTCGAGGAGCGCGTGGCTTCGCTCGAGAACGGCGCGGGGGCGCTGGCGGTCTCGAGCGGACAGGCGGCGCAATTCATCGCCCTATCCAGCCTGCTCGAATGCGGCGACGAAATGGTGGCCGCTTGCACGCTTTATGGCGGCACCTACACGCAGCTAGACGTCAGCTTCCGCAAGATGGGCATCCAGGCGACGTTCGTCGAGCCGGACTCGCCGGAGAATTTTCGCAAGGCCATCACGTCGAAAACTAAGTGCCTGTACGGCGAGACCATCTCCAACCCGCGCGGCAACGTGCTGGATATCGAGGCGGTGGCCGCCATCGCGCACCAGCACAAGATTCCGCTGGTGATCGACAACACCTTCGCCACGCCGTATCTGTGCCGGCCGATCGATTTCGGCGCGGACATCGTGGTGCACTCGCTGACCAAATTCATGGGCGGCCACGGAACCTCCATCGGCGGAATCCTCGTCGATAGCGGCCGGTTCGCCTGGGCGGAGGGCAACTTCCCGCAATTGACCGAGCCGTCGCCGGCCTATCACGGCATGCGCTACGTCGAGACCTTCGGGAACCTGGCCTACATCGTCCGCGCACGCGTGGAGGGATTGCGCGACATGGGCACCTGCATCAGCCCGTTCAATTCGTTCCTGATCCTGCAAGGCATCGAGACGCTGGGCCTGCGCATGGAGCGGCACGTAGAGAACGCGCTGGCGGTGGCGAAACATCTGGAGAGCCACAAGCTGGTGAAGTGGGTGAAATATCCGTCGCTGGCATCGAGCCCGTATTACACGCTGGCCCAGAAGTATGTGCCCAAGGGCGGCGGCGCGGTGTTTTCTTTCGGGATTCAGGGCGGCTACGATGCCGGCCGCGCGTTCATCAACAACGTGAAGCTCTTCTCGCACCTGGCCAACGTGGGCGACGCGCGCAGCCTGGTGATCCATCCCTCCTCGACCACGCACCAGCAGTTGAAGGCCGAGGAGCAAGTAGCCGCCGGCGTGACGCCCGACATGGTCCGCATCTCGATCGGGCTGGAAGACCTCGACGATATTCTCTGGGATCTGGACCAGGCGCTGGAGAGATCGCAGGGGTAAGCCCAATACGGCTTGCCTGGAGCGGGGAAGCTTCGGGCCGGCGCTACCGAGCCATTTTGGCTTGGGGATAGGGCCGGAAACTGCCGGAGGCCTTGCACGCTTCGACCCTGTAGACTTCAAGCAGAAACGGATACATGTCCATATGCCCGAAGGAACCGCCCGTTCTAAACCTCCCCACCAGAACTACGTCGGCCTGGATTCGCCACTTGACGCCGTCGATCGCTCGACGGACTCGCCAACTCGTCCGCGACTCCCAGGACTTCTCGAAGTTGACCCACGTCATCGGTAGCGCGGTTGGGCAGGCAGGCGCCGTAAGCCCCGAGAGTTCGAAGTCCGTCTCATAGAGAGCGCGGACCCGAATCATCTTGTCCTTGTAGGCCTGCGGATTATTGAGGACTTCACAATAGGCCACCGTCTGAGCGGAGGCAACCGCATCGTTGGGGGGCGCTGAAGCAGCGCATCCTCGAACGGCGCCCAGCGCAAGGCATGCAACTGTCACAAGTGCGGCGCGCATTACTTATCTTCAATACTCTACCACTGGGACGCCGCGGCCGTGCCTCGGCGCATTTCCCGGGCGCCGCGCCGACGGCAGGTTGCATCCTGTAACCATGTAGGTTACACTTGGAGGCGTGGCGATCAAGGGGTTCCGGCACAAAGGACTGGAGCGGTTCTTCGCTACCGGGGCCAAGTCGGGAATTCAAGCGAGGCACGCCGAGCGGCTTCGCCTCATCCTCGGCCGTTTGAACGCCTCAACGAGCGCGCGCGATATGAACTTGCCCGGCCTGGATCTCCACCAACTCCGCGGCTCTCGAAAAGGCACGTGGGCGGTGACGGTAAGCGGCAACTGGCGCGTAACGTTCACTTGTGCCGGGAAGGACGCAGATCGCGTAGACTACGAGGACTACCATTGAGGCGACTATGAAGATGCATAACCCGCCGCACCCCGGCGAGGTGCTCAGGCGACTGTGCCTGGAACCGCTGAACTTGACCGTCACGGACGCCGCGCGGGCGCTGGGCGTGAGCCGAAAGACCCTGTCGGGCATTCTCAACAGGCGCGCGGGCATCAGCCCGGAGATGGCGGTCCGTCTCTCGATCGCTTTCAACACCAGCTCCGAAAGCTGGCTCAACCAGCAGATTCAGTACGACCTCTGGCACGCGGAGAAGAGCCGGAAATCGCTCCGCGTGGAGAACTTGTCCGCCGCTTGATTCCCCGCGGACCGCCCTCGCCCCTAATCCAGGTCGATGTCGCGGCGGGGCGGAGGCTCGAGCGGGCTCTCCTTGGCCTTCTTCAGCAGTTCGTCGAATTTCTTGGAGAGCACCTGGCTGCTCTTCTTCTCGGCTTCGAAGGACTTCTGGAAGGCTTCCTCGCGGCGGCCGGCGTCGCCCTTGAGGCGTTGGACGGCGGCGGCCAGGTCCTCGATGGGGGGCGGCTTGACTGCCTCCTTGAAGGTGATGACGGCCTGCGTTTCCGGGTCGACTTTCAGATCCGCGTGGCAGCACGGACACTTGACCTCGAACATGCCTTTGGCTTTGGCCATAGGGGCATCTTAGCGCATCGGGGCGCGAAGGCGGTACACTAGGGTTTCATGGTTGGCCGCGCCCTGACTGCCATCAAGCGCCTGATTCTGTGGGACTATCCCCGCGCCTCGTGGCAGTACGACATCATGGTCGGGCTGATTCTCGGGTTTCTGTTCCTGACCCCGCGGGAGTGGTTTCACGACCAGCCGCGCATCCCGCGGACCACCCGCATCGCTTTGCTGCCGGCCGAGCACGGCGCCAACGTGTTCTGGATCGAGCCGGAACTGCTGGTGCGAGTTCCCGAGACCCAGCGCCTGGCGAAGGCCCGCGAGATCCTGAAGCAACTGGCCGGAGAGAAGCCGACCGCGGTGCGGATCGAGCCGGTTTTCGACTCGGAAAAGGAAATCAAAGGTTACATGGTGTTCACGCACCCCTGAGCCGGGACCGGGATTTCGGTCACGATTTCTGTAACTTTCGTAGGGCGGAGTTCATCGTTTAGGAGAAGCCAGATTGAGAGTGATTGGCGCGTTGCTTGGTTTGTCCGGCCTGCTGGGCGTGGCGCTGGGAGCCGAGCCTCTCGACAAGGTGCTGGGCCGGATGGATGCGGAAGCCAGGGGCTTCGGGCAGATGACCGCCAAGTTCAAGAACACTACCTACACCAAGGTGCTGGACGATCTCAGCGCGGAGGTGGGCTCGCTCTGGCTGAAGCGGTCGGGCGGCAAGATTGAAATGCGCGGGGAGATCGCGGGAGAGGACGCGCGCGCGTTCGGGCTTCGGGGGAGCGAAGGCCAGGTTTACTACCCGAAGCTGAAGACCGTCCAGATCTACGACCTGGGCGAGGAGCGCTCGCTGGTGGATCAGTTCCTGCTGCTGGGTTTCGGCAGTTCCGGAAAGGAACTGGCGCAGAACTACACGGTGCAAGTGGGCGGGGAAGAGCTGGTTGGCGGAAGGAAGACCACCCGGCTGGAGCTGGTTCCTAAAGATAAGAAGATGCAGGAGCAGATCGTCAGAATCGATCTCTGGATTCCGTCCGACGCGGGCTACCCGGTGCAGCAGAAGTTTCTGAAACCCAGAGGCAACTACAATCTTGTGCTCTACTGGGATGTGAAGGTGAACCCGGGACTTCCGGACGGCGAGTTCCGCCTGGCGCTGCCGCCGGGAACGAAGACGGAACGTCCGCAGAAGCAGGGGGGGTAAGCAGCACAGTGGCATCGGAACGGCAATCCAACACGGGCCGGCTCGAGTTTCTGGACTGGACGCGCGGGCTGGCGGCCATCATCATGCTCCAGGGGCACGCCTTCAACGCCTTCACCAAGCCGGAGTTGCGCGATAGCGGCCCGTACATGATCTCGCAGTTTGCCGGCGGCCTGCCACCGGCGGCCTTTCTGTTCCTGGTGGGAATCACGCTGGCGTTTCTGATGCACAGCGGCGAGAAGAAGGGACTGGCGGCGCCGGCGCGCGTGCTAGCCGCTCTGCGCCGGGCTGGATACCTGCTGGCGGTCGCGTTCCTGTTCCGCCTGCAACTCTGGCTCTTCGGACTGCCCAACAGCCCCTGGACCGACCTGCTGAAGGTGGACATTCTGAACTGCATGGGCCTGGCGGTGGCAGCGATGTCGGTGATGGCCGTGTTTTCGACGGCCGACCGGGTGCGGCTCTGCGCGGTGCTGGGGGTGGCCATCGCGGCCCTCTCGCCGGTGGTCTCCCAGTTGGATTGGTCCTGGGCGCCCTCGGTGGTCAAGAGCTATGTGGCGCCGGACTACCTGTCCTTCGGCTTCTTTCCGTGGGCCGCCTACGTGGCCTTCGGCCTGAGTGCGGGCAGCATCCTGCGGCTGCTCGGCAAAGAACAGCTCGACCGCGCGGCGCAATGGGGAGCGCTGCTGGGGCTGGCCTTTGTCGTGGTGGGCCAGTCGATGGCTGGGTTCGGGGCTTCGATCTACACCAAGTCCGAGTTCTGGCTGGACAGCCCCTGGCAGGTGTCGATTAAGGTCGGCGCGATGCTGCTGCTGCTTGCGTTCGCCTATCTCTGGACGCGCAATTCCGAAGGCCGCTGGAGCTGGGTGCGGCAGTTTGGCGTGACCTCGCTGCTGGTGTATTGGGTGCACATCGAGCTGATCTACGGACGCTGGCTGTGGTTTTGGAAAGAGGGCCTGACGGTAGGGCAGACGCTAGCCGCCGCCGGCGGTCTGATCGCGCTGATGTTATTCCTGGCGGTGGCCCGAACGCGCTGGCGGAACTGGCGGCTGCTGGGCTTTTCCCTGGGCTGGTATTTCTTCCTGGGGCGGCGGGCGCGCGCCTCCGCCGAGTAGCTAGAACGCCCGTTCGGATCCCAAGCCTTTGACGAAGGGGCCGGATTTGCCGCTGGGCAGGATGGTGCGGTCGTCGGTCCTGGCGCGTAAGAGCTGGGCCGCGGTGAGGCCCCGCGCGCCTTGCAGGTTGGCGTTGCGCAGGTCGGCGGTGAAGGTTTGGGCGTCGGTGAACAGCGCGCCAGCCAGCACGGCGCCGCTGAAATCCGTCGCCGCCAGCCGGGTTTCGCGCAGGTCGCAGCCGGCCATCATGGCCCGGCAGAAATCGCTTCCGCTGAGATCCGCGCGGCTGAATTTGGCCCCCTTCAGCACGGCTTCCCGAAAATCGCAGTACTGCAGCTTCGCCGAGCCGAAATTGGCGCCGGAGACATTGGCGCCGGTGAACCGGCAGCGATGCAACCGGGCATGGTAGAGCAGGGCGTTTTCGAGATCGGCGTGCGAGAAGTTCGTCTCGAACGCCGCGATGTGATGCATCCCGGCCGAGTGCATTATCGCTCCCGTGAAATCGCACTCGTGCAGCTTGGCCTCGGGCATGCGCACCTCGCGCAGATTGCCGCCGTTAAAGGAGCTCATCCTCAAGGACGCTTCCGCCAGGCAGGCCTCCGCCAGCAAGCAGCCGGACAGGTTGGTGTTGGTCAGCTCGGCCGAGGTGAGATCCGCGCGCGAGAGGTCGGCCGCCCGGAGGTCCGCGCCCTCGAGCACGGCTCCGCCGAGGTCGGCGCCAGTCAGGATCGCGCCCATCAAGCCGGCGCCATTCAGGATCGCGCGGTGCAGGTTGGCGCGATCGAGGTTGACCTCGCTGAGACTGGCGTCGGTGAGGTTGGCGCGGAAGCCGCCGGGCCGCAACTCCAGCCAGGCCAAGTGAGCAACCAGCACCTCGTGGAGGTTGGCAGCGCGGCTGGGATCGACTGTGAGGGGGTTGACGGGGTCCATGTCGCAGTCTTCTATCGTCGGAAGCCGGTGGGATCTTTACCGCCCCATCCGCAGTTCCGACCATGCGCGGCAGGCTGCGGTCTCCAGCGCGGGCGGAGCGGGGCCGGCAGCGGGGGCGGGCGCCACCCGGCTCAGATTAGGAAAGCTTCAGAACCACCTGCCGTTTGTGGTAACCTCATTCTTGTAATAGCTTTCGAGTGAGTCGGCCCACTCCGGGGAATCCTCCAAGGGGCTCCCGGTTCGGAAGGACAGATGCGAATACTGGTCATTGAAGACGAGAAGCGCATCGCGGAATTCGTGGCTCGCGGCCTGGATAGCGCCGGCTACTCGGTGGACTCGGCGGGGGACGGGGCAGGGGCCCTGGAGATGATCAACTCGGCCGATTACGATCTCATCCTCCTCGACCTGATGCTGCCCGACATGGATGGCCTCACCGTTCTGGAGAAGATCCGCGCCCGGCAGACCAGTCCCCCGGTGCTGATCCTCAGCGCTCTGGGCGCGGTGGACGACCGCGTCAAGGGTTTGGAGCACGGCGCCGACGACTATCTGAGCAAGCCTTTCTCGTTCACCGAATTGCTGGCCCGAGTCCGTGCCCTGCTGCGGCGGGGCCAACCCCTGCCCGAGCGCCTGCAAGTGGGAGACCTGGCGATGGACTGCATCCGGCGCAAGGTCACTCGCGGCGGAGAGCCGATTGAGTTGGCGCCCAAGGAGTTCAGCATTCTCGAGTACCTGATGCGGAACAGCGGGCGGGCGATCAGCCGCATGATGATCGTCGAGCACGTCTGGGAGATGGACTATGACGGATTGACCAACATCGTCGACGTCTATATCCGCCACCTGCGCGCCAAGGTGGACGACCGCTGGCCCGAGAAGATCATCCACACGGTTCGCCGCGTCGGCTACATGGTCAAGGCCGGCGGGGAGTCTGGCGAGGAACTGGCGGAGGAGACGGCGGAATAGGGCCCCGCGCGCGGCGGGCCTCTTCCGGCGGAGGAATTCCAGTGAGCCTGGACTTGCAGCAGAGAGAACTCGAGGGCATCCTGATCCTGGATCTGGCCGGGCGCATCACCGTAGGCGACGAGGCCGGCGCCCTGCGCGGCAAGCTGCAGGAGCTGAGCGCCGCCGGGGGCCGGAACTTCATTCTGAATCTCAAGGAGGTCGGCTACATCGACAGCACCGGCCTGGGCGCCATGGTGATGGGCTACACCCTGGTGGGCCGGCTGGGCGGAAAACTGAAACTCGAGAACCTTAACCGGCGCAACGTCGCCCTGCTGGTGCTTACCAAGCTGACCACGGTCTTCGAGATCTTCAACGACGAGCAGGACGCGGTGAACAGCTTCTTCCCCGATCGCGAGATCAAGCGCTTCGATATACTGAGTTTCGTCCAGGAACAAGAGGGAGCATAGCGGCCGGCCGGGACTGGCCGCGGACCGGCCATGCGCTTGCTAGTGATCGGAGGGGTCGCCGCGGGCCTCAGCGCGGCGGCGCGCGCGCGGCGTTGCGATCCTACCCTGGAAATCGCGGTGTTCGAGAAAGGCGCGGCGGTGGCCTGGAGCGCCTGCGGGCTGCCGTACTATCTGGAAGGGCGGGTGGGGTCCCTGGAGGACCTGGTGGTGCATACTCCCGAGTACTTCCGCCGCGAGAGGAAGATCGCCGTGCGCACCGGGGCCGAGGTGGTGGCGGTGGAACACTCGCGCCGCCAAGTGACGCTGGCGGGTGGCGAGCGGGCGCCCTATGATCGCCTGGTGGTGGCGACGGGCGCGCGGCCGGACCGCTCCATCGACGGGGCGGGCGAAGCGGGCGTGTTCGCGCTCGCGGGCCTGGAGGACGCGCGCCGGCTGCGCTCGTTTCTGGAGGAAAAGCGGCCGCGGCGGGCGGTGGTTGTGGGCGCGGGCTACCAGGGCCTGGAGATGGCCGAGGCGCTGCGGACCCACGGCCTGGCGGTCACGGTGTTCGAAGCGCAGCGCGACGTACTGGGCCGCCGCGACGCTGCGCTCACGGATTTCGTGCGGCGGCGCCTGGAGCACTTCCGGGTGGAGCTTCGTCTGGGGACGCGGGTAGAATCGGTCGAGCCCGAGAGCGTCGCGGGCGTGGCTTGCGACCTGGTGGTGCTGGCCGCCGGCTGGAAGCCCAACGTCGAGCTGGCCGTCGAAGCCGGAATCCAGGTGGGACGGACCGGGGCCATTGGCGTGAGCGAGCGCATGGAGACCAACCTCGCGGGCGTCTACGCGGCTGGGGATTGCGCCGAGACCACCCACCTGGTGACGGGCCGGCCGGTGTACTTGCCGCTGGGCACCACGGCGAACAAGATGGGGCGCGTCGCCGGGGCCAACGCGGCCGGGCGGCGGGAACGCTTCCCCGGTGTCGCCGGGACCTGCATCGTGGGCGTCTGCGGCCTGGGCGTGGCCGTGACCGGGCTCTCCGGCGCACAGGCGCGGCAGGAAGGATTCGACCCCGTCGAAGCGCGCATCGAGGCGCCCGGCAAGCCGCGCTACTTTCAGGGCCAATCCGTCGCCGTCACCCTGGTGGCCGACCGAGGCACACGCCGGCTGTTGGGGGGCACGGTGATCGGGCGGGACGGCATCGCGGGCCGCATCAACGTCCTGGCCACGGCCATCACCACGCAGATGCGCGTGGAAGACCTGGCACAACTCGATTTGGCCTACGCTCCGCCCTTCGCGCCCGTCTGGGACCCCATCCTGATCGCCGCGCAGCGACTCATTAAGGAACTGTAGGCCGCCATTCCGGGGCACCCGCTTTTCGGTAGACTGGTCTTATGGGATGGAAACAACCACGGATGCTCGAGGCGGGCGCGCGCGCACCGGAGTTCCAGCTCGTGGACCTGGAGGGCCGGAAGCAGTCGCTACAGGCTCTGCTGGGGCGCGGTCCGGTGCTGCTCGCGTTCTTCAAAGTGAGTTGCCCGGTTTGCCAGATGACGTTCCCGTTCTTGCAACGGCTGCATGAGAGCGCCGGCGGAGTGGCCATCCTGGGCGTGTCGCAGGATGGGGTTGCGGACACGCGCCGGTTTAACGCGGAATTCGGCGTGACTTTCCCTACGCTGATCGAGGACGCCGGTTATAAGGTCAGCAACGCCTTCGGCCTTTCCAGCGTGCCGTCGCTGTTTCTGATCGAGCCGGACGGCGTTATTTCCCAGAGCCGGTGCGGGTTCGTCAAGAAGGACCTGGAGGCGCTGGGCCAGCGGCTGGGTGTGGCCACGTTTCGAGCGGACGAGCGGGTTCCCGAATTACAGCCTGGTTGAAGCTCGAAAAACTAGGCTCCCGGGGGGAGCTGGGCAAGAATGCCGACGATTCAGGAAATCCTGGGCTCGGCCGCGGCGGTCGCCAGGGGCATGGGTGTGACGCTGAAGGAGATGGCGTCGCCGCCCGTGACCGAGCGCTACCCGGACGCGCCCGCGCGGCTGCAGGAGCGCTATCGCGGCGTACACGTGCTGGAGCGCGACGAGAACGGCCTGGAAAAGTGCGTGGCCTGCTTCCTGTGCGCGGCCGCCTGCCCGTCGAACTGCATTTACATAGAGGCCGCCGAGAATACCGAGGCGCAGCGGATCAGCGGCGGGGAACGCTACGCCAAGGTGTACAACATCGACTACAACCGCTGTATCTTCTGCGGCTACTGCGTGGAAGCCTGCCCCACCGACGCCATCGTCCACGGCCACGGCTTCGAGATCGCCAGTTACGACACCTCCACGCTGATCTATCGCAAGGAGCAGATGCTGGCGCCGCTTCCCGCCTCTCGATGAAACGGATCGGGCTGATTTGCTGGAACGCCGCGCTGGGCGAGAAGCGCGCGGCCGAGCTGCGCGGCGCGGGATACCAGATCGAATACCAGGCGGCATTCGGCCCGGCGGAGCTGCGCGCGATGCGGGAGCGGGCTCCCCAGGCGGTGATCATCGACCTGGGGCGGGCGCCGTCGCAGGGGCGCGACGTGGCGCTGGCGCTGCGGCAGCATAAGGCGACGCGTGCGGCGCCGCTGGTCTTCGTCGAGGCAGACGACCCGCTCAAAACCAAACGCGTGCGGGAATTGCTGCCGGACGCCTTCTACACGGACTGGCCGGGGATCGCCGCGACGCTCGAACGGGCGCTCGCGCAGGCGCCATCGAAACCCGTGACGCCGGGAGTGTTCGCCGGCTACTCCGGCACGCCGCTTCCCAAGAAACTGGGGATACGCGCCGGGGAACGGGTGGCCCTGCTGGGAGCGCCGCAGGGATTCGAGAACACCTTGGGACCGCTGCCCGAGGGGGTGCGGATCGGCCGAGTGGCGCGCCCTAGGCCCGGGCGGATTCTGCTGTTCACATCCTCGCGGGCGGACCTGGAACGCCGTTTCCCCGCGGCCTCGAGAGCGCTGGCCGAGGGAGGCGGGCTGTGGATCGTCTGGCCGAAGAAGGCTTCGGGGATGGCCACGGATCTGAGTGGGACCGAAGTGCGCGCCTTCGGCCTGGCGGCTGGGTTTGTGGATTACAAGATCTGCGCGATGGACGAGACCTGGTCGGGGCTGCTGTTCGCACGACGGCGCGAGCGCTAGCCGCGCGGGAGGTTCAGCGTCTCGTTCATGGATCCCTGGCGATAGCCTTCCAGGTCCAGCGTGACGTAGTGGAAGCCCAGGGGCTTGAACAGGGCGCTCAATCGGGCGGCCATCTCGAGCGTGAGCGCCCGTTCCAGTTCCTCGCGGGCGATTTCAATGCGCACCAGCTCGCCGTGGAAACGGACGCGGAACTGGCGGAAGCCGAGGGCGCGCAGGGCCTCCTCGCCCGCCTCCACTGTCTTCACATTCTCTATGGTGACGGGCGTGCCGTAGGGGATGCGAGAACTGAGGCAGGCCGAGGCGGGGCGGTCCCAGGTGGGCAGGCCGGCCAGGCGGCTCAGCTCGCGGATCTCGGCTTTGCGGAGACCGGCCGCGACGAGCGGCGTCTCGGCTCCGTGCTCGCGGGCGGCGTTTTGGCCGGGGCGGTAGTCGCCCAGATCGTCGACGTTCACGCCGTAGACGATGTGGGCGACGCCGCGCTCCTGGGCCAGGGCCCCGAGCGTGGCGAACAACTCATCCTTGCAGTGGAAGCAGCGGTCGGGGGCGTTGCGCAGGTAGTCGGGGTTTTCGAACTCGCGGGTCTGGACGTATTCGTGGCGGAAGCCGGCGCTGCGGGCGAATTCTTCGGCATCGCGCTTATGGGACTCTGGGATCGAGGCGGAATCCGCGGTGACGGCCAGGGCCTGGTCGCCCAGCGCCCGATGGGCGGCCCAGGCCAGGTAAGCCGAGTCCGTTCCCCCGGAATAGGCGACGATCACGCTCCCCAGTTCGCGCAGCAGCGCGAGCAGGTTGGCCTCCTTGGAGCGGAGGCGCGCCGGGTCGAGTGGTTCGAGCGGGACGAGAGTCGCCATTACAGCGGCAGGTTCTCCTGAACGCTCTCTCCGTTGGCATTGGGGGGAGCGGCTTCCTCGGGAATGATGCAGGCGGCGGCCACCTGATCTCCCTCTTCCATTCGGACCAGCCGGACCCCCTGGGTGGAGCGGCCGGCCTGCCGGATCTGGCCGGACTCGATGCGGATGATCTTGCCCTCCTTGGTGATGATCATGAGGTCGGAGTCTTCCTTCACGGCCATGACGGCGACCACTTTGCCGGTGCGCCGGGTGCTCTTCATGTTGATGACGCCCTTGGCGCCGCGCGCGGTGAGCCGGTACTTCTGGAGCGGCGTGCGCTTGCCATAGCCCAGCTCGGAGATGGACAGGATGAGCCCCTGCTCGGCGACGATCTCCATACCGACGAGGTAGTCGTCGTCGGCCAGGTTGATGGCGCGAACGCCCCGCGCGGGCCGGCCCATGGGGCGGACTTGCTCCTCCTGGAAACGGACCGCCATGCCCTCGTGCGAGCCCAGGAAGATGTAGTTCTCTCCCGAGGTGAGGCCGGCGCGGATCAGCTCGTCGCCCTCGTCCAGGCCGATGGCGATGATGCCGCGGGCCATGGGGTTGTCGAACTCGGTCAGCTCCGACTTCTTGATCACGCCGCGCTTGGTCACCATCACGATGAACTGGCCGGGCAGAAACTCGCGGACCGGCAGAAAAGCCTTGATCTCCTCATCCGGCTGAAGGTTGATGAGGTTGGAGATGTGCTTGCCCTTGCCGGTGATGCCGGCGTCGGGGATCGCGTAGATCTTGAGCCAGAAAACCCGCCCCATGTTGGTGAAAATGAGCAGGTAGGCGTGGGTGGAGGCGATGATCAGGTGTTCCAGGAAATCCTCGGTGCGGGTGCCCATGCCGATGCGGCCCTTGCCGCCCCGGCTCTGACGGCGGTAGCTGTCCACCGGAGTGCGCTTCATGTAGCCGCCGCGAGTGACGGTCACCGCGACATCCTCGACGGCCACCAGATCTTCGAGTTGGATCTCGCCGGTGTCTTCCAGGAACTGGGTCCGGCGCTCGTCGCCGTACTCTTTCTGGACTTCCTTGAGCTCCTTGACGATGAGGCCGCGAAGCACCTTCTCCGAGCCCAGAATCTCGAGGTACTCGGCAATGCGTCGCTGGATCTCGGCCAGCTCGTCGGCGATCTTCTGGCGCTCCATGCCGGTGAGGCGCTGGAGTTGCAGCTCGATGATGGCCTGGGCTTGGCGCTCGCTGAAGTCCAGGACCACGACTTCGGGCACCAGCACCTCTTCCAGAACCCGCTCGGGGACGGGCAGGATTCCCATCAAGCGCTCGCGGGCTTCCTTGGGCGTCCCGGAGGCCCGTATGGTCTCGATGACCAGGTCGAGATTATCCAGGGCCTTCTTGAATCCCAGCAAAACGTGCTCGCGATCGCGGGCCTTGCGCAGATCGAATTCGGTCCGGCGGCGGACCACATCCACACGGTGGTCGATGAAGCGCTTGATGCAGTCGACGAGGCCCAGCTCGCGGGGCTGTCCGTTGACGATGGACAGCATGATGATGCCGAAGCCGGTCTGCAACTGGGTGTGCTTGTAGAGGTTGTTGAGCACCACCTCGGCCTGCTCGCCGCGCTTGAGCGGAAAGACGATGCGCATGCCTTCGCGGTCGCTCTCGTCGACCGGCTCCAGCAGGCCCTCCAGCTTCTTCTCGTTGATCAGCTCGGCGACCTGCTCGATAAGACGGGCCTTGTTGACCTGGTAAGGGATCTCGGTGACCACGATCTGGTCCCGATCCTTGCCGGTATGCTCGATGGCGGCCTTGGCGCGCAGCTTCAACATGCCGCGGCCGCGCGTGTAAGCCTCCAGGATGCCCTGACGTCCGATGAGGAAGCCGCCGGTGGGAAAATCCGGCCCGGGAACCAGCTCGAGGATCTTCTCGAGCGGGGTCTTGGGGTTCTGGATCAGGGCGATGGTGGCGTTGACGATCTCGTTAAGGTTGTGCGGCGGGATGTTGGTCGCCATGCCCACGGCAATGCCCGAGCTGCCGTTAATAAGCAGGTTGGGCACACGAGTGGGCAGGACTTCCGGTTCCTGCTCGCTATCGTCGTAGTTGGACTTGAAGTCGACGGTCTCGCGGTCGATATCGGCGAGCAGAGTCGAGGCGATGCGCGACAGGCGGGCCTCGGTGTAGCGCATGGCCGCCGGAGGGTCGCCGTCCACCGAGCCGAAGTTGCCCTGGCCATCCACGAGAGGGTAGCGGAGGCTGAACGGCTGGACCATCCTGACCAGGGCGTCGTAGACCGCGCTATCGCCGTGGGGGTGGTACTTGCCGAGAACTTCGCCAACGATCTTGGCGCACTTCCGGGTGGGCCGGTTGTAGGTGAGGCCCATCTCATGCAAACCAAAGAGGATACGGCGATGGACCGGCTTCAGGCCGTCGCGCACATCGGGCAGCGCGCGGCCGATGATTACGCTCATGGCGTAATCCAGATACGACCGGCGCATCTCGTCTTCGATGTTGACGGGAATCAGGTTCTTGCCGGCGCCCGGGCCCAATGGAATCTGGGCGCCGCCGCCCGCCGGCGGAGGCGGAGGAACTGGCGGAACCTGAGGGCTGTCTGGTTGCTCGGAATCGGCCAAGAGCGGCTCCCGGAGGCGAGGGCTTAGCTTCCCCTTTTCTTCGCCTCTTTCAAAATCAAATTCTGATCCTTTATTTTAGCAGAAATGCGTTGCAGCAAAAGGGAGTTTTTTGGGGCTTGGCTTGGAATTTCAGCTTCTGTCTCCGAGCCGGGCGGCCGGGAGGTTGGGCGGCTGGTAGGGGGGGCGCAGATCGGGCATCAGATCGAAGACGCTGGGATGGATCTCGGCGCCGTCCGGGATGTAGCGCGGACGACCGCGGGGGAGCATCCAACGGCGCCGCGGAGGCTGGCGCCGCAGGTCCACATAGCGCTTCGGCCAGTACTCGAAGATCCACCAGGCGCCGTGCAGCGATTTGTGGGGCGTTTGCGGCGGCCCCATGGCGGCCAGAACCTCAGCCCGGCGCGCCGCGTTCACCTGCAACTGCGCCTCGACCGCCTGGTCCAGCATCCAGTCCAGAGCGATTCTGGCCAGACCGCATTGCTCTTCCGTATAGCATCCGCCTATGTCGGAATGCGTGCCGGCGAACCAGACCTGGCGGATATCCTGTCCCAGAGCCGGCGCGCTCCACAGGTTCTGGCGGTAGAAGCAGCGCCTCTCGTCGATGGAAACGGCGTGCCGGCCAGTGTGAATGTCGGGATTGGCGGCCGTGAACGGCAAGGTGACGGGAGAGTAGATCCAGCCCACCGAGCTGACCGTATCCCACAGTCCCACGAAGTGCGGCTTGCATTCGCGCGAGAAGGTCTCCCGGAACTGCCTGCCCAGTTCCTGCCACTCCGCGAAGGCGTCGCCCTCGGCGGGGGCATTCCTGGGCCGGTGCCCGAGCATGCGGATGGCGTAGGGAATCAGAACCTGGTTGCCCTTGCGGATCAGGCCGAAGATGTGCAGCAGCGCGGCCAGCGCCCGCACGGCATAGGCGCCGCGGCTGAAGCCGAACAGGAAAACCCGGTCGCCCTCCTCGAAGTTGTCCATCAGAAACCGGCAGGCGTCCGCGATCATGGCGCTCAGTCCGTAGCCAAAGGCCAGCCCGCACATGCGGGTCCACCATTTCTGAAACCTGGTGAGCGCGTTGGGAGCGCCTAGCGTGCCCACGCCGGGATGATAGTAAACCACCTGGGTTCGAGGGTTCGCCTCCAGCACGCTGTACAGCCGGACCACGTTGGAATTGGTGGGGCCGAACTGGTTTCCGGTTCCGTCGCAGCAGATGACGATGTTCTTCGGCATCGCGCGCCTCCTCTTATACTTCCGTACAGTTCTTCAGATAGCGTACCCGGTCCAGCAGATCCACGCGAATGGAAAGGTCGCCGCCGTTTCGGAAATGGTAGCGATGCTGGGGCTGGTTCTGGGCCTCCGACTTCAGGAATCTGGTCAGATGCGCCGTCAGGTGGTGCTCTCCGGTCCGGTGGGTCAGCACGGCATGGTAGTGCTGGCCGGCCCGGGCGGCCGAGAGCCAGGCGAGGGCATCGGGGTGCGGGAGCCCGTGCTTGCCGTTGCCGGAAATCAGGTAATACTTGGCCGGAATCCTCTCGAAGAAGGCCTGGTCCAGACTGTGTTGGCTGGCATGGTGCGGCGCCTTCATCAGGTCCACGGCAAACTGGCCGCCCCTGGGCATCAGGCCGCGCCGCTCGAGAGCCTCGATAATGAGATCGCCCCCGCAATCGCCCGGAAGCAACATGCGGGCCCGCTTGAATTCCGCCAGCACCACGATGCTGGAGAGATTCTCCGCCGTGCGATTGGCGAAGTCCGCCAGGCAGGCCGTTGTCCGCTCCTTCTTCCACAGCGCGCGCAGGTCGTCGAGGGCGGCCTGGCGCGGACCCAAAACGGTCAGCTTCAGCCCGTTGAAATCGAGCGGCTGGGCGGCTTCTTCCGCCGCGACCAGGCCGGTTGCGAAGCCGTCATTGACGGGGATGCACAGGCTGGTTGCCGCAGCCCGAAGCGCGGCGCCTTGAGCGACGCTGGCCGGACCTGGAGATCCGGCGCGGTCGAAGCTGTTATGCCACAGCCCGGCGATTTCGCACAGCTCCGGTTCGCTCCGTTGCCGGGCGGTGACCAGGCCATCCAGCAGGTCCAGCACACCGTGTATATGGTCGTCGTCGATATGGCTGACCAGGGCCAGCTCCAGACGCGGACTGTGCAGGGATTCGAGGCGGGGCTTGAGAGTTCCGGCATACGTACCCGCTTCGCCGCCGTCGATGAGCAGGAAGCGCGGGGCCCTGGCTGAGCCGTAGTGCAACAGCAGGCAATCGCCCGCACCGGCCTGCAGGGATTCGAGGCTGAAGATCATTAGAGCGACCCGATGGCGCGCAGCACATCCACCAATCCGCGTCCCTGGAAATACCGCTCGCGCCCCAGGTCGGTCGCCGTGTCGCACAGAATCTGTTTGACGCGCGCCGGATGGCCGATCAGCTCGCGGTGGCGCGCCAGCAGAAGCGCCGCCGCGCCGCTGACGTGCGGGGCGGCCATGCTGGTGCCGTCCATGACGTCGTAGCCCTGGCCCGGCACCGGCGCCACGATCTTCTCTCCGGGGGCGACGAGATCGGGCTTGGCCCGTCCATCGCCGGTCGGCCCCCGGCTTGAAAAATAGGAGACGCCGTAGTGGTGGGGCATGGAACGGTGCGTGGCGCCTACGGTGATTACCGATTCCGCGTTGCCGGGATCCGTGATGCTGCTGGCTCGATAGCTCTCGAAACCGGCGAACGCTCCGCCTTCCTGAAGACTGTAGCCCATGTTCCCCGCCGCCGCTACCACCACCACCCCGCTCGCGACCAGGCGCTCGCACTCTTCGCAGATGGGCGTGCGGCCGCAGGCGAAGCTGGCCACGTTGTGGGGAACCGAAAGACTGAGGTTCGCGCCATGCACCAGCAAGACATCCTTGCTCGAATTCAGGTAGCGGATGAACTGCAGCGCGGCCATGATCGTGAACTCGTCGCTGCCGCCGGGTCCCACCACGCGGAGATCGTACAGATCGAGGTCCGGGCAGACGCCTTGGAGTGGATGATCCAGGCCCGCCTCCGGCCAGTCCGCCGCCAGGATTCCGGCCACGTGCGTTCCGTGGCGATCCTTCGGCTTCTCGTAGTGATCCCGGTCGTGCGGCACGCGCAGGAAGGGATCGAGCAGCGCCCAGTTGAGCGGCCGGCCTCGCAGCAAAGTCCGTTGCAGGTCGTCCGAGAGGTTCTGGCGCTCTCGCGGAGGGAGTTGGTCGAAACAGGAGGGCTTGCGAGACGGCGGCGCGGAACCTCGTTGCGCGCGGTGCAGCAGCTCTCGAAGCCGCGTGAAGTCGTAGGTGCGCCGAATGCGGCTGGCGTTTTCGAAGTGGTCGTCGGGATCGCGCTCGCTCCCGTCGCGCCTGCGGAACGCGGGATGCGTGGCGTCGATGCCAGAGTCCACCACCGCCCAGCGCAGAGCGCTGCAATCGATCTGGAACAACCGGCGGGCGGCGTCGGCTTTCACCGTCTCGCGCGAGAGCCACACCGAAACCTCGACGCGGCGATTAAAGTTCACCGTCCACAGCAGGCCTTGCCGCCGCTCGGCCGGATCCGGGGGCCTCTCGATGCTGCCGAGGAACGCCGCCCGGTCTCGCTTCGCCGCTGGCTCGATCCGGTTCAGAAGTTCATGCAGGCGCCGAAGCTGGGCCTGGGAGCCGGGAGAATGCCACCAATCGGAGAGCGGCAGGACGTCTGCGAGCAGTTCCTCCAGCGTGAGGTTGGCCAGCACCGCCGATTCGTTGAACAACAGGAAGGGTGTGGCGGGGCCGAAATCGGCGCTGTCGGCCTGCCATTCGGGCCGCTTCCGGAGGCGCTCCCGCAGGCGCCCGCACAACTCCTCCGCGCTGCTGTCCCGGTGAGGCGTCAACAGCAATTCCTGGCGGCGCTCGCCGCGATGCTCCGCATAAGCCACCCACACGTCCAGCAGAATCGGAGAGTCCTGGGTCCAGCGCGCGCGGCGCTTCCCTGGGCCGGCGCCGTAGACGATGTTTTCAATTTCTTTTCTAGTCATGGGGGTGAGAGTGCATGGTGCGGGATGGGCTGGTCCGGGAATCCCTGCGCAGGTTGGCCGCCCACGCGGTCGGGAGCAACAAACCGACCTCAGGATAAGGGGCGCGCGCGGCGGCTGAGTGGGGAGAAAAAGTGGAAGTGATTGAGGGGCTGGGAAAAATAACTGGGGGACGGGCTGTGATCGGGATTACGTGATTTCCGTGGCGATTCCGGTGCATGACTCGGAGCGAGCGTGGCGGAGGCGCCGATCCGGAACCTCGTGTGGCCCAGAGGCGCGTCGCACTACGGGCTGGGAAGGACGCTACGCGTGCTGTTCGACATTCTGACCATCCGGTTGCTGCTGACTTAGTTCACGCGCCCGATGTACTTCTTCGGGATGTTCGGATTGCTGGGCACGGGATTGGGCGTCGGCGTTCCGGGCTACCTGGCGGGCGCATTGCTGCCGCTGGCCGGGCTGACGATGCTCAGCACCGGGCTGTTGGGCGAAGTCATGATCCGCTCGTGCTTCGAGAGCCCGGGCCGCCGCATCTACGCGGTGCGCGAAATCCGCTGCCGGCGCGAGCGCAAGGCGCCGGACGAAGCCAGATAGAAACCCTCAGAACGCGATACCGACCGCTACCTGGACGGTTCTGGGCGCGACGAAGTGCGTGCCGCTGAAGGTGGACAGAAAATTGTAGAGCGCCACCGTGTTGGCGAGGTTCATCACCGTCACTTTCAGAGTGGTGCGCACACGTTCGGCGTGAAACAGGTTGTCCGTGCCGGCGCCCAGGTCGAAGATGTTGCGCGGCGCGATGCGCGGCGGGTTGTGGTCCGGATCGAAAGTGCCAGGCGCCGGAATGACCAGGCGGGTAGCGCCGTAGTTGGATGACGAGCAGGACGTGATGGGGCTCGAGAGCGTGGCCTGCTGGCTGCCGCAGAAGAAGCCGATGGCGGCTTGCTGGTCCGCTGTCAGGGCCAGCGCCGAAGCCAGATCGGGAACCGAGCCCGCGACCAATCCGCTGTCGAAGCGCCAAGTGAAGCCAATCCAGGGGCCGTTGTGCGGACGCTGGTAGCGCAGGTAGGTGGTCTGCTGGAAGGCCTGATCGTGGTCGATGCGGAAGACGCCGGTATCCAGCGGGGAATTGAAGATCAGTCCGCCGTTGGAGGGGCCGAAATAGCGGGCCCGCGTGTGGCCCATGGTGGTGGAGATCTGGAAGCCGCGCCAGTTGGTCGAACCCACGCGAACGGAGACGCCGTCGTTTTTCGATTCGCGCCACGAGATCGGGAAGACGATGGGGGTATTGAACAGCGTGTCGAAATCGAAGGCGTTGCTCGTGAACTTCCAGAAATAGTCCGCATCCAGTTGCAACAGGCGGCCGATGCCGCGCTGGAGCCCTGCGTTGAATTGATTCCTTCGCCCGGACTGGAGCGGCTGGCTGGCGTAGGCCCCGAAGACGTTGGTGGCCAGTCCGCCGGCGCCGGTGGCGCTCGAAAGGATCAGGTTCTCGTTGAAGGGCGTCTCGAGCGTGCGCGAGTAGGCCGTGCGCAACACCAGGTTGGCCGGCTTGAGAAGGTACGAGAAGCCCAGCCTGGGTTCGATGCCGGTGGCCTGGCTGAGGCCATCGTAGCGGTCGAAGCGCAACCCCGCCACAATCGTCAGATTGCCGAGGGTCATGGAATCCTGGGCGTAGAGCGCCGCCTGGTTGATGTTGGCCTTGCCGGTGAACTGGAACAGACTACCACCGCGCGTGAGGTCGAATGGAACCAGTCCAGGGTTCAGATTGGGATTGGCGGTGAAACCCAGCCCGGCGCAAAGGTTGGGATCGGTTACCCCGGGCAGAGCCTGCGGGTTTCCGGACTGATCCAGGCACACGGGATTGAACGTCGGGTCCGTGACCCCCAAGTGAAAGTTCTCGTCGAGGCGCGTCTGCATGAGCTGGATGCCGAGTTTCAGGTCATGCTTGCCACGTACCGCCGAGATATCGGAACGCATGCCCCAATTGGTGAGGCTGCGGGCCTGGCCGATGGTGACGGGAGTATCGTCGAATGGATTCCGGCTGGGGTAGTAGTCGGCCCGATCGCGCCGGAAGAAGGTGCTCACCGTGAGCAGGGTTCCCGCACCGAGGGTTCGCTGGTAGCCGGGGGCGATGTCGATGGTAGCGACCTTCTGCCGCTGGTCCTGAAGCGGCTGATCGTAAGTGTCCGGGACCTGGAACCAGTTGCGGGCCAGGAAGACGTTCAAATGGAACGTATCCTTGCCCGTGGGCTGCCAGTCGGCGCGGTCGAAGAAGGTCTCGTTGTTGCCGATGGCGTGCATCGGAAAGAGCTCCGGCGTGTCGAGAAAGCGGCCGGAGCGGAGCGCGTTAAGGGCCAGGAAATTGCCGAACTTCGGCCCGCCCAGCGCCAGGGTGGTCTCTTCGGAGAGGGTGCCGAACGAGCCGTAGGAGGTTTCGAAGCTGCCGGTGGGTTTGGATTGGCCCAGGCCCGAACGCGTCATCGCGTTGATCACCAGGCTGGTCTTGTCGCCGAACTCGGCCGGCGGCGCGCCAGAAATGATTTCCATGGATTGGATGGCGTTGGTGGGAATCTGGGTCGAGAACTGCTTGCTCTGCTGATCGCTGATGGGCTGGCCGTCCACCGAGAAGGTCACCTGGGCATGATCGCCGAGGGGATGGAAGAACCCGTTGGAATCGGCCACCACGCCGGGAGTGGTTAGAGTGATCGCATCGCTCAGGCCCGACCCGGGCGAACCGAGAGGCAGCTTGGCGTAAGCTTCCCGATCGAAGTCGTTGTGAGCGTACGGAACGTTTTCGACGAGATCCGTGGAGCCTTCCACGTTCATCGTGGTCTCGCCACCCGCGATGGTCAGGGGAATCCGGAGCGTCAAGGGCACGAGGCCGCGCACCGAGATGTCCTGGCGATAGACGGCAAAACCGGGAGCGCTCGCCTCGAAGTGATAGGGATTCGGCGGAACGTCCTGAAAGCGAAATGCGCCGGTTGCGTCGGTGGAAACAGTTCTGGTAGTTCCCACAACGGGGTTGATGATCTTCACGGACGCGCCGGCGACCACCGCGCCACTGGGATCGACCACCAAGCCTTCAATGGAACCTCCGCCGCCCGCTGACCCGCCGGTCGCGCCAGAAGCCAAACCAAGCCACAGCACACCTGCGGCCAAAGCTGCCAAAGAGTTCGATAGCATCGTCGTATCTCCCTTAAACTCAATATGTTTCGCAGGAACTCCCAACCCGTCAGGACACCAACAGCGGCGCCCGCGGGCCAATCCAACGAAGAATGGAATGGAGATCGGCTAAGCGGGAGGTGCGCGGGAAAGGGAGGTTACAACGGCGGCGGCGCGCTCAACGGCCGTGCGCTCACGGTCGAGGCGCCAGGCTACGGCGCTGGCCGGAGCCACCCACAAACGGGCGGCCGGCGCCACGGCGGAGACACGCGCCAACTGGCAAACGCAGCAGCAGTGCGACCCGCCATCATGGTGATGCCAGCCGGGTACGAACAGGGACGCCTGGAAACCAATCGTAGCGCAGAGAAGCAGTACTGCCAGCCAGCTTCTCCATGCTCGTTTGTTCCCAGAGTACATTAGTTCCATTATAGACTATCCGTCGGGCTTCCCTAAAATCCACCGCGCGGCCGGTAGCCGGGGCGGGCGCGGATGCGGTACTTCTTGCCGACGTCGGAGGGAATCTCGACGGAAATCTTGCGGAAGCCCTCGTTGGGATTGGGGGCCGGGTAATAGGTGACGGTGTAGGAGTTGCCGAGCGCCTCGCGGATGGATTCGAAAGCTTCCACCTGCCTCTGCCAGGTACGGGCGAAGAAGGCCTGGCCGCCGGTGCGCTGAGAGATGCGCTTGAAGACGCCGGCGGAGACGGGATCCTTGTTGACCTCGTTGGTGGAGATGACGTAGATGGGGATGCCTTCGTCCTCGGCCACGGCCCGCACATCGTCGGGAGCGATCATGCTCGCGTTGTCGGGGCCGTTGGAAAAGACGATGACGACCTTGCGGCCGGGAACCTTGCCCGCGTCGCGCAGCGTGAGCAGCAGGGTGTTGTAGAGGGCCGAATCGTCGCCGGCCACGGCTTTGCGCAGGCCGAGAATGGCTTCGCTGCGGTCGTGGGTGAGCGGCGCAGCGCGCGAAAGGTTGCGGCTGAAGGTGTAAACGGCGATGGAGTCGGCCCGGTCCAGGCCGCGCACGAAATCGGCGATGGCGTCGGAGGCGTAGACGAAGCCGCGGTACATGTAGTTGCTGGTGTCGAAGAGCACGAATACGTTGGTGCCGACGAAGGTGTCCGGCCGGTCCAGGCCGGGGCCGGGAGGCGCCGCTTCCTCGCCCGGCTTGGCGGCGGCCGGCAGCGGGCGCGTCGTGCCGTCCGCGAGCACATGCAGGATGGGCTTGGAGCCTTCGGCGAAGGTGACGATCTTCTCCGGAATGCCGTCTTCGAGAATACGGAAGTCGCCGGGCTTCAAGCCGGTGATGTAATGCCCTTTGCTGTCGGTCACGTCGTAGCTGAGCACCACCAGGTCGACTTTGATCTTGAAGACCGGGGCGGGCTTCTCCTGGGCGTTCAACCCGAGCGAGGCCGCCATGGCCAGCGCCAGCGTCGCAGTTGGCTTCACAAAAGTCCTCCCCATAGCGCTACTCGATGGCGGCCCTCGGATCGGTCTCCGCCTGGCTGCGCCACTTCAGCCGCACTTCCGCTCCCACCTTGCGCAGCGAGCGGAGCAGGGCGGGCCAGTCCTCGAGGTGGGTAGCGTAAATCTGCTCCACCACTTGCCGGGTCCAGTCGGGGATCAGCAGGTTGAGCTGGGAAGGCGGAACGTGAATCTCGTCGGCCAGCGCGGCCCAGTAAAGCAGCGGGGATTCCCAGCTCTCGGCCATAATTCGGCTGGAATATCCCATGAGAGCGGGAAAGGTGCGCACATAGAGCAGGTCCGGCTGGTCCGAATTGGCGAGCGTAGGCTTGGGGACGCCAAAAGCGCGGGCGATGGCCTGGTAGTTGACGCGACCGGGCGATTCCCGCTGCAAGCGGATCAGCTCTCGGGCCAGGAATCCACCGGAATCCGGATCGCGGGCCAGGGTCTGCCGGGCCAGGAAGAAGAGTTCGGCGGGAGTCACTCTGTCGAGCGCGGCGCGCACCTCGCCCTGCGCCAGCAGATCGGCGACCTTCTGCACCCGTCCGGGATCGGCCAGGTTCGCGAGGTCGCCCGTGACCTGCTCCCTGCGCCGGGCATCCAGCGCGCTCTGGGCCAGCAGCGACTCGGCGAAGAGCATGTGGAGGCCCACCCAGTGGATCTCGGCGAACGAAACATCCCACCAGCGCGGGATCTTGGCGGTCAGCATCAACTGCGGGACCAGGTCGTTCCAGATGAGGGCCTGCTCGCGCTCCGGCACCAGGAAGTTCTGCTCGGCCTGGGCCAGCATGTAGGCCAATCCCGAGAGCGAACCCAACAGACGGCCGCCGGCGCTGACGGGCCAGCCAGTCGCCACCATCTCGGTCTGACGCCAGGTGCGGGCGGCGCCCTGCGTCCCGAAGAAGTCGTGGCTGCGCACGAACACGGGGTTGGCGATCAGAAGCTGGGCGCCGGGCGGGGCGTAGTGCAGGTAGTTGAAGCCGACCAGCGTGTCGCGCAGCAAGGGGGCCAGAGCGCCGCGGACATCGCTCAGCTTCTCGCTTTCGGCGCCGGCACGCTCGACCAGGGCGCGGATGTTCAACTTGCGCTCGAGCTCGATATGGCGATCGCTCCAGTAGCCGAAAGACAAGGAGCTCCGCTCGACGTTGGTGAGGTCGGCCCGCGGCATCGGGATCTCGGAGAGGCGCGTGGCCAGGCGGTTGACCAGCGCTGCATTGAGCTTCTCGCCGCCCGGGATGCGCTCGAGGTTACCGGCCAGATCCAACAGGACGTTTAGCGGGACCAGGTGCTGCGCCTCGAAGATCCGGATCATCTCCTGCTCGAGGAGGCTGCGCGATTCAGAGTCGCTCGCGGAGCCCGCGCCGGCCAGCAGGGCGATGAAGCGGTCCTGGGCGTTGCCGCCGGCGGGGGAGCGGGTGGCCTTCAACAGCAGGCCGACGCCGGCGCGGCCGGCTTCGAACACATCGCGGTCGTTGCGAACTTTTCCAAAGCCCGAGAGAATGCCCGCCAGAGTGGAGCTGGCGTCCGCGGGGGGAATCAAGCCCTGGCGGCAGAAGATCTGCCAAAGGCCCACCAGCGCTTGCATTGTGCCCGCCGCGTCGGCACGGAGCAAATAGCCGCCGATGCGGTCGATGGACTGGGCCGTATCCAGATACTGGAGGATGGTCCGGTCCTGGGGGCAAGGCGCTTCGGCGAAGATCGGGTACTGTCCGCTGTAGTTGCGATAGTCGCGCGCCAGCCGCGCCACCGTGGCCGCCTCGAGTGGCTTGGCGCGCCAGCGGTCGAGGTCGCTCAGCGCGAGGAAGCTCTTGAGCGGCTCGTTCTCGACGGACCGGCGACACATGCCGAAGAGGGCCTCGACCAGGTCGTCCGGCTCCTTCCAGCCGGGGGCGGCGTGCACCAGCTTCTCGTCCAGCTTGCCGCTGGGGTGGGCGACGAAGAACTCTTTCCAGACCTCCAGATTGCCGGGGATATGCGGGCGCCCATCCGGGTCAAGGCGGAGCCGGCTGGTGAGCAACATCAGGTCGGTGCTGCCGCGAAAAACGGGCCGGGCGGGGCCGGGACTGGTGACGCGGCCGCGGATGGCCATGTAGAAGCGCTTCATGCGCTGCGGCTCGGTCAGGTAGTCCTGGACCGGGCCGCTGAGGCGGGCCAGCGCGTCGAAGTAGCTGGCCATCCAACCGTCGTCTTTCGAAATCAGGCGCTCGAAGAAGGCCGCGCCCTGGCTGGGGGGAACTCCAACCAGTTCGGCCCACATGGCGGCCGAACGCGCCCCGCCAGGGACCTCGGCTCTACCGGAGCGAATCTCGAACATTTCTCCGAAGAAGTCCAGCACGTGGGCGAAGACCCTGAGATGCGGCATCGGCGCCGCCTGGCGCAGCTCGTTGGCGGTGGAGCGGCCCAGCTTGTTCATGGCCACGTAAAAGCGGCAGAGCGCCGGGTCGGAAAGGAACACGTCGATGAAATCGCCGCTCTCCTTGTCCTTGGCCGTCAGCCAATAGCCGGCGCCGTAGAGGACCGGGATGTGCGTGGCCGGATACGCAAAGCTGAAGGGGCGATTGGTGCGCAGAGCCTGTTCGAGTTCGGTGAGGGGGAAGCCGGAGTCGACGGTGAGAAAAGCGCGGCTGGGGTTGACTGTCTCCAGCACCACTTCGCTGCCGCAGCCACCGCGCATACGGTAGCCCAGGACGCGGAGCAGGTCGGCGGTCTGGGCGGATTCGCAGGTCTCGATACGAATGGTCTTCTGTTGGCCGGCCAGCTTCTCGAGTTCGCGCGCCTGGGACAGATAGCGAATGACCAGCTTCAAGTACTCGGTCTGCTCGAGCGCCTCGCCGGCCCGGGCCTGGTAGCCGCCAGTAACCACGTTGCGGGCCAGGGCGGGCAGAAGGTCCGCGGGCGCGATCTCGGGATTCACCGCGGTCATGCGGGCGAAGGGGCGCAGAGGGCCTGGGATGCCGATGGTCTGGCGCTCCTCTTCCGGCTCGCCGCGCGGCTCGGGCAGGGAGGAGGCGAAGTCCCGGCCGCCGCTCGAGCGGTAGACCGCCAAATGCTTGGCGGCGGAGTCGCGATCTGCCTCGATCAGGTCCAGCAGGACCAAACGGCGGGCCACCTGGGCGCGCCGGGCTTGGTTCGAAGCGCCCTCCAGAAGCGTCAAAGCCTTCTCGTAGGCGGCGCGGGTATCGGGGTCGCGGTAGCGCTCCAGGAATTCGGCGTAGGCCACCAGCGGGCCTGCATCGTTGGCGGCGGCGTTGGCCGCGCGCTGCAGCAATTGGCGGGCGCCGGTTGCGTCGCCCTTATCTTCAAGCCTCTGAGCCTGCTCCGCCAGATCCTGACCGGCCAGCGTGGAAGCCATCCACAGAACTGCAACAGCAGTGAAGAACTTCATGAGTTCTCACCCGTCCCTCAATGTAGCATTTCTACCCGGCGAGGAAATGCGTTCCTCCCTCGTCCCGGCCGCCGCACCCTTTGACTTTATGGATGTGCCGCGGAGGGCGCCGATTCAGGAAACCCGCCCCGAGTTGTTCACATTCTGTTACATTCCGAGGCGGCGGGCGGTGGCTTGGAGAGCTTTCCAGGGGCCGGGCAGGATGGGAATGCCCTGGGCGCGGCGCTGGTCCTCGAGGCGCCACTCGGGGTCGCCGGCCACCAGCACTTCGTCGAACCCGGCGGCGGGCGGGGCGGACCTGATGTGCTGGACCAGCCAGTCCATGCGGGCGTGGAACTCATCGAGGGGCAGGAAGCGGGCCACGTCGATGGCCAGAAAGGTGTGGTTCACGCGAGCCAGGCGGCCGTGCTCGCGAATCCCGGCGATGTCGGGGGCCATTCCGCCTCCGCCCAGCACGCCGCACAGGATCTCGACCAGCAGGCCGAGACCGCTGCCCTTGTAGCCGCCCAGAGGCATCAGGAATCCGGCCAGCGCGGCCTGGAGGCTGGTGGTGGCCCGGCCCTCGGAATCCAGCGCCCAGCCCGGTGGAATCTCCGTCTGGTTGTTCAGGACGGCCTGCTCGAGCTTGCCCAGCGCCACCGTGCTGGTGGCCATGTCCAGCAGCCAGCCGCGACCCTCCGGATGAGGAACCGCCACGGAAATGGGATTGGTACCCACTCGTTTGGCTTTGCCTTGCCAGGGCGGGACCTGGGGAGAGGAGTCGCACATGGCGATGCCGATGAGGCCCTCCGCCGAGACGCGCGAAGTCCAGAAGGCGGCGGGCCCGAAATGGCTGGTCTCGCGGGCGATCACCATGGCGAGGCCGTGCTGGCGGGCGATCCGGACCGCGTGCCGGCAGCAGATTTCCGCGGTGACCGAGCCGAGTCCGTGCTCGCCGTCGTAGAGCAGGCAGGCTTGGCGCTCACTCACCACGTGGCCGTCGGCCGCCGGGTCCACGTCGCCGGCTTCGATCTGGCCCACGTAGTGCGGAAGCAACTGGAGGCCGTGCGAATCCACGCCGCGCAGATTCGCGAACACCAGCACCGAGGCCACCAGATGGGCTTTGGCGGGCGCGACGCCCGCGGCTTCCAGCACGCGCCGCCCGAAATCGAGGGCCCCGGCTTCCGAGAGGATTACCGCCGGCTTCACCCGCGGTCGCCTTTGCGCGCGCCCTGGAGTTCGTCGGCCACCAGCCGCGGCTCGTCGATATTGGGGATGACCAACGGGCTGGCCTCGCCCGCCATATCGATGGACAAGTTGCCGATCCCAACCAGCCGTTGCGTCAGGCTCTGGTTGACGGTCGTCTCCTGGATCTTGGAGATCTGGATGGTGCGCGTGGTTTTGGAGTAAATGCCGCACTCGTAGCGCAGCTTGTCGCCGGAGATGGTCATTTTGGTGAAGCGGCGGCGGAGGCTGCCCAGGAGCGGATAAAGGAACAGCAGGGCCGGGATCAGCAGCAGCCATAGGGGCTGCGCCTGCCAGTAGTTGTTGTACAGGAACACCGCAAAGCAGAAGACGAAGAACAGCGTGGTGTACTGGAACCGGAGCCACTTCCTGGTGGGGTGAATGACAATGTCCGCCATGAGACCTCGAAGCTATTCTACAGCGTCGCCGAGGCCAGTGTTATGATGTGACAAAGAGGGTACCGGCTATGTCCAAACGAATCTCGCTTCCGCTCGCGATCGGCATGCTCGCGGCCTCCTGCCTGTGTGCGGACTTCAGCTACCAGCAGACCACCCAGATTACCGGCGGCATGTTGAAATCCATGGCCTTTCTCTCGAAGCAGGCGCGGGAGCCGATCCGCAGCACGGTGTTGGTGAAGGGCGACCGGATGGCGACGATCTCGGAATTGCGAGGGCACATCGTCGACCTGTCCGCCGAGACCATCACCGAGATCGACTTCCAGAGAAAGACCTATTCCGTAATGACGTTCGCCCAGATGGCCGCGGCGCTCGAAGCCATGCAGGCGAAGGCGCAATCGCTGAAGGGCAACCAGGCGCAGATGCAGATGACCATCCAGCCTTCGGTGAAGGAGACCGGCCAGACGCGCGAGATCAACGGAGTGGAGACCCGCGAAGTGACGATGACGATCGAGTTCGTGGGCACTAACCCCGACACCAACCAGACCGGAACGATGATGGCCACGGCCTCCGATATGTGGCTGGCGCCGGAGGTGCCGGGCTACGACGAGGTGCGGAGTTTCTACCGGCGGATGGGCGAGAAGCTGAACTGGGTGCCCGGCGGGAGCCCCATGCTGGGCTCCAGTCAGGGAAGCTCCAAGGCCATGGCCGAGTTGTACAAGGAAATGGGCAAGCTCAAGGGCATCGCCGTGGTGCAGGTCACCAAGATGAATCTGGGCGGGGCGATTCCGCAAGGGGAACAGCCATCCGCCAGCTCCACGCCGCCTCCCGCGCCGGCCGATGAGCAGGCGCAGCCCGAAAAGCAGGGGATCGGCGGAGCGCTGAGCAGGCTGGGAGGGTTCGGCGGACTGGGCAGGAAGAAGCAGGACGATTCCTCCGCGTCTCAGGGTCAGCCGGCGGGCGGCCCTCCCACGCTAATGGAGACGACCACACAGTTGAGCGGATTCTCCTCGGACCCGGTGGACGATTCGAAATTCGCCGTGCCGGCGGGCTTCAGGCAGATAGAGAGCCCGATGATGAAATCCACGCGCGGACGGTAGGGGCAGGAGCGCACCAGACCAGCGGGGAGCCGCCCGCCTCGGGGTATCATATTCGGCATGGACCTGGTGAGCGGCAATCTCGGGTGGATCGAAGTGATCTGTGGCCCGATGTTCTCGGGCAAGAGCGAGGAGCTGATCCGGCGGTTGCGGCGGGGCATGATCGCCCGCAAGCGGGTGCAGGTGTTCAAGCCGATGCTCGACGACCGGTATTCGCCGGACGAAATCGTCTCCCACGGCGACATTCGAATGAAATCCGAGGTGGTCCAGGATGCCGCCGGAATCCTCGCCAAGCTGGACTGGCGCAGCGACGTGATCGGCATCGACGAGGCCAACTTCCTGGGCTCCGGCCTGATCGAGGTGGCCACCCGTATCGCGGACAGCGGCAAGCAGGTAATCCTCTCGGGATTGGATACCGATTACATGGGGCGGCCGTTCCCTCCGATTCCGGAGCTGCTGTGCCTGGCCGAGACCATCACCAAGACGCTGGCGATCTGCGTGCGGTGCGGCAATCCCGCCAAGCACACGCAGCGGCTGGTGGCCTCCGAGGAGCTGATCGTGGTGGGAGCGGCGGGCGTTTACGAGGCGCGGTGCCGGCGCTGCTTCGATCCGGGAGTATCGAAACAGGAGAAGCTGGATTTCGGGCGGCCAGTACTGCTAGCCGGGCGGGTACACCCGGAAGCCCCTTGAGTGCTAGAATGCAGTAGATCGATAGAAAAGGAGCATGTTAGCCGTGTTCGACATCGACCCCCCCCCCTCTAGCGGCTCGGGTATGAGCCTGAGTACCGCAGTACTAATAGGCGCAGTCATCGCCATGCTGGTCGCCATCGTTTATCTGTTCGTGCAGGTCAACAACGTGCAAACCGATCTGGCGAACTTCCAGAAATCGGTCCAGAAGGATATGGCGGCCGTGCGCGAGAATTCTACGGCCAGCTCGGTCAGCGCCCGCCGCACAGTGGACGCCATGAAAGAGGACGTCGAGGCCGCCAAGCGCCAAGCCGCCATGGCGGTAGGCCAGGCCAAGACCGAGGCCCTGCGCAAGGTGGAACTGCTCGAGGCGAAGGTCGCCGAGGAACAGAAGAAGCAGAACGCCGAAGTGGCGAGCGAGATTTCGGAAGTCAAGGCGGCCACTTCGGACGCCAACGCGAAGATCGGCGAAGTGAAGACCGATGTGACCGGCGTCAAGACCGACCTGGGCGCGACAAAGGTGGAATTGGACAAGACTATCTCGGAGCTGAAACGGGTGCGCGGCGACATGGGCGAGATGAGCGGGCTGATTGCCACCAACGGCAAGGAGCTGAACGCGCTGATCGCCAAAGGCGACCGCAACTACGTTAAGTTCGACCACTTCAAGAAGTCGAAAGCACCGCAGAAGATCGACGACATCGCGATACAACTGAAGAAGACCGACCCGGCCCACGGCAAGTACTCGGTCGATGTGATCGCGGACGACAAGAAGCCGGTGGAGAAGAGGGACAAGGGCGTCAACGAGCCGGTGCAGTTCTACGTCTCCTCGAAGTCGAGCCAGGCTTACGAGCTGGTAGTGAACCAGGTGGGGAAGGACGAGATCTCGGGCTACCTGTCGGTGCCCAAGGTCCAGACGCCGCGCCAGTAGTCACTTCTCGCCGGAGGGGCTGCGCGCAAGGTCCGCAATGAGCTGCCGGACTTTGTCGGCGTCGGAGGCTTTCGGGGAGAGCTCCAGGTACTTGTTCAGGTGCTGGATGGCGCCCTGGCGATCGCCCCTGGCGGCGAGCAGCGTCCCGACCAGATGTTCGGCGCGCGGAATCTCGTGGTTGGCGTCGAGTTCGATCGCGCGGAGGGCGCTTTTCTCGGCCACGTCCAGGTGGTGGAGATTGAGGTTGGCCACCGCGTGGTAGAAGAAGATGGCCGGGAATTCCAGGGAATTCACCTCCATGGCGCGCTCGGCAAGCTGACTGGCGTCTTCGTTTCTGTTATCGCTCAAGGCCATCCTGATGAGCTGGAGATAGGGCTTGACGTACTTGGGATCCGCCTGCACCGCCCGCTCCCAAGCGGCGCGGGCTTCTTTAGGCTTGGATTGCTGGCTCAGAGTCTCCCCCAGGTCGGTCCAGGCTGGGGCGTAGTCCGGATACGCGGCCACGGCGCGCTCGAAATCCTGTTGCGCCTTGGCCCACTTCTGGTCGGACATCGCCGCGACGCCCTTCTCGTAGGCCTTGCGGGCTTCGGGCGGCGCATGGAGAGCGCTCGCGGAGACCGTGGAACCCTCGTGATCGCCGCCCACGCGCTTGAGAACGATCGCCGCTCCATCGCGCAGCGTTACGTTGAGCGTCTGGTACCCCTTCAGCCGGATGGTGACCGGACATTCGTCGGGCTGGGTAGACGCATAGCGCATGTAGACCACCTGGTAAATCACGTCGCCGTTGCCAAACACGTTGTAGATGCGGCAGGTTGTCCGTAACTGTTCCGAAAGCTGGACGGTAATCAGCGGAGTGGTGGGGAGTGGGGTGCCGTCTTCCAGGGCGATCTTGGCATGGTATTGGTTCTGGGCTAAAGAGGCGCCGGCCAGCGCCAGCAGCCAAACACAAAGTCGCACATTCTGTCTCATAGGCTCTCCGCCTTCCACAGACGACGCTGGCCGGGCCGAGGTTTCGGTACCGCTGCCTGGTGGGTTATTCCAGCGGCAACGCCGAAACCTGCAGCTTCACCGGCCGCGCCACATCCACTCTCAACTTCTCGCCCAGGGACAGATTCCCGCCCAGGGTCAGCGTGTAATAAGAGCGCATCACTTCGAAAATGCGCGCCCCCGGCGGGCCGTTCAGCGTCTTGCGCATGTCCCGCAGGTTGAAAGAAGCCCCACCGGTCTGCCGGGCCAGGTTCTCGAGCATGGAGCGCTCGGCCCCCACCACGTAGACGGGATAAATCGAAACTCCGTTGCGCCGCGCCAGCCTGACCACCTCGCGCTCCGTGACGCGGCTGGGGCCCTCCACTCCCGCCGTCGCCAGCAGCGCAACCCGGCGAACCGCGCTGGATTGGAATCCTCCGTCGATGGCCGCGTACAGCGCATCCAGCACCTTCGGACTGTTGCCATAATTCACTTCGGCCACGGCCCGCCGCAGCAATTCGCGGCTGGAAGTGAATTCCTGAATCAGGTCGGCCGAGGAATGGAACGCCACCACGGCCATCTGCTCCTTGGGCTGAAGCTGCGCGATCAGGTCGCCCGCCAGAGGCTGCACCACGCCGCCCACCAGGCTCGTATCGAGCAGCAGCATCACGTCCATGAGGCCGGCCGCGGAGTACTCCGCCGATTCGACGCTGCGCGGGGCGCCTTCGTCGAGAACGCTGAAGTCCGCGGCGGCGAGGCCGGTGACGGGCTGGCCGGACTTTTGCTCCACCACCGTGACCAGCAGTTTCGTGGCCGGGCGCGCGGGAGCGGCGAGAATGGCAAGAGCGAGCAGCCAGCGAAGCATGAACGGCCCCGATTCCAGTGTAGCAGCGCGCACCCTTACCCGCCCTCGGTGGGTTCGACCAGCCGCTCCACGTGGATGCAGTAGATCGCCGGTTTGCCGTGCCGGTCGCTCTGGAAGAAAATCTGCCGGCTGTCGGGCGAGAAGATGGGCGCCACGCGCGCCGGGTCGCTGGCCCGATGCTCGCACAGGGTGAGTTCGCGCAGCGTGCGCCGCAGCAGGATCAGAAGGTAGGGTGAGGCGCGGCTGCCGCTAGAGCCCACAAACACCGAGGCATCCGCGTTGGGCGCGAACTGCACGAACTGGCTGGTGGCGGCTACCAGACGGTCCGCGCCGGCGGCTGGATCCGATTCGCGAATCGCGTTCAGTTTCCCCGGCGCCAGGGGGATGTTGAGGTAGAGCACGGTCCGCCCATCCGGCGACCAGAAGGCCGGCCCGGTTCTGCCGGGGGCCAGCGCCAGGCCGTGCAACGGGCGGCCATCGCGATCGACGATACACAAGGAATCCATGCCTTCCCGGCACAGGACCCCATCGCCTTGGGGACTCTCCAGCGGGTGCGCCAGCGGGACGGAGGACGTCCCCACCGTGGCCACGTCGCCACGTGGGAGGCCGATCCGGCACAGGCGCCAATGGCCGCCGCCCCGGATCTCCACCAGGTAGGCGCCCGAACCGTCCCGAGCCAGGCTGAAGCCCGGCGCGCGCGTGGCGCCTTCCGGGACGCGATAGATCTGTCGCTCCTTCAGGCTGGAAAGACCAGCCAGGCGCAGCGACGATCCATCGAAATAGCAGAACTCACGCTCGTTTGGGAGCAGGGCCAGCGACGAGCCGTCCAGATCGCCCGCGGCGGTGAGTTGCTGGGATTCCCCGCTCTTGAGGTTCATCCGGAAGGCCTGCGCCGCGCCCGTGCGGTCGCTCCAATACAGCAGAAAAGCGTTGCGGCGCGACACTGCCCGCTGGTAGTAAGCCGGCAGAAAGCAGGAGTGAGTGGGATCCGTCAGGCGCAGGATCGGATGCTCGGTGGCGGGATCGGCAAAACGCAGACTCTCCGGAGGAAACGATTGCCCCTTACCGGCCAAGGCCGCCCGAGCCGTGAGCGCGGCCCAAGACGACAACACCGCACGCCGCGTCCAGCCGGTCATAAAGCAGAATGGTAACAAAGCGCGCGAGACGGGTTATCGCAGCTACAGGCGGGAGCCAGGTGGGCGCCTATCAGAAGGGGAAATCGCGCTTGGCGGACTGCGCCATGCGGACCGGGCCCAGGTAGCGGACAGGATTCTCGGGGGTGCCGTTGCGGCGGACTTCGTAGTGCAGATGCGGTGCGGTGACACGGCCGCTGGCGCCGACGTTTCCCACCACTTCACCCTGCCGAATCTCCTGACCGGGAATCACCGCGAAAGTGGAAAGGTGGGCGTAATACGTCTGGCACCCGTCGCCGTGGTCGATGACCACCAGCCGGCCGTATCCGCTCATCATATCCGCGCGCAGGACCACGCCATCGGCCGCCGCGTGCACGGGCGTCCCCATGCTGGCCGTGATGTCCACGCCGGTGTGAATCGCGCCTTCACCCGAGAACGGATCGGTGCGTTTGCCGAAGAACCCTTCCAGCCGGCCATCCACGGGCCAGATGTTGGGACGCGTGTTGGTCATCCAGGAGCGGGGATAGCGGTGGTAGGTGCTGGTGAGATTGGCGGCCCTCAGCAGGTCGTATTCCTGAATCGACTGCTGGACAGTGGGCACCAGGCGGCCCTCCGAAGAGATGTCCTCCGGCCCCTCGAGTTTCTGCTTGAGGCCGTAAGCCATCGAGACCTCGCTCGCGAACAATTGCAGGTTGGCGAGCTGGTCGTGGGTCTGCCTGGTTTCGCTCTGCAACTTCTGGTAGCGCGACCGCAGCGCGGAGACTTCCTGCCGCAGAGAATTATAATTGGCAACCTTCCAGGCCATCCGTGCGTAGGAAGATACAGCGCCTAGCACGGAGAAGACTCCGGCAGCCGCCAGGGCCAGGACGATGTAAACGACGCGTTGGGGTATCTGTACCCTTCGTAGCTTGCCGTGTAATGAGTGGGCAAGCACGAGGATAAAATACTGCTGCTTCATGGAGTTTTTCGCTTACCGGTGCGGGCCGTACGCGTAGGCACTCCACCCGCGGAACTGATTACGCTACTATTACGACAACTCGAACTCGCAACTTTAGCAGTTTATGAAGGGAAGTGTCAATCCCTGCACAAAGTTCACCGGCTACCCCCATTTGAGGGCATTAGCCGCTCTTCTCCGCCTTAGCCAGGTCGGACTTCCGCCGTACTTCGATATTCAGCCGCTTAATCTTCTGGTTCAGGGTGGAGAGCGGGACGCGCAGGCCTTCCGCCGCTTCGGTCTGGCTCCAGTTGGCGGCTTCGAGCCGTTTCTGGATCACGTCACGCTCATATTCGGCCACGATCTCGAAGAGCGATGCGTCCTCCGGCAATCCTTGGCCCTCATCCCGGCGCAGGCGGATTCCTCCGGCGTGCAGCAGATACTCGGGCAGCACGTCCACGGTAACGGTGGGCTGGGTGGCCAGCACCACGGCGCGCTCGACCACGTTTTCGAGCTCCCGGACGTTGCCCGGCCAGGCATGTTCCTTGAGGATCTGCATGGCGTCCGGCTCGAAGCGCAACAGGCTGCGTCCCGAGGCGTCCAGGAACTTCTCGTTCTCCTGGGAGTACTTGGCGAAGAAGTGCTCGACCAGGGCCGGAATGTCCTCGCGGCGCTGGCGCAGGGGAGGGAGCGCGATGTTGATGACATTCAACCGGTAGTAGAGATCCTCGCGGAACTTGCCTTCCTCGACCAGTTTGCGCAGATCGGCGTTGGTGGCGGCCAGGATGCGCACGTCCACCTTCATCACCTCGGTGGAACCCAGGGGCATGAACTCCTTTTCCTGGATGACGCGCAGCAGCTTGGCCTGGGTCTCGACGCCGATGGTGCCCACCTCGTCGAAGAAAATGGTGCCGCGGTTGGCGATCTCGAAGTAGCCCTTGCGGGTGGCGATGGCGCCGGTAAAGGAGCCTTTCACGTGGCCGAACAAGGTGGATTCCAGCAGATCGGGCGGAAGCGAGCCGCTGTTGACGGCGATGAACATCTGGTCGGCGCGCGGGCTGTTGGCGTGGATGGCCTTGGCGATCAATTCCTTGCCGGTGCCGGTTTCCCCGGTGATCAGGATGGTCGAGCGGCTGGGAGCAACTTGTGTGACCAGGTCCAGAATGCGCACCATCCGCTCGCTGGCGCCCACGATGTTGGGAAAACTATAACGCTGCTTGAGGGTGCGCTTGAGCTGGGTGTTCTCGCGCTCCAGCCAGTGCTTGGAGATGATGCGCTCGATCTCCAGGAGCAGCTTGTCGTTTTCCCAGGGCTTCGGGAAATAGTCGCTGGCGCCGGCCTTGAGCGCGTCCACGGCCACCTGGGTCGAGCCGTAGGCGGTAATCAGGAAGATGGGGAGGTCGCGGTCGTGGCTGCGGACCTCCTGGAGGACCTCCATGCCGGAGAGGTCGGGCATCATGAGGTCCAGGAGCATGAGGTCGTAATCCCGGGCCTCGACGGCGCGCAGACCCTCGGCGCCGCTGGCCGCCAGGTCCACGACATAACCCTCCATCTCCAGGAGGGCCTGCAAGCTCTCGCGGATGTCGGCCTCGTCGTCTACCACCAGGATCTTGCCCTTAGGCAGAGCCGGAGAGGGCCTTTCTGGATCAGGCATGCACGGCTTTCCTCGCCAACGGGAACTCGAGATGGAACCGCGTCCCTTCCCCGGGCTGGCTTTCCACCTCGATCACCCCATTGTGCTCGCGCACGATTCCGTAAGTGACCGAGAGTCCCAGCCCGGTTCCTTTGCGACTGGCTTTGGTCGTAAAGAAGGGGTCGAAGATGCGATTGAGGTTTTCGGCTTGGATGCCGTGGCCGGTATCGGCCACATCGACGCCCACGGAATCTCCGTCCTGACGGGTACGAACCGTCAGGGAGCCGCCGGCCCCCATCGCATCGCGCGCATTCAGAAAGAGGTTCAAGAAGACCTGCTGGAGCTTCCCCGCATTGCCTTTGATGGAGGGAATATGCTCCTGCAAGTCCAATTGTACCGTGATCCCGGCCTTCTCCAGTTGATGCTCGATCAAGACCAGGCTCTCCTGGATGACGCGGTTCAGGTTGAGTTCGTCGAACGTGGTTGGCGAGGTGCGAGAAAAGTTGAGGAGGGAATTGACGATTTCGCTGGCGCGGAAGGTCTGCTTGGCGATCTTCTCGAGCAGCCGCGACTTGTGCTCGTCGCCCGAGACCTGCTTGCCGAGCATCTGGGCGTAGGTGGAGATCACCGCCAGCGGCGTGTTGACCTCATGCGCCACGCCGGCGGCCAGCAGGCCGATGGAACTGAGCTTGTCGGCCTGAACCAGCCGGCGCTCGAGTTCGTCGCGCTCGGTGATATCGTCGAAGATGATCAGGCGGCCGATCTGCTGCAGCTCCCTGGAGACCAGCGGCGCTACCGCGATGTTGACAATGGTCTGCTGGGCGGCCGGCTCGGGGGCGGGCGCCTCTTCCGCCGGGCCGTCGCTGGCGGGCCGCGGCATCTCAATGACCCTGGCTACCGGCCCCGGCCGCAGCTCGAAGCGATAGATATGGTGGATGCCCACCTCGCCGCGGGTGGCGGTGAACTGCCCGGCCAGATCGGGCGGGAACAATTCCTCGAGCGGGCGGCCGACCGCCTGGTCGCGGGCAATCCCGGTCAGTTGTTCGATTTGGGAGTTCCAGCTCTCGACGCGATCGTCCAGGTCCACCGCCAGAATGCCCACATTGATCGACTCGACGATGTTCTCGCTATACTCCTTCAGCCGCTCGTAGGCTTCCATCTTGCGCTCCAGCGAGCGGTACAGCCGGGCGTTCTCGATGGCGATGCCGATGTAGCCGGAAACGGCCACCAGCAGCTCGATGTCGTCGCTGGTGAGGAAATCGCCCTTGTCGTTGCGGCTCACGCCCAGATAGGCGATGGTGCGGCCGCGCACCGTGCAGGGCACGTAGTAGGTGAAGTCCAGCTCCGCGATGGTCTGGCGCACGGATTGGGGCCAGCTCTTCGAGAGCACGTCCAGCAGGCGCCGCGTGCGCTCGAAGAAATAGTAGGGAGGGGGACCCTCGGGCGCCAGGAAGCTGAGATCCAGCGCCGTTTCGCCCCGGTGGGCCGGCCGCAGATTGACCCCGAAGGCCGCATTCAGCTCGAAGCGCGTCTCGCTCTCGTCGCTCAGGAAAAAGGCCAGCCGCTGGATCGAGAGGGTGCGGATCAGGCGGTCCGCGGCCGAGTGCAGCATGGCGTCCAGGTCGGTCTCCGAGCTGAGGTCGCGGGCGAATTCCATCAGCGTGAGCCGGTAATCGTAGCGGTCCTTATAGAAGACATAGCGGTCCAGCAGCTCGCGAATCCAGTTGCGGATGGGCTGGAAGATGAAAGCAGCGATGAGGATCAGCACGCCCGCCGCGGTAGGCCCCAAGTCGCCGAACTTGCCCAGCGAGAAGATCAGGCCGTAGAACACGCTGAGCACGCAAATGGTGGCCAGCGTGTATACATAGCCCTGCTGGAAGATGACGTCCACGTCCATCAGCCGGTAGCGCAGAATGGCGTAGCTCCAGGCCACCGGAACCAGCAGCAGCGAAAGGACCGCCAGATCCATATAGGTGGAGGGGACCACGCCAAGCAGGTAGGGAACCGCGTAGAAAGCCGCGAAAGGGGTCACCCCAAATACCGCTCCGTTGCGCAACCACTTGATTTGATTGCGCACGATCGGATCCTCGGCCTTGCGGCAAGCCCTGGTCAGCACCACACCGCCCAGCAGGTACATGCCGGTCAGGAAACCCAGCCACACACGGTCCAGCAGCCAGTTCAGCTCGACCGGCGGGATCGAGATCAGCAAGCGCCCCGAGGCCACCCCCAGGAACACCGCCAGCAGCAGGATGGCCGGCAGATACACCAGGCCGATCGCCACCCGCCGCCGCCAGGTAATGGAGCGTTCGGGAAAGGCCAGGCAGAAGTGCAGGAAAATCGTGGGGGCGAGCACGCCGGCCGCCACGTTTCCGAAATACATGACGGTGTCGAAGGCGTTCAGCTTTCCCGTGGAATGGAATGCGGATAGCACGAAGGAGGCCAGGCACAGCACGTAGAAATGCAAGGCCCGGGGAGCGTGGCCGCGGCGGAAGAGCACGAACAGGCCCATCCCCAGGTAGGCCAGCCCGACCAGGTACTGGTAGTACAGGGCGGCAAAGTCGCGCGCTGCCTGTCCCACGATCAGCGTGGGCTCGAAATCCAGCCCGGCGCGCCGCATCGTGTAGGTAGCCTTGCTCCATGCGCCCAGTCTCAGCAGCACGCCGCTCACGTCGGTGGCCTTCTGGATGGGCGCCCCGGCGATCTTCAGGACCACATCGCCCACCCGCAGACCGGCGTTGGCCGCCGGACTGCCCGCCACGACATAGAGGGCGGTCACCCCGCCGGAGCGCTCGCTCCAGGTGACTCCGTCCTCGGGGGGCCGGAACCTGCTCTGCTGCTGGAAGTTAATCAGGGCGGAGATCACCGCGGCTACTGTCAGGATCATCAGTAGCGCGTTCAGGAGCTGGAGTTTAAGCCCTCTCATGCCCTAACCGTCACTGGCCACACACCTCGAGCGGCACACCTTTTCGCACTTTTTGCTAGCACGTTCGATGCCAGCGGGGACGCCAGACGGCCGTGTTTCCAGAATACTCGATTTTCCTGGAGTTTACAATTCCGGCAGGGCTCGGGGAATCCGGTTTTCGGGAGGGCTCACATATGGGGATCTGTAGCCATCCGACCCACAACTCCGATTCAGGGACGCAACCGGCCGGCCACCGGAGGCGTAGCTGGCGGTTTGTCGTCCGAGCCGGCCAGCCGCAACGAAGCAGACTTGGGTATAATCACGGCCTGGCGTTGGCCGGGAGCCATCTGCCGCGGCGCCTGTTTGGAAGCAGGGTGGGGCAAATCGCGGCGCTGCCGGGGCGGGCAAAGGCTGCGCCAGCAGGGAAAGCGGTCAGCGAGAAGCAGAGGACGGCAAAGTGCGGGTGGAAGCAGGCCAAAGGGCCGCGGTTGCTGCCCACGGGGTCCTGGGAGATACAGGACGACACGCAAGGAAACTGCGGTTAATAAAAGAGTCTCTCATGCTATACTCTCCAGGTGCGAAGCCGTGCGTAGCGAAGAAACCTTATGTTGCCGTCACGCGATAATCTGTGCAAGTTGGCCCGACTGCTTACCCTCCAGGGCCTTCCGATCCTGTTGGCCGCGGCCTTCTCGTCGCCCCAGTTGAATGCCACCACAACCTGGAGTGCCTCCGGGGCCAACACCAATTGGAGTAGGGCCGCGAACTGGGATAATGGCGAGCCCGCCGCCAACGGCGACGTCGTCGTCGGAACCGGATCTGACACAACCAGCAATGACAACATCGGCACCCTGTCCCTCAGCACGCTCACGATCAACGACACCCAAGCGTACCAGGTCACGGTCAACGCCTCCAGCACCCTGACTGTGCAGAACACTCTCACGCTGGACAGCGGCTCCAGCCTCACCTCGGCTGGAACGCTCAAGCTGCAAGGCGGGGGGACGATCTCGGGCATCCTCGCCACCAGCGGCGGTGGCGCCCTGACCCTGAATGGGACGTTTGACGTCGCCGGCGGCAACATCATGAACGCATCCGGCGCCAGCATGACCCTGAGCGGAGCAACCCTGAACAACGGTGTCCTGAGCGGGGCTGGAGCCATCTCTGCGACCGGAACGAACTCCCTGAATTCGGTGGCCAATTCCGCCGCCCTGACGGTGGCAGGCGGAACCACGACCTTCGCCGGAGGCAGCAACTCCGGAACGCTTGCGTCAAGCACCGGCCCCGCCCGCGTCCTGGACATCGACGGCAGCACCACCGCCGGCGCCGTCACGAACACCGGAACCATCCTGACCAACGCCGGAACCGTCAACATCACAGGCGCCATCAACAACGGAGCGGGGGGGCAAATCACGCAGTCCGGGTCCGGCAACCTGACGCTGAACAGCGCCTCCGTGAACGGCGGGTCCCTCGAAGGCGCGATCAGTGCCACCGGAACCAACACCCTGACCGGCGTGACAAACCAAGGCACGCTCACGCTGACGGCCACCGGAACCACGACCTTCGCCGGAGGCAGCAACTCCGGAACGCTTGCATCAAGCACCGGCCCCGCCCGCGTCCTGAACGTCGACGGCAGCACCACCGCCGGCGCCGCGACGAACAACGGAACAATCGTGAGCAATAACGGAACCGTCAACATCACGGGCACGGTCCTCAACAACGCCACCATCAGCCAGACCGACAGCGGAACCGTGAGAATTACAGGCACCATCAACAACGGAGCGGGAGGGCAAATCACGCAGTCCGGGTCCGGCAGCCTGACGCTGAACAACGCCTCCGTGAACGGCGGGTCCCTTTCCGGGACTATCGACACCACCGGAGCCACCAGCCTGGCGGGACTGACCAACACCGGCACGGTGAAAGCCGATTCCGGCACGCTGCTCATCGATGGGACATCGGGCGCCTTCACCAACGAGGGCACGATTCGGGGCGCCGCGGGTTCCATAGTGACGGTCAGCGGCGCCATCCTGAACAGCGGCGGCACCATCCGCCCGGAAGGCGGCACGGTTCAGTTGGAAGCCACCATCACCGGCGGCAACTTGATCGGCGACATGTCGACGGCCGGCAACACCGTCCTGTCTGGCGTGACGAATGCCAACACCATCTCGGTCGCTTCATCCACCGAGTTGGACCTCCTGGGCGGTTTCTATAACAACGGCACCGTCAAAGTGCTGGACGGTGGAACCCTGGTGTTTGGAGGCGGCGCCAGCGTGTTCGGCGGGACTATCGCCAACCAGGGCAGCGGCGTGGTTCTCTCCAACGGAAGCGTAGCCCTCAACGACACCAATTTGGGCGGATTCGACCTGACCATCCAGGGCGGAACGCTTACCTCGAACAACGGAGCAGATCTCGGTCCCGGGAACACGATCACGGTCGACTCGGGGGGAATCCTCGCCGTCTCCTCCGGCGACATCGTCAACAACGGCGGCACGCTCAGGATTCTGGCCGACGGAACCGTGGATCCCACCGACTACACGCAGAACACCGGCACGCTCCGCCTGAACGGCACGTTGGATGTGGAGGACGCTGCTTTCGACAGCGGCATAGTGACCGGTACAGGCGGCTTCTCCAGCGATGCCGATGTCACCAACAACGGCGTCACCCTGTACGTGGCCGGCAGGCATCACGTCGGAACGTGGAGCTTCGACGACTACACGCAGGGCGCCGACGGCACGATCGCCTTCAACGTGAACAGTCCCACTTCGTTCGATCAACTGATCCTGTCGGGTTCGGCATCGCTCGGCGGAACGTTGGAGGTGAACCTGGGTGCGTCTGGCTCGGACTACTACTACGATGTGCTCCTGATTGCGGCCGCCTCGTTTAGCGGGTCTTTTGCCAAGGTGGAGCTGCCCGAGGGCTTCAATCTCGCCTACCAGCAGCAAGGCCCCGAGGGCGCTGGCATCTACCTCGAGGGTCAGGTACCCGAGCCCGCGACCGGCTTTCTGCTGCTGGCCGGTCTGTTAGGCGCCGGAATCGCGGCCCGCCGCCGCTGGGTCCCCCGCGGCTGAGGGCAGACGGTGGCGCGGACTCCCCGCCTGCGGCGCTCGACCAGGAAAGCGCCGGGCGCAAGCCGGCGATGGAGTGATTCGCCTTCTACGCGGCCCTGACGCCGGCCGGCGCGACCCCGCAAGGCCGCGCCGGCCAGCTCGGAGTTGTCAGTGCGGCAGCGTGCCCGCGGCGAAGAAGTCCTGCCAGTCGCCGCCCGACCGGCGCCCTCCCGCGCCCGGCACTCTGCGCATCACCTTGAAGGCCACGGCATCGCCCGGCTTGAGCTGGCTGGCTACCTTCTTCAGGTCGCTCGCCGAGCTCACCGGTTGGCGGTTCAGGGCCACCACAACGTCGCCCTCGCGGATTTGGAGGTCGTCGGCGAAGGAACCGTCTTCGACGCCGGTCACCAGCACCCCGCCCTGCTCGGGAAAGTTGGACGACTCGCGTTCACTGTCGCTCAGCGCGCGGACCGAGAGCCCAAACTTCACCGGCGTGCCTTCCTCTTCCCCGCCCTCTTGGGAACCCAGCCTGCCGCGGCGTGAGTCGCTGGCCACGATATCGCCACGATCGCCTACCGTGACCTTGAGATCCTGGGTTTTGCCGTCGCGCAGTACGGTTACCGGCACGCTCTCGCCCACCGGCGTCTGCGAGACCAGGCCCACCAGCTCGTCGCCATCCTTCACCGGCTTTCCGTTGAACGCCGTGATGATGTCGCCCTCTTTGATGCCCGCCTTATCGGCCGGCTTGCCGGGAGTCACCTGGCTAACGAAAACCCCGGAGGCGCCGCCGCCGTAAGCCTTCAGCAGTTCGGGCTTCTGATTGCGGTCGAACTTGATGCCGATGGCCCCCCGCGAGACCTTGCCGCTCTTGATGATCTGGTTGTAGGAGTAAACCGCCTGGTTGATGGGCAGCGCGAAGCCGATGCCCTGATACCCGCCCGAGTTGGTGGCGATCATGGTGTTCACCCCGATCACCTCGCCGTTGATGTTGAGCAGCGGCCCTCCGCTGTTGCCGGGGTTGATGGCGGCGTCGGTCTGCAGGAAGCGCTGGAGTCCGTGATCGGGGTCCGGATTGTTGCGGCCTTTGGCGCTGATGATTCCAGCCGTGACCGTGGCCTCCAGGCCGAACGGCGAGCCGATCGCCACCGCCCATTCACCCACCTGCACTCCGTCCGAGTTCCCGATCTTGACGGGCGGAAGCGGCTTGCCCGCGTCGATTTTGATCACGGCCAAGTCCAGCTCGGTGTCCGTGCCAATCACTTTGGCGGTGTACTCGGTTGTGTCGCCATGCAATTGCACGCGCACGCGGGTGGCGCCGTCCACGACGTGGTTGTTGGTCAGAATGTAGCCGTTCTTGTCCACGATGAAGCCCGAGCCGGTGCCTTCCTGCCGGCGCGGCTGCTGCGGCATTTCGCCGAACGGATCGCCGCCGAAGAACCTGCGGAACAGATCCGGGCCGTCCTCTCCGAAGGGCTGCATGTTTTGCGGGGAACGTCCCCGAACCTGCTTCTGCTCAATGGTGCTGGTTACCTGCACCACCGAGGGCTCGAGCTGTTTGGCGAGTCTCGAAAACTCGTTGGAAAGCTGAACGGGGTTCGGAATGGTCAGTGGCGTGGCGTCCGCCGCCGGGCTGGCGGCACGCGCGGTTCCAACGCCCGTGTAAATCAGCGTGGCCAGCAGCAGTCCCACGGCCACGGCCAGGGCCGCTACGTAGCGGCGACTTCTCGGAATGTTCATTTGGTTCCTCCTATGTCAGGTCTGGCCCGGAGCTCGCGGCGCTGGAGGCGGCTGGATCCAAAGAATGGTCACCCATCTCCGCACCTGCGTTCCTTCTCCGGAATAGATCACGTACGTACACTCCTGGATCAGCACGGCGCCCGCCTTGGCCCGAGCCATTCGTCGGGGCCGCACTACTGGCGCGACCGGTTTCGCGTAGGCCATGGCGACCACCGGAATCGGTTTGGCCTTCCAGGGCAGCGCGGCGATGGCAGGCTCCGCCACCGCGACCGGGGCCAGGTTCGCCGCCCACAGCGCGGCCATCGCCAGCAAGCCCGTTCCCGCCGCCACGCCGATCTTCGAAAGGCCTCCGGCCGCGCCCCTGCGGCCGAGCAGCGACTCGACGCGGCGTGACACTTGTCCCTTCCGCGTCACGACCCCGGCGGCGAGTTGCGGCGCGCGCGCGAACATGCTCCGGTGGGCCATTTTGGTCAGGCAGACCGCGTAGGGGCGGGCCGCTCCGGTCATGGCGACCACCCAGTCGTCGCAGGCGATTTCGCGTTCCAGATTCAGGCGGCGCGCGATGCACCACACCGCGGGATGGAAGAAGAACAGCGCTTCCAGCACTTTCTGCGCCAGGTTGGTCCAGTCGTCCCGGCGGCGCAGGTGCGCCAGTTCGTGCAGCAGCACCTGGCGGAACTCTTCCTCGGAGAGTTGTTCGGAGAGCGCTTCCGGGATCAGAATGACCGGGTCAAACAGTCCAGCGGCCATCGGTACGGGGATTCGCGAAGAGGCGCGGAGTTGCACCCGGCGCCCTCCGGCGCTCTCGATCAACGCTTCCTCCATCGCGAGCGGCCGGGCCTCGCGTTTCAGCCTGCGCATCGAGCGGTAGCTCCAGGCCAGGCGGGCTAGCAGAATCGCGCCGATCGCGAGCCAGGCCGCCAGCGCCCAGAGAACCCATCCGCCCGGCGTGGGCAAGGTCAGGAGCGCCGCGGTGGGCAGCCCGCTTCCCTGCCCCCCCGACGCCGGAGCCCGCAGCATCAGCAACGGCAGCGAAAGGATGGCCACCAGCGCCGCCGACCACACCGCGTAGCGCGTCGCCGCGCTCGACCGCGGCAGCAGGCGCAGCATCAGCCACAGCGCCGCCGCCAGCGCCATCCCCACGATGATTCCGTTTAGCAGCGTTCCCAGCACCGCGGCCGCTATCCAGTTAGGCATCGTCCCCTCACTCGCTTTCCGTCATCCTCTTCAGCCGCTCCAGTTCGCGCTCGTCCAGAGCTTCGTCCTGGAGCAGGTTCAGCACCAGCGCCTCCGGTGAATCGTGAAAGAAGCGGCTGAGGAGCTGCCGGACGGCGCTCCGGCTGGCCTGTCCGCGATCCACCACAGGTTGATAGACGAAAGCGCGCCCATCTTTGGTATGCCGTGCGTAGCCTTTTCGTTCCAAAATTCGCAACGTGGTGAGCACGGTGTTGTAGGCCACCGGCTTGTCCTTGGGAAGGCCCTCGGCCACCTCGCCCACGGTGGCCGCCCGCTTCCGCCAGAGCACTTCCATCAGCGGCAGCTCGGCTTCGGTTAAGGTCGGCGACGGCTTTCTCGGCATCTTGGTCCCGGTCCCAGCTAATTATTAATTCGTTAAGACTTGCTTCAATTCCTTTGTACCGCAGATCGGGCGGGTTGTCAACTAATCTTTTAAGAGTTGGCCGACGGAGGTTCGCCCCGCCGTTCCTCCGGGGGCTGCGTCGCGAGGTGCAATCATGGTGTTTCTGGCATCCGACTTTACGAAGGGGTAGGTAGCACCAGCATACACATGGCCCTTGTGGTATGCTGATCTCGGCTGCCGGGCCAAGAGGGGAACCGAAGTGGAAATCCCGGATGAGAAAGGCGCGGCAAAACCGATCCTCCCGGAGAGCCGCGACATATCGGAACTGAGGCTCGCTCTGGAGGCGTTGCGGGAAAGCGAAGCCAAGTTCCGTACGCTATTCGACCTGGTGCCATACTCCATGGCCATCCATGATCCGGATGGCCGGCTGCTCGATGGCAACGCCAGGTTTTACGTGGTATGCGGATCAAACCGGGAGCGGATCGCGGGCCGCTTCATCTCCGACTTCTTTGACATCCATCACACCGGGAACCGCGAGGAAGACGCCGCCCTGGACCTCAAGCTGCTCCAGAAAACGCAGCAGAATCCGGTCGAGGTTACCGTGATTCATCGCGCCAGCGGCCGGCGCGGGATCGTACTTCTGTCCTCGGCGTCGGTCGTCTTGGAGGGCCAGCCAGGCTTCCTCACTTGTGCGCTCGAAATCACCGAACTGCGCGAATTGGAGCGGCAGTTTCGGCAGGCCCAGAAGATGGAGGCGGTTGGCCGTTTGGCCGGAGGCGTGGCCCACGATTTCAACAACCTGCTGACGGTAATCCGCGGCTACACGGAACTGGCGCTGGAGCAGTTGCCCAAGGAGGACCTGCTCTATCTTCCCCTGGTCGAGGTGAGCAAGGCGGCGGTGCAGGCGGAGGTGCTGACCCGCCAACTCCTGGCCTTCAGCCGGAATCAGGCCATCGAGCCTGCTGTCATCGACCTGAACGGACTGATTCGGGACACCGAGAAGATGCTCCAGCGGTTGATCGGGGAAGACGTGGAATTGGGAATCAGCCTGCTGGCGGAACTGCCTCCAGTGTGGATAAACCCCGGCCAGATCGTGCAGGTGTTGATGAACCTGGCGGTGAATGCTCGAGACGCGATGCCCGCAGGAGGGCGTCTCGCTATCGAAACGGCGTTGGTGGAAGTCGGCGAGCAACGTGCGCAGGCCTGGAAGCTCAACCCGGGCCCGTACGTCTGTCTCCGCGTCGGCGACACCGGCGCCGGAATGGACGAGGAGACGCAATCGCACATCTTCGAACCGTTCTTCACGACGAAGCCGGAGGGCCAGGGTACCGGGCTGGGCCTTTCCATGGTGTACGGGATTGTCAAGCAAAGTGGTGGATCCATCACAGTATCGAGCCGGCCAAGCGCCGGCAGCGTGTTCGAAATTCTCCTGCCCGCCGCCGAACCCGTTGAGTTGTCGCCGGAGCGCCAGGCAACGCCAGAGGTCCGGGCCGGCAGAGAGACGGTGCTGCTGGCGGAGGATGACGAGGCGCTGCGTGCGCTCACGCGGCAGATCCTGGAGGGAGCCGGCTACTTGTTGCTGCAAGCCGCCAACGGCATGCAGGCTCTCGCTCTCGCCCAATCCCACGACGGCCCCATCGACCTGCTGGTGACCGATCTGACGATGCCTGGAATCAACGGACAGGAACTGGCGCGCAGGCTGCGGCAGGGGCGGCCCGGCTTGGCGGTCTTGTATATGTCCGGCTACATCGCTGGAGGAGTGCTGGAAGAGGCCCTGGCAGACGGCAGTGCCGCACTCATCCGGAAGCCTTTCTCGCCAAGTCTGCTTCTAAAGCACGCACGGTGGGCACTAGAACACCGCCGCTCGATGGGGCAATGATGCTAGTAGCTAGTTGCCCGCCTGGAACTCGGTCCAGGGGTGGGCGGGCAGGTCGCGCAGGAAGCGCTTCTGCCAGGCCGAGTCGGGATGGGCGCGGAGATGCGCGGCGGCCTTAAAGGAGATGCCGCAGGAGTGGCCCATGGCGGCCTGGATGGACATGTGCGCCGCCAGGGTTGCGTCGGTGGCCTTCGCCGACACGGCTCCCGCGGGCCCGTAGGGCGGCTGCCAGGGCTTGAGGCCGCGCGGCGAGAGTTCGTTGTGTCCGCACAGGGTGCGTTCGTCGGGCTCGGTCTTCCGGTCGATGGCGTCGTAGTGATCGGAGAGGAAGCGCTGGGCCGCGGCGACGTCGATCCGGCCCTTGTTCTCCTCCATCAACTGTTCCCAGCGAATGCGGCGGGCATTGGGACTGAGCGACAGGTCACTGCGGTCGAAGCTCGTCTCCTCTCGCGCCAGCTTGTCGGAGACGGGGAAATTCGCTCCGGCGAAGTAGCCGTCCTTGGTGCGCAACAGCGTCACGTTCTTGAGCCCCAGCTCGAGGTCGGCGATTTCGCCCGTGTTGCGGTCGGCGACCAGCCAGTTGTTGGCATACGCGCCGTTGTTGGCCTCCTTCATGATGCGCGCGAACTCGTCGATGGAGCCCGCGTACTGCATGGCTTTGCGCGCGCGCACGAATTCGGGCACGCCGCTGGGATCGAACCCCTCGAATTGCGCGATGGTGGTCTCGGTGATCATGATCCCGGCGGAGTTGATGCCGAAATCGTCGGCGCTGTGGATGAGGCCGGGAAAGCCGTCCATCAGGATACGGTGTCCCCGCTGGGGCAGTATGTCGAAGAGAATGTTCCAGCGCGCCCCTTCCATGTAGCCCGTCCAGGCGTTGTGGCCGATCACCGGCTTGCCGTCGGCGGTATAGCTTCCGGTGGCCACGAAGGCGCTGCAATGCTCGGGAGCCGTGACCGGGGCGGGCTCCGCGACGTGGTTCTCCTTCTGCCACCACTTGAAGTAATAGGGGGAGAACTCGAGCCAGGCATTCATGGCGGCAATGTCCCAAACGTCCAGCGGAACGCCGCGTGCGCCGACTCCCTCGGCGATGCCCTGCAATTCCTCGCGGTACTGGGCCTCGACGTGGGGCCAGAAGGCGGTCCGGGCGGCGTCGCGGAAGAAGGGCCAGGGTTTGCCGGTATCGCGTTCCAGCAGTAACGCCAGAATCCGCTGGGCGTCCTGAATCTCCGGCGCGAGCAGGTAACCGTGCTGGAAGCCCAGCATGGACGGCGGCCCCTCCAGGTGCACGAAGATCCAGCCGTTGCGCACGGGATGGCGTTCGCCGCGGGCAAGCCGCCGGTCCGCCGAGGCGCCGTGCAAGACGGCCGCGGCCGCGAGCAGGGCCATTAGCCAACTCGCCCGAACGCCGAGCCTGCGCATTGCGAAATACCTCCCGCTGTTTCGCATTATCACACGCCGGCCGCGAATCGCCTACCTGGGGGGACTGTCAAGCCTCGATAGAAATGTCCCCCTCTCCACCTCGATAGAAGTGTCCCCTTCTTCTCACTCCAGAATCGGAGCGGCGTGGTGTGGAAAACCTGGTTTTGGTTTTCCACCACCCGCCGCGGCCG
>JBKQQG010000104.1:0-49350 GCA_052144455.1 Bryobacteraceae bacterium
GATCCCGTCTACACTCCAGCTTCTTCGTCGGTCGAGTGCCGAACTCTCTTGACGGCTCAGATGGCCCCATTTGGACACGCCGCAGAGACTTTGGGAGACCTACTGTTTATGACCCGGTAGTACTAGCTGCTTCCGATCCCTTCGCAATCCTCCAGCGTCCAGGCGGGAATGGCGCCCGCGCGGCTGGCCGCCACCGCGCCGAGGCGGTTTGAGAAATCGGCGACCCGAGCGGCGCTCCACCCCGCCCCCAGTCCGTGCAGGAAAGCGGCGGCGAAAGCATCCCCAGCGCCCACCGTGTCCGCCACTTTCACCCGATAGCCCCCGTGCTCGGCGTAGATTCCATCCACCAGAACGGCGCAGCCTCGCTCGCCGCGCGTCACGCACACGGCCTGCCATCCGAACTCGCGGGCGGCGCCGCGGCAGAACTCCTCCAACCCGGCGTGGCGCCAACCCAGAAACTGCTCGACGCCGGCCACTTCGCCGTCGTTCAGTTTCACGGCCGTGGCCTCGCGCAACAACTCGCAGACCAGAGGGGGCGTGTAGGAATTCCGCCTCAAGTTGATGTCATAGAAGCGGCGGGCCGGCAGGGTGGCCATCAGCCTTCGAGTGAGCGCTCGAACCGGCGGGGCCATTTGGTGCAGGGTGCCGAAGTAGAGCCAATCGGGCTGGAACCCGGCGAGCTGGCGGAGGTCGCTGGCGCCCAGTTCGAGGCAATCGTAGGCCGCCGGCCGGTGGATTGTAAAATCTGGCTGGCCCGCGGGGTCCAGGCGCACGGAGACAGATCCGGTAGGCGCGCCCGCCACGCGACGAACGAAGGCCGGCGAGAGGTCCAGCTCGGCCAGGCGCTCGATCGCCTTGCGGCCCCGCTCATCCTCGCCCACCGCGCTAATGAAGACCACCTCGTGACCCAGCCGCCGCGCGTGGGCCGCGAAATTGAAGGGCGCGCCGCCCAGCAGCTCCCCGTCGCCGAACACATCCCACAGAATCTCTCCGATGCTGACAATTCTCACTTTTCTCTCGCCGCCCTCCTCTCATCTGTGGTAAACCAATAGTGCACTCCCATGAAAGCCATACTTGTTCGCACCTGCGGCGGCCCGGAGCAGTTGCAGGTTAACGAACTTCCGGCGCCGGCTCCGGGCCCGGGCCAAGCTCTCGTGAAGATCGCCGCCGCCGGTGTCAACTTCATCGACATTTACTATCGCACAGGCCTGTACCAGGCCTCCCTGCCCATGGCCATCGGCATGGAGGCGTCGGGCACGGTCGAGGCGGTCGGCCCGGATGCGCCCGAGGTCGCTGTGGGCGACCGCGTGGCCTACGCGCTATCCCGCGGCTCTTATGCGGAATATGCCGTCGTCCCCTCCGCCATGCTGGTCAAGCTGCCCGATCTGATTGATTTTGAAACTAGCGCCGCCGCGATGCTGCAGGGCCTGACCGCCCATTTCCTGGCCGTCTCTGCCTACCCTCTCAAGGAGGGCGTCACCGCGCTCATTCACGCCGCTGCGGGCGGGGTCGGGCTGCTGCTGGTTCAAATCGCCAAAATGCGCGGCGCTCGCGTGCTGGGGACGGTCTCGACGCAGGCCAAGGCGGACTTGGCCCTGGAGGCCGGCGCCGACGGCGTCATCTTCTACACCCGCGACGACTTCGAGCCGGAGGTCCGGCGACTCTCCAGCGGCCGCGGCGTGGACGTGGTCTACGACTCCGTGGGGGCCGCAACATTTCTGAAGGGGCTTAACCTGCTTCGGCCTCGCGGCACCATGGTCTCCTACGGCCAGTCCAGCGGCCCGGTCGCTCCGCTCGATCCGCAGTTGCTCAGCCAGAAGGGGTCGCTCTTCCTGACGCGCCCCAAGCTGGGCGACTACTGCGCCACGCGGCTGGAGCTGCTCTGGCGCGCCGACGAGGTGTTTGGCTGGATCTCCGGCGGCCAGCTCAAGATTCGCGTCGACCACACTTACCCGCTGCGCGAGGCTTCCCTGGCGCACAAGGATCTGGAGGGGCGCAGGACCAGCGGCAAGCTCCTGCTGATTCCCGATTAAGCCGGTGCAGGCCAACGAATTCTCCACCCGCCGCCGCCGCATCGCCGCCGCACTGGCGGAGAAGAGGGTGGACGCCCTCATCGTCTCCGGGGCGGCCAACCTGCGCTACCTGACCGGCTTCACGGGCAGTAACGGTGTGTTGCTCCTCTCGCCCGGTGACGCGCTGCTCGTCACCGACCCCCGCTACCAGATCCAGGCTGCTCAGGAAACCAATTGCCAGGTAAAGGTGGTGCGCGGGAGCCTCTACCCGGCGCTGATGAAGGCCGCCGCGCGCAGGAGATTCCGCCGGCTGGGCTTCGAGAAGGACCACCTGCGCTACGCGGTCTTTGAGCAACTCCAGGCGGAATTGGCGCTGGGAGCCTCGCTCGAGCCGGTGGGTGGCATCGTCGAGGCGCACCGCCTGGTGAAGTCCGAGACCGAAATCGAGCTGATCCGGCGCTCGGTCGAGACCAACTCCGCCGCCTTCGCCAAAGTGATGCGCCGGGCCGGCGAGGGCGTGCGCGAGTGCGACCTGGCCGCCGAACTGGACTACCAGATGCGCCGGTTGGGCGCACAAGGCCCCGCCTTCGACACCATCGTCGCCGTGGGGGCCCGCTCCGCCCTGCCCCACGCCCAGCCCACCGCCAGCGCCTGGCGACGCAATCGGTTACTATTGATAGACGTGGGTGCGAGCCAGGACGGCTACGCGAGCGATATGACGCGAATGGCCTTCCTGGGACGGCCGGGCCCGAAGGTGAAAAATCTGTACGGGGCCGTGCTGGAAGCTCAGTTGGCCGCCATTTCGGCGGTTCGGCCGGGCGTCCGCGCCGGGCAGGTCGACGGAGCCGCGCGGCGGGTGTTGCGCGCCCGGAAGTTGGACCAGGTGTTTGTCCATTCGACCGGCCACGGTTTGGGGTTGGAGATTCATGAACCCCCGCGCATCGGCAGATGGGATAAGACCCCACTGGCCGCTGGAATGGTGATCACGATTGAGCCGGGTATCTATCTGGAAGGGTTCGGAGGCATTCGCATCGAGGACACCGTCGTCGTTACCCAGACGGGAGCGAGCGTCCTGACTCCCACTTCGAAGGACCTGTTGGTGTTGTAGGGGCGGGTGGCCAGCCCGCCGGCGACGATTCTTACTACCATGACTTTGGACGAAATACGCGAACTGATTCAAGTGGTCACCGAGACGGGAATTGCCGAACTCGAGGTGCAGCGCGGCGATAACCGGGTCCGCATCCGGCGGGTTACCCGCCCGGCCTTGCACGATTACGTGATTCCGGCCGAGGCCAGCGCCCACCGCTCCGAGCACCTGGCGGAACCGCCGGTCGCGCCATCCCAGGCCGCGGGCGCCGCTCCAGCTCTGGACCCGCTGAGCGACCCCACCCTGGTCACCGTCAAATCCCCGATCGTCGGCACCTTCTACGAGGCGCCTTCCCCCGGCGCGCCCCCCTTCGTTCGGGTGGGAGACATCGTGAAGCCCGGCGACGTGCTGTGTATCATCGAGTCCATGAAGCTGATGAACGAGATTGAGGCGGAGGCCGGCGGCACTATTGTAAGCAAGCTCATCGCCAACGCCCAGCCGGTCGAGTACGGAGAAGCCCTCTTCGCCATCCGGCCCGCCTGAGCCACGCATGTTTGAGAAAATCCTGATCGCCAATCGCGGGGAGATTGCGCTCCGCGTCATCTGCGCCTGCAAGGACCTGGGCATCCCCACGGTCGCGGTTTACTCGGAGGCCGACCGGCACAGTCTTCACGTGCGCTTCGCCGACGAGGCCATCTGCATCGGCCCGGCCAAGAGCAGCCTCAGCTATCTGGACATTCCGTCGGTGATCAGCGCCGCCGAGATCAGCAACGTGGACGCCATCCACCCCGGCTACGGCTTTCTCAGCGAGAACGCCGATTTCGCCGAGGTGTGCGAGACCTCCGGCATCACCTTCATCGGCCCGCCCCCCGAGGTGATCCGGCTGATGGGCTTGAAGGACCGCGCGCGCGCCGCCATGAAGGCCGCCGACGTGCCCACACTGCCCGGCTCGGAGGGAGTAGTGAAGACGCCGGAAGAAGCGCTCGCCATCGCCACCCAGATCGGCTATCCGGTGATACTCAAAGCCACGGCCGGAGGCGGCGGGCGCGGCATGCGCATCGTCCGCACGCCCGAGGAACTCCCCGCGCTACTCGTGGGCGCCCAGCAGGAAGCCAGCGCCAGCTTCGACTGCGCCGACGTTTACCTCGAGAAGTACATCCAGTCCGCGCGCCACATCGAGTTCCAGGTGCTGGCCGACCGGCACGGCAACGTGGAAGTGCTAGGCGAGCGCGAGTGCACCATCCAGCGCCGCCATCAGAAGCTCGTCGAGGAGGCGCCCTCTCCTTGCGTCACCGCCGAGCTGCGTGCGCGCATTGCGGCCGCCCTGCGCGAGGCCTTGCGGGCTTGCGGATACGTGAACGCCGGCACCGTCGAGTTCGTCATGGACGAGAACCGCGACCTCTATTTCATCGAGGTCAACGCACGCATCCAGGTCGAGCACCCGGTCACCGAGTTCGTCACCGGAATCGATCTGGTCAAGAGCCAGATCCTGATCGCCGCCGGCGCGAAACTGCCCGACATCGTCGAGCTTCCCATCCGCACTCGCGGTCACGCGCTGGAGTGCCGCATCAACGCCGAGGATCCCGTGAGTTTCGCCCCCTCCCCCGGCCGCATCACCGGTTTCAACCTGCCCGGCGGCATCGGCGTGCGCGTGGATACGGCCGCCTATACAGACGGCGTGATCTCTCCCTATTACGATTCGCTGGTAGCCAAGCTCATCACCTACGGCCACGACCGCAACGAGGCCATCGCCCGCATGAAGCGCGCGCTTTCGACCTTCGTGGTGGAAGGAATCCACACCTCCATCCCGCTGCACCAGCGCATCCTCAGCGACCCTGATTTCCTGCGCGGCTGCTTCGACACCAACTTCGTCCGCCGCTACGCCCCGCCCAAGTGATTCCATGCTGTGCGTCTTGCCGGCCCAGCCGGACGAGCTCCCGATAGTCGTCGGGATTCTCGACCAGGCCGCCCGCTGGATGCTCGCGCGCGGGATTCACCAATGGGAATCGCCCTGCCCGCCGGAAGTCTGGGATCGCATGGCCCGCGAGATCGGGAACGGGCAGGTCTACCTGGCCAGGCTTACCGCGGCCGGCGCGCCGGTGGGAACGCTGCGCTTCGAATGGAGGGGCATGCCGCTCTGGCCGGCCGAAGCCGACGCCGGCTACATCCACAGCATGGCTGTCCGGCCGGCCCACATGGGCTGCCAGGTGGGCAAACAGATGCTGGAGTGGGCCATCCAGCACATCCGCGGCCGAGGCAAAACCATCGCCCGCCTGGATTGCATGAGCGACCACCCCCGCCTGCGCGCCTATTACGAATCCGCCGGTTTCCAGTATCGCGGCGACGGCCTCTCGGGGACCTACCGCCTCGCGCTCTATGAACTGGCGCTGTGAGGTTCGAGAGGCGTCGTTTCTATCCCGGCCCGGCCAGCCAGTAGCCGGGGCGCGTGCGGATGGTCAACTCGGGGCGACCCTTCACGCGCACCTCAATCTTGTGGAATTCGGCGCCGGTCTCGGCCGGGGCCGTGAAGCTGAGCATGTACTGCGCATGGAGTTCTTCGCCGATGCGCGAGATGGCGGTTTCGAGTCCGTGCTGCTTGAGAAAAGACAGGTGCGTCCCGCCGCTCAACTCCGTGAAGGCGGCGGCCGCGTTGGTCTTGCCGAGGCGCATGATCTCGCCAACGATCTTCAGCAGGTCAACCGATTGCCCCTGCGCGGGATTGAAGGGAAGGGTGGGGAACGCGACCGGCGGGCCGATGCAATTCACGCACTCCGGTTCCCCCTCCGGCGTGGAGCCGGCACGGGCGGTGAACGCGATGGCCATGGCCGAATAGGTCAGGGCGTAAACCGCGACGTTCTCGCGTTGGGCGAGAGTGACCGCGTCGTCGAGCTTGGTTTTGCTGCCACGGTCGCGAGTCTCGCCGATGAGCAGCACCACGCGGCGCCGATTCGGGGGACGCGCCGCCAGCATCCGCACCGATTCGGCAACGGCGTCGATCATGCGCCCGCCATTCCCGCCGGGTTGAAGACGCCCCAGGCCGCGCGAAATATTGTCAGGGTCCCTGGTGAAGGGCTGTAGACACAGCACATCGCTGTCGTAGGAGACCACGGCCACTTCGCCCCGGTCGCCGATGATCAGCGGCTCGATCATACTTCCGATGCGATGCAGTTTGTTCAGCGCCTCGGCCGCGATGGCGCCGGACTGCACCGCGATCACCAGCGAAATGGGAGTGTAGCTGATGTCGGCGTTCACCCTCCGCGGCTGGCCGTTATCGAGGACCAGGAAGTCGTCCGCCGAAAGGCCATCCACGTAGTGGCCGGCGGAATCGACTACGGTCGTCGGCGCCACCACCAACCTCACGGTGGTCCGCAGATCGGGCGTCTGGGCGCAAGCCGCGCCGGCCGCGAGCAGCAGAACACAAATCCATCGGGCTGTTTCGGTCACTGAAGTTCAGACGCCGCGCGCGAGCGCCCAGTTTCGCCCACGCTAACTCGCCGGCCGCAGAAACGTCCCCCGCTCCAGTTCCTCGAAGGCCTGCCGGAGTTGCTCCTGCGTGTTCATGACGATGGGGCCGTACCAGGCCACCGGTTCCCGCAGCGGCTTTCCCGAAATCAGCAGGAATCGGATGCCATCCTCTCCCGCCTGCACGGCGATTTCGTCGCCTCGGTCGAAGAGCACCAGCGAGCAGTTCTCCGCCTGCGCGGGAAGAGTGGTATCCGCCCATCCGAGGCCTTCGGTCGGCACCGCCAGCGGGCCGGAGGCGTTGCAGAACTTCCCGGCGCCCGCGAAGACGTAGGCGAAGGCCTGGTGCGTGGCGTCCACAGCCAGCGTCTTGCGGAGGCGCGGCGGGACCGAAACATCCAGATACACCGGGTCGGCGGCGATTCCCTCCACCGGACCTTTGGTTCCCCGGTAACTCCCGCAGACCACGCGCACCAGCGTGCCATCCTCGTCCTGGACCTGCGGGATATCGGCCGCTTTCACTTCCTGGTAGTGTGGCGCCGTCATCTTGAGCGATGCCGGAAGGTTGGCCCACAACTGGAACCCGTGCATCCGGCCCGTCGGGTCGCCTTTGGGCATCTCCTGGTGGATGATCCCGCTACCCGCCGTCATCCACTGTACGTCGCCGGCGCCGATAGCGCCATGGTTCCCCATACTGTCGCCGTGCTCCACGGTCCCGGCCAGCACGTAAGTAATCGTCTCGATCCCGCGGTGAGGGTGCCACGGAAAGCCCGCCAGGTAATCCCCCGGAACGTCGTTGCGAAAATCGTCCAGCAGCAGGAACGGGTCGAAGTCGGATGTATTGCCGAAACCGAACGCGCGCCGCAGGTGCACGCCCGCGCCTTCCAGAGTCGGTTTGGATTTACTGAGCCGCTTGATAGGTCGAATGGACATCCCAGCCTCCAATATTCAGAGTCTACCGCGCGCCCAGGAACGCGTGGGCGATGATCCCCAGCTTCTCGCGGGTGGATAGCTCGACGCGATGCGAGAGCACGTCGTAGTGCGTGCGCTCGATCTTGGCCAGCAGCCGCGAGTAGATCTCGATGAGCGCCCACAGCGAGCTCCGGCTATGCGGATCTACCATCTGTATGAGCGGCGCCGATTCGTTGTAGTAGGCCCGCGCGCGCGCCGCCTCGAACGCCAGCAGCTCCACGAATTCGTCCGTTCGCCGGCCCTCTCGAAGGGTTTCGAGATCCACCTGGAACCGCGCCAGGTCGTCGGCCGGAAGATAGACGCGGTCGCGGCCGATGTCCTCGCGAACGTCCCGCAGGATGTTGGTGAGCTGGAAGGCCACTCCGCATTTCTCGGCCAGCGGCAGGGCCTCCGGGGAGCGGAAGCCGAAGATGTGGATCACGGTCAGCCCCACCACCGAGGCCACCTGGTAGCAGTAGCGGTACAACTCGTCGAAGGTCGCCATACGGCGGGGGCCCAGGTCGGCGGTGACGCCCTCGATCATCTCGTGGAAGTACGCTACGGGAATGCGGTAGCGGGTAACCGTGTCGTGGAAGGCTGCCCACACCGGATGCTCGCCGAAGCGCCCTTCCAGCGCAGCATCCAGTTCCACGCGCCAGCGTTCGATCGATTCGCGCTGCGAGCCCTGGCCGGAGGGGGCGTCGTCGCTGAGGTCGTCGCAGTAGCGCATGAAGGCGTAGATCGCGCAGATGGCATTCCGCTGCTCGCTGGGCAGCAGCACGAAGGAGTAGTAGAAATTGCGGGCGCGGCGGCGGGCCACGCCGCGGCAATAGGCGTAGGATCGCTCCAGCGGTTCCTTCATGCGGCCTTCGCAAACGCCACGCGCCCGAGCGTGCACACCAGCATCCAGGCCCGCTCGACCCTGGATACGTAGGGCCGCCGCGTCAGCACGTTATAGTTCTGGCCTTCGATCTTCTCCAGCACCCGCAACCCGCCCCGGCTAAAGAGTTCCAGGTCGGCGGCCAGGCGCCGGTTCACCAGACGCGCCAGCGGCAACCCTTCCAGGAACAGCCGCCGTGCCTCGCCGACCAGTTCCCGCATCACCGCCCGAAAGGCCGCGGTCTCCCGCCGCGCCTGTAGATCCTCGACCGTATAGCCGTGCCGTTCCATCGCCTCCAGCGGGATGTAGATGCGCCCCTTCTCCAGGTCGCGCGCGATATCCTGCCAGAAGTTCGCGAGCTGCAGCGCGGTGCAGGTGGCATCGGAGAGCGCCTGCCGCGCGGCGTCGCGATAGCCGCACAGCCACAGCACCAGCCGGCCGACCGGGTTGGCCGAGTAACGGCAATATCCGTATAGCAGCTCCAAGCTGGGGTAGCGCAGCACTGTCTGATCCTGCACAAAGGCCTGAATCAAATCGGCGAACGGCTGCTTGGGCAACTCGTGCCGCTCCACGCTCTGCCGCAGCGCCACGAAGACCGGGTTCGAGGCCCGGCCCTCGAACATGCCGTCCAGCTCCGAGCGCCACCACGTCAGCAGCCGCAGGCTCTCGGCGGGATCGCCGATCTCGTCGCCCAGATCGTCGGCCCAGCGGCAAAACGCGTACAGGTTGTAGAAATCCTGGCGCAGCCGGCGCGGCAGCAAAAAGGTCGCCACGTGAAAATTCTCGTAGTGGACCCGCGCCAGCCAGCGCGTGTACTCCAGGGCTTCCCGCTCGGTATAGGCGCGGGCCAGGGCTTGCGGCGATTTGACGAAATCCTGGGGCGTCAGAAACACTGGCTGTGCGCGGCTTACGGGATGATGGCCGTCTTCAGGTGCCCGTTGTGGCTCATCAGGTCCCGCATCACTTCGAGCATGTTTGTGAGCGGCTCTTCGCGATTCACGAAGTCCCGCGCCGTAACGATCTTCCGGCGAACCAGCTCGAGCGACTTCCGGATGTGCGCCGGAGTGTGGTGGAAGCTGGCCTTGCAGGAGATCTCCGAGTAGTGCAGCAGCGAGGTATCCAGCGATATCCGGCTCTCGCTGGGGCAGCCACCGAAGAAGTTGACGGTCCCGCCCTTGCGCAGCATGTGGACGCTCTGTTCCCAGGTGTGCGGCTTGCCGACGGCCTCGAAAGCCACATCGGCGCCCCGGCCCCCGGTCAGCCCGCGCACCACGTCCACGGCATCGTGAGATTCGGTGGTCGAGATCACCTCGGCCGCGCCCAGCGCGGCGGCCCGGTTCAGTTGAGACTTCCGCCGGCCCAAGGCGATTACCCGCGCGCCCAGCGATTTGGCCAGGCGCACGAACATGAGGCCGATAGGTCCCAGGCCGATCACCGCCACGTTGTCTCCCTCTCTCAGCCCGGTCTCCTCAACCGCCTTCAGCACGCAGGCCAGCGGTTCGATCAGCGCGGCGTCCTGATAGCTTGCGCCCGCCGGGATCTCGTACATGTTCCGCTCCACGATGCGGGCGGGAATCCGAATGTACTCCGCGTAGGCGCCGTTATTGAACAGCAGGTCCTCGCACAGGTTCTCGTGGCCGCGCCGGCAGTAGAAGCATTCCTGGCAGGGGGCGGAGTTCGCCGCCACCACCCGTTGGCCCACGTGGAACTTGGTTACTTGCCCGCCCATCTCAACCACGTCGCCGGCCAACTCGTGGCCGAAGACCGCGGGAGGGATGATCATCCGCGCGTGGTACCCGCGGCGGAAAACCTTTACGTCGGTGCCGCACGTCAAGGCCGCCCTCACGCGCACCAGGACGTCGCCTTCGCCAATCTTGGGAATGGCTACCGGCTCAACTTGAAGATGCTCTTTTCCATATAGGACGGCAGCCAGCATTTGAGTATTCACTGTGCCCACCTCTGTGGATTTACTATGATTTTCAACGTTTCCTCATCCGGATGTAATGCTAGTTGTATCGCCGATTCGATGCGGTCCAGGGGCCATCTGTGGGAAATCAAGTCCTCCACCGGCAACTCTCCCCCGAACACCAATTGCGCGGATTCCTTCTGCAAATCGATAGACGCGCTGTAACAGCCTAGCAGAGTCCTCTCGCCGACACAAATGTCCGCTCCAGACAATTCTACCTGTTCCTGATGGGAGGTTTGGGCGAACAGCAGGATCCTGCTGCCGGGGCGGGAGCAGCGGACCGCCTGCTTGACCACATCCGGCGCGGAGGCGGCCACGATCACCAGGTCGGCGCCCCGCCCTTCGGACAGGCCGGCCACCCGCGGCTCGATGTCGCTGGCGCCGGGATCCCAGGACTCTTCCGCCCCGAATCGCAGCGCCAATTCGCGCCGCCGGGCGATTCTGTCGGTAGCCACCACCCGGGCGCCGGTCCGCCGCACCAGCATCGTGAACAGCAACCCGATCGGCCCCTGGCCCAGAACTAAAGCCAATTCCTGGGGCTGCGGGTCCATCCGGACCACGGCTTTCAGGCAGGTATTCACCGGCTCGACAAAGCAGGCCCGATCAAAGGGGACGCCCGCGTTGAATTTCTCGACTCCCTGCCGCACAATCCAGTCCATCACCCGGACGTACTGCGAGAATCCGCCGCCGGCCGGCTCAAAGCCCGCGGTCACCCCCACCCGCTTGTAGGTTGGGCACTGGGCGTAGAGTTTGCGCCGGCAATAGAAGCAGTCCCGGCAGGGGACGTGGTGGAACGCAATCACCCGGTCGCCCCGGGCGAAACCGGCCACGCCGTCGCCCACCCGGACCACCACGCCCGCCGTCTCGTGCCCGAAAACGCGGGGCGGCGGCAACAGGTTATGCTCCACCTTCTTCAGGTCGGTATGGCAGACGCCGCAGCTCTCCACCCGCACCAGCAGCTCGCCCGAACCGATCTCCGGCGTCGGCACGGTCTCCACCGCAATCGTGCTGTCCCCGCGGTATACTGCGGCCCGCATCGTGGCGGGCACGATGAAATCAGAATCGGCAGTCTGCAAAAAACTCCCCTAACGCCCGGGCGGCTATCCGTCCGCGGCGTCCCAACCGCATCAACTCTGGCGCCACTGGCCAAGGATGCGCCAGCGCCGCCCGCAGGATCCGAGCCCGGCTAAACCGGCCGTCCGGACCCCGCAACACACTATAGTCTAGGGTAAACCCTTCCGAGGCCAAATCCAAGACGGCTCGGACGCAGTAGAACGGCAGATTCTCAAGCTTGGCCCGGCCGGCCACGGCCGCCGCCTCCATCTCGACCGCCGCAGCGCCGCCTGCGCCTAAGCGTTGCTTCTCGGCCACGCTAGAGACCACGTGGTCGGTCGAAATCAGCGCGCCTGAGCGGAACGCCCGCCGCGTAGCCGGCCGCTCCGCCTCATAGGCCTCGCTCCCATCCTCAACCCGGGTAGCAACGAACACCCCTCCGACCGTCAGAGTCGCATCCAGCGAACCGCAGAACCCGACACTAGCCAGCGCATCCGGCCGCTGCACCATCAGCGCCACGTCCACGGCTTGGGCGGCCAGCTTCCGGCCGGGTCCATGAGCCACCGCGAGCAGCCGCTGCCCGTTCAACTCCCCGCTGCGCGCGAACCACAGCGGCCAGTCCAGCCGCCGCACTTGTGTGCAGCGCCACAGGATACCTCGCAATTCGCCCGGTTCGGAGGCCACCAGCAGGACGGTCCTCACGGCGTCACGTACCCGTTCGCGCAGAACCAGCCGACCGCCCGCGCCAGCGCCTCCTCCACCGGCCCCGGAGAGTAGCCCAACTCCAGCGAAGCCTTGGCGTGCGAAGCGAACATCCTCTTCTTGGCCATCCGGACCGCGTCAAGGGGCGCCCGCGGCGGCCGTCCGGTGAACCAGGCCCACCCCGTGCTCAGCGCCCCGGCCGCGTACGCCACCCCATACGGAATACGCCAGGACGGCGCCTTCCGCCCGCAGATTTGCGCCAGCCGCTCGAGAATCTCCTGGAGCGTCAAGTTCTGGCATCCCAGAATATACCGCTCGCCGGCGCGCCCCCGCTCGGCGGCCAGCAGGTGCCCCTCAGCGACGTCGCGCACGTCCACCAGGTTCAGCCCGGTATCGATGTAGGCGGGCATATCGCCCTTCACATAATCCACGATAATCTTGCCCGTGGGCGTGGGCTTGACATCGTGATCGCCCACCGGCGCCGTTGGATTCAAGATGACCACCGGGAAACCCTCCGCGGCGAACTGGCGCGCTGCCTCCTCGGCCAGGTATTTCGATCTCTTGTAGGCGCCCTTCATGTCCGCCAGGCCGACCGGCGTCAGCTCGTTCCCTTCCCCGCCCTTGGGAATGCCGATGCAACCCACCGTACTGGTGTACACCACCCGCTCGACTCCCGCCGCCCGCGCCGCCTCCAGCAGGTTTCGCGTACCCTCCACATTGGACCGGTACATCTCCCGCTTGTCCCTGACCCACAGCCGATAGTCGGCGGCCACGTGGAATACCAAACCGCAGCCCTCAACCGCCCTCTTCAGCGACTCGGGATCGCGCAAGTCTCCCATCACGGCTTCCGCTTCCAGCTCGCGCAGGTGGCTGGAGGCCCGCACCAGGGCGCGCACGCGATGTCCGCGCTCCATCAGTTTCCGCGCCACGTGCCAACCCACAAACCCCGTAGCGCCCGTTACTAGCGTCGGTTTCACTGGCTCGTTCGCCTATCGCATCGCCCAGCTCAGCAGCTTCCAGGCGTCGCCCGGTTGCGCGTTGATCCCCAGGGCCGCGGACGGTTCAAAACCGCAGTGCGCCATGCAGTGCTCGCACCGCGGGTCGTTCCCCTGCCCGTAGTTCTCCCAGGGCGTCTTGTTCATGAGCTCTTCGAAGGTCTCGTAATGGGCGTCGGTGATCAGATAGCAGGGCCCTTTCCAACCTTTCACGTTGTAGGTCGGGTTGCCCCAGGCGGTGCACGGCAACTCCCGCCGGCCCTGCAGGAAATCCAGATAGGTAGGCGTGCTGCTCAGCCGGAAGCGCCGGGCCAACTTGCCGATATCCTTGAACTTCTCCTGGACGTCCTCCCGCGTCAGGAAGATTTCCCGGTCGTTGACCTCCGAGTAACCATAGGCCGGGCTTAGCATGTGCCCGTCCAGGTCGAACGGCTCCAGATACTCGAAGAGCCGCTCGATCTCCCGCATATCCGTCTCTTTGTAGACGGTGGTGTTGGTGGTGACCTTGAAGCCTGCGGCCTTGGCGGCGCGCAACCCTTCAACGGCCTGCTGGAACACGCCCTTGCGCTCCACCACCAGGTCATGGGTCTGTTCCAGGCCGTCCAGGTGAACGTTGATGAAGAAGCGGGAATGCGGCTTGAACTCCGGCAGCCGCTTCTTCACGAACGTCCCATTGGTGCACAGGTAGATATGCTTGCCGCGCGTCAGGATCTCGGCCGACATCCGCCCGATCTCCGGGTGCAGCAGCGGCTCCCCTCCGCAGATCGACACCACCGGCGCCCCGCACTCGTCCACCGCCTGGAGACACTGCGCCAGCGAGAGCCGCTCCTTGATGGTGTCCTGGTACTCGCGTATGCGGCCGCAGCCCGCGCAAGTGAGGTTGCAGGCGTGCAGCGGCTCCAGCATCAGCACCAGCGGAAACCGCTTCCGGATCATGGGATGGCGTGCCCCCCCATTGCCGGTTCCGGGCTCGCGCAGCACTCGAAACGGATTCGAGCCGCCGCCCTGGCCGGCCAGGTCCTTCTGCCATTCCGGCCTGGGGCGCAGCTTGTTCTTCATGATGTAGCCGGCCATGCCGGCGGTCATCGATAGCGGGAATCTCATGCCTTACCCCCGTGGACGGCCTTCCGGTACTCCCCCAGCGCTTCTAGCGGGTACGCCAGCCCCTCTTGCCAGCCACCGTCCTCCTGTTGCGTGCGCACCAGGCACTCGATGCCCTGCCGCACGCTCAGGCTTTCCCAGTCCCCGCCGGCCATCAATCCCAGCAGCGCCCAAGCGGTCTGCGAAGCCGTGCTGAGAGCCGCGCTGAACTCTCCCTGCGCGCAACTGGCCCAGCTTTCGCCCCAGCCGCCGTCCGCGTTCTGAATCGACCGCAGCCATTCGCCACCCCGCAGGACCGTCGCTTCGTGGTTGTCCACCCCGGCCGCGCACAGCCCGCGCAAAGCCAAGAACGTCCCGTGGATGTAGCTAACGCCCCCGCGCCAGCTTCCGTCAGGTTCCTGATGCTTCAGCAGATACTCAACCGCGCGCCGCACCGCCGGGTGGCCGCCTCCAACGCCCGGCGCCGCCGCGATAGCCTCCAGAACGCGGCCGGTCACAGCCGGGCAGGTGGCGTCCCCCTCGGCGTCCAAAGCCGCCCAGCCTCCGTCCCGCGCCTGCCTGGCCAGCCACCGCTCCACCGCCCCCGCCTGCGTAGGCGCTTCCGGCGCCAAGCCCCACTCGCCCAACGCGCGGGCGGCGATCGCGGCATCCCAAACCGTCGGGAGGCACGGCCGTACCCGGAATTGCCCATCCCGGTCCTCGATCAACCGCTCTAGCTGCGCCTGGGCCGCGGCCCGGTCCGGATGGTCCGGCGGATAACCTAGCAGATCCAAAGCCAAAATCGAGTACAGAAGGTAGTGAAACGTAGCCCCCAGTTCCTCGCTATCGCGCAGCCGCTCGAGCATCCGGCGCCGGCATTTTGCCACCGCCATATTGCGCAGCCAGCCCAGCGGGCGCCGCTCGTACTGCTTCAGCAACCAAGCCAAACCGGTCCAGCCAATCGCACCGCCCTGCCGCGGAAACAACTCCTGGAGCGTAAACCCTGCCGGGACCGGCCGGACCGGGTTGAAGGAATGGATGATCCCTAGCGGCACGGACAACCCGCGCGCCCGGCCCCGCAGCAGGACCGTCTCGGGCGCGACCGCCGGGCAGTCCTTCCGTGGATACAGCCCGAACCAGCTCAGGTCGATCTTGGCGCGGCTGTTGGCGCGCTCTATGCCACCCAGGGCCAGTGCTCGCGCGCGCGCCCGTTGGAGCCGGGCATCGTTCACCGGAATCCCGGTCAGTTTCAGCGCGAAGTAGGCCATCACCGTGGCGCTCGCCTCCGCTGGACCGCCCGGATAAACGCCAAACCCGCCATCCGGCAGTTGGCGCGCAAGAATGGCCGCGGCCGCGCGCTGTACCCGCTCGGCATTGGGCGGATTCCAGACGCCCGCCTCGGGCGGATGCAACCACAGCTCCAGCAGGATGAACTCCGCTTCGAGCGGGGCGCCCGCCGATACCTCGAAGCTCCAGTACCCTGCGGGGTCCTGCAAGCTCGCAAGACGCTTCGCCGCGCGCTCGCCGGCCTGCGCCGCGGCGCTCAGGAGCGCGCCATCGACCTGGAGGCTGGGGCTCATTGCGGGTTGATGGTCGCCAGGCGCCCGGCTATCTGCGTCAACTGCGGAGGCAAGGTGAATCGAACGTCCTCTTCCTTCAGGTCGATCTCCTCCAGCTTGTCGTACCCCAGCCGCCGCAGCGAGGCGATGAGTTCCTGCACCAGGTGCTCCGGGGCCGACGCGCCGGCTGTCAACGCCACCGTTTTGGCGCCCTCCAGCCAGCGCGGATCAACCTCCTGGGCGTCGTCCACCAGGTAGGCCGGCACCCCCGAGTTCTTGGACACCTCCACCAGCCGCTTCGAGTTCGAGCTGTTCCTCGAACCGACCACCAGCAGCACATCGCACAACGGCACCACCGCCTTCACCGCCAGTTGCCGGTTCTCGGTGGCGTAGCAGATATCCTGCGCGGGCGGCCCTTGTATCGCAGGAAACCGTTCCCTGAGCCGCGCCACGATGTGCCGGGTTTCGTCCAGGCTCAGGGTAGTCTGGGTCAGATACGCGATGCGTTCGGGGTCCGGGGGCGTCAGCCGGTCCACATCCTCCACCGAGGACACCAGGAAAGTGAACCCGGGCGCCTCGCCCAGCGTCCCGATGACCTCGTCGTGATCGCGGTGCCCGATCAGCACGATGGTGTATCCGGCGCGCGCGAATCGCACGGCTTCGAGATGCACCTTGGTCACCAGCGGGCAGGTGGCGTCAATCACTTGCAGACGCCGCTCCACCGCCTGGGCGCGCACTGCGGGCGACACTCCATGGGCGCTGAAGATCACCCGGGCGCCTTCCGGCACCTCCTCCAGTTCCTCGATGAACACCGCCCCAGAGCACCGCAACTCCTCCACCACGTAACGGTTATGGACGATCTCCTTGCGCACGTAGATTGGCGATCCGTACAGGTCCAACGCGATCTCGACCACGTCGATGGCCCGCACCACGCCGGCGCAGAAGCCCCGTGGCTTCAACAGGATCACCTTGCGCTCTGTCCCGAAGGCCGGCAGTGGTGCGTTAGTCATTAAGAACCAACATTATAGCAGCTATCAGCTCAGGCAGGCGCGCACCCTCGCCAGCAACTCTTCCGCACCCTCGACCTCCATCCCAACCTCCAGCCAGACTACCTCCAGGCCCTCCGTCGCATCCCGCCAACCCTCCGGCAGGTTCATCATGTCTTTCTCGGTGGTCGCGAGCGCCTGTGCGCCCCGCGCGCGGGCCTGCCGAGCCAATTCCCGCAGCTCCCGCGCCGAGTAACGGTGGTGGTCTCTAAACGCCCGCCGCAGCACCGGCTGTATCCCCAGGCCGTCGAGGGTCTGCCAGAAGGCCTGCGGGTTTCCCAGCCCGCAAAACGCCGCCACCGGACCATCAACCTCTCTCGGCTGCCACCCCTGGGCCACCACCCGCGCCCTGAGGATGGGCGCGCGGGCATTGTGCCGCCGTATCAGGGCCTCCACGCCGTCCAGCCGCTGGCCTAGTTCCACCCGCGTGATCACCACCACATCGGCGCGCTGGAGAGCCTCCGGAGGCTCACGGAGCCGCCCCAGCGGAATCGGCTCGCCGCCGCCCAGCGGGTCCAGCGCATCCAGCAGGACAATGTTCAGCGAGCGCTCCAGGCTCCAGTGCTGGAACCCGTCGTCCAGCAGGAACACCGCCGGATGGAACCGCTTCTCGATCAGCCGGCCGGCCGCGGCCCGGTCCGCCGCGATGCCCACCGGCCCCACAGCGGCCCGCAGGTAGATCTGCGCCTCATCACCAGAGCGCGCTACGGGAACCTGTTCGCCGGGCCCCGGAATGGTACACCGCTCGGGCGCGCGGCGCCGGTAACCGCGAGTCAGGATAGCGGGCTCGATCCCTCGCGCCTTCAATTGCCCGGCCAGCCAGAGCACCAACGGCGTCTTCCCCGCCCCGCCCACGGTTAGCCCCCCCACGCTGACCACGGGAGTCGTCAGCCGCACCGGCCGCGCCGACGTACGCCGCCAGTTTCCTCCCAGCACCCACAACCGGGACAGAGGCCAAAGTAGGGCGTACCAAGGCTGCGCGCGCCGGCAGACGGGCGCCGCCTGCCAGTACTGCCGCTCGATCTCGTCGGCCGCCCGTTCCGTCGCGCCCCGTTCGGCCGCCGTCAACTCGTGCGCCTTCAAGCCCAACTCCGCGCGCAGGGCATCATCGTCGAGTAGCTCCGCCACCGCTCCGGCCAACTCCGCGCCCGTGCGAATCGGGTACACCCCCCCGCCCTTCCGGAACTTCCCCGCGATCTCGGAGAAGTTCTCCATATGCGGCCCCACCACGATGGCGCGCCGGAAGAACGCCGGCTCCAGGATGTTATGGCCGCCGCGCCGCGCGAGCGTGCCTCCCATGAACACCACCTGGGCCAGGCCGAAGAGGCTGCTGAGTTCACCGATCGAATCCAGCAGTAGTACGCCCGGTAGCTCGATCCTGGCGCCCTCGCACAGCTCCGACCGGCGCAGGAATCGTACGCCTTTCCGCCGCAGGAGCGCCGCCGCCGTCTCGAACCGCTCCGGCTTGCGTGGAGCCAGGATCAGTAGCAAGCCCGGCCGGGCCAGCGCCTCGAACGCCTCGACGACTACTTCGTCCTCATCCGGATCGCCCTCCTCGGCCGGCGCCGTGGTGCTGGCCGCGATCCAGATTTCCTTGGGGCCGGTTCGCTTCACCAGTTCCCGCACCGCCTCCACCGGACGCTGTGGCTCGAAATCGTACTTCACATTTCCCGCCACGCACAGATTCTGCGCTCCCAGCTCCCGGTACCTCGCGGCGCTAGCCTCGCTCTGCGCCAGGATCATGTCCGGCCACGCCGGCACCTGCTTAAAGAACCAGGCGAGCGCCCGATAGCGCGGCCACGCCCGATCCGAAATCCGCCCGTTCACCACCACCAGCGCGCAGCCGGCCCGTTTGGCCTCCCGGTAGAGATTAGGCCAGATTTCGGTCTCCATGACCACCACCGCCCGCGGCCGCAACCGGCGCAGCACGCGGCGCACCACCGAGCAGTAGTCCAGAGGCGCGTAGAAAACGCCATCGGCCAGCCCGCGCAGCTTATCCTCCGCCGCCGCCCGGCCCGCCAGGGTGGTCGCCGAGACGAACAGCGGCGCTCGCGGCAGCCTGGCCCGCAGCCGCCGCACCAGTTCGACCGCCGCCAGCACTTCGCCCACCGAGACCGCATGCAACCAGATGGCGCCTTCCCTCGTCTGCCGGTATGAGCCCGGCAGAAACCCCAGACGCTCGCCGAACCGCCGGGAATAGCCCCGCAGCTTCAGCGCGCGCACGAGGAAGTACACTACGAGAAAGGGAAGCCCGAGGATCTCCAGCAAACGGTATAAGAATATGGCGCTCACAGGCAAGTGGTGGATTGCACTCCTGAGTATAGCGGTGGCGAGCTGCGGTGACAAAGAAACGCCGCCCTTCAAGCCCGGCCCCGCCGGCAGTTACCCGTTTCGCCAGACCCTCGAGAAGGTGACCGTGGCCGCCGCCGCCTTCCGCTCCGACGCCGACATCCAGACCGCCTTCGGCAAGCTCAATCCCTATAGCTATGGCATCCTCCCGGTGCTGGTGGTGATCCAGAACGACTCCGCGAAGACGCTGGCCCTGGACAAGCTGAAGCTCGAATTGGTCACTCCCGACCGCGACCATATCGAGCCCACTCCAGCCTCCGAGGTTCGCTATCTTCACGGCCCCTCGCGTCCCGGCAACGTGGTAACGGGCCCGCCCATCCCCGGCCTGCCGCCGCACACCTCCCACAAGAAGAATCCGCTGGACGCCTGGGAAATCGAGGGCCGCGCCTTCAGCGCCCGCATGCTCCCGCCCAACGAGAGCGCCAGCGGGTTTTTCTACTTCCGGGCCTTCTACCGCAGCGGTTCCATCCTCTTCCTGCAAGGCGTGCGCGAAGCCTCCAGCGGCCGGGAGCTGTTCTACTTCGAAATCCCGCTCGACAAGCAGAGCTCGGAGTAGCTCGTCCGCCGCCCCCGCGTTGAGCGCCCGGGCAGCTACTTGCTCGCCGGAGCGGGTTGCTTTAGCGGGTCGTTGGGAGGCGCCTGGCCTTCCCGCCTGAAGGTGAGCCCCGTGATGCGCACCGGAGTGAGCGGCCGGTCCTGCGCGTCGCGCGGCGTCTTCGCGATGTACTGCACCACGTCCATCCCCTCCCATACTTCGCCGAAGATCGTATGGTGGCCATTCAGGTGCTGAGCCGGCGCCACGGTGATGAAGAACTGGCAGTCGCCGGTATTCGGCCCCGCGTTGGCCATCGCCAGCAGGCCCTGCCGGTCGAACTTCAGCGACGGCGCGAACTCGTCCGGGATCGTAAACCCGGCATCGCCGCTGCCCGTGCCGGACGGATCGCCGCCCTGGATCATGAAGCCCGGTATCACGCGGTGGAAGGTGGTCCCGTTATATAACGGACGCGTGACCATCGCGCCAGAGCCCGGGTCTTTCCAGGCCTTTCGCCCCAGTTGCAGATCGATGAAGTTCTTCACCGTGATCGGAGATTCTTTCTCGAACAGCCTCAGGACGATGGGTCCCAGACTGGTATTGAGGTGGGCATACAGCCCGGCCGGCGGCGCCACCAATTCGGGGAGCCCGGGCTCGGGCTGAAGCCGTCGCGGTTCTTGCGCCACCAGCGATGCGGCCAACAGCATCATCGCGAGATACTTCACAAGGTCCCTCATGAGGCCCACTCTACTCCAAAACCCGCCCCGCGTACAGCCCGCCGCGAGCGCCCGCCCGCGCACGGGGGGCGGCGGCACTGGTAGAATGCCATTCATGCGCATTTCAAAACCGTTTTTCGCGACCGTGGCGCTCGCCAGCGCCGCATTGTGCTATGGCGCGGATCAGGCGCCCCCGGCGCCGGCGCCCGTGCCGGACGTCTATCGTGTGAAGTTCGAAACCAGCAAAGGCGACTTCGTCATTCAGGTGACCAAGGCCTGGGCTCCCCTGGGCGCGACGCGCTTCTACACTCTGGTGCAGCAGAAGTATTACGACAACCAGCGCTTTTTCCGCGTGATCAAGGGCTTCATGGTGCAGTTCGGGCTCTCCGGAGATCCGGCGGCCACAGCGCGCTGGCGCAGCCGGCAGCTCCGCGACGACAAGGTGATTCATAGCAACACCCGCGGGATGGTTACCTACGCCATGGCCGGGCCGAATACCCGCACCACGCAGGTCTTCATCAACTACGCCGACAACTCGCGGCTGGACAGAGATGGCTTCGCCCCCTTCGGGAAGGTGGTGCAAGGCATGGAAGTCGTGGATAGCCTGTACAGCGGCTACGGCGAAAGCCCGGATCAGGGCGCGATTAACGCCCAAGGGAATGCCTACCTGTCCAAATCGTTCCCGTTGCTGGACTACGTCAAGACCGCGCAGATCCTCCCGGCCGACGAGAAGTAGCGGCCAGCGGCCCGCGCCATGTACACATTGCGGCTCGCTGTTGCGGCTCTCCTGGCGTTGGCGCCCGGCTGGGCCAGGCAGGTCACGGTCACGCTGCTCGCCACCACCGACCTGCATGGCAACATCTATCCGCTGGATTACTTCAGCGGCCAGCCTTCCGCGCGCGGCCTAGCTAAAATCGCGACGCTCATAGAATCTGTCCGCCGCGAAACGCCCGACTCGCTGCTCATCGATTGCGGCGATACCATCCAGGGCACGCCTCTCGAGTCCGTGTACCAGGGCTATGTGAGCACGGGGCGGCTTCCGCCGGGCCTGGCCTTCGCCGGGGAACCGCTCCTTCACGACCCTATGATGCTGGTCATGAACCGGCTCGGCTACCGCGCCATGGTGCTCGGCAACCACGAGTTCAACTTCGGGCTCAAGAACATCGAGCGCGCGCGGGCGGATGCGCGTTTTCCCTGGTTATCGGCGAACACCCAAGCCCAGGCCGGAGCCCAGCCCTTCGATGCCTCGTTCGTCACTACAATCGATGGCGTGAAGATCGGGGTGATCGGCGTCACCACGCCCACCATCCCGAATTGGGAGGAGCCTGGCCACTACCAGGGCTATCGCTTCCAGAATCCCGTACAGGCGGTCGAATCCGCGCTGGCCGCGGTGCGCGCCGCCCAGCATCCGGACGTCACCGTCGTCGCCGCCCACATGGGGCTCGGCTCAACGGACGAGAACCAGGTGACCGCCATCGCCACCCACGTGGCGGGCATCGACGCCATCGTCTTCGGCCACACCCACCAGCAAGTGGCTGGGGAACGCATTGGCGATGTGCTGGTAGTCCAGCCCAAGAACTGGGGCATGTCGCTCGCGCGCGTCGATTTCGTTCTCGAGAGCCAGCCGGCGGGGGGCTGGAAACTCATCGACAAGCGCAGCCGCCTGATCCCGGTCACCGCCGCCACCCCGGCCGATCCCGAAGTGCTGCGCATCGCCCAGCCTTATCACGACCTGACCGAGCGCTACCTGAACGCGCCCGTCGCCGAGGCCACCAGTAGCCTGGACGGCCGGCTGGGCCGCGTGGAAGACACCGCGCTCGTAGACGCCATCCAGGCCGTCCAGTTGTACTATGCCCAAGCCGACGTTTCCTTCACCGCGCTGTTCAACCCGCGCGTGCAGGCGCCCCCAGGCCCGGTCACGGTGCGCCAGATCGCGGCGCTCTACCTCTACGACAACGAGCTTTACGCCATCCAGGGCGATGGCCAGATGGTGAAGGACGCCCTCGAGAACGCCGCCCGCTATTTCCTCACTTGCCCCGACGCGGCCTGCTCCCACGGGCCGCTGATCAGGCAGGAGTTTCCTGGCTTCAACTACGACATGGCCGAGGGCGTGGAGTACGAGATCGATCTCACCCGGCCGCCCGGCGACCGCGTGCGCAACCTGCGCCACAATGGAAAGCCTCTCGATCCCGGCGAAAAGCTGCGCATCGCGGTGAACAACTACCGCGCCGGCGGAAGCGGCGGATACGAAATGTTCCGCGGGGCCAAAATCCTGTGGCGCTCGTCGCAGGAGATCCGCGACCTCATCGTCGCCTACTACACCGAGCACCGGAAGTTGCCGGACCATCCGGCCGGCAATTGGCGCATCCTGCCGCCTGCCGCCCAGGAAATCCTGATACAGGAAGCGCTGCAAGATGCGGCCCGCGTCCGGAATCAGTAGGCTCGCCTGGCTGGGAACGATGGCGTTCCCGGTTCTGGCCCAGCCCTGCCGCACCCCGCTCGGGATTCCCTGCTACACCATCCAACTGGAAACCAGCCTGCGCCAGATCTTCAAGCCCGCCCGGCGGAACATCTCCCACTTCACGGAAGGCGCAATTGTCGCGGTGCGACGCGACGGCTCCTTCGTACGCTTCAGCCAGGGCCAGCATTTGTCGGTGTTCCTGGGAAGCTCGACCGATACCGGCCCCGTCTCGACGCTGTATCTCGCGCCGCTCGATCGCGTGGCCGCCGTCGACCACCGGCGCCACACCGCCGCCTTCCACCCGCCGCGCACCTGGCAGGACCGCCCCTGGCGCCGCTCGACCGATGGAGATTCGGAGTGCGCCACCGGCATCCGCCATTTCGGCGCCGATTTCAAGCGCGTGAGCGGCGCCTCGGTGGCCGGCATTCCGGTGGTTCGCTGGACCAGAAAAATCGCGCTGGACAGCGATCAGGACGTCTACCTGGCCCCCAGCCTGGATTGCTATCCTCTCAAAACCTACGCCACCATTCGCAACCGCTGGTTGATACCCATCTACACGGAGTCCGTCGAAGCCGTCTGGGTGAAGCTGGGGGATCCCGCCCCCGCCCTCTTCGCCCTCCCCGCATCCTCCAAGCCGTAGCGGCGGGCCGGGCTCACCGCGCTTCGGGAGAGATTTCCGCCGCGGCGTAAGCCTCCGCGACGACGCCATCGGCGATCTCTCGCAGCCGGGTCCAGTGCAGGCTGCTCCCCAGTTCGCTGTCGCAGCCCGCGGCCAGATTGGAGCCGCCCCAGATCCTGGCGGCGGGGTCGTCCTCGGCGGACTGAAACGCTTCGATCAGTTTCGGAACCGGGAAAAGATCGTCGTCGTACGGCGACCCGCGAATGACGCTGTAGGTGTACCGGCCGTTCGGCCGCCTGCAAATCAGGCTGATCAGATTCGTACAGCCCCGCGCCGCCAGAACCAGCCGGCAATTGGGGTGGCCTTTCTCGTCGGCGATCGTGAAGTTGTACGGCGAGGCGTAGAGAATATCCGGCGTTCCGGCTGGTTGGCGCATCAGAGGCGATCTTAGTCATATCTTAGATCGGCGCAATTCGCCCCATTGACAACTCAGGTGCGCGTTCGGTAGAATCCCCTTGCAGGGACTTTACGGTCGGCTTGACTAGGTCAGTTTTGCAGAACCCGCGGGGTGGAGCGGTAGACTCGGAGATCAGCGATGGCACAGCGCACTCGAGTTGTAGAATGGGTCTTTAATGGAGCGTCTTTCGTATTCATTATCTACGTAGCTTGGGTGCTGGGACAACGTGTGTTCCCACCTGGCCGGCAGGCTCGCGTGGAGGATGAAATGCTGAAGCCAGGCGAACCCGTTCATTTGGTGTCGGACAGATTGGCGGGACGTGATTCAGCGCTGCTATTTATCCTGTCCACAACCTGTCGTCAGTGCCTGGAGAGCCAGGGCTTTCACAGGCGAATCCTCGAGGGCCTCCCACATGAGTCGACACGCACGATCGCGGTGTTCCCTCAGCCGGTAGAGCAGGCCCGTGCTTACCTTCAAGCCGCCGGTCTGAGAGTTGACGATATCATACAAGCCAATCCCGACCGTGTAGGTGCGCCTGGCAGTCCTACTCTGATTCTGGTGGACAAGAATGGGCGCATCCGCTCGAGCTGGATTGGGAGACTCTCGGCAGCGCAGGAAGGCGAGGTTGCCCAGACACTTGGAATTCAAGCAGCGGCAGGTGGCGGCGAAGAAACAGACATGATCACTGCGTCGGCGACAGCGGCGCTCCTCAAGGAAGACCCTCACACTCCGATCATCGACGTGCGAGACCGCGATGATTTTCGGAACGGCCACCTCGCGGCGGCTCTCAACATCCCAGTGGACGAGCTAGAATCCCGCGCACGCCCCGAGATTCCGCGTGATCGACCGGTGGTAGTCTTCTGTGAATATTGTCGCACATGCGAGAACAAGCGCAGCGCCGAGCGGGTTCGAACCGTCTGTACTTTTTCCGAGTTTCAATTTCACAGTCTGGGCTACGACAAGATTAGGTTTGTCGCGGATAACCTCGACATACTCGGTCGAGCGGGACTAAGAGTGGTGAAGGCAACGGAAGCACAGCACAGGTAGCCGAAGAAGCGAGAAGCCTGAGATCCACAGGCATCAGACACTCTAGTAAGAATATCTCTCCCAAGGAACTTCATCCCTCGGCCTGGGCTACGCGGAACCCGAGGGCGCGTGCTTGGGCCTCCAGTCGCGCTTGGGCACGGGGCCGGAGATTCGTTTCCAGCTCCGCGAACACCCTTATCTTGGTATGGCTGCCGAGCGGTGATCAGGTGAGAGAGGATTCTGGCGAACTTGTGGGCCGCGGCAACAATGGCCTTGGGGGCCCCCAGCTTGGCCCGCATGCTCCGGTAGTATTCGCCCAGGGAGGAGCGCCTGCGATGCAAAGACTGCGCCCCGGGGCGAAGCCGACGGCAGCGCGGTTGTTCACCCTGCACGTTCTGCTCGATAGCACCCGCCGCCGTTGAATTCGCTATGCGGACAGAGTCCCAGCCAGGATGCGAGGGCGGAGCCGCTCCGGAACTTCGACTTTATCTAGAGCCTGTCCCATGAGCGTTTTGCGCAATCAGCTCGGGCACTCGGTGTGAGAGCCGTCGGTCACAAAACACCTCGAAATCATCCAAAATGCGGAAAACGCCATATTATGACCTCGCATGATTCTGCCAAAGTCTAAACCGTTGCCTAATCTCGCAGCACGAAAGGACCGTTTCCGACCTCACTGTCTCGCTGATCCGCTTTGTTTTCAGTCGGGCGTGATACCAGTCTTGGCCTTCTCAAAATCCCGGCAAACGGGACAAGCTCTATCTAGGTGACCGAAACGGGGGCTTGACATCTTATCTGTCCCTACCTTATAATCGCGTGTGGTTCGCTTGCCGTATTAAAATGGGTAGCCTGGACTTGATCTGACGGCGGGGAGGCCGATTTCGTGGGCGGGTCATTAGCTCGAAAGACCGCGCTCGTCACCTTTGTGGCAAGTTTGTGTAGTCTGGGTCCCGCGCAGGAAGCCTCAAATCCCGGTGCAGCACGGGTTTCTGAGAGCTCCTTTCGACACGCTGCCACCAATATCGTCGTACCTGTCTACCCGCTAGAAGCCGTCAGGTCCGGTGTTCATGGGGTCGCCGTCGCCGACGTTCAAATTGATGAGACTGGAGCCGTTTCGCGAGTGCAAGTGCTCGAAGCGCCGTCACCGTCGATAGGACGCGCGATGATTTCGGCACTCTCGAAATGGCGGCTCCCCCCAACGACGATTTCGGGCCGCCCCACCGTACTACTGGGAAAGGTCACGTATTATTTTTTTATCGAGAAGGGAAGGCCTAAGGTTGCGAGTCCGGCCGAAGCCCCGTATTTGGGACGTTGGTAGGCGAGCGCCTGCCGCACAACATATACAAACCACGGGAACCGGCGCCCACGTTAATCGAGGTCCGGAGAGGGCAGGCAAGTGCAGGTCAGAGTCTCCGAACCGAGAAACCGACAGCCGATGTTCCACAGAGGAGAATCAATGTTGAAGAGCAAGCTTTTTTTGGCCGTAATAAGGACAGTGGCTCTCGGAATTGTTGCCCTGTCGATTCACCCTATCGCCAAGCCCGCTCCAGTCTCAGGGTGCTTACAATGCTCAGTGTGCAGCATGGGCGTCATGCCACCGGTTTTTTGCTGCATAAATGCCAGTATCGGGGGTAGGCTCTGTGCTCCGTCCCAGAACCAATGTGTCTTGATGATCCCGTGCCCCTAAAGCGCTGCCAGGCAGGTCGCCTGCGTGACTGCACCAGCTATCGTAGGAGAGGTGTGGGGGTAGCTTCAACAAGACAGCGCATCCTCCCTGCCCTGGTGGCGTGAGCGGGTGTTTGTTCCCGCGCGCTGGTTGGGGTTGGATGGATGTGTTGCTGTGTGTGCCTATGCCAAGCAAGGAGACGACCCGCCCCGCGCCAAGGAGGGGGGTGCCTGCGTACGTATTTGTCGGCGCTGCAGCTTTTTTGCTTGGGTTTGTGGGCTCGCTGTTGTGCAGTTTCGTTGTGGTGGTGTCACCCTCCATGGCCGACAGCTTTTGCACAGGAGAGAAACTCTTCATTGGCAGGGCCACCAATACCTGGGGGCCCTTGTCGCTGCACCCCGGGCCATTGCGGCGCGGCACCGTGGTAGTGTTTCGGGCGCCCTGGAGAACTCCGTTGCCGGATCTTCAGATCAAGCGAATCGTCGCCGTTGGCGGTGACTCGGTTCGGATTACGAAGGGACGGCTCTTTCTGAATGGGCGTTGGTTGCAGGAGGGATACGTGCGGCACGGAGCACGTTACAGCTCCGTGATCGACTTTTGGCCTCGACCTGGGCCCGACGGTGCTCAAGACTCCGTGGATGTGCCGCCGGGCAGCGTAGTCGTGTTAGGAGATAATCGCGACGTGTCCTCGGATACGCGGGACTGGGGATTCCTTCCTGAAGCAAATATCGTGGGACAAGTTCTGTTCAGAGCCTCCACGAGTTCCAGGAATGCGCAGGGCAAGTGCTTGAGCGACTGATCTCTAACTCACAAGGCAAGGGCTGACACGGCACGGTCGAAATCCAGGATCGCCCCCGATTTGGTATGTGGATTCATTTCTTGATCGCCGACGCCAGGTACGCTACGCGTGCCCTGATCCGGTGCCCGCGCTTTACCGTGCCCTCGGTGCTCATGATAGCGGCCGGCATTGCGCTGAGTTCAGTCGTCTTTGCTGTTTTTGATGCAGAGGTTCTGCGCGTGTTACCATACCCGGAAGCGGACCGGCTCGTGGCGATCAGCAGCGGCCCCCAACACTCCCAGGATCTGCTCCTGCCCTTGGCGCCCTCTCAGGTTTCCTACCTCCAACATAGCGCCAAGGCGCTGCAAGATGTCGCTTGCTACAAGTTGACGGCTGCTAGCGTGGCCGTGAATGGGGATGCCTCTCGAGTGCCGGCAGCAGTGGTTTCGCCGAATTTCTTCACGGTTCTTGGGGCGAATCCTCAGATGGGCCAGGGCTTTGGGCCCGACGTAACCCGGAATGACAGTGCGCCGACAGTCGTGATTTCGGGCTCGTTGGGGCGGCGCGCCTTCGGGGCGAATACAACAGCGATCGGTCGCTACCTCAACGTGGACCGCATTCCCCGCGTCGTGGTCGGAGTGATGCCAGATGGATTCCGGTTTCCCATGGCGCCCGTGGACCTTTGGATTCCGGAGCCTCTTGCCGAGACGTCTGGAGGCGACATCGTCGTCGACAGGTTCGCATTCGGGCGCTTGGCTCGCGGCCACGAACTAGCGGCTGCAAACGCAGAACTCGGTGTGCTGGCGCGGCAGCGCGAGGCGCAGTACCCAGGGCAGGACATGGCCGACGATCAGCGCTTCCGAGCTACCTTGCTCAAAGATACAATTATTGGGCCCACAGGCAAGATTCTCGCGATCATTCTCATCGCCGTCCTCATATTGCAGGTCATGGCAAGCATCAACGTCAGCAGCCTGTTGCTGGCGCGGAGCAGGGATCGTTTGCAGGAGATCGGTGTACGGCTCGCCATGGGAGCGAGCTTTACGCGGCTTTTCCAACTAGTGCTCCTGGAGAGTGTTCTGCTTGCTTTCATCGGCTGCGCACTCGGTCTGGCGGGCGCAGCCTGGGGTGTTGGCGCGGTGAACCCTCTGACTCACGCTCTTCTCCGCAGCGCCGCACGACCAACAATCAATACAGATGTCATGGTGTTCTCGTTGGCAGTAGCGGTCGTGTCAAGCCTCTTTTTTGGTATCCGACCCGCGCTGGGTTCCCTCCGGGTGGACATTCGGTCGAACCTCACGGGGCCCGCACAATCGCGGACCGGACGCCTTTGGGATAGGGGAAGCCGGTCGCGTCGTGTGTTGCCAGCGCTACAGATCGCGCTCGCGGCGTTGCTTCTCGTCGCTTTCGGGCTGGTGTTGAGGACGCTGTTCCGGCTGACAAACGTCGAACTCGGATTTGATCCGCACGGGGTGATTGCGGTGCAAATGAATCCCAGTTGGCTGCCGAGCGCGCAAGCGATCGATGCACTTCACGAAGTGCTTGAGGCAGTCGGGCGCTGGCCGGAGGTTCAATCCGCCGCAATCGGGACCACGGCGCCTTTTTCAGGCCTAACGATGCAGACTCGGTTTTCGGGCGAGGCCTCAAGCCCAGGTTGGGGCAGGCCCTCCACGGCGCTGATGCAACACGTGAGCGGCGGCTATTTTCGGACCCTGCGTATTCCGATCTTGCGAGGCCGCTCGTTTAATCTACAAGATCGGACCAAAGCCCCCTGTGTAGCCATTGTGAATCAGGCGCTGGCGCGTATGCTGTGGCCGGCCGAGGAGGCGGTAGGACGCCGGCTGGACCTGAACTCAGACCCTTCAGCGCCCTACATGTGCGAAGTGGTTGGGGCTGTCGGAGATGCAAGAGACCGTGCGCTCGATGCCGCACCGTCCCCAACCGTGTATTTCTCGTGCCTCCAGCCGACGCTTGGAACTGGCATGGCCGTGATCCTGATCAGGAGCAGAGGCGACCGCCAGCCGCCTGCGGAACGTATCCGTGCCGCAGTCAAAGCGGCTGATCCATCAAGGGAAATCCTGTCGATGAACAGCGTGTCATCTGGAATTGACGCGGTTGCAAAACCTGCCGATGTGCGCGCCAAAATGCTGGGAGCGTTTGCCGTCCTCGCACTGCTACTAGGATGCGTCGGCCTGTATGCGACTGAGACCTACAGCGTGAGCCAGCAGATGCATGAGGTGGGCATTAGGATGGCGCTTGGGGCTACGGGCAACGACGTCATCGCCGCCATTTTGCGCCGGTCCGCTCTGACTGCTGCCAGCGGTTTGGCAATCGGACTCGGCCTGGCTTTGGTGGTGACACGCCTGACCAGCGGACTGCTGCTTTTCAACGTATCCCCCGGCGATCCGCTGACATATTTGTCCGTCGCGGCCCTGCTCTTGCTGGTCGCTCTCGCGGCGGCGACCATTCCCGCGCGGCGTGCGGCAAGCGTGGATCCGGCGGTCCTTCTTCGGAGTCTGTGAGCGCGGACTTTCGACCTTTCGATCATCGTGCGGGTTTCATGCCGCGGATCGAAACCTAAACGCGTCCCTCCCTATGCTCACCGTTCGCGTCCTCAGTTCCAAGGCGGCCAGCAAGGCTTCCCCAAAGCCGTTGAAACGTAAGCAACGGAGAGTGGGTCAAGAGAACCAAGGCTCTCCATTTACTCCCCTAATACTGCTTGAGCGCGCTTGGGGCTGCTCGACGATGGCCGCATGGCGGCGTGAGCCGTGCCATCAAGGTCGCGGGAGTGGAATCCGGACGCGAATTCGTCGAGGCGTCTGTGCGCGGTTTCCACCCGTGTCTCCTTGACCCTCAGATCGACGCCCGCTGGAAACACCGGGTAAAGACCTACGCGAGCATTCGCAACCGCTGGCTGATCCCCATCTACACGGAATCCGTGGAAGCCGTCTGGGTGAAGCTGGGGGAACCCGACCCCGCCCTCTTCGCCCTCCCCGCGCCTCCGAAGCGATAGAAGTCACCGCGCTTCGGGAGAGATTTCCGCCGCGGCGTAAGCCTCCGCGACGACGCCATCGGCGATCTCTCGCAGCCGGGTCCAGTGCAGGCTGCTCCCCAGTTCGCTGTCGCAGCCGGCGGCCAGATTGGAGCCGCCCCAGATCCTGGCGGCGGGATCGTCCTCGGCGGATTGAAACGCTTCGATGAGTTTCGGAACCGGGAACAGATCGTCGTCGTACGGCGACCCCCGAATGACGCTGTAGGTGTATCGGCCGTTCGACCGGGTGCAAATCAGGCTGATCAGATTCGTACAGCCCCGCGCCGCCAGAACCAGCCGGCAATTGGGGTGGCCTTTCTCGTCGGCGATCGTGAAGTTGTACGGCGAGGCGTAGAGAATATCCGGCTGGACGGCGATGGGCGCGATGCCCGCCTTCCCGTCGATGAGATCCAGCAGCCGGTCGCAGACCTCCCGAATCGTGTTCTTCACCAGCGCCTCGTCGCCCTGCGTCTTCCCGCGCAGCCGCTGTTGCCAGTAGGGCTCGAAGACCCAGGTGAAATGGCCCTTCACCAGTTCTTCCAGGTTCACCGGATAGAGCCCGCCGCAGACATCGATCTTGTTGTTGTACTGCACGATCCACCGCAACAGCGGCTTCACTTCGGCGCGTTCCAGCAGTTCGTGATACTCCAGCACGAAGGCCGCCAGGCAGACGTCCTGATCGGCGTTCCAGACGTACACCGGCACGGGCCGCCGTCTGCGCAGCCACTTTTCCATCAGGCGCCCCTGCCGCACCGCGATGTAGGCCTGCATGGCGGCGCTCATGGTGGCCTCGCGGATCACGCCCTGGTGGTGGTCGAAGTGTACGTAGTGGCCATGATGTCCCGGCGTGTCGTCCATGACTTCCAGGCCAATCGAGTACTCGGGAGCCGCGCGCCGAAAATGCTCCCAGTTCTCGAAGCGCGCGGGGGGTACCTGCAAGGCTATGTTCTGGAAACGGCGTTCCATGCTAGGGGTCGACAGACAGGTAACACGTGTATCCTAGCACAACCTGATTGCGCCCCGTCCTACGGCGTGAGGTCCTCATGGCCCTCGAGTGCCAGAGCGAAGGCCGCCAGCAGGTCGGCGGCGCGGTCCAGATCCCGCAGCGACACCGTCTCCACCGGAGAGTGCATGTAGCGGTTGGGCACTCCGATCAGACCCGCCGCCACGCCCGCCCGAGTGATCTGGATGGTGTTGGCGTCGGTCGAAGAGGCCGGCCCGTGCCCCGCCAACTGGTACGGGATCTCGCGCGCCTTGGCCGCCTCGATCAGCCGCTCCACCAGGCGCGGATTCATGTTCGGCCCCCGATAGATCACCGGCCCTTTGTCCAGCGCGATGTCGCCTTCGTGTTTCTTCTCGATGGAAGGGCTGTCGCTGGCATGACATACATCCACGGCGATCCCGATGTAGGGGTTGATGCGATACGCGCTGGTCTTGGAGCCCCGCAGCCCGATTTCCTCTTGCACCGTGGAGACCGCATACAGCGCGCACTTGAGCTGGCCCAGCCCAGCGCGGCGCAGAGCTTCGAAGACGATCCACAAACCGGTTTTGTCGTCCATTCCCGGCCCACTCGCGCGCTCGTTGAGCAGCTCCCGATAGCGCAATTCCAGCGTGACCGGGTCGCCGACTCTCACCCGCGCGGCGGCATCGGCCTGGTCCTTGGCGCCAATGTCCAGCCAGAGATCCCGCAGCTTGGCCACCTGCTTGCGCTCCTCCTCGCTGAGCAGGTGCAGGGGCTTGCGCGCGATTACCCCGGCCAGAGGCCCTTCCGCGGTCCACACCGTCATCTTCTGCCCGACCACGATCTGGGGGTCCCATCCGCCAATCGCCTGCAGATAGAGGAATCCGTCGTTATCGATGTAGCGCACCAGGAAGCCGATCTGGTCGCAGTGCCCGGCCAGCATCACGCGCAGCCGGGCGCCGGGATTACGCACGGCCATCACGTTGCCGTGCACGTCGGTGGTCACCTCGTCGGAGAAGCCCGCGGCGTACTGGCGCACGATTTCCTGGACTGGACGCTCGTAGCCGGACGGGCTGGGCGTCTCGATGATACGCTTGAAGAACTCCAGTGCCTGTGATTCCATCTAGGATTCGAGTTTACACGATAATCGCCCTGGCCCTGTTTGCGGCGCTCGCCGCTGCGGTTTCGACGGGCTACACTGCGGCCCTGGATGAGAGCCTCCGCGTGGCCGTTCACATGCACTCCTCGCGGCCGCTCACTGCCGCTTTCCGCTTCCTGACGTTGTTCGGCGAAACCGGGGTGCTCTTCGCTTTGAGCCTCGCCGCTACCGCCGTCCTGGCCGCCCTCCGCTGGAAATATGCGGCGCTGCGGTTCGCCATCTCGATGCTCGGCGCATACTCCCTCGACATGGCGCTCAAGAACTCTTTTCACCGCCCACGCCCGCCCGTTTCATTCTTCGGAACGCCTTTTCCGGGTTCCTACAGCTTCCCCAGCGGGCACGCGCTGTTCGCGGTGTGCTGGTTCGGCGCGCTGGCCCCGCTGATGGCGCCCCGCCTGCGGTCCCGCGCGGCCCGCATTGCGCTCTGGACCGGCGCCGTCCCCCTCGTCTCCGCCATCGGCTACTCCCGGATCTATCTGGGAGTGCATTACCCCACCGACGTCCTGTCGGGCTTTGCCGCCGGAGTGGTTTGGCTGGGCGCGCTGGCCCTGTTCCTGGGAGAATATTGAGCATGCCGGACGACGACCGCATCGCCTTCAAACTCGAGTTGACGGTCTGCGACCGGACCATCGAGGCGGAGGTGCCCATCCCCAGCCAGCCCCTGCGGGTGGCGGATCTGCTGCCGGTGCTGCTGGCCTTCGACAGCGCCCTCGTCGGCATGGCCGCCGACAAAGCCGAGAGCGATGGCCAGAAGATTTCCTGCCGCGAGGGTTGCGGGGCCTGCTGCCGCCAGATCGTGCCCATCGCCGAGGCGGAAGCGGTCTACACCGCCGAGCTGGTTGGGGCCCTGCCGCCCCCGCGCCAGGCTCATGTCCGGGAGCGGTTCCAGGAGGCGCTGGCCGCTCTCGGCGAGGAGTTCGTCGAGCGCCTGCGCGATACCTCGAAGTACAAGGAGCTGGCCCAACGGCGGCAACTCGGCGAAGAGTACTTCGCCCATGGCGTCCCCTGTCCTTTCCTCGAGGACGAGCGCTGCAGCATCCACGAGCACCGCCCCATGCGTTGCCGCGAGTATCTGGTCACCTCGCCCCCCGAGAACTGCCGCAAACCCAGCCCCGAGACGGTGCGACCGGTGGACGTCCCCCTCCAGCTTTCCCGGATTCTGTTCTGCTTCGCCGACGGCCTGGGCAACCAGTCAACCCGCTGGCTGCCCTTGGTGCTGGCTCTGGAATTCCGCGGAGAACAGCAGCGCTTCCCCGGTCCCGAGCTGTTCAAGCAGTTCGTGAGCCAGATCAGCCGCTAGTCCGCCTCTTTCGCACGTTCTCGTCGTGCTGGAAAAGCCGTCTAGAAACGGGAATGGCAGGACAAGCCTGGGGCTTGGTCCTGCCACTAGATGTCAAACTTGTGTGGGCTTGCCTTACGCGACGGTTACGTCTTCGGCCTGCAGTCCCTTGGGACCCTTCTTCACCGTGAACTCAACCTGGGCGCCCTCATCGAGCGTCCGATAGCCGCTCGCGCTGATGGCGGAGAAGTGTACGAACACATCCTCTCCGTTTTCGCGCTGGATGAATCCGAAACCCTTGGCGGCGTTAAACCACTTCACTGTACCTTTTTCCTTCATGATGCTTCCTTCTAAGTATCCTTCTTCTCTCAAACTTTCAAATTGATTCAAAACTCCTGTGCATCGACTACGAACGCAATTGGACGACTACCAGGACTGTTCGAGGTGGCTGTCAATCGTGGGTTCAAGTGAAGACTAGAGCCTCAAATACGACCGTATTATACCATAGGGCGGCCAGAATCGGACCTGCAAGTTCGAATCTTTCCTGCGATCCGGACGTTTTCTGCGGGCTTCGGACGGCCAGACACGACCCCCAGGGGGGCCACCACCCTGCCGTGGTGTACGCTGGACTGCTCTCCGCTGGCCGGGGAACCCTCCTCCCACAATTCTCTAGCAGGCTGCTGAAAAAGTCCCTTCGGTGGCCCGAAGAAGACAAGCTAAAGCATGTCCTACACGAGCAGTCCCACGAAGGGCAAGCTTCAGCTTGCCCAGGGACTTTCTGAGCAGCCTGCTGGGATTCCCGGGCAAGGTTCTGTTAGGATGTGAGGCGGAGAGTTCGTTGCCTATGCGTCCTGTCTCAGTGGCCTGTGTTGCCTTTCTGCTATGCATGATCGCGGCCGGGTGCTCCTCGGGAACATCCGGGTCCCGCCCGGCGGTCTTTTCCATGGGGGAGCCTGTGCAAGTGGGGTCTCTCATCTACACCATCCTCGACGCGGAGTGGCACGATCAACTGGGTGAGCCGCCCAACGTGCGCACGCCGCAACAGCGGTTTTTGTCGGTCCGGCTCTCGGTCACCAACAGTGGCGTGGCCACCTCCGGCATACCGGCCCTGAGCCTGGTGGATTCCCGGGGCAAAACCTACGAGGAGCTGAACGAAGGGGAAGGGGTTGAGGAGTGGCTCGGGTTCCTGCGGGAAGTCAAGGCGGCGCAGACCGAGCGCGGGCGCATTCTCTTCGACGCGCCCACCGGGCCCTACCATCTGCGTCTGGTCAACGATGCCGAACCGGACAACGAGAAGGTGGCTCTGGTGGACATCCCGGTGCAACTCGGACCTACCGTTCCGCAACCGGCGGCCCTGCCTTCCCCGGGCCAACCTTAGAAGGAGAAGCGGCCCCATGCTGCGAACCACCATTGCAAGCGCGCTGATTTGTGCATCTCTGGCCTGGGCTGCGCCACCCCCCGCCAAGCCCCTCGGCATCCTCCGGCCCACCCTGCACCAGTTTGAGGACGGCCCGCCGGTAGCGACCAGCTCCGGTTTCGCCACCGGTGAGAGCGTCTTCTTCAGTTTCGAGCTGAGCGGTTACCAGGTTTCTCCCGAGTCCCAGGTGGATCTTTCCTCCCGCATGGAAGCCCTCGACCCGCAGGGCATTCCGCTGGTCGAGACCATGCGCCAGCAGGTCAAGACCAAGGTCTCGCCCGAGGACAAGAACTGGGTGCCCATCGTGAGAGACAGCTTTCTCATCCCGCCCCTGGCGCTCCCGGGCGACTACCGCATCACGATTTCCGTCCAGGACCGGCTCTCTTCCCAGTCGGCCACCGCCGAGATTCAGTTCCCGGTCCGCGGGCGCAAGGTCGAAACCAGCGACACCCTGGTGGCGCGCAATATCCGTTTCCTGCGCGGCGAGGACGACACCCAGGCGCTCATCCCGCCCGTCTACCATCCCCCCTGCCCGGTGTGGGTGCGCTTCGACATCGTCGGATACAAGCTCGGCACCCAGAATCGCATGCAGGTCTCCTATGGCGTGACCGTGCTGGGCCCCTCCGGAAGGGCGGTTTACACCGAGCCCCAGGCGGCCGTCGAGGAGGGTTTGTCTTTCTATCCCAAGCGCTACCTGCCCGGCACCTTCAGTCTGAACCTGAACGATGCTGCCCGCCCCGGTCAGTACACTATCGTACTGGGTCTGCACGACGAGGTCGGCCACCAGACCGTCGAATCCCGGCACGAATTCACGATCCAGTAGCCTTACGGCGCCGCTACCGCCTGGGGATCCAGCAGGATTGTGCCGCTACGGTCGATGAGCACGCTGGGATGGCGCTCCTCCCGGCTGAAGCCGGCCTCTACCCTGGCCACTCCACCTTGAAAATCGCCCGCCCACCGGTACCACGGCGCGTCGATCAGCTTGCCGGCCCGATTCACGAAGCCCAACTTCCATTCCGGCAGCTTCCCGTTCGCCACCAGCGCGCGCCCCTCGTGGAAGTCCCAGGCCGCTGAGAACTGAGGCGCAATCGAGAGCTTCCCGGCGCGGTCGATGTAGCCCCAGAGCTTGCCCTGCCGCACCGCCGCCAAGCCTTCGGAGAACCCCCGCGCCTCGTCGAACTCGACGCTCAGGACCGTCTTCCCCTCCCCATCCAGGTAACTCCAGGTCCGCCCCGATCGCACCGCCGCCAAACCCTCGCGGAAATGCGTCGCTTCGTCGTATTGCATGGGGACCGCGATCCGCCCGCCAGCATCGATGAATCCCCACTTCTTGTCGGCGCCGACCAGCGCCCGGCCCCCCTGAAATCCCGAGGCGTAATCGAACTGGGCCGGAACGACCACTTTTCCGGTCTTGCCGATGTACCCCTGTTTCCGCTCCTTCTCAAACACCGCCAGGCCCTCCGAGAAGCCTGGGGAGGCCGTGGAGAACAACCCCACCGCCACGCCGGGTTCCAGGATCAGGCTGCGTTCGCTGGCTTTGGCCTCCGCGAACTGCGGCTCGATCGCGATCCTGCCCGTCTTATCCATGTAGCCGATGAGTTTGCCTTGCTTGATGCGCGCCAGGCCCTCGTGAAACGGCCCGCACTCGGTCACGCCCGGCGGCACTGCCAGCGCCTCCTTGCCCGCCGGGTCGATAAACAACCACTGCTTCTTCATTCTGACCAGCGCCAGGTTTTCCGAAAACTCCTCCGCCTCGTCGAACCGGGGCGCGATGCGCCAGACGCCGCCCTGGTCGGCGTAGCCGTAAGCCTTTCGATCCTGGCTCCGCACCCGCCACAGGCCGCTCCCCTCCCCAGGCGGCGCCGGGTCGATCAGCGTGGCTCGGGGCGACTTGCCGTTCCGGTCCCAAAGCCGGACCGCGCCGCTGGAGTCGCCCGTGGCCACCGTCCGGCCGTCCGGGGACACCGCCACCGTGTATACCGTACCCGGGTGAATCCATGTCGCCGCCGGCTGGCCTTCCGGGAGCGTGTACAGCTTCGCCGTGTGGTCCGAGGAGCCGGATACCAGCGTCCGGCCGTCCGCCGCCACGGCCAGGGACGTGACCATCGCCAGATGCTCCTTAAAGACCCGCTCCAGGCGCAGGTCTTCGACGTTCCACACCCGCACAGCCCCTCGCGCCGTCTCTCCCGGCGCACGTTTGATCTCCAGGCCGGAGCTGTAAAGTTCCGCGCCGTCCGCGCTGAATTCCAGCGCCCGAACTCCCAACTCGGTCGCGTTCCCCGGGCCCGGCACAACGCTCAGAAGCCCCGTCTTCAGCGTCTTGAACTTCCCTCTCTTCATCTGCCCCAGCAGCTTCCCTTCCGGCAGGGACCACAGGCCGATCTCGGTGTCCGCCGATCCGGAGGCCAGCAGTTTGCCGTCCGGGGAGATGGCCAGGCTCAGCACGGACTCCCGATGCCCGGCCAGCGTCTCCAGCAACCGCCCTTCCGGCAGTTGCCAGAGCTTGATGGTCGCGTCTCCCGAACCGGATGCCAGCAGCGTGCCGTCCGGGCTCGCCGCCAGCGCCAGCACCGCCTCCCGGTGCCCTTCCAGCTTCGCGATCCGCCGCCCCTGGGGCCACGACCAGAGCCCGATGGAACCGTCGCCGGCTCCCGTCGCCACGAGCTTGCCGCCAGGGATGACAGCCACCGCATAAACATTCTGGGTGGGCCCGGCCCAGCGCGCCGCCAGCCGTGCCTGGTCCACTGCCCACACCAGCACCCGGCCATCCTCGTACCCGGCCACCAGGCTCTTTCCGTCGCCCGTGAAGCGGACCGAGCGCACCGCCGGCCCGCCCGCCGCACACAGCCCGGCGCACGCCACCATCCCTAGCAGTATTCCCGCGCCTCGCATAGCCTAGAGGTTTTCCTCGGGCGGCTTGCCTGGGTGCGGGTCGCCCCGCTCCGCCGCTGTCAGCAGTTTGTAGACGATCTTATTCGAACCCGTGCTGGATTCCACGAAATCGACCCCCTCCGAGGTGATCGAAATCTCGCTGGTCGACTCATCCCGCACCACGTACCCCTTGCTGCGCAGGTACCAGATGGTGAACTCCAGGTGCTCGCGCGGCATCGACATGCGCGCCTCCATCTCCAGCAGCGACAGGGTGGGATGGTCGAAGGCCTCCCGGCGGCGGTTGTAGAGCAGGCACAGGACCCCCAGCCGCCGGTTCACCTCGGCGTCCACGCCCACCAGGAACTCCTTCGTCTCGAACACCGGCATGGGCCGGTTACGTTCCTGGCTGCACTGCGCATCGTAGGCGGCGCGCTTGTCCGGGTCGCTCAGTACGGCGAAGGCTTCCTGCAGCAGCACGAATTTGTCGGTGTCGCCGGTCTCGGGGTTATCGGGGTGGTAGCGCGCGGCCTGCATGCGGTAGACGCGCTGGATGGTTGGCAGCTCGGCGTTCTGGCTGATCTGCATCAGCTCGTAGTAGTCGACAAAGTCGTCCACGGAAGCTCCTCTCGGTGAGCGCGGGGAACCAACGGCTCAGGCCCAGTCATGGGGGCACGAGGGTATTATAGCTTACGGGTCCGGCATCCCCGCCTGGCTCGCCGCATCCCGGGACGTCCCGTTGGTCGCGGCCGCCAACGCCGCCTGCAATGCCGAGGGATCGATCGGCTTGGGCAGATAGGCATCCAGGCCGGCCGCCAGGAACTTCTCGCGGTCGCCGATCATCGCGTGCGCGGTCAGCGCAATGATGGGGATGTGCCGCCCGGTGGCCGCCTCCAGCGCCCGGATCTGCGCGGTCGCCTGCAAGCCGTCCACCTCGGGCATCTGGACATCCATCAGGATCAGGTCGAAGCGCTCCTCGGAGTACCGCGCCACCACTTCGCGGCCATCGGAGGTCATGGTGATCCGATGCCCGCCCCGCTCCAGCAACCTCGCGATCAGCCGCTGATTCACCCGGTTGTCTTCCGCCACCAGCACGGAAAGCGGCGAACCCGGCGCCAGCGTGGGAGTCGCGGGTTTGGGGGCCAGACTGCCCGCGGCGGCCGTCTTCATCAACACCACCGTAAAGGAGAATGTGCTGCCCCGCCCCACTTGGCTCGCGATTCGAATGGACCCGCCCATCATCTCCACCAGCCTGGAGCAGATCGCCAGGCCCAGTCCCGTCCCGCCATGTTTCCGGGCGATGGAAGAGTCGGCTTGCACAAACGCCGAGAAGATCGCCTCCCGCTGTTCCGGCGCAATTCCGATCCCCGAATCGGTTACATCCACCGCTAGCTGGATGCTCTCCGGGGTTTGCTCCGCGAGCCGGACGGCCACCACGATCGTTCCCTGGCGCGTGAACTTCACGGCGTTCCCAATCAGGTTCGTCAGAATCTGCCGCAATCGCAGCGCGTCCCCGGCGGCCGCTTCGGGGACCTCCTCGGCGATCTCCAGCCTGAGTTGGATCCCCTTGCTCTCCGCCGCGTGCTGGAACAGCGCCACCGAGCTCCGCAGGGAGTCTCGCAGCCCAAACGGGATCGTCTCCAGGGAGAGCTTGCCGGCCTCGATCTTCGAGAAATCGAGGATATCGTTGATCACTCCCAGCAGCGAATCGGCCGCCTCGCCGATCAACTCCGTGTATTCGCGCTGTTCCGGCGTCAAGCTGGTGTTGCCGAGCAGGTACGCGAATCCTTTCACCGCATTCATGGGAGTTCGCATCTCGTGGCTCATATTGGCCAGGAACTGGCTCTTCGCGGTGTTGGCGGCTTCCGCCGTGTCCTTCCTAATCCTCAGCGCGGCCTCTTCGTCCAGCTTCCTGCGGATCGTCGCGGTTTGCGCGCGCACCCGCCTCTTCAGGATCGTCGCCCAGCCGGAGATCGCCAGGATCAGAATCCCCATGCTGAGCATCGCCCGCCGGGCGCTCTCGCCAGTCCACCAGGGAGGCTCCCGAAGCAGCTCAACGTCGCTGGGCGACCGCAGGAGCAAGCGGAATGAGTGCGGCACGTAGACCGTGGCCAGCAAGTCCTCGGCCTCCCCGATCGAACAGACGCCCGTAATCCGCGCGAGCGATCCCTGCTGCAACCAGGACAGGTCCCCGAAGCCGGCGGCCAGTTGCGCCGTGAAATGCGCGGTTCCCGACTGCAAAACCAGGCTGCTGCCCTCCGCATTCGAGATCCGGTCCACCACGGCCCCCTCCATGCGAACCAACTGACCGTCGTAGCGCCCGTCCCGCCGGGCCTGCTCGGCGATGATGGGAGTGGGAGTCGGGCTTCCGCCGTAACCCCTCAACCGGATAATCGTCTCGCTCAGCACCGGCGTGAGCGGACCGGATTCCGGGAACCCCACCGCCTCCACGATTTCCCCGGGCGCAATCCTCTGCGCTCCCACAGCCGCCAGCAGGATCCCTCCCGTGTCGTCCTGAACATGCAATCCGTTGGATCCCTGCATGATGGCCGTGCCCCGGATACGCGCCCGGTGGTCGGGCGAACGCTCCGGCACAAACTGCCGCAGGCTGTCGATCGCGCTCAGCGGCAAGCGGAACGGATCCGCCGGTCCGGGCTCCGTCACCTGGACGTAGTCCGGACTCGGCACCAGCAGTTGAACCCCGGTCAATTGCCTCCGGTCATTGAAGATCGCGCCGCAGACGCCTCGCATCCGTACTCTGCTGTCGATCCAGCCAGCCGCCTCGCCCGAGTTGCTCGGGATGGTGACCGTGATTTCGTGGACCCCGTTGACGATGCGCAGAATCGTGTGCCCGTCGTTGTCCCCCGCCGACCGCACCACTCCGCTCGCTTCCACCCATTCGCCATCCAGTCTTCCAGTGAACAGATCGTCGAGGGAGGAGGTCGCGGGCTTGGGCAAGCCGCTCCAAGTCGGAAGCGGCCGCACGTTGGGCCGCACGATTATGGGAGCAAAATCGCCGGCGCCGGTGACTCCGGCCACTTCGATGTCGCGCCCCGGACGAAGCGAGAGCCTCTTCTCCGTGGAGACCCTCATGAAGATCCCGCCAGTGGCGTCCTGAACGAAGAGCGCCCCCCAGATCGGATCGAAATACGTGACCACGCCGCGCAGTCGCACCGGATAGCGCTTCAGCGCCTCGTGAACGCTCAGCCCATGCACCCGGCCGACCGTCCTCAGCTCCGCCACGCCTGCCAGAGGCCTTCCGTCGTATTCGTCCGATGCGGATAACGGCATGGCGTCCACGATCGAAAAAAGGCCGGATTCCGCCGCCGCGAATCCCGCGATGTCCGCCTCGCCGCTTCCTTCCAGCACCGAGCCGGCGGAAGGCCGCAATCGGATCTCCCCCGTCGCGTCGCGGAGCCACAGGCTGCCGTCCGGGACCCGCGTGGAGAGATTCCCATGCATGCGCAGCCGCTCGTCCGGCAGCCGGGGCTTCCCCGCGGCAGCTAACCGCCCCACCGTCCACAGCGGCATCTCGGCGGGGGTGCTAGCCTCGCGAATCACCCGGGCATCCTCGCCCCTCTGGGCCCACATCTCCACGTGCACCGGCTTTCCACGGTAGTCCCGGACCACGCTCAACACTCCTCGAACCTCCAGTGTTTTGTAAATGAACGCCTTGGGATCATGAGTTGCTGGCGCGCCGATCCTCACCTCTAACGGCCGTCCTTGGGAGGTCATCCTCAGCAGAATCCGGCGGCTGCGCTCCCAGCTTGCTCCTCGCACCACGCCCTGGATCTCCACCAGGTGGTCCTGGAAGCCGTCCGCAATCAGCTTTTCCAGTGGAGCGCGTAGCGGAGCTTTCGCGCGGGATTGGGACAGGTCCAGCACCTCGGCGTCGGCGACGAAAGAGGCCCCCGCATTCTCGGCCACGGCGCCTCGCACGCGCACCAGGCGGTCCTGTTGCAGCTTCGCGTCGAGGCGCCGCGCCTCCACGCGAACCGCCCCCGAGTCGTCCTCGACGAAGAGCAAACCGTAAACCGGATCGGCGTAGGTGACCGTGCCCTGGAGTTCCACCCGGGCGCCCGTCCGCACCCGGCGCCTGTTCACCTCGCCGATGCTTCGTTTCGCGTATTCATGCCCCTTCGTCTCGGCCCGCTGTCCGCATCCGTTAAGGCACACCCAGAGCCCCGCGGCGCCGGCCAGTAACAGCCAGAAAACGCGCCCCAAAGCCCTCCCTCGTCTTGAGATTGCACATGTGCCCGCACTCATGCCGTTCAAGCGGCTTATCGGCCGGTTTCGCTTGGTTCTGAGCGGGAGGGAGGCGGGGCGTCTTAGCATCAATGGGCCCGCGGGGCTCCGGCCGGGTAGCCAGAGCCCCGCGGGCGCGCCGGTCCGGGCGGGGTTCGGACCGGGGTGGTTAGCGCCGTGCGATATTGACCTTCGGCGTCGCCAGGTATCCGACGATCTCGTCCTTCTTCACCTGGTTGATCACGATCTCGTATGGCTGGCGGTTGCCCGCCACGTAGAACTGCACCGGCTCGTTGATGCTCTTGTCTTTCTTTTCCACCAGCTTGTCGTTCGCCAGGAGATTCAGCGTGAACTTGTTCCTTCGCGGATCGGTCTTCTTCACTTCCAGCCTGACATCTCCGACCTTCACCGGGCCGCTCGGCCTCTTGATGTCGAACTCGAAGTAATTGCGCTCCCCGAGTTGGCGCAGTTCCCCCACTTCTTTGGAGTTGGTGGCGATCAGGCCGCTCATCACGCCCATATCGCCCATGGCCCGCTTCAACTCGGAACCCGTCTTCTCAAGCTCGGCCTGCGTCATTGCGACGTCCGCCTTCACGTGGGTCACGTCGCCGCTTACTTCGGCGATCTTCGAGTCGGCCGTGCTCGTGGCCTGCTTCAAATCGCTCAAGGCACCCGCGACTTGCTGCTGGTCCTGTTGCTGTTCCTGTTCCTGCTGGGCCAGCTTCGCCGCCACCTTCGCCGCGCTCTTCCGCGCTTCCGAACTGGCTCGTTCCGCGGCCTGCAGGGCCGATTCCCGGGCTTCTTCGGCTACCGTCGCGACGCGCTGGCGGCTCTCCTCCAGGCTGCTGGTGAGCTGCTGGTTCAACGTGGCGATCTGCAGGCTCAGGCTCTCCCGCGTCTGCGCCACGCTCGCGGCGATCCGGTTCGCGCTGAATAAAAGGTAAACATTCCCCACCAGCGCCAGCACGATCACGACATACCAGAATGCATGCATGCGCTTCGGTGCAGGCTGCTCGGGCGCTTCCAGGACTTTCTCCTCCGTGTTCATTTGGTTGGCCTCCTGCCAGGATACAGGCAGTTACTCTGCCAAACTCAAAAACGCTTGAAAACACGAAGCCACAACCGCCCCTTCTGGCGCCTCCCGCCGGTTTTACCCGGTGACACAGGTAGTTGTTACCCGCGCCCGCCGACATCACGCGCTCATCCGCCCACCCCACCCAAAGCGTTAAGCTGAAAAAAAGGAGCACAACGGCGATGAAGAAGTTATTCCTGTCTGCATGCCTGGTGGCCAGCACCGCTTTGGGCCAGTACAAGCTCGAGAGCGCGGGCGCTCCGCCCGCCGAACTGGCGCCCGAGATCCGCGCTGCCCTCCAGAGCGACGGCGCCCGCATCAGCGGCCCCAACGGCGTATTCTGCGAGGTGTGGTGGCGCGTGAAGGTTTCCCCCAGCCCCAACCACGAATCCAGCGTCAGCTTCACCGATATCGCCCACGGGACCCTGCTGGGGGCCATTCGCTTCCCGGGCAAGGGCGCCGACCGCCGCGCCCAGCCGCTCAAGCCCGGCGTTTACACTTTGCGCCTGAGCTTCTTCCCGGTCGATGGCGCGCACCAGGGCGTCTCCCAGACCCGCGATTTCGCGCTGCTCACTCCCGCCGCGGACGATCGTGACCCCAACGCCACGCCCACCTTCGACCAGCTCGTCGCGATGAGCAAAACAGCCTCGGGAACGCCCCATCCGGCCATTCTGAACCTCTGGAAGGCGGACAGCGCCGGCCCCGCCGCCCTAAAGCAGGAGGGCGACGACTGGGTGCTCTACTCCACCGTGGGCGGCCAGCCCGTCGCGCTGATCGTCGTCGGCGCGTACGCCGGCTGATCCGCTCCGCCCTGCGAATCCGCAAGCGCATGGTATCCTAGCGGATACCCCTCGCAAGGCCCGACATGCGCGAACTTCGATACACCACGCCCCACGGCATCGCCGTCACCCGCAGCGTTTCCAAGGCGCCCTACCATAAGGGCCAGGGCCTCCAACGCCTGCTGGGCGAACTGGATACCTATCGCGGTTTCTACCTCTCCTCCGGTTACGAATACCCGGGCCGCTATTCGCGCTGGGACATCGCCTCGGTGCGGCCGCTGCTCGAGATTGTGGCCTTCGGCCGCCACATGGAGTTCCGGCCACTGAACCAGCGCGGCGAGATGCTCAGCCAGATGCTGCTCGCGGTGCTGGGGGGCCATCCGCACTGGGAATCGATCGAGCTCCAGGCGGGCGCTTTGCAGGGCCGGCTCCGCCCGCTGCCCGAACTGTTCCCAGAAGAAGAGCGCAGCAAGCAGCCCTCGGCTTTCTCCATCCTGCGCGCGCTTATCGAGGAATTCCGCAACCCGAAGGATACCCGTCTGGCGCTGGTCGGCGCCTTCGGCTACGATTTGCTGTTCCAGTTCGATCCCATCCGCCTGCGCCTCGCTCGCCACGGTCACAAGGACCTCCGCCTGTTCCTCTGCGACGACATCTGCTTCATGGACCGCATGAAGGAACAGATCGAGCGCTACCAGTACGATTTCGACTACCAGGGTCTCTCGACGCTGGCCTTGGAGCGAACTGGCGCGCCCGTCGCCCCTGCCGCTCCGCTCGAGGCTGCCGAGGCCACCCTCGACCACACCGACCCGGAGTACATGGCCAAGGTCGAGACCGTGCGCCAGGGCATGCGCCGCGGCGACTATTACGAAGTGGTGCTGCGCCGCACCTTTCGCGCGCCCTACGCGGGCAAGGCCTCCGAGCTATTCCGCAGCATGCAGCTCCACAGCCCCAGCCCCTACGAGTTTTTCTTCCAGTTCGGCGACGAGCAACTGGTGGGCGCCTCCCCCGAGATGTTCGTCCGCATCGAGGGCAACCGCGTCGAGACCTGCCCCATCGCGGGCACCGTGCGCCGCACCGGCGATCCCATGCAGGATGCCGACAGCATCCGCGAATTGCTCTCCTCGGCCAAGGACGAATCCGAGCTGACCATGTGCACCGACGTGGACCGCAACGACAAGTCGCGCGTCTCCGCGCCGGGCTCGGTGAAAGTGCTGGGGCGCCGCCTGATCGAATCCTACGCCGGCCTGTTTCATACCGTGGATCACGTCGAGGGCGCGCTCAAGCCCGGCTTCGATTCGCTCGACGCTTTCCTCAGCCACATGTGGGCCGTGACGGTCATCGGGGCGCCCAAGAAGGCCGCGGCGCAGGCCATCGAGGACCTCGAGAAGGATGCCCGCGGCTGGTACGGCGGCGCGGTCGGCATGCTCTCTCTGAACGGCGACATCAACACCGGCATCACCATCCGCACCATTCACCTGCGCGACGGGATCGCCTCCTACGGCGCCGGCGCCACCCTGCTCTACGATTCCGTGCCCGCGATGGAGGCCGAGGAAACGCGCGTGAAGGCCACCAACTTCTACCGTGCGCTCGCCGGGCCGCCCGAGGCGCAGGAGATTGTTTTGGAATTGCGTCCGCGCGCCGGCGTGGGCGTGCGCCTGCTGCTGGTCGACAACGACGATTGCTTTATCCACACGCTGGCCAACTACGCCCGGCAAACCGGTGCGGAAGTGGTCACCTACCGGGCCGGCTTTCCGCTCGAGCTGATCGCCCGCATCGCGCCCAACATTGTTCTTATATCGCCCGGTCCCGGCCGCCCCGCCGATTTCGGCGTTCCGCAACTGGTGCTCCACGCCGCGCAGGCCGGCCTTCCCGTCTTCGGCGTCTGCCTGGGATTGCAAGGCATGGTCGAAGCCTTTGGCGGCCAACTGGGCGTGCTCGACTATCCCATGCACGGCAAACCGTCCATCGTGATCCACAAGGGCGTGGGCGTCTTCGAGGGCCTGCCGGAGCGCTTCAAAGTCGGCCGCTACCATTCGCTCTTCGCCCGCAAGGAGACCTTCCCGGCCTGCCTCGAAGTGACCGCCGAATCCGATGACGGCGTGATCATGGGCGTGCGCCACCGGCAACTTCCGCTGGAGGCGGTGCAGTTCCATCCCGAGTCCATGCTTACTCTGGAGGGCAACTGCGGGCTGCGGCTGATGGAGAACCTGGTGCGCATCTACGGGCGCCTATGCCCAGCGTCCTCATAGCCGGCGGCGGATTGGCGGGTCTGGCCGCCGCCTCCGCCCTGGGCAGCGCCGGCTGCGACGTCCAGCTCTACGAAGCCCGCCCGTTCCTGGGCGGACGCGCCACCTCCTTTCCGGTCTCCCCCGGCGACGCCGAGCTGATCGATAACTGCCAGCACGTTCTGCTCGGCTGCTTTGTGAACCTGCTCGATTTGTACCGCCGCCTGGGCGTCCAGGATTGCATCCGCTTCTACCGCGAATTCTATTTCGTCGAGCCCGGCGGACGCGTTTCCACTTTGCGCCGGGGCTTGCGCTCGTTTCTGGGCCTCCACTTCCTCGGCGCCGCCGACAAGTTCGCGGTCGCGCGCGGCCTCCTCGCCATCCTCCGCGAGCGCCGCCGCCGGCCGGATCTGGATCGCATCAGCATGCTCGACTGGCTCCGCGAGAAGCGCCAGACTCCGCGCTCCATCGAACGCTTCTGGGCGCAGATCCTGGTGAGCGCCATCAACGAGGATCTGGATCGCATGGCCGCCCGCCACGGTTTCCAGGTGTTTTCGCTGGGTTTCCTGGCCGGCGCCGAATCCTCCCGCATGGGCCTGCCGGCCGTGCCGCTCGCCGAGCTTTATCGCCCGGATCGGCTCCCCAACGTTACCCTCCACCTCGGCGCGCCCCTCGAGCGCATTCAAATCCAAAACGGCCGTGCGCTGGGCGCCGACTACTGCATCTCGGCCGTGCCCTTCGAGCGGGTCGCCGCGCTGGCCCCCGATCTCGGCCTGGACCTCGGCGCCTTCGAGCACTCGCCCATCACCGGCATTCACCTCTGGTTCGACCGGCCGGTGCTCGAACTGCCCCACGCCACGCTCCTGGGCCGCACCATCCAGTGGGCCTTCAACAAATCCCAGGGAAAGTACGTGCAATTGGTGGTGAGCGCCTCGCGCAGCCTGCTCCCCATGCCCCGCCAGGAGGTGATCGACCTCGCCCTGCGGGAACTGGCCGAGTTTTTTCCGCGGGTTGCTCAGGCTCGCCTGTTGAAAGCCCACGTCATCAAGGAGGCCCGCGCCACTTTCTCCGCCCGCCCGGGCATCCAGGTCTCGCGCCCGCCCGCCCGCACCGCCATCCCCAACCTCTTCCTGGCCGGCGATTGGACCCGCACCGGCTGGCCTGCCACCATGGAAGGCGCCGTCCGCAGCGGATACCTGGCCGCCGAAGCCCTACTCGAGGCTGAGGGAAGGCCGGCCCGCTTCGTGAGATAATCGAAGCCATGCGGAGTCTCACAGCCTTAGCCGCCTTCTTCTGTCTCGCCGCGCTGCCCGCGCCCGCCGCCGAGCACCCCACTGCCACGCTCCGCGTCGAGGTCAAGGACGCCGACGGCAAGCCGGTCGAGCGCGCCAGCGTTAAGGTGCGCTGGCTCGAGAGCCATTCGAATGCCAAGCTGGCCAAGGGCACCAGTAACACTTGGGAGCTGCGAACCAATCAGGAGGGTGTCGCCAAGATCCCCCCCATCCCCCAGGGCAAGATCCTGATCCAGGTCATCGCCAAAGGCTACCAGACCTTCGGCCAGACCTACGATATCACCGAGGAAGAGAAGACCATCCAGTTGACTCTCAACCCGCCTCAGCCGCAGTATTCGGTGTACCAGTAGGCGGCCCTACGGCGCCCGTTCCGCGGCCAGCACAGGATGCTGGTGCGAATAGGACGAATCCACCTGGATAGCCTGCAAGCCCCGGCGCGTCTTCAGGTTGACCACCACGGGTGCGAGCAGGTTCGCGGTGGGCAGTTTGCCCTCGGCGACCGACAGGATGGCCAGGCACAGCACCTCCGCGCCGAGGGTCGGCTGCCGCTTCTCCGACAGCTCGAGCGTCCGCAAATCCTCCGCCGAAATGGCCAGCCTGAAATCCCGCTGGACCACCAGCACCGGCAGCGTGATGAAACACAGCGAGGGCCGATTCAGGCTCTGCAAGAACACGATCGGCCTGCTCGCCGCGTGCTCGATGGGCACGAATCGCCGTTCCTCCTCAAACCCGGGCAACCCGGCGGGGAACTCGAAGACCGACTCTTCCTGGTACTCGACTGGCCCGAAGTTCCGGGAGGACAACATGGGCATAGTTGGCTGGCTCTCTATACATATCGTGTCGCCGGTCCGAAAGTCTTAGCCCAGCCCGCTCTTCTCGCGCGCCGTCGGTTAGGTCATTGGGCCAAGCGGTAGGAGAGTCCTGCGCATGGCTTGTACCGCCGGGGATCTTGCGGAAGATAAAGGACACAAACGGTCGAGCCGATTTCCTGGCGGTCCTAGAAGACGCCCCTCCCTTCCGCGACTCTCCCGTCTTCCGTGCGGAACCGGTATTCCGTTGCCCACCCGCCTCTGAGGCCACCCGAGCGTTTGACGATAACCCCAGCGGCGGGAACGCCTTCGGCCAACAACCGGCGGTCCCGCCGGAGCTGAATAACGAGCCAAATGCCGAGGGCAGGAAAGACTGCCGAGAAAACGCACACAATCAACAAGCCGGAGCCTGGCCCGTCCCAGGCAACCGGATGGTTGATGGCGGGGTCCGAAGGCAGAAACCGGATGGGCAGAGGGTCGCCCTCCCGGAGGCGGGACAAAAATGGCATGGAGCACTCGCCGGCGAGGGCGACCCCGCCGGCGGCGAACGTGTAGCTCGCGGTATCAGTGGACGACTTCTTCCACTCCCGCGCGACCACGCCCGTGGTTTCGCGGCTCCCGCGGTGCAAGGCCACCGTCCGCGTCATTTCTTGCGCTGCCCGGCCAAAGCTGGAGGGGACGAGGATGGCGAAGCCCCCTAGTACTACCGGGTCATAAACAGTAGGTCTCCCAAAGTCTCTGCGGCGTGTCCAAATGGGGCCATCTGAGCCGTCAAGAGAGTTCGGCACTCGACCGACGAAGAAGCTGGAGTGTAGACGGGAT
>JBKQQG010000105.1:0-22404 GCA_052144455.1 Bryobacteraceae bacterium
CCGCGGATACAAGAACCTTCGTTACCTGCTGCTGAAGGCGCAACGCATGGCCGCGACCAAGACCGAATTCGTCGTCTTGCAGAAAGCCGCGTAAAATGGGCCTCCCGTCAAATTGTTGTGCAGAGCCGTATTATCAGGGCTGTTGTCGGCCGCCAGCTAACCACCCACTGCCCGCTGGTGCTTCTTGCGCCGCTGATACGTCCGCGCCAGCTCCAAGTACACGCCCAAGTCGCGGTCCAGGTCGTTCTGCGTCCCGTCGAAGTAGAAATTGCGGATCGGAATCCCGCCCAGGTCGCGGCTCACGCGCGGATAAACCGCCTCGCAGACGATCCCGTTCATGCACGTGAACGGGCTGATATCGATGATGCCGTCCGCCCCCCGCCGCGCCAGGCAAATGGCCTTGCCCACGTTCAGCACCATCTCGCCCAGCGCCCCATCCGCCGGCAGATAGGGCCGCGCGGCCTCCAGCACCTCCTGCACGTCCGGCTCTTCGTAGCCCTGCAAATCCTCGCGGAACGGCTCCAGTAGCGCGTGCTCGTCGCGTTTCTGCACCTGCTTGCGAATCCACGCCCCGGCCGCTTCGAGCGAAATCCGCTTCCCCTTCAGTTTGAACTTGCGGAACTGCTCCGCAATCGTGTACCACACCCATTCGGTGAGATCGGAGATCCAGGCCTCGGCCTCGTACTCCTCCAGCCGCCGCACCAAATCCTCGTTCGAGAACGAATTCAGCCGGCAGAATATCTCGCCCACGATCCCGATCAGCGGCGTCGTGCGTTCCCGACGCACCGCCACCCGCCGAAACCGGTCCCGGCACCGCACCATGGCCCCGTGCATGGCCTTCAACTGAGCCGGCGGCGCGAGCGGCGCGCGCTCGATGGTGGCGCATAGGTCGTCGAGGCACTCCTCGTAAACCTCGTCGGTCGAGCCTTTCCGCTCCTCGTGCGGCCGTGTCTTGAGCAACACCTTCAGCAGGATGTCCGCGGCCACCAGCGCCCGCCACCCGGTGCGCACGAAGGGCCGCGCCAATTCCCCGAAATCGCCGTAACCGTCCCGGCTGGATGGCGAAAGCACCGCCGTATTCGGGTATCCGTTCTGATCCAGAATGCGGCGCAGATACGGCGCGTATTGTCCGAACCGGCACGGGCCGTCGGCGGTGGGCATGAAGAAGGCCACGCGCGCCGCATCCACGCCCGGCGTTTCCAGCACCTTCATGAAGTCCCCGACCGTCACCTTGGCCGGATAGCACTCGTCCCCCGACGTGTAGCGCGCCCCCAGTTCCCGCGTGCGATGGTCGGAGGGCGGCGTGATATCGGCATCCAGGCCCAGCGCCCGGAACGCCGCCGCGAACGTGCGCCCGCTCCCATAGGCCATCGGCGGAATATAAATGCGCTTCCCGCTTAGTGGACTGTGGGCGCCGCCAGCGCGGCTTCCGTTCCCGGCTTGTAACATCGCAGAATTCCTTTGCTGTCCAGGTACGCCTCGCAGCGCGTCATGTAGCCGGCGTCGTTGCCGTGCCCGTCGAACTGCAACACCAGCAGCGGCGCCCCCGCCGCCTCCCGCGTGAAATGCTTGATATAGGAGTCCGGTCCGCACTTGAAATTCGAGATATAGATCACGTGCAGGTTGGGCCGCGCGTTCGCCACCCGCGACGCCGCCAGAATCTTGCGTCCCGACGTCCAGTACATATTGGGATGCATTTCCGCGACCGACTCCCGCCCCGTTACCACGAAATCGATGGGAATCACATTGGCCCCGTAACGGTGCCGCAGCTTGCGCGGGATATCGCAATTTACGTTGCGGTCGTAAATGTTATAACTGCGCCCCACCAGCAGGATGCCCGGCTCGCCGCTCCGCTCCAGCACTTCGAGCGCCTGCCTTCCGGCCTCCAGCAATCGGCTCTGGAACTCGCGCTGCGCGGCGTAAGCGGCCTCCACGGCCCTCTCGTTGGTGCGCTTGCTCACGCCCAGCCGCCGCATGGTTTCGAGCAATCCGCTCGCGATCTGCTCTTTGCCCATCTGGAAATGCAGCCGCGGAACCAGGAACATGTGCCGGTGCTCCTCCAGGCCGGGCGCCGATTCGATCACGTAGGGCAGCGTCTGGTTCCACGGGCAGAAATGCGCGCTGCATTTTCCGTCCTCCGCTTCGGCGTCCAGGATGTTGGGGATCAGGATGTAGTCCACGCCCGCCTCCACCAGCGCCTTCACGTGTCCGTGCGCCACCTGGATCGGGTAACAAGGCTGCGCCAGCGCCATCTCGACGCCCTCCGCGGCGATCTTCGGATCCGTCGCCGGCGAAAGCGCCACCTCCACGCCGATTTCCCTGAAGTACCGGTTCCAGAACGGGAACAGGTCCCACATCGACATGGTCCGCGGAATCCCCACGTAGATCCGCCCCGGCGCCCGCTTGAACTTCGGGCCGGTCACGGCGTAACCGGGCAGTCCCTCCAGCAGCCGCTCGCGGAACGCGAACAAATCTTCGATCACCGGTTTGCGCCCCGTCGGCGACGGTTTGCGGAACTTATCCGAGCACTTATCGCCCCAGTAACTCTTCTGCCCTTCGATCGTGAATTCCTTGATGTCGCACAAATTCGAGCAAGCCCGGCACACAAAATCCCGGCTGGCCATGGAGAGCCGCGAGAGATCGTAGCCGCGGAACCGGCTCGCGCCCCCGGCCGCCTCCCGCCACTGCCGCGCGATCAGCGCCATCCCGATGGCCCCGATGACGCCGTTGTACGGCGGCACCGTGATCTTCTTCCCCAGCAGGCCGGCGAAGGCCGCGGCCACCGAATCGTTGTATGCCGTGCCGCCCTGGAAGTAAACCACCTTCCCGATGCGCCGCCCGCGCACCACCCGGTTCAGGTAATTCAGCGCAATCGAGTAAGCCAGGCCGGCCACGATGTTCGGCGCCGCTTCGCCTTTGTGCATCCAGCCCGTGACGTCGCGTTCCATGAACACCGTGCACCGTTCGCCCAGCCGCGTGGGCGCCGCCGCCGAGAGCGCCAGCCGCGCGAACTCTCCCTTGATGCTGATCCCCAGCTTTTCCGCCTGCTCCTCCAGGAACGACCCGGTGCCCGCCGCGCAGGCCTCGTTCATCGCGAAATCCACCACCACCCCGTTTTCGATCGAGATGAATTTGGAATCCTGTCCCCCGATCTCGAAAATGGTGTCTACCGGTTCCCCTCCCAGCGTGCTCGAGATCTGCAATGCGCCGGTCTTGTGCGCGGTGATCTCGTCGTTCACCACATCGGCGCCCACCAGTTCCGCGATCAGTTCCCGGCCCGAGCCGGTGGTGCCCACTCCCCGTATTGCCAGCCGCCGGCCCCACTCGCGCTGCACCTCGCTCAGTCCCTGCTGCACCGCTTCGATGGGCCGCCCCGCCGTGCGCAGGTAAATGTCCTGGATCAGCGCGCCGCTCGCGTCCATGGCCACCACATTGGTCGAGACCGACCCGATGTCGATCCCCAAGTACGCCGGGATGGGTCCGTCGCCCGGCGGCGGCACGTAGGGCGCCACACGGTCCCGCAGCAGGACCACATTTTCCATCGACAGCGGCTTGGTATCGGTCACACTCTCTTCCGCGTCGTGCTGGCTCAGCCGGTGTATCTCCCGGATGCTGCGTTTCCGCCGCTCCTCCGTCTCCAGAATCGCCGTCCCGATGGCCCCGCACCAGGCGTACAACTCGGGCACGATCAGGTCGCCCTGGCCCAGGCCGAAGGTCTCGCCGAGCGCCGCCGTCACCCCGGCGTTTTGCGACACCGCGCCAATCAGCGCCACCGGAGCCACCACCGGCCGGCTCTTCACGATGCTGCTCTTGAAGTTGCGCGCCACCGCGTCGCACAGTCCCCGCAGGATCTCCGCCGGCTGGTGCCCCTTCTGCTGCGCGTGGATCATGTCCGACTTCGCGAACACCGAGCACCGCCCCGCGATTCGCGCCGCGCTCCCCGCCTCCGAGACCAGCCCGCCGATCTCCTCCACCGAGTAGCCCATCCGCAGCGCCTGCTGGTCCAGGAAGGAACCCGTCCCCGCCGCGCACTCTCCGCTCCGGTCGTAATCCAGGATGCCGCTCTGTCCCGTGTCCGGTTGCATTTCCAGCCGGATGTACTTGGAGCTTTCGCCGCCGATCTCGAATACCGTGCGCACCTGCGGATAGAACAGGCCTACCATCTTGGCTACGGCCTTGAACTCGTTCTCGAAGTAAATGCCCAGGATCTTGGCGATGGTCCGGCTGCCCGACCCGGTCACCCGTATGCCCTCCACACGGATCTCCGGCACGATCTCGTAGAACTCTTGCAGCAGGTCGAAGGTGCTCTGTATCGGGCTGCCCGCGATGCGCCGGTATTCGGAAAGCGCCAGTGGCAGCCGCCGCCCGCCCGGAGCCTCCCAATCCATCAGCCGGAACGCCGGCTTGGCGCCGCATAGCGCCTCCAGCACCGCGCGGTCCTCGGGTTTGCCGAGAGCGGCCAGTTTCAAGCTGATCGCGCCGATGTCCAGACCGATGTTGATGCTCATAGGAAAGGTACTTGCCGACCGAGTTATACTATGATACCCGCAAACCCGCCCCGGCAAAACTCCCCGCCCCTGAAGTGCCGATTTTCCCCTCTGGAGTACTGCTTTGCGGGGGTTAAACGGGGAAAGCCGCCCGGCCGGTCCGTTATCTCGCGACGCCCCGTTGGAACTCGAGAAGCCGGCGCGCGGCGGCGGGGCCGACCACCTTCGCCAGCTCCTCTTCCGGCGTCAGCCGCACCCGCTCCGCGCTGCCGAAGTGCTCGAGCAGTTTGCGCACCGTTTTGGGCCCGATGCCACGCGCCTGGCCCAGTTCCGAGCTTAGCCGCGCCGCGTCCCGCCGCGAGCGGTGGAAGGTGATGGCGAAGCGGTGCGCTTCGTCGCGCACGCTCTGCACCAGGTGCAGCAGGGGTGAAAACCGGTCCAGCACGATCGGCTCATCCTCCTGCCCGTACACGTAGATCCATTCCTCGCGCTTGGCGATCGAGGCCAGCGGCTGGTCCGCGATTCCCAGCGCCGCCAGCGCACCCGCCGCCGCGTGCAGTTGGCCCACGCCGCCGTCCACCAGCACCAGAGCCGGCATCGGCTGGCCCTCCTGCTTCAGCCGCGAGTAGCGCCGCGTGATCACCTCGCGCATGGACGCGAAATCGTCGTTGCCCTCCACCTCCCGCAGGATGAACTTGCGGTAGTCCGCCTTCTTCATCCGCCCGTTCTCCCACACCACCAGGCTGGCCACCTTATCTGTCCCCTGTATGTGCGACACATCGAAGCACTCGATGCGGCGCGGAGCCTCCTCCAGCCCCAGCATCTCCTGCAATGCGTCCAGAATCGCCTGCGCCGCCGGCTTCATCACCCGGAAGCGCTGCTCGAACAGGTGCTTCGCGTTGGTCTCCGCCAGCGCCAGCAGCGCCTTCTTTTGCCCCCTCTGCGGCGTATGAATCTCCACCTTGCGCCCGCGCTTCTCCGAGAGCACTTTCTCGAGCAGTTCGCGGTCTTCGAAATCCACCGGCACGTGCACCGCCGCCGGGACGTACTGCTGGTCCAGGTAGCACTGCTTCAGCAGCGCCGCCACGAATTCGGCCGGCTGGAACTGCATCTGGTCTTCCCAGAAGAACTCGCGCCGGTCCACAATGCGCCCGTTGCGCAGATGGAACACGTTCACCGCCACCAGCGGCGGCTCGGCGTAGTAGGCGAAGATGTCGGTATCCTCGCCCTCGGCGGCAGCCATCTTCTGCCTCGGTTCCATCTCCTCCAGCGTCGCGATGGCGTCCCGTAGCACCGCGGCCTGCTCGAAGCGCATTTCTTCGGCGGCCTGCTGCTGGTGCGCGAGCAGCTCGGCGGCCAGGTCGTGGCGCCGGCCCTCCAGGAACAGCCGCACCTCGTGGACCGCGCGGGCGTAGGCTTCATCCGTCGTGAGCCCCTCCACGCACGGCCCCTGGCAGCGGTGTATGTGGTATTGCAGGCAGGGCTGCGGATGGCGCCGGGTCAGGTCGATCTTGCAGGAGGGCACGCCGAAGAACCGGTTGATGAAATGCACCAGCCGATAGGCCAAACTGCCCGGAAAGTAGGGTCCGTAGTAGGTGGCGCCGTCCTTGAGAACCCGCCGCGTGACGTACACGCGCGGGTATTTCTCCCGCGTCAGCTTGACGTAGGGGTAGGTCTTGTCGTCGCGCAGCAGCACGTTGAAGCGCGGTTGCCAGCGCTTGATCAGGTTGTTCTCCAGCGCCAGCGCCTCCTGCTCGTTGTCCACCAGGATGCACTCGATGTCCCGCGCTTCCCCCATCAGGCTGCCCGTCTTCGCGTCCGCCAGGTGGTCTTCCGAGAAATAGCTTCGCACCCGATTCCGCAGGCTGATGGCCTTACCGACGTAGATCACCCGCCCCTCGGCGTCCTTGTACATGTAGACCCCGGGCAGGGCGGGCAACTGGCTGGCTTTCTCGCGGAGGTCCATCTCGGCCGGCGTTATCCTACACTAAAATTGTGGCACGATTCCGCGCTTTCCTTTGCTCTTCGATCCTGGCGATCTCCGCGCTGCTGGCCCCACCGCAGACCCCGCCACCGCCCCAACCGCAGGAGCCGCCCGAAGAAGACGAGACCCTGATCCCCAAGAAGGACTACGCCTTCAACCCCCTCCAAGCCGCCAAGGAACTCAAAACCGGCGACTTCTACTTCAAGAAGGGCAAGTACAAGGCGGCCGCCGGCCGGTTCCAGGAAGCCACGCTCTGGAACCCGGGCTTGGCCGAGGCCTACTTCCGGCTGGGCGAGGCCGAAGAGAAGCTGCGCGACAAAAAGGCCGCTCACGACGCCTACGCCAAGTTCCTCAACCTGGCTCCCCAGGATAAGCGCGCCGCCGAAGTGAGAAATAAGCTAGCGAAGAACCCCTAAGCGCCTTTGCCGCGCCGCGCCTGTTTCCGGATCGCCGCCACGATCCGCCGTACCCCCCTCTCCCAGTTTGGGAACAGATCCACGTACTGCAGCTCCCGGCTGATGCGGGCCGGAATGCGGCACTCCTCCAGCCGCACCGGAATGAAAAAAACTTCTTCGAGCGGCAGGTGCTTGGCGCAGTCCAGAGCGTAACGCAACTCCGATTGGAACGAGCCCCGCTTCCCCGTCGCCCGCTTCGAGAAGCAGGCCACGAAGAAGTCCGCCACCGAGATCGCCTGCTCGATCGAGCGCGGCCAGTTCTGCCCGGGCAGCAGCCGTTTGCGGTCCATCCAGGCGTCCAGGCCACGCTCCGTCAAGTCGCCGTACAATCGCTCCGCCGCTTCCACGTCCTCCGCGACGTAGGCCAGAAAGATCTTGGGATTGGTTCGCGCCAGGAACTGGAAGCCGCCCTGGCGATCCGGACGGAACTCGCCCAGGCCATCGATCTCCACGCTGCCGCCCTGCTCCAGGCATTGCCGGACGATGTGCGCCACCTGTTCGCTGGTGGACCCGCTAGGGGAGGCCATCTACTTCTTCCGCCTCTGGCCGGCGCTCTCCGGCTCGAACTGGAAGCCCCGTGGCGGGACGAAGCGGCCCAGGCCGGGAAGCGGAGCCGGCTTCCCACTGCGCAGGCTGGCCAGGATGTCGTGGATCATCTGGTCGAGCCGATCCGCGGCGGCCGCCGGGCTTAAGCCGGCCTCGTTCGCCAGGCGTGCCGCTAGCTCGTCTTTCTTCATGCCGCTTCTATCCTACCAGCGGCGGGTTGGATTCCGGCCTCTCCCGGCCAGGCGAACTACCGCCTCATGCAGCCGTAACTGGCTGTAAGGCGACGACTTATTACTTGGCGGCTGGCTGCGGAACAACCGGTCTTGGAGGCGTCACCGGCATTGGCGGCGGAGCCGGTGTGGCGGCCGTATCCAGCAACTCGACCTCGAAGATGAGCGCGGCGCCGCCCGGAATCACCGGAGGCCTCCCCCTATCTCCATAGGCCAGGTCGGACGGGCAGACCAGCGTCGCCTTCCCCCCAACCTTCATCTTCTGTATGCCTTCCGTCCAGCAGGGGATGACTCCCTTGAGGGGGAAATGCGCGGGTTGGTTGCGGCGGTAGGAGCTGTCAAACTCCGTCCCGTTCACCAGAGAGCCACGGTAGTGGACGGTTACCGTATCGGTAGCCGTGGGTGAGGCGCCGTTACCCGCCTTCGTCTCGCGATAGATCATGCCCGAGTCCGTTTTCACGGCGTCTGGCTCCGCAGCCGCCTTCTCCAGATACACCTTCGATGCGACCTTCTCCCGAGCGGCCACGAGGGCCGCGCGTTCGGCGCCGAACTGGCCGATCTTCGGCATCCACACGTTGACATCCAGAGCGGGTTTCCCGGCCGCGGCATCCGCCAGAGCCTGTCTGACGATCTCGACTTCCGCGGGCGATAAATCGAACCTGCCCAGGGACTGGTAAATCGAGAGGCCGAGTGTGTAAATGATCTTCTGTTGATCGTCAGTCGAGAGCGCCGTCGGGCTCGCCGCCGGCGTGGGGGCTTTCGGAGGGGCGGGCGTGGGGGCCTGCGCCATCAAAGCAATCGGCAATAGCATCAATAAGGCACGCATTCCTACAGCCTAGCATCCCCGGCCCGTTCCACGCCCGCCTACGTGGGGCGAGCTTCAGTTGCCCAACGGCCGGCTCACCGGAGGCCCGTCTACGGCGTGCACTGCGAAGCTTGAAGGGCGCACTTCTTGCCGCCCTCCTTCTTGCACTCATCCATGGCCCGATACTCGGCCTGCTGTTTCGTCGAATCCGTTCCCCAGGTGACGATGTTGCCATCCGCCGCTACGGCGCCGCAGCCTTTCGAGTACCAGACGATCGACTTGCATCCCGGGCCGCGCTTGGAACAGTCATCCAGTGCCACCTGCTCGGCCTTCTTCTGGCTATTCCAGCCGTTCGCCCAGCCGCAGGCGTTATCCTTTGTGCTATAAGCGATGGCGCCGTAGGATCTTTGGGTTTTCGCGTTACACATTTGCTGGCAGTCGATCAATTCCAGCCTGCAGTACGTTTCGCTCATACCCCCTCCCCAGCAGCCGTGGGTATGCATGCATTCCGGCAAGCAGTCCTCGGCCAACACCGGAGTTGGGTAGAACGTCACCGCCGGCAGCCAGACGCCGAGCGCCGCTAGCGCGATGAACATCGCCCGCTTCATTGCAATTTCCTCAGCCGACAGTATGCGCTTTTGGGCCTGTTGAGGCAAGGCCCAGGCGCGAGCCCGGCCCTCAGATATGGCCGGGTCCTTGAACCGGGAATGCCCGGCCAGCTTAGCTTGGGGATAGCCCGCGGAGGCCATGAGCGCAGCGGCCGCAAAGAGGGCGGTTCCATCGTCCACCCGCATCGGTTGTACTGTAGAAGTATGAAGATCTTCCTGGATACCGCCAACCTGGACGAGCTTCGCAAAGGCGCGGCGTGGGGAATCGTGGACGGCGTGACCACCAATCCCACGCTGATCGCCAAGGAGGGGAATCCGTTCGCGGACCAGATCCGCAGCATCTGCGAGATCGTCCCGGGCGATGTCAGCGCGGAGGTGCTGGCGACCGATGCGGAGCAGATGATCGAGCAGGGCCGCGAGTTGGCGCGCCTTCACCCGAACGTCGTGGTGAAGTGTCCCCTGACCCGCGATGGCATCCAGGCCACGGCGGCGCTTTCCAAAGACGGCCTCCGCGTCAACGTCACCTTGTGCTTCTCGGCCGGCCAGGCGCTGCTGGCCGCCAAGGCGGGGGCCTACATCGTCAGCCCGTTCGTGGGCCGGCTCGACGATATCGGGCAATCCGGTGTGGATCTGGTGCGCGACATCCTAACCGTCTACCGGAACTACGGCTTCAAGACGCAGGTTTTGGCCGCCTCCATGCGCTCGCCGCTGCACGTCGTCGAGGCCGCGCGCGCCGGGGCGCACATCGCCACCATGCCGTTCAAGGTGCTGGACATGCTCTTCAACCATCCGCTCACCGACAAGGGGCTGGATCAGTTTCTGAAGGACTATCGTAAAGTTTATCGGGACACTGGACTCTGATGGCGACCGGCGCTTGGGTGTTCATCCTGGCAGGGTTCGCCGCAGCCTTGGCCGTGCTGGCCATCTGGCTGATGCGGCGCGCGCGGGTGACCCCGGCGGAACGCGAGCGGCGGCGGCGCTTGACCGTGAGCGCGCGCGGCCGTGTGGGAAGCGCCACCATTACCGACTACCACGAGGGCATCATCTCCTATACCTACACGACCGGCGGCGTCGAGCACGCCGCCACGCAGGATCTCTCGGCGCTGCTCGGGTTGCTGCCGCAAGATCCCGTCACGATGATCGCGCAGCCGGCCAGCCTGAAGTACCTGCTCCGCAATCCAGCCAACTCCATTGTGCTCGCCGAGAACTGGTCGGGCCTCCGATTCCGCGCGCCCAGCGACGCCTCGGCCAACCACGCTCGAAAGGGCGCGGAATAAGCCGCATGTCCGCCAATCCGACCCGCGTGCTCATCGTCGACGACGAGGAGAATCAGCGCCTGGGCCTGGCCGGCATGGTGGCGGCCTGGGGCTTCACTACCGAAACGGCCGCCGACGGGCAGGAGGCCATCGAGAAGCTGGCCACCTTTCCCGCGCACGTCCTGGTCACCGACCTGATGATGCCCCGCATGGATGGATTCGAGCTGCTGCGCCGCCTGGCCGCGCAGGGCGGCGGGCCGCCCGCCATCGTGATCACCGCCTTTGGCAACATCGAGACCGCTATTGCGACCATGCACGATCTGGGCGCTTTCTGGTTTCTCGAGAAGCCCATCGAGCCGCGCGCCCTGCGGGTGCTGCTCGAGCGCGCCGCCACCCAGCAGCGCCTGGCGGAGGAGGCCGAGCGCCTGAAGCGCGAGTTGAGCTACCAGGGCGTGCTGGGCGAACTGGTGGGCCGCGCGCCCGTCATGCAGGAGGTCTTCTCGCTCATCCGCCAGGTGGCGCCCAGCAAGGCCGCCGTGCTCATCACCGGAGAGAGCGGCACCGGCAAGGAGTTGGTGGCCCGCGCCATCCACAGCCTGAGCCCGCGCTCCAGCGGCCCCTTCGTGGCCATCAACTGCGCCGCCATGCCGGAGACGCTCATGGAAAGCGAGCTGTTCGGCCACGAGAAGGGCGCCTTCACCGGGGCCCTCGAGCGGCGCGCCGGCTGCTTCGAGCTGGCCCAGAGCGGCACCCTGCTGCTGGACGAAATCGGCGACATGCCCATCGCCACGCAGGCCAAGCTGCTGCGCGTGCTCGAAGATTCGCGTGTGCGCCGCCTGGGCGGCAAGGGCGAGCTGCTGGTGGATGTGCGCGTCGTCGCCTCCACCAACAAAGTGCTCGAGGAGGCATTGCGCAAAGGGCAGCTTCGCGACGACCTCTACTACCGTCTCAACGTCTTCCACATCGCGCTGCCGCCGCTGCGGGCCCGCATGGAGGACCTCCCGCTGCTGATCGAAGCCCTGCTGCGCGACCTGAATCGGAAGCACAACTGCCGGGTCGTGGATCTCGGCCCCGAGGTTCTCGAGCAGTTCCGCCGCTACCATTGGCCGGGCAACGTGCGCGAGCTGCGCAATGCGCTCGAGCGCGCGGTCATCATGGCGGGCGACGGCATGATCGGGATGGGACATCTCCCCCCCAGCTTCAACCGTGCCTCCGCCGCCCCCAAAGTCGAGGAAGACGGCGGCGCGGACCAGGTCCGGCTGCCACTGGGCTCGACCGTCGGCGAAGCCGAGAAGATCCTGATCCAGCGCACCTTGCAGCACACTCGAAACAACAAGACCCGGGCCGCGGAGATCCTGGGAATCAGCCTCAAAACGCTGCACAACAAGTTGAAGGAATACGGGGCTGCGGAAGCCGAGTAGGGCCCTATGTCCCTGACCACCCGGCTGCGCCTGTTCATCACCATTCTGATGGTCGCGGTGCTCAGCGCGCTCTCGGCGATGCATCTCTATTACCTGGGCTCGGCCACCTTCGACGACGTGCGCCGGCGCGCCGAGATGAACGCGCAGCAGTTGAAGGAGTTCCTGAACCAGCGGATTCGTGACCGCATGGCCAGCCAGGAGCCGCCCGCCAACCTGGCGGAGCTGGTGTCGAGCGACCCCGAAATCGCCCGTTTCCTCGAGACCTGGACCGCCAATTCCCAGGTCATCATCGAGATCCTGGTGGCCGATGAGAAGGGCCGCATCCTGGCGGATTCGATTCCCTCGCGCGTTGGCAGCCGCGTCTACGATCTCCCGGACTTCACCCAGTGGGCGCACAAGAACTCCTGGAGCCGGCTGCTCGAGGTTTTCTCCGAACGGCGCGATTACGAGGTCAAGCTGCCGCTCGGCGTCGCCGGCCAGAAGGTCTTCACGATCAAGGTGGTTCTCTCCTCGGTGTTCCTCCGCGACATGCTCTTTCCGCAGGTCCGCAGCATCGGGCTGATCTTCTTCGGCGCCCTGCTGCTCTCCATGATGCTGGCGGTGGTGGTCTCGCACCTGGCCCTGCGGCCGCTGGCCAGCATCAGCCAGACCATCGACCGCATCAGCCGCGGCGAGGCCGCCGGGCCGCCTCCGCTGCCCGAAGGCGCCGCGCGGGAATTCGCGGCTGTGCAGTCCAAACTGAACCTTCTCGGACAGCAGTTCCGCGGCGCGCGCGAGGATGCCAGCCAGTTGCGCAGCAACGTCGAGCAACTGCTCGAGAACCTCGAGGAGGTGGTCCTGCTGTTCGACGCGCAGGACCGCCTGGTGATGGCCGGGCGCGCCGCCGAGCGGCTGTTAGGACGCGGCCGTTGGGAACTGGTGGGTCAGGGCATGGCCGATCTCTTCCCGCTCTCCTCGGCTCTCGGCGCCGCCATACGAAGCGCCATCGATCTGCGCCAGCCGCTCAAGGATCTGCCGATCGCGCTCGATCGGGACGCCGGCCCGGGCCCGCGCCTGCTGGTCAATGTCGAGATGCTCGAGGCCTTTCCCGGCCACCAGCGCATCGGCACGCTGGTCACCCTGCGGGACGCCGAGACCCGCCGCGAGATCCAATCCCAACTGGACGTTTCGGCCCGCCTGGCGGCCATCAGCCGGCTCACCGGCGGCGTGGCGCACGAGATCAAGAATCCGTTGCAAGCGATCACGGTTCACCTCGAGCTGCTGAGAGCCAAGCTGGCCGCCGAGTCCGGCATCGCGGCTCCGGAAATCGAGACCATCGCCCGCGAGATCCAGCGCCTGGACCGCGTGGTGAAGACCTTCCTGGATTTCACGCGCCCCATCGAGCTGAAGATGCGCGACCTCGAAATGGCCGGCCTGGCGCGCGAGGTGGCCGTCCTGGTTGGGCCGTCCGCCGGGCAGCAGGGGGTCCGCATCGAAGTGGAGTCCCACCCTGACGAGATCCTAGTTCATGCGGACCCCGATCTTCTCAAGCAGGCTATCCTGAACGTGGTGGTGAACGGGGTCGAGGCCATGAAAGCCGGCGGGCGGCTGGGAATCCAGTTGCGCCAGGAGGGCGGCGAGTGTTGCCTCGACATTTCCGATGAAGGAGTGGGAATCCCTCCCGAAAACCGCGACAAGATCTTCAATCTGTATTACAGTACGAAGGGAAAGGGCTCCGGCATCGGTCTGGCGATGACCTACCGCGTCGTCCAGTTGCATAACGGGACTATCGATTTCTCGAGCCAGGCCGGCCAGGGGACAACCTTTCGGCTGCGCTTCCCCGGCCTGGGAAAGGACCCTCGGCGATGAGCGGCGCCCAGGCCCGTACGTTGGCCGCCGCGACGATGCTGGCGCTCTTCGCCCCGGCCTGCCATCGCGCGAAGTCCCAGCTCCCGCCCGCGCCTCCATCGCCGTTGGTCATACCGCTCCGGCAGCCAGCCAAGAACCCGGAAGAAGCCCGGCCGGTCCCGCCGGAGATCCCGCCGCAGACGCTCGAAATACAGCCGCCGCCGCTGGAGCCTCTGCAAGTCCCGCCCCCGCCCCGCCGCCGGCCCAGGCCGTCCGCTCCGGCCGCCGAGACTCCTCCCGCACCGGCTACGCAGCCGGCGCCCTTGCCGCAACTCGAACAGATCCTCACTCAGCAGCAGCAGAAGGCCTACAACGACGAGATCGACCGGAATATCGCTCGCGCCCGGCAAACGCTGGTTGCCCTGGCCGGCCACCGGCTGAACGAGGAGCAACGGACCTACCTGGAACGCATACGGGCTTTCCTGGCGCAGGCCGAAGAAGCGCGCAAGAGCGATCTGTTCCGCGCCCGGAACCTGGCCGAGCGCGCCAGCCTGCTCGCCGACGACCTGCTGCGCAGCGTGGAGTAGGACATGCTTCAGCTTGTCCCCGGCCGTTCGCGCTACAAAGGGAGTATGGACGACCAGTACATCTACGTGCGGGATCTTCGCGAGCGGGCGCGCGTGCCCGAGAACGGCATCCTCAGCCAGACCATTCAGAGCGACGAGCGGACCAAAGTGGTTCTGTTCGGTTTTGCGCCCGGGCAGGAACTCTCGGCGCACGCAGCGCCTTATCCGGCTACTCTCGCGTTCCTTCAGGGAGAAGCTACGCTGCGGCTGGGCTCGGACGAGCGGGAGGTCGTCGAGGGGACCTTCGTCTACATGACGCCACACCTCGAGCATGGCATCCACGCCAAGACCGGCGTCGTGATGCTGCTGACGATGATAAAGGGGTAGGGGCGGGCTTCAGACCCGCCCCCATTGATCGGTCGGGGAAACCGCGAGCGGGACTACTTCACCTCGGGGCCGACCCAAACCTTCACCACCACCCGGCGCGCCTCCTTGCGGGTAGCCGGCGTAGATTCGCCTTCAGCCGCTTGGTCCACGCCCAGGCCGAGCATGTGGATGCGGCGCAACGGAACCTTCTTGTCCACCAGGTAGCGCATCACGGCGTCCGCGCGGCGGGCGCTCAGCACCAGGTTGTACTCCTTCGACCCGGTCTTATCCGTGAAGCCTTCCACCTCCAGCACGTAGCGGCTCAGGCTGCCGGTCTGCTGGACAATCTGGTCCAGCTTGGCCTTGGCCTCATCCGACAACGCCGACTTGTTGAGCCCGAACAGGACGCTCTCGGTGGCGCTCAACTTCAAGTTGTCCATGTTCTGGAACTCGACGGTCAGGTCGCCGATCTTGGCCTGGTCCGCCTGGGCCAAGGTGTTGGCGTTGCGGGCCGCTTCAGCCGCCGCCGCGGCCTTGCTGTCCGCCTGCGCCGCGGCGCGCGCGGCGTCGCTGGCCTTGCTGTCCGCCGTGATCGCGCGCTCTTCCACGCGCGAAATGTCCTTCTGCTCCTTGGCATCCAGCGATGCCAGGGCCTCCGATTGTTTCTTGTCGACCGCGTCCACCCGTTGCTGAACCGGGTTGACCTGCTCCTGGACGAATTTCTTCGTGGCGCAGCCCGTGCTCGAGAGGGCGACCATCATTAGAAGACCGCTGAAACCAACTACCGCATTCGAAGTTCTCATGTTTCCCTCACTGGATAACTCTAGCACTTTATGGACCACATGCGAAAACCCTCCATATCGCTGAGTCGGAAAGAGCTCCCCGGGCAGGGTGGCAGGACCGAGAGGCAAAAATGCCTTAACCTGCACTCGACATTGTAAAATCTTCCTTGGCCGGCGGGCTGGCTTACACTATGAATGTGCCCGAAGCGCCGCTCTACACGACGTACGATGCGTTCGCCTGGTGCTACACCAGAGGCTGGGGAGACGAGTACCACAAGCAGGCGCGGGCGGTGCTGGACGGCCACGTGTTCCCGCGCCTGGCCCCCGGCGCGCGGGTGCTGGATCTATGCTGCGGCTCCGGCAACCTGGCCGCGGTTTTGGTGGCTAACGGCTTCCAGGCGACCGGAATCGACGGGTCGGCCCGCATGCTCGAGTTCGCCCGCGGGCGGGCGCCGGAGGCGGAGTTTCTGGTCGCAGACGCGCGCACTTTCCGCCTCGACGCCATTTTCGACGCCGTGCTGAGCACCTTCGACAGCCTCAACCACATCCTGGAGCTGGAAGAGCTGGAAGCGGTCTTCCGCAACGTCCATGCCGCGCTCCGTGGGGGCGGCTTGTTCGTCTTCGACCTGAACATGATCGAGTCCTTCGAGACGCTGTGGCGCGGCGACATGGCCGACGTGCAGGACAACGCGGTGGCGGTGACGCGGGGCCGGTACGATCCCGACGAGCGCCTGGGCCGCGCCGAAGTCACCATGTTCCGGTTGGATGACGGCTGGCAGCGATCCGAGGTCACGGTATTCGAGCGCTGCTATTCCGAGGAGGAAGTTCGGGCGGCGCTGGAGCGGGCGGGCTTCCAGGATGTGTGGGTGTGCGACGCGCGCGACGCCGGGATGCGCGGCGACACCGCGCTCGGCCGGAGCTTCTTCTTCGCGGTGAAGTAGCATCGACCGCGGCTCGCCGAACGTGCCAAAATGGGTGCGATGAGAACATCCATACCTGCACTGACTCTCGCTTTTGTGCTCGCTTCCAGCGCCGCGAGCGCGCAGACCTATCATTGGTGGAACCAGCCATATGTGCCCCGACCGCCGGCCAACCCGAGCGCTAAGAAGCTGCCGCTGATTTCGGTCAAGGGCAACCAATTCGTGGATCCGCAAGGCAACGCGGTGCTGTTTCGAGGGGTGGCGGTCGCCGATCCCGACAAGCTGGCGAGCCAGGGCCACTGGAACAAGGAGCTCTTCGTCCAGGTCAAGCAGATGGGCGCGCGTGTGGTGCGCATTCCCGTGCATCCTATCGCCTGGCGGGAGAGGACTCCCAAAGAGACCCTGCGCCTCCTCGACCAGGCCGTGGAATGGTGCACGGAACTGGAGCTATATATCGATTTGGATTGGCATTCCATCGGCAACCTGAAGGCGGGGCTGTTCCAGGACCCCAACTACGACACGTCGATCGAGGAGACCAACAACTTCTGGCGAACCGCCGCCGAGCACTTCGCCGGCAACAACACGGTAGCGTTCTTCGAGCTGTTCAACGAACCGACGCTGTTCTTCGGCAGGCTGGGGCGAATGAGCTGGGGAGAGTGGAAGAAGATCAACGAAGATCTGATTGCGACCATCCGGGCCTACGACCCGGAGAAGATTCCGCTGGTGGCGGGCCTGGATTGGGCCTACGATCTGACGCCGCTGCACATCGAGCCGATCGCGGCCGAGCGCATCGGCTATACCGTGCATCCTTACGCGCACAAGAGAAGCCAGCCCTGGGAACCGAAGTGGGAAGAGGATTTCGGCTTCGCGGCCGCGAACTATCCGGTGGTGGCGACCGAGTTCGGATTCGGGGCGGGGGAGCCTGGCACGGGTGAAAAGAACGAGTACGGCAAGGCGATCGTCAAGTATCTCGAGGGAAAGAGGATCAGTTGGATCTGCTGGCTCTTCGATCCGGATTGGGGGCCCTCGCTGCTGCGCTCTTGGGATGGCTACGCGCTCAGCGAGTCAGGCGAGTTTTTCAAGGGGGCTATGCAAGGGCTGGCGGCGGAGGACCGGTTCGCTCGCCTGGACGGCTACAAGGTCCATTACCAGAGTTACGGCTCGGGCAAGCGGGCCGTTGTGTTCCTCTCGGGCTGGGGCTGCGATACGACGCTGTGGCGCAATCAGGCGCCGGCGCTGGCCGACAAGTGGCGCGTGCTTCTGGTGGATCTTCCGGGGCACGGACGCAGCGACGCGCCCGAGATCCGCTACACCCTCGCGTTGTTCACGCGGGCGGTGGCCGCGGTTCTCGACGACGCGGGCGTCGAAAAGGCCGCCGTGGCGGGCCATAGCATGGGCGGCATGGTGGCCTACCAGTTCGCCGTCGAGCATCCTGAGAGGACCCTGGCCCTGATCTGGGTGGACGGGGCCTTCGCAGCGCCCATCCAGATCGACCAGCAGATGGCAAACTTCAAGCGCCACGCGCAGGAGTTTCGCGGGCCGGACTACAAGGCGAAGGTCAGTGAGTTCATCGACCAACTCTTCGTTCCGGAAACTCCGGCCGCGGTGCGCGAGGAGGTGCGGCGATCCATCCTGGCGACGCCCCAGCACGTATTGGCGAGTTGCCAGGAAGAGCTCGCCAACCCCGCCACGTTCGAGCACTCCGTGCTGGACATCCCGGCCTTCGCGCTCTTCAGCTCCTTCTGGAAGCCGGAGCGCGCCACGGACATCTTCAAGAAGTACTTGCCGCGGCTGGAATACGAGGTGATGACCGGCGTGGGCCACTACCCGATGCTCGAAAAGCCCGCCGAGACCAACGCCTTTCTGGCGCGTGTTCTGGCTCGCCTTTGAAGGAGGCAAAGCATGTTTCACATCCTTTGGACGCTTATCATCGGACTCGTCGTGGGCGCCGTCGCCAAGGCCATTATGCCGGGCAGAGACCCCGGCGGGATCATCGTCACCATGCTGTTGGGAATCGCGGGGGCCTTTGTCGGCCACTGGCTGGGCCGCATGGCGGGGTTCTACGCGTACGGCCAGCCCGCCGGTTTTGTGATGTCGGTGGTAGGAGCTATCGTGATTCTGGCGGTCTACCACGCGATCCGCAGAGGCTGACGCCGCCGCCGGGCTCACTGGGCCTTGGCGGCAGGGCGCGACCACGGCGGCACGATGCCGTTCACGCGGGCGTAGGCCACCGATTGGCCCATGTGCTCGTTCACGTGCACCAGGAGGCGCAGGCAGACCGCGCGCGCCGTGGTGTGCTTGCCGAAGAAGTCCACGCGCTTGTCCAGGTCGGCGGGGCTGGCCTTGTCCATGGCGTCGCGGACCGCATTGAGCGAACGCTCGACCAGCGCGGCCACGCGCTCTTTGTCGGCGACCGTCTTCTCCAGTTCCGCGCTGCGCTTCTCCAGCGCCATCAGTCGCGCGCGCCCGGTGAGTTCCAGCTTTCCGTACAGATCCTCCGGCGCCTTCTGCCCGATGATGTCGAGCAGCTCGAAGTTAGCGGTCGCGATGTGCATGTAGACTTCGCTCACCGAGCGCACGCCGTCGCCCGGACGCCATCCATACTTCTCGACCGGCATGGCCTTGGCCAGCGCGACTACGTTACGGCTGGCGTAGGCCAGTTCGCCGAGATACTCCCGCTTGTAAGTCGCCAGATCTTGCGCACCCAACGGCCAGGCCAGGGCGATCAATCCAATTCCCATCGTGGTGCTTCGTAACACGCCTCACCTCCTGGGATTATTGTCGCACCGCGGCCGGCCCAGCTAGCGGCGGTATCCGTAGCGATAGGCAGGCCCCGGGCGGTAGCCACGGGCGTAGGGGCGCGGCGCCCAGTAACCGGCATGCCAGTAGCGATGCGGCCCCACTCCGTACCAGTAGCCCGCAGTCCACAAGTAACCAGGTCCCGAACACGGCGCAGCGTAAGCGACCACCGGCGCCGGAGCATAGTAGGGACGAGCGTAACCACCCACGCCGATTCCGACGTAGACGCGCGGCCCCGCGAACAGAGCGCCTCCGGCGAGTAACACCAAAGCCAGCAGTTTGGTTTTCATTTCCTTTTCTCCTTTCTCCGTATTTCAAACTCCGCCGGGATAGAGGCACTTCGCGTGCCAAACTGTAAGTTAATGATCTGCCGGACCTTATTGTCCGGATTGCCGGGTTGCGGCTGGTTGTAAACCACCAGCGCGCACCAATTCGGCCGAAGCTGCGGCCGCGGCGGGCTATAAGTCGTTGCGGAGCACGATGCGATAGCGGGCCCGGCCGGCGATTAGCGGGAAGGCGGGAATCGGAGGCGGCGGCGGCACCACACCGGCTACGTGCAAACGGCCCTTCGGCGCGGGCGCGCCGAGATGGGCGCTCCAATCCAGATCCGCGTTCACGGTGGAGAGGATGAAGTCGAACCTGCCGGCGGCCTGGGCTAACTGCTCGTTGGAACGCGAGTCGATCACCCAGTGTGCGCCCATGCTGCGCGCCTGGTCCGCCTTGGCCCAGTCCAGGCCCTCGGGGATGGGCGTGGCCCAACTCCAAGGGCATCGAACGCGGCCGGCGAAGGCTCCGTGCCGGCCCACGATGGTCTGTTCCAGGGTCGAGCAGAGGTTGTGATTGCCGGTGAGGCACTGGGGGCAATGCAGGCAGCTTCCGGCATTCCAGGCCAGGCCCACGGTCTCGCCGCCGCGGACCAGTTTGGCTTTGGGGCCCGCGGCCGGCACGGTTCCGATGGCTTCGTGTCCGGGCGCCGACGGATACGGTGTGATCTGCCACTCGTTGTTCAACATGGACAGGTCGGAATGGCAGATGCCGCAGCAGGCGACATCGATTTCGACCTGCTCGTCGCCGAGCGGGCCGCCGTGGGGCGTACCCTCCTAAGCCTGACCTTCGCATATCGGTTGGCAGCGAGGGTCGGCGCGGAGAAAGTGGCCACTGGGCTCTGGCGGGCGGGTCGGAGGCGGCTCGGAAATCGGCTTTTTGGCTTCGTTCTGGGGCCTCGGGCGGGGTGGAAACCGGGCTCTCTAGAGTGTATCTATAAGACGTACCAGGAGTTATGTAAGACTGTTCGAAAATGGGATTGGCTTCGTATTGTGGTTATCTACTTGACAACAACTGGGGGAAGTGGCATACTACATCTAGGAGATGGGTATGAACCTCATAGACGTAGCCAAGCAGTTCGGCAGCCCGGAAGCCTGCAACGATTTCCTGGAGTCCTTGCGCTGGCCGGAAGGCGTCGTTTGCGTGAAGTGCGGGGGCAAGCGGGTATCGAAGTACGTCAAGGCCGCTGGCGTCCGCACGCGCATGAACGCCAAGACTGGCAAGGCGGAAGAGAAGCCGGTTCCGGCCCGCATCCTGTACGTCTGCCTCGATTGCCACGAGCAGTTCTCGGTCACTGAAGGCACGATCTTCAACGACAGCCATCTCCCGCTCGACAAATGGTTCATGGCCGCCGCTCTGATGGTGAATGCGAAAAAGGGGATGAGCGCCCTGCAACTGAAGCGCGACTTGAATGTCGCGTACAAGACCTCCTGGTACCTCTCGCATCGCATCCGCAAAGCCATGGGCCTAATCGAAGAAGCCGATGACAAGCAACTAACCGGCACGGTCGAAGTGGATGAAACCTACATGGGATCGAAGAAGTACGACAAGCGCCGCAAGCGCGCCAAGTACGAGAAGGAGCCGGTGTTCGGCATGATCGAGCGCAAGGGGCGCGCCCGCACGTATCACGTTGCGCGCATGAACCGCTTCAACGTCATCGGCAAGATCGCGGATGGGATCTCCCCCGCTGCCGATCTGGTTTGCACGGACGAAAGCAGCCTGTACCACCGGATGCCGAAGAACGTCGAGCGCCACGAGATAGTCAACCACAGCGCCAAAGAATACGTTCGCGGAGTGGTTCACACCGGCACCATCGACGGCTATTGGGGCTTGCTGAAGCGGGGGATCATAGGAAACTTCCACCACGTCTCGATAAAGCACTTGGGCCGCTACCTCAGCGAGTTTGAGTTCAAATGGAACAACCGCGACAACGAGCACATCTGGGTCCTGGTGATCGCGGCCCTGGTGATAGGCTCCGCTCTTCCCTACAAGGAACTGATTGCGATAGCCGATCAGGAACCAGAAAACGGGCCGGAGGGTACGCTGGACGGGGAGCCATTCTAACCTCTCCACATAGGCGCTTGACTTTGCTCCCATAGTTTACTACTATGGTTCTTCCACCATGATTCGCCCAGCGAAAGGGGCTGGTGGAACAGCGGAGGACGCGCGATGGCTGAGAGCTATAAGATCCAAGTAAAGTTCGGTGATGCCGAGTTCCTAGCGGAAGGCCCAGAAGAGGCCGTAAAATCCGCATTCGAGCAATTCTTGCGGGCGCGGGAAGCGGTTCCTGTTGCTCATGTTGTGCCTCCTGAGAAGCAAAGCACCAACGTCGAGAAACCGGAAACTCCTCCTGCTCCAGAAGACGGGATTGAACAGCCGCTACTGGATCGCGTCTTCCAGAAGGACGATGATCTCATCTCGCTTCGGATGCTGCCACGAAAGGACAACAACCCCAACTGGCAAGGAGACTCCGTCATTCTGCTGCTATACGGCTTCCGGCGTCTTGCAAATATGCCTGAGGTGCCAGTGACTAAGTTAAACCAAGGGCTTCGGAAGTCTGGAGTTTCTGTTGAACGCGTGAACCAGCTCATTGAAGACCATAGCGACCTGTACATGAAAGGTGGGGTACGGAGTGGAGGGCGCTACACTCTTAATAATCAAGGGGTTGCAACGGCTGAAAGATGGCTAAAAGAGCAGTTCAATTAGCCAGGATTAAGGAAGGCCAGCGGGCGAAAGACCGCTGGCCCCGGTCCCGTGCGTTGCGCGGAGAACGCAATTGGCGGGAAGACTCAGTTTAGCACGAGTGGTCCCATGATCTCAAGACTTCGTTCGCAAAGGCAGCGGTTTCGGAAGTTCCGCGAAGCAGGGGTCGGGGCAGTGGAGGGAAATCGGGCCGAGGGGGAGGCGGCGTTGCGGGGGCCGTTGAGCGACGGCGAGTTCCCGACGGGTTGATCCTCCACGGAAAGCGGCCGAGTTGTCAAAGAGCAGCGGAATGCTGCTGCCGTCCGCGCGGCGCTGGGGTCAACCA
>JBKQQG010000106.1:0-17913 GCA_052144455.1 Bryobacteraceae bacterium
GCCGTTCCTCTTCGGTCAAACTCAGCGGTGGAATGGGGCGGCCGGTGCGCATCTCTCATACTCCTTTGTACAAGAGCCGCACAGCCGCCACTACTTGTTACGCGGACATCAGAGACAGGACACTAGATTGGGTGGCGACGGCGGCATTGCCGCCGGTCGGGGCAGGCCCTTCGCCGAAACCCTCCAGCCACCCTCTGCGTCCATTGGCCGGCTGCGCTAAGATGAGGCAGAGTTCACACCCCGGAGGGTGAAACTGTGAGGAAACTCGCCAAAGCCTGTGCGGTGCTCCTAGGCGCCGCCGCAGCCGCGCTGGCCCAACCGGTAGTCTCCGCCAACGGCATGGTGAACGCCGCCAGTAGCGTACCAGCGGGTCTGCCCAACGGCGACGTGGCGCAGGGCTCGATTTTCTCGATCTATGGCAACAACATGGGTCCCGCGGCGCCAGGCGTCTCGGCTACCAGCTTTCCTCTCCCCACCTCGGGGGGACTCGGCGGCGTCTCCGTCCAGGTCACGGATTCGGCGGGCGCGACCCGCTATGCGATCCTGCTCTTCGTCTCCGCGGGCCAGATCAACGCGGTCCTGCCCTCGGCCACGGCCGCCGGCCAAGCGTCGCTGACCGTCACTTACAGCGGACATACCAGTGCGCCTCAGACCTTCAACGTGGTCCAAAGCAGCGTCGGCCTCTTCACCCGGAACGCGGCCGGCAGTGGACCGGGGATCGTCCAGCAGGTTCACCGCGTCCCTCTCACCGGTCTGGTCAGCCTTTCCCTCAACGACATTTCGAACTCGGGGATTCCCGGCGATACGGCCGTGCTGTGGGGCACCGGCCTCGGCCCGATCACCGGCGACGAAACACTGGCCCCGGCCCAAACCAACATGGGCACGGTGGCGGAAGTGTGGGTGGGCGGGCAACAGGTCCCTCCTGCCAACGTCGCCTACGAGGGCCGCTCGACTTTCGCGGGTGAGGATCAGATCAACTTCACGATCCCCAACATCGCCGGCTGCTATGTGCCGGTCTTCGTGAAGATCGGCAACATCGTCAGCAACACCGTCAGCATGTCCATCGGCGCGAGCGGCGGTATCTGCTCCGATCCACTCACCAACTACACGGGTCTGAACATTCAAACGAACGGGTTGAGGCAGGGCTCCGTAACCCTCGGCCGAGTTGCCGCCGCGACTCCGCTTCCGCCTTTTGGGACCACCACTACCGACTCTGCTACAGGAGTCTTCGAAAGCTATAATTGGACGCAGTTGGCCGCCAGCCGGGGCAGGGGAGTTTCGGTGTATGGCGCCTGCACGGTTTTTACGTTCTCGGACATCTCGCCTACTACCGCCGATATTGTCACCCCGACGTACCTGGATGCTGGCGCTCTGAGCCTGGTTGGGCCGGCCGGCGGGAGCCCGATTTCGATCCCGGTGGCCAGTACGGGCGTATACAACGTGCTACTCGGCGGCAGCAATGGGTTCCCGGCCCCTCCGTATCTGTCTCCGGGCAACTACACCCTGACCGGTGCGGGAGGCGCCGATGTGGGGCCGTTTACGTCCACCCTGACCCTTCCAGCTCCCTTCACCTGGACCAACATGGATGCCATCGCCTCGGTGACTCGCGCCAACGGCGTGACCGTGAACTGGGCGGGCGGCGCGGGCTACGTCCTGATCGAAGGCTACTCGGCAATCCTCACGTCCCAGGCGACCGGGGCGGGGGCGAACTTCATGTGCCTCGCGCAGGCCTCCGCGGGAGCCTTCACCGTCCCGCCCGTCGTGCTCTCGGCGCTGCCGGCGTCGGCGCTCACCCCAGCCTACCCATTGGGAGGGCTCACGGTAGAGGATGTGCTCCCCTCGGTTCCGCTCAATCCCAACCCACCGAGTGGTTTGGACGTCGGCGCCTTCTCGGCAGTCTATCAATACACCACCACACTGCCCTACTACTAGTAGCGCCCGGCCTGATAAGATGAAGGACTTGCCCCCCGTATGAGCCACATCTTATCCATCGTTCTTTTCGCGCCCCTGGCGGGCATCCCGGTTCTCCTCCTGCTCCCCTCCGCCAAAACGAGGGCCATCAAGCTCTGGGCCAATATCTGGTCCTTCCTCTGCTTCCTGCCCTGCCTGTGGCTGGTCTTCCATTTCGACAGTGCGAAGGACTTCCAGTTCCTCGAGCGCGCCGACTGGATTCCTTCGCTCGGCGCCTCCTACTACCTCGCCATCGATGGCTACAGTCTGCTCCTGGTCGTGCTCACCGGCCTGCTGGGCTTCCTGGCCATTCTCTCGAGCTGGAATGCGATCGATACCCGCCTGAAGGAGTACTACGCCAACTTCCTGTTCCTCCAGACCGCGATGCTGGGCGTCTTCCTGGCCCGCGATTTCCTGTTGTTCTTCGTCTTCTGGGAACTCGGCCTGGTACCCATGTACTTCATCATCGCCATCTGGGGCGGACCGCGGCGGGTCTACTCCGCATTCAAGTTTCTGGTGTACACCTTCATCGGCTCGGTGGTGATGTTCCTGGGCATCCTGGCCCTGTACTCCTCGCACCATAGCGAATTCAACGCGTATACTTTCGCCATTCCCGAACTGCTGCGCACCACCCTCTCCGGCTCGCGGCAATGGTGGATCTTCTGGGCCTTCTTCCTGGGCTTCGCCGTGAAGGTGCCCATGTGGCCGCTGCACACCTGGCTTCCCGATGCGCATACCGAGGCGCCCACCGCCGGCTCCGTGGTCCTGGCCAGCGTTCTGCTGAAGATGGGAACCTACGGGTTCCTGCGCTTCTCGCTCCCGCTGCTGCCGGACGCCGCCAAGGATCCGCTGGTCGTGAACGCCATGGGGCTGCTTTCCATCGTGGCCATCGTCTACGGCGCGCTGGTCTGCCTGATGCAGAAGGATTGGAAAAAGCTGATCGCCTATTCTTCGGTCAGCCACCTGGGCTTCTGCACGCTGGGGATCTTCGCGCTGAATACGGCCGGGATCGCCGGCTCCATGCTCCAGCAGATCAACCATGGCATCTCCACCGGAATGCTCTTCCTGATCGTGGGCGTGGTCTACGAGCGGCGCCATACCCGCGAGATCGCCGAATACGGCGGCCTGATCCGCGCCATGCCGGTCTTCACCATCGTCTTCTTCCTCACCGCGCTCAGCTCCATGGGCATGCCCGGGCTCAACGGATTCGTGGGCGAGTTCTCCATCCTCAAAGGCGCCTTCGCGATGTCCCTCAACTGGGCGATTTGGTGCGCGGTGGGCATCGCCCTCGGCGCAGCTTACCTGATCTGGCTGTTCCAGCGGACCATGCTGGGCGATATCTCCGAGAAGAACGCCAAGCTTCCCGACCTGTCCTGGCGCGAGATTGCGGTCTTCGTCCCGCTGATCGTCTGGGCCTTCTGGATCGGCCTCTACCCCAAGCCCTTCTTCCAGGTGCTCGAGCGGCCCGCCACCGCCATCGTCGAGTGCGTGCGCAACGGCTGTCCGGCCAGCTTTAGCGCTGCGACGCCGGCCGCAGCAGCCGCCGCGGCAAGCGCGCTAGATAAGTAAGCCGCTCGATCGCCGGAAGCAGCCGGCGCACCGTGCGGCCGTGCAGGAGCAGGCTCCCCACCACCAGCAGCGGGTGCGGAATTGTGGTGCAGCAACGGGAACAGACCTCGATCTCCCCCGCCCGCCCCTCCGCGTGCAGCCGCCGCATGCGCTGCATCTCCCCCGAATTCCAGATCTCGTGGATTGACTGTGAGGTGGCGAGCCTCCCCACCGGCTGCCCGTCCAGCATGTAGCTCTGGCAGCAAGGATAGACGTCGCCGTTCTGCTTCACGTACATCGGCCCGCGCCAGAGGTAGTGGCAGGGATACTTCCAGTCGGCGGCCGCGTGGCCCGCCTGGGGGCGCATCAGGTTGGTCTCGTCCTCCTTGATCCGGACCTGGTCGACGCCCGGGACCGCCCGCCAGAACCGCATGAACTCCTCCACCTCGCCGGCGTTGCGCTCCATGCGCACCATCTGCACCACCACTTCGATGCGCGCGCCCCGTTCCTTCTTCATCTGGCAGAAACGCACGAAATTGTCCCGCACTTTCTCGAACCGCGCGCCCTTGCGGTAGAATTCGAAGCTCTCCTTCGTAGCCCCGTCGAAGCTCAGTGTGATGCTCTCCAGCGGCCCGCTCAGTATCCGCTCCGCCAGGGCCTCGTCCAGGAGCGTCCCGTTGGTCGAGAGCAGCGTCGAAATCCCGTGCCGCGCGCAATACTCAATGCGCTCGAAGATCCCGGGATCCAGGAACGGCTCGCCCAGCCCGATCAGCATCATGTGCTCGGCGCTGCGCCCCGTCTCCTCGACCAGCCGGTCGAAGATCTCCGCCGCCATGTCCGCCTTCGGCTGCGCGTGCGTTTCCCGCGGGCACATAGGGCAGTACAGGTTGCACTTGGCCGTGGTCTCGACGATATACTCCACCGGTAGCGCGTTCGGCTTGGTCCTCCGCCGCAAGTAAGCCCACAGGAGCTTGGCCCGGTTCCAGGCGCGCATCGTCCTTTCATTGTAACGGCTGCCTGCCCGCTGGCATCAGAATAGGGGAGTGAAGATCGCCCTCACCGGAGCCAGCGGTTTCCTGGGCCGGGCACTGGCGCCCAAGCTCATCGCCGCCGGCCACTCCGTGGAGCGGGTCAATCTCCGGGTGAGCGCCGCCCTGCCGCCCGTGGACGCCGTGGTGCACCTGGCCGGTGAGCCGGTAGCCCAGCGCTGGACAGCCCCGGCCAAGCGCAGAATCCTCGAGAGCCGCGCCCAGCTTACCCGCGAGCTGGTGGAATCCATGGCCCGCCTCTCCCCGCAACCCGGAACCTTGATCTCGGCTTCCGCCATCGGCATCTATGGTTCCCCCGGCGACCGAATCCTCACCGAGGACTCTCCGCCCGGCACTGGGTTCCTGGCCGACGTCTGTGTGGTATGGGAGAGGGCTGCGGCGGTGGCCAATGCGCTCGGCATTCGCGTCGTAAACCTGCGCACCGGCGTCGTGCTCGGTCACGGCGGGGCGCTGGCTCAGATGCTTCCGGCGTTCCGGTGGGGCGCAGGCGGACGCCTGGGCTCCGGCCGGCAGTGGATGTCCTGGATCCACATCCTCGATTGGGCGGCTCTGGTCGAGTTTGCCCTCCGCGAGAGCCGCCTTCACGGACCCTTGAACGCCACCGCGCCCAACCCGGTGAGGAATTCCGAACTCACCCGCACCCTGGCCTCGATTCTCCACCGCCCGGCCTTCGCCGCCCTGCCGGCCTCCGTCTTGAAGCTGCTCTTGGGTGAGATGGCCGGCGTCCTGCTCTCCAGCCAGCGTGTTCTGCCCAAAGCCGCCCAGGCCGCCGGATTCCAGTTCCTCTATCCCGACCTCGGGCCGGCCCTGCGCCACCTGCTGGGGCGAGCTGGATTCTCGGCGCAGCCGCCGTCTCTGTTACACTGCATTTGACCCCTCCGGGTGCCTATGCGATATTCCGTGGTGTTCGCCCTCTTGCCCATGCTGGCCTTGGGCACCGGCGGCAAGAAGAGCAAGGATTCCCAGGCGCCGCGCCTCGAAGTGCTCGAATTCGCCGTGAAACGCACCGTAGATCGCACCATCGAGATCGATGGCCGGATTCGAAACTGCGGTCAGAATGCCATTCACAAGCTAGTCCTGCGCTTCAAGATCCTCTCCCCGGACGACGAGATCGTCGCCACCCAGTTGGGCGCTATCACCCCGGACGTTCTGGAGGCCGGGGACGAAGCCGAGTTCCACTGGCAGATGCGGGACCCGGCCCGCGCCGTCGCCTTGCGCATCGAAGCGGTGGACCATAACGAAAACGTGCTCGGCCTCGACAAGCCCGGGCCTTACACCATCGAGTAGTCTCCCGCCCGCAACCCCGTTTGTTTACAATTCTGTTACACCCTGTACGGCTTCCGCGCCATCTAACATAGCAGGAAGTGTGAACGAGAGGGGGCGGGGTGTATGTCCCACCTGGAACTTGAGCAGCCGCAATCTCAGGACAACTACCGCGACGAGCACGTGGAGCTGGACTACCGGGAAGCCGAACTGAGCGTTGACGGCCGCTCGATCAGGTTGACCCGCAAGGAGCACGAGCTACTCGCTTTGATGGCGCGCAATGCCGGAGAGATCCTCCCTCGGGAGGTGCTCCTCTTGCGAGTTTGGGGCTACAGCAAAGAGATCCGCACCCGCACTCTGGACGTGCACATCCGCCGCCTGCGAAAGAAGCTCGGCGCTTACGGAGACCGTTACATCGAGACCATCTTCGGCGTCGGCTATCGATTTCAGCCTTTTCGCGAGTCGCGCCCTTTTTCGCTTTTCGGCAACGCGGCCGCGGTAGCCTGAATCCGTCCGCACGGCGCGCCTACGCCCGCAGCAGGCCCTCCACCGTAGTAATGTCCGCCAATCCCGCGCAACCATAAAGCACCGGCAGCAACTCCCGGGCGGTGTATCGGCGCCTCAGTTCGGCCACGCGCTCGGTTCCCACTTTGTAGGCCGGCAGGTACATGCGCCCCAGCAGCGGATGGCGCCCCCAGGCGCCGGAGAGCTTTTCGGCGCGCTCGACCGAGACCAGGTATTCGCGGCGCAGCGCGGCGGCTACCTCGGCCTGTGGCAGCCCTTCGCCCCAGGTCAGCCAGGAGGCCTGGTTCTTCGCATCGTCCTGTAACAGGGCCAGCAGCACGCCGATTTGCAGATCTTCGTCCGGCAACTGCTCCACTTCGGTAACGCCGTAGGCCATCAGGATGGCGTTGTTGGCGATGCCCTCGAACAAGGTGGCGGCGCGCGTGTTCATGGTGAGCACGCTGGCTTCAAAGCCCACCTTCCCGCGAACGAAGAGGTTTTGCAGATACGCGAACGTGGTCACGTGCCCGGGCGCCACCTCATGGCTCACCAGTTGCTCGAACTCCGGCACCGAGATCTCCAGCGACGCGTTGATCTCGTAAGTGGCCTCGTACTCCGGCGCGCCGTCCGGCCGCCGCGCGCGGCCCAAGTAGTTCATCGACCCCGAGAACCAGGCGTCCTGAATCGGCAGGAAACGGATGTTGGCCCGCGGTACGCCGTGCAACTCGGCGGGCAGCCACGGCGTCAGGCTTTCCGCGCTGAGCCGGTCGAACTCCGCGATGAAGGCCGCCCCCAAAGCGCGCACGCTGGCCATGGGGACGCGACGCGGCCGACGCCAGCCGTCCACCGCCTCCAGCAGTTCCTCGCCGCTGTGCGAAGGGTACCCGGCGAGCCCCAGCAGCTCGGCCATCCGCTCGCGTTTCGCCTCCGGATGCGAGGGCGCCGGCGCCTGGCCCGTCGAGGCGCGCACCGAGCGTTCGTAGGGCACCGGGTCGCCTTTGCCGAGCCGTTCCATCGCCAGGTCCCACATCACCTGGAAACACAGCGCCAGCCCGCGCACGTATTCGCCGCGCGATCCCTCCAGCGCATTCCCCTCCGCGGCCAGGCCCGCGATGGCGCCACGCACGTCCACGGCGGCCAGGTAGGCCTCCAGCGCCGCCCGATCGGCGGTCTTGGACGCCACCCCGCCGCAGGCCCGCACCGCCGCCGCGGTCGGATCGGTATAGGCCGCCGGAAGGGGCTCGTCGGAAAACCAGGAATCCGCGATGAAGCGCCCCGTTCCCGAAGCGCACATCACGTCGCCGCCCCACAATGTGTCGATGCCCAGAATCGCGTCGCCCACTAGCGTGGAAAATGAACCGCTCATGCGCTCTCCTTCGGGCGCCGCAGCGACCCGTACCAGACATAGACGCAAAGCCCGATGAACAGCCCCGCGGAAACCAGTTGCGAAACCGGCTCGTTCGCGTAGAACGGCGTCCTGATCTTGCTCTCGTCGTAGTGCGGCAGGAGGCGCAACCCGGCCCCGATCACCCCGCCAATCGCGCCGCCCGCCATCAGCCCCGAAGCGATGATCACGCCTCGCTCGCGCACCAGTGCGCCGCGCTTGCCCAGGTAATGCGCCAAAAACCCGCCCACCAGCGCCGGCGTGTTCAACTCCAGCGGCAGGTACATGCCCAGCGCGAAAACCAGCGCCGGCACGCCCAGCATTTCCATGGCCAGCGCAATCATCGCGCCCGCGCCAAACAGCAGGTAAGTTACCGGCTGGTGGCTCATGAAACCCAGCACCAGCGCCTTCATGATCGAAGCTTGCGGCGCCACCAGCACCGTCCGCGCATCGCCCTGCACCGCCTCGCCGAATTGGAACGCCCGCGCCAGCAATGCGATCGTCAGGCCGCTGGCCACCGCCGCCGCCACCACGCCCAGGAACTTCACCTTCTCCTGCGCCGCGGGCGTCGAGCCGAGCCAGTAACCGGTCTTGAAGTCCGTAATGGTCTGGCCGCTCACCGACAGAGCCGTGCAAACCATGCCCGCGATGGCCATCACGAAGAACATCCCCGCCGTCCCCGAGAGTCCGAAGCGCAGTAGCACCACCGAGGAAACGATGATGGTCAGCATGGTCATGCCCGAGACCGGGTTGCGCGCCGTGGTGGCGATGGCGTTGGCCGCCACCGAGGTGAAGAAGAACGAGAACAGCAGCGTCATCAGCAGGCCAGTGGCCACGATGGCCCAGCCCACGGACAGGCTCGCGAAGAAGATCCCCGCGCCCAGCGCGCTCACCACCGTTCCGCCCAGAATCGACATCGCCGATATGTCGCGGTCGGTGCGTTCCAGTCCCCCGCCTCCGCCGTGCCGGAAGGTGCGTGCAGCGATCGAGAACGAGCCCGCCACAATCCGCAGCGACTTGACGATCCCGAAAATCCCCGCCGTGGCGATCGCCCCCACCCCGACGTAGCGCACATAGTTGCTGTAGATTTGGCCCGCCGCCATCGTGGCGATTGGCTTCGTGGCCGGGTAAACGGCGCCTGGAACGTGGCTCCCGATCATCCAGATCAGCGGCACCAGCACGAAGTTCGCCAGCACGCCGCCCGCGCACAGAATCATCGAACTGCGCAGTCCCATTACGTATCCCAGCCCCAGGATGAACGCGATGGCGTCGAAGCTGAACACCACCCTGCCCCGCTCGGTGAGCGCGCGCATGGCCGGAACGAATTGCAGGTCGATTCTCTCCTTCCAAACCTGGAACGTGGTCACGAAGAAATCGTAAACGCCCGAAATGGCGGTGGCTTCGAGCAGCAGCCGGGCCTGCGAGCCGCCCTTTTCGCCCGTGACCAGCACCTCTGTGATGGCCGTGGCCTCCGGGTAGGGGAATCTGCCGTGCATGTCCCGCACGAAGTAGCGGCGCAGCGGGATGAGGAACAGAATCCCCAGGCATCCGCCCGCGACGCAAATGAAAATCGTCTGCACGGGATGTGGATCCAGCCTCAGAATGTAGAGCGCGGGCAGAGTGAAGATGGCGCCCGCCGCCACCGACCCCGCCACGCCGCCAATGCTGGTGACGATGACGTTCTCGAGCAGGCTCGACCGCCGCGGGTACACGCGCGCCAGCCCGATCGCCAGGATCGAGATCGGAATGGCCGCCTCCATCACCTGCCCCACCTTCAAGCCCGAGTACGCCGAGGCCACGCTGAATATGACGCACAGCAGCACGCCCCAACCCACCGAGCGCCAGGTTAGCTCCGGCTCAGCGGCGCCCGCGGACACAATTGGCTTGTACACCGCCCCGGGCGCGAGCGGCGTATATGCGTCTTCGGGAAGCGACTTCGTCTCGGACATGTGCCTCCTACCGGCCGGGAGTTCGTCCCATCATAATCCGAACGCACGGTCCCCCGGCGCGGGTCCCGGCCCCCCCGACGGCCAACCGCCCAGGCAGCCGCCAACCTCCCAAATCCTTGCTCGCTCCCCCTTGACAAATAAAGAATGACGTGTCATTCTTTATTTATCATGAAACGACTCCTTCGTTCCCTCCTGATCTGTTCCCCCGCCCTGCTCCTCTATTTCGCCGCCCTGCCCTGGGCGGCTCTCCGGTTGGACCGCTGGCTCGGCCTTCTCTGGCGGCTGCCTTATTGGATCGAGCCCCTGGCCGCGCTGGCCATGCTCGCCGGCGCAGCTCTCGCGATTTGGTCGTTCCGGGCGCTGACCGTCCTCGGCGACGGCACTCCCAATCCGCTCGTACCAACCGCGCGCCTGGTCGAATCGGGTCCCTTCCGCCATTCCCGCAACCCCCTGATGCTGGGCGGATGGCTGTACGGCGCGGGACTGGCTTGCCTCCTGCGCTCTCCCAGCCTGCTCGTCCTGGTCGGATCCGTAGTGGTCGCCGGCATGTTCTACGTGCGCTGGATCGAAGAACCCGGCTTGCTGACACGCTATGGCGAAGGCTGGCTCCGCTACATCCGCCGCACACCGCGCTGGCTCCCCTTGGTGCTGGCGGTGGCGGCGATATTGGGCGGCCTGCCGGCGATGAGCGGGGACGTCGCACCGCCCACCAAAACGGAACCGGCGATCCTCGTGCAGATTCGCTGCAAGCCGGGCACGGCCGATCTCTGGCGCGCCGATTTCGACCAGCACATCAGGCCGGCGATCGAGGAGGTGGTGGCGCGCGGCGGCGCCTTCACCGGCTTCCAGTTCCTCCAGCCGGCCCTTCCCTCGCAGGGTTTTGACGTCGCGCTACTGTACACGGGCACCACCTTCGCCGGGCTCGATCAACCCCGCCCGTTTCCCCAGTACGTGGCCCTGTTCCAGCGCGAAGGTCTGCTTCGCGCTGCCGCAACGCTCAAGGAAATGAGTTCTTGGGAGGATCAGGTCATCGTCACGCTGGTTCACGCCAGCCGAAGCAAGGCGAGGTGAGTCGTGCACATATTGGTCACTGGAGCGGGCGGCCTGATTGGCCGTTCCGTCGTGAGAAAGGCCCGCGCCCGCGGCTGGCGGGTGACGGCCTTCGCCCGGCGTGCCTGCAACGAGGCTGACCGGATTGGCGATTTGCGCCAGCCAATCCAGGGATGGCCCACCCCGGACGCGCTCGTTCATCTCGCCGGTGGCTACGCGGGATCGAGCGCCGCTGAGTTGGCCCGCGCGGACATTACCATCGCTCGAAACCTGATCGCGTGGGGCGGGCGGCCAGGAGTGCGCCGGTGGGTCTTGGCGAGTGCGGCGGAAGTCTATGGCGTCATCGTCGGCGAGGCCGATGAAAACTGGCCGTGCCGTCCCGTCATACCATATGGAAGAGTGAAGTTAGACGTCGAGAAAATGTTCCAGGCCGCCGAACTTCCCAGTCTCGCGATTTGCCGGCTAGGTGAAGTCTATGGCCGCGGCAGCCGCATTCTAGGCGAGTTGGGGGGCCGGCTGCGCCGCGGGTTTTGTCCCTGGCCCGGGGATGGCAGGGTGAACGTCAGCTTTCTGCACGTGGACGATGCGGCCGAAGCCCTCCTGCTCGCCTGCGAACGCGACGTGCCTGGCTGCCAGACCTACAATGTTGCCGGCGATCAACCCGCCACCTGGCGGCATTTTCTGGATTGCATCGCCGACCTCCTGGATTCCCGGCGAGCCCTTTATTTGCCGGAATGGGCGGCGCGCTGCTACGCCCGGTTGGGGTGGTCGGCGGACCGCCTGTTCCACCGGCCTGAGGCCGTCACCCCTTATGTGCTCCAGTTGCTGACCACGCCCAAAGTGCTCTCCAGCGCGCGGCTGCGGGATCAGCTCGGGTTCCGGCCGCAATACCCCGCCATCCGGAGCGGGCTTGAGGAGGCGCTGATTGGCTTATAAGAAGAGCCAGAAGATGGTGGAGCGTCGGCAAGCCCGACGCCGGCTGCTCCTCGACACGGCCATCCGGCTGTTTGGCCGGCTGGGCTACCACCCAGCCACGGTTCCCATGATTGTCCGGGAGGCGCAAAGCTCAACCGGCGCGTTCTATCTGTACTTCCGCAACAAGGAGGACGTGTACGCCGCCGCGCTGGAAGAGATCGGCCAGCGTCTCGCCGCCGCGCTGAACCAGGCGATTGAGCGCGAGAGCAGGCCGGACGCGCGAATGCGCGCGGCCGTGGAAGGCCTGGTTCGTTGGCTTGCCGGCCATCCGTTCGAGGCTCGCATCCTGATGGAAGCCGCGACCCTGGGCGGCCGCCTCGAGCAAGCGCGCCGAGCGATCATCGAGAGTCACGTTCGTTCGGTGGTGGCGGCTCTCGAATCCGCGGCGCCCTCCATCGACCCCCGGGATCGCCCTATCGTGGCCCGCTGCTGGGTCGGCGCGGTCCTCGAAGCGGCCGTGGGATGGCTGGCCATGCCGGAACCCGATCGCCCCGAGGCCCCCCATCTGGCCAGGGTCGTGGCCAGCTTCAACCTGCGGGGAGCGGAAATGACGACGGGCCGGACAGCGCCCTAATCCCGCACCGGCTGGATCGCCTGCTCCGCTCTCTCGTAGACGGCGATCCACTGTCCGCGTTCGCTCCAACGCGCCGCCAATTTCAACCCGAACCGGCGTTCCAGCTCCGGCGGCGCGATCTGCGGCTGGTAGCCATAGAAGCGCTTCATCAGCGGCGCGATCAGAGGCGCCCGGCGCAGGTCCCAGCCGGCGTCCCAATCCCGCGAGTAGAGCACGAAGACTCCCACCGATGCCGGGTCGAGCGAGGCTAGGTCGGCCGGCTGAAAGCCCGGCACTTCCTGAACCGCCATGCGCCGCTTCACATATCCGCACGTCGGCCGGCGCAACTCGATCGAGAGCGGCCAGGCCGTGGTGATCCTCTGGCCGGGATAGCTGCGCTCGACAAACTCCGCGGCCGACTGGTGCAGCCGCACGAAATCCACCAGCGCCAGGTTGTTCTCGTAAGGATGCGGGTACGGCGGGTTCCAGAACAGGCACACCACGAGGCCCACAACCAGCGCCAACTGTCCAGCCCGCGTGGCCAGCGACGGCTGCGCCGCCCACGCCACGGCGAACGCGATGTAGATGAGCGGCAGCACCGGCAGCAGGTAGCGCTCCAGCGTCGCGCCGCCCAGCACCGTGACCGCGAGCACCTGCGCCACCGCCAGCGTCGCCGCGATGCGCCACCCCCGGCTGTGGAAAACATTGGTTCGGCGCCACGCCAGCGCCACCGCAATCCAGCCGATCCAGTGGAAGTTCTCGACAAAAATGGCCAAGCACCGCCGCGCCAGGGCGATGGCGATCCGCACCGGATGGAGCGGAAACAGCAGGTTGTAATCGGTGAAGGCGGAGCTGCCCAGCAGATGCCCCGTGCCGCGGTAGAGCACCAAGAGCCAGCCGGCCACCGCGGCCAGCGGCAACAGGAACCAAGCCGCCTCGCGCCGGCGCCGCTCCAGAATGAGCCACGCCGCCAGCACGAGCGCCACCACCAACCCGGTCTCTTTCACCATCCCCAGCGCGGTACAGGCCAGCGCGGCCGTGCGGAACCGGCCCCGCAGAAACAGAAGCAGCGCCGCGGCGGTGAACAGCAGGGCGGGCATGTCGAGCTGCGCCAGCATGGCCTGCGTATAGAACAGCGGGGAAACCATCAGCAGGATCACGGCCGAGAATGCCGGCGCTCCGCCCACCTCGCGTGCCAGCTCGACGGCCAGCAGAAACGTCAGCCATACCGCCACCGCCGCAGCGGCCAGCATCGCCAGCCGTGTGCCCACTATCGAGAAGCCGAAGATGCGCCACACCAGCGCCAGGTACGCCATCAGGCCCGGCGGGTGCACGTTAGGCGTGACCATATGGGGAACCCAGCGGCCGTTCTGGAAGAGATCCAGCGAGGCGGGAACGAACTGCCCTACCTCGTCCCAATGAAACGGCAAATCCAGAAACGGCACGTGAATCAGGACCACCAGCAGCGCAAAGACCGCCAGGAATACCAGTCCCGTGCCGCGAGCGGCGCGCGGCGGGGCGGGCGGCGCCGCCTTACTGGACAATTCCGCCCCCATCCTGCGGTTCCAGGCGAATCTCGCCGACAGCCGATTCGTACTGCGAGACGCTCTGCTGCGAATCGGCGAGCGGCGCCTTGGTGCGGTTCATCGTATTCCATGGTAGCTTCATCCGGGCAACTTGGGCCGCCGCTCCTTCCAAACCGCCGCGCGCGCCCTGGCATGACCCGCCGGCGCGCCGCCGCAAGCGCTATAATTCGATAGTTTCCCCAGGCCCGCCGATGTCTCAGGACCCAGCTGCGCTCCCGTCCCGTGGCGCCGGGGATGAAAACCCGGCCTACGACCCCACTACCGTCGTCCGCCACATCGCGCATGAGCTTCGGCAGCCGCTGAGCACTATCGAGTCCATCGCGTGCTACCTGGAGATGGTGCTGCCACGCACCGATGGCAAAGCCCGCCGCCAACTCGCCAAACTCCACCAGGAGGTTCGCCAGATCAACTGGATTCTCTGCGACGCCCTCCACTTCCTGCGCGCCGCGCCGCTCGAACTGCAGTTACTGGACCTGACGGAGGTGGTCTCCAAAAGCCTCTCCGAATGGGGCACGCTGGATGGGGCCGATATTCGCCTCAAGCTGGAGCAGGACCTGCCGTTAGTGCGCCTGGATCTCGAACAGACCCAGCACCTGTTGCGCAACCTCGTGGCTTTCTTCGGCCGGCTCTCGGCGCCACAACGCTCCATGATTCTGCGAACGGGCGCCGTCGGCGACGAGGTGATTCTCGAGGTTGCTGCGCAACTGCCGGAGGGTTCCTCCGCCGATCTCGATCCTCTGTTCAGGCCCTTCGATTCCCATCTCCCGGACGGATCGGGCTTGGGTTTGGCCAGCGTGCGAAAGATCGCCGAAGCGCACGGCGCCCGCCTGCAGGCCGGCACGAACCCAGCCGGCGGGATCTCGCTCGCGATCGCGTTTCCCGTCGGCCGCTGACCGGGAAGGGTAGCCTACCGCCCTTCCAACTCATCGAGACGGCGGCGCAAGTCGGCGAGTTCCCGGCGCGCCTCGGGCAACCGGCGCAGGCTGGCGAGCTGTTCCAGGTACTCTTTCAGCGGGCGCGCCGGAGTGCCCCATACCACCTGGCCGGCGCGCACGATCTTCGAGGTCAGCACGCCGCATCCCGAGCCCAGCACCGCGCGCGTCCCGATGCGCGCCTTATCGCCGATGCCGACCTGCCCGCCGATTACCGCGTAGTCCTCCACCACCACGCCGCCCGAAAACCCCGTTTGCGCGGCAACCACCACGTGCCGCCCGATCCGGCAGTTGTGCCCCACCTGCACCAGGTTGTCCAGCTTGGCGCCCTCCCCGATCCAGGTCACCCCCAGCGCCGCCCGGTCGATGCAGGTATTGGCCCCGATCTCGCAGTCGTCCCCGATCGTCACCCGGCCGATCTGCGGGAACTTCTCGTATCGGTCGCCGACCATCGCGAAGCCAAACCCGTCCGCGCCGATCACGCAGCCGGAATGCAGAATTCCGCGCGCGCCGATGTCGCAGTCGTCGTAGACCGTGACGTTGGCCTGCAGGATGCACTCCTCGCCCAGCGTGACCCGGCGGCCGATCGCGCAGCCCGCCCCGATCCGCGTGCGCGCCCCGATCCGCGCCCCTTCGCCCACGCTCGCGTGCGGCCCAATGGCCACGCCGTCACCGATTTCCGCGCTTCCCGCAACCACCGCCGTGGGATGCACGCCCGGCTCGGCCGCCGCCACCGGATGCAGCCGCCCGACGGCTTTGGCAAACGCCGCGCGCGGCTCGGGAGCCCGGATGAGGGTGCGCCCGTCGGGGTTTGGAAACTCCGGCGGCACAATCAGGCAGCCCGCCCCGGAGGCCATCGCCTGCTCGGCGGCTTTGCGGTTCCCCACGAACGAAACATCGGCCGCCCCCGCGCCCTCCAGGCTCGCCGCCCGCGCCACTTCCCGCTCTCCGTCGCCCTCGAAGGCGGTGCCCAACCATTCCGCCAATTCGCGTACTCGCATAGCCAGGGCGCCCTTCAAACCCGCCCGTGGACTATCATACTAAGGTTATGCCCATCGATCCCTCGGCTCAGGTGGCGCCCACCGCGCGGGTGCATCCGGACGCCTCCATCGGGCCCCAGGTGGTCATAGCCGACTACTGCGTCGTCGAGTCCGATGTCAGCATCGGCCCGTTTTGCCGGCTCGAGCCCTACGTGTACGTCAAGCGCTGGACCGCGCTCGGCGAGCGCAACGAGATTTCCGCTGGAACCGTCCTGGGCACCGATCCGCTCGACAAGGCCTTCTCCGGCCAGCGCAGCTACCTGCGCATCGGCGACGGCAACCGTATCCGCGAGCACTACACCATTTCGCGCGGCACCCAGCCCGAGTCCGCCACCCAGATCGGCGATCGCAACTACATCATGACCTCCGGGCACATCGCCCACAACTGCAAAGTGGGCAACGACACCGTGATTTGCAGTTGCGCGCTGGTGGCCGGCTACGTCGAGATCGAGGACCAGGCCTTCATCTCCGGCGGCGTGGGCGTGCATCAGTATTCCAAAATCGGCCGCCTGGCCATGATCGGCGGCCGGTCGCGCGTGAACCGCGATGTTCCGCCGTTTTTCCTCTACGAGGGTTCCAGAATGGCGCCGCTGGGCCTCAACCTGGTCGGGTTGAAGCGGGCCGGATTCCAGCCGGCGGACATCGCCGCTCTCAAGACCGCCTATCGCATCCTGTTCCGCTCCGGCCTGAAGCTCGAGCCGGCCCTGGTCCGCATCGAAACCGAGATTCCCACCGAGCACACGTTGCACCTGGTGGACTTCATCCGCCGCAGCGAACGCGGGATTTGCCGTGAGCAAAGCAGATAGTGTGACCTATTTTGAGGACTGCAATCTTTCTCTCCGTTTTTCTTATCATCGTGCTGCTGAGCGGTTGCGCCGGCAGCCGGCCACAGCCGGAGACCGTTGTGGTTTACGTGAGCGAGGATCGGGTCTTCGCCGAGCCGATCCTCCACGATTTCTCTAAGGCCACCGGCATCGCCGTGCAGGCGGTGTACGAGCCCCGCGATTCCCGGAGTGCCCGGCTCGTGGACCGGCTCATCGCCGAACGACACCAACCCCAAGCCGATGTCTACTGGGCCAGCGACCCGGTGAGCGCCGAACTCCTGAAACAGCGCGGGATCTCCCAGCCCTACGCCGCTCAGGGCGCCGAAGGTGTCCCGAATCAGTTCAGGGATCAGGACGGCAACTGGACGGGCTTCGCGGCGCGGGCCTGGGTGATCCTGGCCAATCACGGGATCGAGGAACAGCCCGAAGGCTTGGCCTCTTTCACCGACTCGCGCCATCGCGGGAAAGCGGCCATCGTCAGTCCGCTTTTCGGCTCGACCGCCGTGGCCATGGCCGCGCTCTTCAATCTCTGGGGGGACGATCGCGCCGGCGCCTTTCTTGGCGCGATGAAAAACAACGGGGTCCAAGTGTCCCCCACCGACGCTGAGTGCGCAGGTCTGGTGGCGTCGGGAAAGGCCGCCTTCGCACTGGTCGCCAGCGATTCGGCCGTCGTTTGCGTGCGGCGGGCCAGGCATGTCGACTTGGTCTTTCCGGACCAACTTCGGGACGACCCCGGCGTTGTGCTCATTCCGGACGCGGCAGTCGTCATCCGTGGCGCCCGGCACTTAGAGAGTGCGCGCGCGCTGGTCGACGACCTCCTTTCCAGGGAAACGGAACGCCGCTTGGCCTTCGACGACTGCGCCCGCATCCCGCTTCACTCCGGCATCGAAACGCCTCCTGAAATGCGGCGCATCGAAGCCTTGAACGTGATGAAGGTGGACTTCCCCGCCATCTCCCGGAAGTTGCCGGAGATCCTGCCGCTCCTGTATGCCTGGGCCCAACAGTGAGCGGAGGGGCGCATCCGGGGTATGATGGAGATTGCCAATCGTGCCGAAGGAGGTGAACGGAACTTGGCCGAAGTAGTCATCAACGACGGGGAAACCGTCGAGAGCGCGCTGCGGCGCTTCAAGCGGAAGGTGCAGCAGGAAGACATCATCAAGGAGATCAAGCGTCACTCCTATTACCTGAAGCCCGGCGAGAAAGCGCGCGCCAAGCAAGCGCTGGCGCGGAAGCGCAACCGCAAGAAAGCAGCCAAGACGATCGAGTAGCCCCCCTCGGCGCGAAGTACGAATCCGGAAGCGCGGAT
>JBKQQG010000107.1:0-35076 GCA_052144455.1 Bryobacteraceae bacterium
CGGGGGACAGCGTGAACCTGGAAGTGGAGCTGATCACGCCGGTGGCCATGGACAAGGGGCTGCGGTTCGCCATCCGCGAGGGCGGGCGGACGGTGGGCGCCGGGACGGTGACGGAGATTTTGGAATAGCGGCGCGCGGGGTATGGCGTGCCGTGAAGTGTGAGCTGCGAGCGTAAATTATGTTACGAGAGCGCATTCGGATTCGATTGAAGGCTTACGATCACCGGGTTCTGGATCAATCCACAACCGAGATCGTCGAAACGGCCAAGAGGACCGGCGCCCAGGTGGCGGGACCCATTCCCCTGCCGACGGTGAAGAACCGCTGGACGGTGAACCGCTCGCCGCACGTGGACAAGAAGTCGCGGGAGCAGTTCGAGATCCGGACTCATAAGCGGCTGCTGGACATCCTGGAACCGACTCAGGACACCGTGGATGCGCTCATGAAGCTGGACTTGCCGGCGGGCGTGGACGTCGAGATCAAGGCGTTCGGGAAGGACCGGAAATGAACTGACGGTTGACGGTTACCTCGGGGGCGATGCGGCGGGCCGGTTTCGATGCCCCGCCAGCTGCCGATGAGGCGATGCGGCAATCTTCGATTTCCAATGAGGTTAGTATGACCCCAGGGATTCTTGGCAGAAAGATCGGCATGACGCAGGTGTTTCGCGCCGACGGGCAGGTGGTGCCCGTCACCTTGCTGAAAGCGGGGCCGTGCGTGGTGGTGCAGCGGAAGACGCCGCTCATCGACGGGTACAACGCGGTGCAGCTCGGCCTGATGGAGTTCGTCAAGGCGGCGCGCATCAATAAGCCGCGGACGGGACACCTCAAGAAGGCCGGCGTGGAGGGCGTGAAGTTCCTCAACGAGCTGAAGCTGCGGCCGGGCGACGACGATTTCAAGCCGGGCGACCAGGTGCTGGTGGACCAGTTCAAGCCGGCCGAGAAAGTGGACGTCATCGGCATCAGCAAGGGAAAAGGATTCGCCGGCGTGGTGCGGCGGCATCACTTCCGGGGCGGCGACAAGTCGCACGGGTCGATGTTCCACCGGGCGCCGGGCTCGATCGGAGCGTCCAGCTATCCTTCGCGGGTATGGCCGGGGACCCGTATGGGCGGGCACATGGGCACGCAGCGGGTGACGGTGCGGAACCTGGAAATCATCGACGTGAATGCCGAGGACAACGTGCTGGTGGTGAAGGGCGCGGTGCCCGGACCCAACGGCGGGTACGTGATCGTGCGGCGGCCCAAGAGGTGAAGAGCATGCCAAGTGTGGACGTTGTCGATTTGAATAACGAGAAGGTGGGAGAGCTGGAGCTGGCCGAAGAGGTGTTCGCGGCCCCGGTCAACGAAGCGCTGCTCTACGAGGCGGTGCGCTGGCAACTGGCGGGCGAGCGCAGCGGGACGGCCAAGACCAAGACGCGTCACGAAGTATCGGGCTCGGGCAAGAAGCTGTGGAAACAGAAGGGCACGGGCCGGGCGCGCATGGGCTCCATCCGGTCGCCGATCTGGCGGCACGGGGGAACGTCGCACGGGCCGGTGCCGCGGGATTACAGCTACGCGCTGCCGCGCAAGATGCAGTTGGGCGCGTTGCGCTCGGCGCTGACGGCCAAGCTGCGGGACGGCGAGCTGAAAGTGGTGCAATCGTTCGCGCTGGCGGACCACAAGAGCAAGACCATCCGCGCGGCGTTGAACAAGCTCGAGGCGGGCGCGAAGAAAGTGCTGCTCGTGGACAACGAGGACAACCGGAACCTGGCCTTGGGCACGCGCAACCTGGAGGGCGTGACGCTGGTCGCCAGCCGCGAGGTGACGACCTACGATCTGCTGGGGCACCAGCACGTGCTGCTCTCCGAGGCGGCGGCCAAGAAACTGTCGGAGGCATTGCGATGAACGTGCTGGAAGTGGTCCGCAGGCCGGTAGTTACCGAGAAGGCCGTAGCCAAGAAGGACGGCGAACGGACGATGTGTTTCGAAGTGGCGGCCAGCGCCAACAAGACGCAGATTCGCGCCGCGGTCCAGTTGATTTTCAAAGTGAAGGTGGAGAGCGTGCGCACCTCGAACAACGTGGGCAAAGAGCGCCGGCGGGGCCGCTTCAGCGGGTTCCGGTCGGACTGGAAGAAAGCCTACGTGAAACTGAAGGCCGGCCAGAAGATGCCGGAATACGCGGAGATCTGAGATGCCGATCAAGAGCTATCGTCCAACCACGCCGACGCGGCGCTTCCAGACGGTGGTGTCGCGCGAGGAGATCACCAAGCAGAAGCCGGAAAAGTCGCTGGTGACGGGCAAGAAGCGCACCGGCGGGCGGAACAGCCGCGGCGAAATCACGAGCTGGTGGCGGGGCGGGGGCGCGAAGAAGGCCTATCGCATCGTCGATTTCAAGCGGGACAAGAGCGGGGTGCCGGCCAAAGTGGCGGCCATCGAGTACGATCCCAACCGCTCGGCGCGGCTGGCGCTGCTCAATTACGCCGACGGCGAAAAGCGCTATATTCTGCATCCGGCGGGCCTGGAAGTGGGGCGCATGGTAATGTCCGGCCCGGAGGCCGATATCCTGGTGGGCAACGCGCTGCCGCTGAAGAACATCCCGGCGGGCAGCCTGGTGCACAACATCGAGCTGCGGCCGGGCAAGGGCGGGCAGATGTCGCGCTCGGCGGGCTCCTCGGCGCAACTGGTCTCGAAAGAAGGCGGCTACGCGCTGCTGAAGCTGCCCTCGGGCGAGATCCGGCGGGTGCAGGTGGAGTGCATGGCGACCATGGGGCAGGTCGGCAACGTGGAGCACGAGAATGTGTCGCTGGGCAAGGCCGGCCGGAAGCGCTGGATGGGGAAGAAACCGCACAATCGCGGCGTGACCATGAACCCGGTGGACCATCCGCACGGCGGCGGCGAGGGCAAGACCAGCGGCGGACGGCACCCGGTGACGCCGTGGGGCCAGCCGACCCGCGGCTACAAGACGCGCAACAACAAGCGGACCGCGCAGTGGATCGTGAGCCGCAGAGGAAAGAAGTGAGCTGAGGATTCTATGGGCCGATCTGTCAAAAAAGGACCGTTCACCGATGGGCACTTGATGGTGAAAGTGCAGGCGGCGATCGACAAGAACGAGAAGAAAGTGATCCGGACGTGGTCGCGCCGTTCGACGGTCCGGCCGGAGTTCGTCGGACAGACGCTGGCGGTGCACAACGGGAAGAAGTTCATCCCGGTGTACGTGACCGAGAACATGGTGGGGCACAAGCTGGGCGAGTTCTCTCCGACCCGGCTGTTCCGGGGGCATTCGGCCCGGGCGGCGACGGAGAAGACGGCGAAGCCGGCATAGAGGCGATCATGGAAGCCAGAGCGGAAGCGAGATACATTCGGATTTCGGCGCAGAAGGCGCGGCTGGTGGTGGACTTGATCCGCGGGCGGAACGCGGGCCAGGCGATCAACATCCTGCGGAGCACGAACAAGCGCATCGCGCCGGCGGTGGAGAAGGTGCTGCGGTCGGCGATCGCCAACGCGGAGAACCGCTCGGCCGACGTGGATGTGGACAAACTGGTGGTCTCGGAAGCGTACGTGAACGAGGGGCCGCGGATGAAGCGCGTCCGGCCGGCGCCAATGGGGCGGGCCTACCGCTACCAGCGGCGGATGGCGCACATCGCGATCACGGTATCCGAGAGCTGAGGGAGCCATGGGACAAAAAGTTCATCCATACGGATTTCGGCTGGGAGTGACCAAGACCTGGCGGTCGCGCTGGTTCGCCAAGCAGGAATACGCCAAACTGCTGCTGGAGGACCTGCAACTCAAGGACGCGCTGCGGAAGCGGCTGAAGGCGGCCGGCGTGAGCTCGGTGGAAGTGGACCGGCCGGGCAACAAGCTGCGGGTCACCATCCGGACGTCGCGGCCGGGGATCATCATCGGCCGCAAGGGCGCCGAAATCGAGAAGCTGAAGCAGGACCTGGCCAAGCGCACCAAGCGGGACGTGTTCATCGACATCCAGGAAGTGCACAAGCCGGAACTGGACGCGCAGTTGGTCTCGGAATCGATCGCCTTGCAGCTCGAGAAACGGGTGGCGTTCCGGCGGGCGATGCGCAAGTCGGTGGATTCGGCGCTACGCTTCGGCTGCAAGGGAATCAAAGTGAGGGTTTCGGGCCGGCTGAACGGGGCGGAGATCGCGCGCAGCGAGTGGTACCTGCAAGGGCAATTGCCGCTGCACACGCTGCGGGCCGACATCGACTACGGATTCAGCCAGGCCTACACGACCTACGGCGTGATCGGGATTAAGTGCTGGGTTTATAAGGGCGACATCATCGCGGGGCAACTGCAGAAGACGGCCGAGCCCGAGCCGCGGCGGCCCATGCGCGACCGGCGCGAGCGGCCCGACCGCGGCGAGCGGGGCGAGCGCCGAATGCCGCCGCCCGTGGCGCCCGCGGCGGAGCCCACCGGACCCGTGGTGCAGGCCGCGCCGACCGAGCTGGCGCAGCCGGCACGCTCGACGGCGCCGATCCTGCCGCCGCTGACGCCGCCACAGCAGCCCGCCTGGAAGCAGGAACTGAAGGACGGGGGGCCGGCTACACCGGAGAAGACGGAATAGGATAGGGTTCCGGCAGGATCCCGCCGGACGCGAAAAGGATATCGCCATGTTGATGCCGAAGAAGGTCAAGTACAGGAAGCAGCAGCGCGGCCGGCGCACCGGCAAAGCCTGGAAGGGCGGAACGCTGGCTTTCGGCGACTACGGGTTGAAGGCCATGGAGTGCGCCTGGATTACGGACCGGCAGATCGAGGCGGCCCGGGTGGCCATGACGCGCTTTATCAAGCGGGGCGGCAAGGTGTGGATTCGCGTGTTCCCGGATAAGCCGATCACCAAGAAGCCGGCCGAAACCCGTATGGGCAAAGGCAAGGGCGCTCCGGAAGGCTGGGTGGCGATGGTGAAGCCGGGCCGGGTGCTGTTCGAGATGGAAGGCGTCAGCCGGGAGATCGCCACGCGGGCGATGCAACTGGCGGCGCACAAGCTGCCGATCCCCACCAAGCTGGTGGCGCGGCCGCAGTTGGAGAGCTAGGAGTCGGGCATGAAAGCGGAACAGATTCGAGATCTGGAGACCACGGAGCTGGAGCGGCAGCTCCAGGAAATGACCGGCCAGTTGTTCCATCTGCGGTTCCAGATGCGCATGGGCCAGATGGAAGGGCTGAAGAAGTATCGCGGCTTGCGCAAGGACCGGGCGAGGGTGGAGACCGTGCTGAGCGCGCGGCGTGCGGCGGCGGAGAGCCAGAAGGGGTAAGTCTATGGCAGAGGAACCGGCCAAGGGCCACAAGAACGAAAAGGTCGGGATGGTATCGTCCACCAAGATGCAGAAGACCATCGTGGTGGAGGTCTCCCGGCGCGTGCCGCACCCGGTGTACAAGAAGATCGTCAAGAAGCGCAAGAAGTTCTACGCCCACGACGAAGAGGGCGCGGCGCGGGTGGGAGACGTGGTGCGCATTGTGGAGTGCCGCCCGCTGAGCCGGCTGAAGCGCTGGCGGCTGGCGGAGGTGATCCGGCGGGCGGCGCTGGTGGGCATCGAGGACACGGCCACGGCGGATCCCGAGGCGCGGGTGGTATAGGTCGATTCGAGGAGATTGCCATGATCGGAATGCGAACGATGCTGGAGGTCGCCGACAACAGCGGCGCGCGCAAACTGCAGTGTATCCTGCCCCGCGGGGGCGACAAGGGCCTGCGGGCGGGGCTGGGCGACATCGTGACGGCGGCGGTGAAGGAAGCGGCCCCGGAATCGGCCATCAAGAAGGGGAAAGTAGTGCGCTGCGTGATCGTGCGGATGCGCAAGGAAACGCGCCGCAAGGACGGCACCTACATCCGGTTCGATTCCAACGCGGCGGTGCTGATAACGCCGGAGGGGGAGCCGGTGGGCACGCGGGTGTTCGGGCCGGTGGCGCGCGAGTTGCGGGACAAGCGTTTCATGAAGATCGTGTCGCTGGCTCCGGAGGTGATTTAGATGGCGGGGGTAAAGGCTAAGAACACGCCGCGGCACGCGACGGGGCCCAAAGGGCGGGTGCGGATCGAGCTGCGGAAGAACGACATCGTGAAGGTGATCGCGGGCAAGGACAAGGGCAAGCAGGGACGGGTGCTGAGCACGGACACCAGGACCGGCCGGGTGCTGGTGGAAGGGGTGCAGACGGTCAAGCGGCACACGCGTCCCAACCCGCAGAAACAGATCAAGGGCGGGATCGCGGAGCGCGAAAGCCCCATCGCCGTCTCGAATCTGAAGATCGTATGCCCCACCTGCGGGCCGGCCCGGATCGGCCACCGGGTGGAAACGAGCGGCGGCAAGTCGCGGCGGATACGGATCTGCCGCAAATGCGGAGCGCCGCTGGAGAAGAAATAGTATGGCAGCCAGGTTGAGGGAGCTTTACAAGAAGACGGTGGCGCCGGCGCTGATGAAGGAATTCGACCTTCGGAACGTGATGGCGGTGCCCAGGCTCGAGAAAATCACGGTCAACATCGGCATGGGCGAGGCGACGCAGAATCCGAAGCTGATGGACGGCGCGGTCGGCGAGCTGACGCAGATCGCCGGGCAGAAACCGGTGGTGACCAAGGCGCGCAAGTCGATATCCGCCTTCAAGCTGCGGGAGGGCATGACCATCGGCTGCATGGTGACGCTGCGGGGCGACCGGATGTTCGAGTTTTTCGACCGGCTGGTGAACGTGGCGCTGCCGCGGGTGCGCGATTTTCGCGGCGTCTCGACCAAGTCGTTCGACGGGCGGGGAAACTACACGCTGGGGGTCAAGGACCAGTTGCTTTTCCCGGAGATCGATTACAACAAGGTAGAGAAAACCAAGGGCATGAATATCTCGATCACCACGACGGCGCGGAACGACGCCGAGGGGATCGCGCTGCTGCGGCACCTGGGGATGCCGTTCCGGCCTTAGGCCGGCGGGCGAAAGGAAACAGTTCGATGGCGACGACGGCCAAGATTGCTAAAGACGAGAAGAAACCGAAATTCAAGATCCGGCATCGGAACCGGTGCTGGCGCTGCGGCCGGCCGCGGGGCTACCTGCGCAAGTTCCACCTGTGCCGGATCTGCTTCCGCGAGCTGGCGCTGTCGGGCGAGGTCCCGGGCGTCATCAAGGCGAGCTGGTAGGAGAGAGCGATGATCACGGACCCCATTGCCGACATGCTCACGCGCATTCGCAACGCGATCAAGGCGCGGCACCCGAAGGTGGACGTGCCGGCGTCGCGGCTGAAGACAGAGATCGCGCGGATTCTGAAGGACGAGGGCTACATTCTGAACTACAAGGTAGCCGAAGACGGCGCGCGGAAGACGATCAAGATCTATTTGAAGTACCAGGCCAACAACAAGCCGGTGATCACACGGATGGAGCGGGTTTCGCGGCCGGGCTGCCGGGTGTATGTGAGCCACGAAGAGATTCCACGCGTGGTGGGCGGGCTCGGCGTGAACATCCTGACCACGCCCAAAGGCTTGATGTCCGGCCGGGAGGCCGAGAAGCAGGGCGTGGGAGGCGAGATTCTGTGCCAGATCTCGTAGGCGCCGCGGTTCGCGCCGGCGGGGATGGGCAGTAACGGGTTTTTGGAGAAAGCCATGTCGAGAGTAGGGAACAAGCCGATACCGCTCCCCAAAGGGGTGAAGGTGGAGATCGGCGAAACATTGCGGGTGGAAGGGCCGAAAGGCAAGCTGAGCGTAGCGGTCCCGCGGGGCATCTCCGTGCGGCAGTCGAAGGGCACGCTGGAGATCGCGCGCGACGGCGACGACAAAGCGGCGCTGCACGGGCTGACTCGGGCGCTGGCCGCCAACGCGGTGCAGGGAGTCTCGACCGGGTTCAGCCGGGAGTTGGACATCGTGGGGATCGGCTACCGGGCCGACGTCAAAGGGCGGGTGGCCACCTTCACGCTGGGCTACTCGCATCCCATCGAGGTCCTGCTGCCCGCGGGAGTGGACCTGAAGATCGAAAAGCAGACGCACCTGGTGCTGAGTTCGGCCGACCGGCAAGCGCTGGGCCAGGTGGCGGCGAACATGCGCGGGCTGCGGCCGCCGGACCCTTACAAGAACAAGGGCATCCGTTACACGGGCGAAGCGCTGCGGAAGAAGGTCGGCAAGACGGGAGCGGCGGCGAAATGATCCGGAAAACTGCGAGAAACGAGACGCGCCGCCGGGTCCACGAGCGGATCCGGCACAAGGTCCGCGGGACGGCGGAACGCCCGCGGCTGGCGGTGTTCCGCAGCCTGAAGCATATCTACGTCCAGGTGATCGACGATACCGCGGGGCGGACGCTGGCAGCGGCCTCTTCGAACGAGAAGGGCGGCGCGGCGGGCGGCGGCAACGTGGCGGGCGCCAAGGCGATCGGCAAGCTGATCGCCGGGCGGGCCAAGGAACAAGGGATTCGGAAGGTGGTTTTCGACCGCGGCGGCTACATTTACCATGGGCGCGTGAAGGCCCTGGCCGAGGCGGCTCGCGAAGCGGGATTGGAGTTCTAGCGCATGCCAGCCATAGCGACAAAACCGATTGATCCGTCGGGCCTGAACCTGAAAGAGCATGTGGTATCGATCAACCGCGTGACCAAGGTGGTCAAGGGCGGCAAGAACCTGAGCTTCTCGGCGCTGGTGGTGGTGGGCGACCCGGATGCGCGGGTGGTCGGATTCGCGACCGGAAAAGCCAAGGAAGTCCCGGCGGCCATCAAGAAGGCGATCGAAGCGGCGAAGAAGAACCTGCGGAAAGTGAACGTCAAGCATTCCACGATCGCGCACGTGGTGCTGGGGGTGTACGGCGGCGGCCGGGTGCTGCTGAAGCCGGCGCCGGAAGGCACGGGCGTGATCGCGGGCGGCCCGGTGCGGGCGGTGATCGAGGCGGTGGGAATCGCCAACGTGGCCACGAAGTCGATCGGCTCGCACAATCCGCACAATGTGGTGAAGGCGACCATCGACGCGCTCGAGCAGTTGCGCGACAAGGCCGCGGTGGCGGCGATTCGGGGCCTCCCGATCGAGAGGCTGTAGGAGGCGGGTGGAGAGCCCGGCCGGCGCGAGGAATCTTATGGCGGAAGGCAAACTGAGGATCAAGCTGGTGCGCAGCCCGATTTGCGCGCCCCAGAAGCACAAAGACGTGGTGCGCGGCCTGGGCCTGCACAAGATCAACCAAGTGGTGGAGAAGCCGGACAATCCGGGCATCCGCGGCATGGTGAAGAAGGCGCCGCATTTGCTGGCGATCGTGGGGTAGAGAGAAATCATATGAACCTGAGTGGATTGAAGCCTCCCAAGGGGCAGAAACATGTCCAGCGGCGAGTGGGCCGGGGCATGGGTTCGGGACGCGGCAAGACCGCCGGACGCGGGCAGAAGGGACAACTGTCGGTCAGCGGATTCGGCCAGAAGCGCGGCTTCGAGGGCGGACAGATGCCGCTGCACCGGCGGCTGCCCAAGCGGGGCTTCCGGAACATTTTCAAGAAAGAGTTCGCCATTGTGAACGTGGGGGTTCTGGCCCGACTGGAAGGCGACAGCTTTGGCCCGGAACGGCTGCTGGAGCTGGGCGTAGTTAAGAAGCTGGGCGATGGATTGAAGGTGCTCGGATCGGGCGAGCTGGCGCGCCCCATCCTGGTGCAGGCGCACCTGTTTTCGAAATCCGCCCTGGAGAAGATCCAGGCCGCGGGGGGAAGCGCGGAGATTGTGGGCGCCGGCGCCGAGTAGCCGGCGGATGAGTCGACCATGAACAAGTTTCTGGAAGCCATTGCGAACATGTTTCGCATCCCGGACCTGCGCAAGCGCGTGCTGTTCACGCTTGGGCTGCTGGCGGTCTACCGTCTGGGCGGGCACATCCCCACGCCGGGGATCGACGCGAACAAGCTGGACGAGTTCTTTCGCCAAAACCAGGGCACGCTGTTCGGGTTCATCGACCTGTTCAGCGGCGGCATGTTCCGGCGGCTGACCATCTTCGCCCTGGGCATCATGCCCTACATCACGGCGTCGATCATTCTGCAGTTGCTGACCGTGGTGGTGCCGACGCTGGAGAAGCTCCAGAAGGAAGGGGAGCTGGGGCGGCGCAAGATCACGCAGTGGACGCGTTACCTGACGGTGATTCTTTCGGTCATGCAGTCGTTCGGGATCGCTACCGCTCTGCAATCGAGCGAGGGCGGGTTCGTGCTGAACCCGGGTCTTCCGTTCATCCTGATGACCATCCTGACGCTGACCACGGGCACGGCGTTCATCATGTGGCTGGGCGAGCAGATCTCGGAGCGGGGCATCGGCAACGGCATGTCGCTGATTATCTTCGCCGGGATTGTGGTGGGGCTGCCGCGCGCCATGCAGGAAATCTACACCAATGTCTTCGTGACCCGGCAGTGGAACGCGCTGCAACTGCTCATGATCCTGCTGGTCATGCTGGGGGTGGTGGCGTTCATCGTGCTGGTGGAGCGCGGGGAACGGCGCATTCCGGTGCAGTACGCCAAGCGCGTGGTGGGGCGCCGGATGATGGGCGGGCAAGCCACCCATCTGCCGCTCAAGGTCAACGCGGGCGGCGTGATCCCGGTGATCTTCGCTTCCTCGATCCTGACCTTCCCGCAGACGCTGGCGGTCTCGGGGTGGGTGAAGGCCCATTTGCCCTGGCTGATCGTGATGCTGAGCTCGATCCGGCACGGGCAGCCGCTCTACGTTCTGCTGTACGTCCTGGGCATCATCTTCTTCTGTTTCTTTTACGTCTCGATCATCTTCAACCCCAACGAAGCGGCCGACAACATGCGCAAGTACGGCGGGTTCGTCCCCGGCATACGGCCGGGCAAGAACACCGCCGAGTACATGAACACCATCCTGACGCGGATCACGGTGGTGGGCGGATTGTACCTGGCGGTGCTGTCCATCATCCCCGAAATCATGATCTCCGGCATCAAGCTGCAATCGCTGCCCTTCATGGGCAACTGGATCGACCAGAATTTCCCGCGCTGGCTGCTGGACGGGTTGGGGGTGAACTTCTATTTCGGGGGCACGTCCCTGCTGATCGTGGTGGGCGTGGCCATGGATACGGTTAACCAGATCGAGGCGCAGTTGATCATGCGCCATTACGAGGGATTCACGCCGCGGTCCGGAAGGATCCGGGGCCGCCGGAGCGTGTTCTAGAATGATCCCCAATTCCGCATTGCTTCTGTTCGGGCCTCCCGGCTCCGGCAAAGGGACCCAGGCGGCGCTGCTGGCCGACGCCTTGCACTTGCCGCGCATCTCCACCGGCGACATCTTTCGCCAGCATGTGCAGGATGGAACCGGGCTGGGGCGCGAGGTCCAGGCCATCATGCAGGCCGGCCAACTGGTGTCCGACGAACTGGTGAACCGGATCGTCGAGATCCGCCTGGAGCAGCCCGACTGTGCAGGCGGGTTCATTCTGGACGGCTATCCGCGCACGGTACCGCAGGCCGAACTGCTGGACCGGGAGCTTGAGCGGTTGGGGAAGAGCAGAGTGGTAGTCAACTTGCTAGTAGACTACAATATAATTGTTGGCCGAATCACCGCCCGCCGCTCGTGCCCCGTCTGCGGAGCCTCGTACAACCTGGTTTCGAATCCGCCCCAGCAGGATATGGTGTGCGACCGGGAGGGCGTGGGGCTGGTGCAAAGGGAGGACGACCAGGAAGAGGTGATGCTCAAGCGGTTCGAGGCGTATAACTTGCAGACCTTGCCGGTGCTGGACTTCTTTCGCGCCGCCGGGTACAGAGTGGTTGAGGTGGCAGGCGGAAATCGCGCTCCCGAGGAACTGACCGCCGCGATCCGGGCGCGGCTCGACGAGGAATGATCGTTCGAAAGACGGCCGCCGAACTCGAGAAGATGAGGCAGAGCGGCCTGTTGGTGTGGAAAGTGCTGGAGGCGTTGAGGGCGCTGGTGCGCGAGGGGGTCACCACCCAGGATCTGGAGGTGGTGGCCGATAGGATGATTAAGGACGCGGGCGCGAGGCCGGCCTTTAAGGGATATTATGTCCCGGCGGCCGGGGCCAAGTACCCCTTCGTGCTGTGCACGTCCGTGAACGAGGAAATCGTGCATGGCATGCCGTCGGCCAGGCGGGTGTTGAAGAGCGGAGATATCGTATCCATCGATACCGGAGTGGAGTTGAACGGGTACTACGGCGACTCGGCGATCACGCTGCCGGTGGGGGAGATTACACCCCAGGCCGGGAAGCTGCTGGCGGTGACGCGGGAAGCTCTGGAGCTGGCGATTGACCAGGCGCGGCCGGGCAACCGGCTGAGCGACATTTGCGGCACGGTGCAGCGGCACGTTGAGTCGAACGGGTTTTCGGTGGTGAGGGAGTACGTGGGACACGGCATCGGGACGCAGCTCCACGAGGAGCCGCAGATTCCGAATTACGTGGACCGCCGAGGCGAAAACCCGCGGCTGAAGGAAGGCATGGTTTTGGCGATCGAGCCGATGGTGAACGCGGGAGGCCCGGAATCGCAGGTGCTCTCGGACCACTGGACCGCAGTGGCGAAGGACGGTTCGTATTCTGCCCATTTCGAGCACTGCGTAGCGGTGACTGCGGAAGGGCCCAGGGTGCTGACCAGGCCATGAAGGACCGCCGGGATCTGGTGGCCACGGTAGTGGAGCTGTTGCCCAACGCCGTGTACCGGGTTGAGCTGGAATCGCGGGAGCGGGTGCTGGCGCACGCGGCGGGCGCGAGAGTGAAGGATTTTGTCCGGGTCCGTCCGGGCGACCGGGTAAGCGTCGAGCTTTCTCCGCACGACCCGGGACGCTGGCGGATCACGAAAGTGTTGAAGGATTAACGATGAAAGTACGGGCAAGCGTGAAGAAGATTTGCGACAAGTGCAAGGTGATTCACCGCCAGGGAGTGGTGCGGGTCATCTGCACGAATCCCAAGCATAAGCAACGTCAGGGTTGAAGGGAGCATCGTATGGCGCGTATCGCAGGCGTGGACCTGCCCAGCAAGAAGCGGGCCGAGATCGGGCTGACGTACATCTACGGCATCGGCCGAACGCGCTCGAACTCGATTCTGCACCGGGCGGGAGTGGATCCCAACAAGAAGGTGTCGGAACTGGCCGAGGACGAGGTCAACCGCATCCGGCAGATCATCGAGGAAGAGGGCGCTGTGGAAGGGGATCTCCGCAAGGAGATCTCGATGAACATCAAGCGCCTGATCGAGATGGGGGCGTACCGTGGGGTGCGGCACCGGCGCGGGCTCCCGGTGCGGGGACAGCGGACGCACACCAACGCGCGCACCCGCAAGGGTCCGCGGCGCGGCACCGTGGCGAACAGGAAGAAGTCCGCTTCCAAGACGTAGGCGGGTAGAGGTTTCGATGGCCAAAGCACCAGTGAAAGCAACCAAGAAGAAGAGCTTCAAGAAGAAGGAAAAGAAGAACGTCCCGGTCGGGCTGGTGCACATCCAGGCGACCTTCAACAACACCATCGTGACGGTGACGGACCAGACGGGTAACACGGTGGCTTGGTCGAGCGCCGGTTCGCTGGGGTACCGGGGATCCCGCAAGGGGACTCCATACGCCGCGCAGCAGGCGGCGCTCACGGCCGGCAACAAGGCCAAGGAAGTCGGTATGCGAGCGGTGGAAGTGCGGGTTGCCGGGCCTGGCGCGGGCCGGGAATCGGCTATCCGGACGCTGGCGACGATCGGGCTGGACGTGCGCAGGATTCTGGACGTGACGCCCATCCCGCACAACGGCTGCCGGCCGCCGAAGAAAAGAAGGGTGTAAGAGGGCCCGCGGCAGCGGGTGGAATGGAAGCGGGAAGAAGGCTGCCCTGCCGGGAGCCGTAAACCGCACCTGAAAAGGTCAAGGAGGACGATTTGGCTCGATACATTGGCCCGGTTTGCCGGCTCTGCCGGCGGGAGGGCATGAAGCTGTTTTTCAAGGGCGAGCGCTGCCATAGCGAGAAGTGCGCCATCGAGAAGCGGAACATGGTGCCTGGGCAGCACGGCAAAGACCGCAAGTCCAAGGTGGTGGGCTACGGCCTGCAGTTGCGCGAGAAGCAGAAGGTGAAACGCTTCTACGGGCTGCTGGAGCAGCCGTTCCATAACCTGTTCGAGAAGGCCGCGGGGATGAAGGGCATCACTGGCGACAACCTGCTGAGCATGCTGGAACGCCGGCTGGACAGCGTGATCTACCGCATGGGACTGGGCACCAGCCACCCGCAAAGCCGGCAGATCGTGCGGCACGGCCATATCATGGTGAATGGGCGCAAGGTCAACATCCCGTCGTACCTGATCAAGGTGGGGGACGTGGTGGAGGTGCGGGAGGGGAGCCGGAACAATCCGGCCATTCTGGCGGCCCGGGACGCCACCGCGCACGCTCCGTGTCCCAACTGGCTCGAGGTGGACCGGGAAACGTTGAAGGGACGCGTGATCGGAATGCCGAAGCGCGAAGAGCTGGTTCAGATTCAGTTGAACGAACGGCTCATCGTGGAACTGTATTCTAAGTAACAGGAGATCCCCCGCGGCCCAGCAGGGGGAAAGGATACGAGCTTATGTTTAAAGGTTTTCAGAAACCCAAGCGGCTGGTCGCCAATACCGAAACTCTGACCGACCGCTACGGCATGTTCACCGCGCAGCCCTTCGAACGTGGTTTCGGAACCACCATCGGCAACAGCCTGCGCCGCGTTCTGTTGAGCTCGATCGAGGGCGCCGCCATCACCGCCGTGCGGATCGAAGGCGTGGCTCACGAGTTCAGCCCGATTCCGGGCGTGGTCGAGGACGCCACCGACATCATCCTCAATTTGAAGCAGGTACCGTTCAAGATGAGCGGCGAGGGAACCCGGACGGTGCGCCTGCGGGTAACCCAGCCGGGCGAAGTGCTGAGCGCCCAGATGGAGACGGACGCCGACGTCGAGGTGCTGGACCGCACCATGCACCTCGCGACCGTCAGCGAAGGGGGCAAGCTGAACATCGAGATGCGGCTGAAGCTGGGCCGCGGATACGTCAGCGCGGACCGCAATTTCGACGAAGACCTCCCGCTGGGCTACATCCCCATCGATAGCGTGCACTCTCCGGTGCGCAAAGTGAACTTCGCGGTCGAGGCGGCGCGGCTGGGCCAGATGACCGATTACGACAAGCTGACCCTGGAGGTCTGGACCAATGGCGCCATAGCACCGCAGGACGCAATCGGGCAAGCCGCCAAACTGCTCAAGGATCATCAGGCGATCTTCATCAACTTCGAGGAACTGCCCGAGATCGCCGAGGAGCCGGCCGAGCGCGCCCTGGATCAGATGAACGAGATCTTGAACCGCTCCGTGGACGAGCTCGAGCTGAGCGTTCGCTCCTACAACTGCCTCAAGAACGCGAACATTCAGACCATCGCGGACCTGGTGCAGAAGACCGAAGCCGAAATGCTGCGGACCAAGAACTTCGGCCGCAAGAGCTTGAATGAAATCAAGGAGATCCTCTCGGGAATGGGTCTCCAGTTCGGTATGAAGTTCGACGCCCAGGGCCGGCTGGTTTCAGGCTCGGGCACGCCCGTCACGCCGCAAGCGCCTCCCGTTGAAGGGGAGGAGGAGGACGAGGAGTTCCGCGACGAGGAAGGCTTGGACCGGCAGGACGAGGAGCCCGCCCCGGATGCGGAGGCTGGGCCGGAGCAGGAGCAGAGCGAGGAATTGACCGAGTAGGAGGACACCGTTGAGACATAAGGTTGCGGGTTACAAATTAGGCCGGACCGTGAGCGCGCGCTGGATGCTGCTGCGGAACCTGGTGACCAGCGTCATCGACCAGGAGCGCGTCATCACGACGGTGCCCAAGGCCAAGGCCGCGCGGCCGCTGGTCGAGAAGATGATTACCCTCGCCAAGAGGGATACGCTGCACACGCGCCGGCAGGCGGCTGCGTTTCTGAAGACGCCCAAGTCGGTGAAGAAACTCTTCGATACGCTGGGCACGCGGTTTGGCCAGCGAGAGGGCGGCTATTGCCGCATCGTCCGTCTGGGCCCACGCAAGGGCGACGGCGCCGAGCAGGCCATGCTCGAGCTGGTCGGTTCCGAGCTGGTGAAGCGCGCGGCAGAGCGCGCCAAGCGCAAGGAAGAACGGATCAAAGCCATGAAGGAAGGGCGCGCGACGGACGAGGAGCCCGAAGCGGAATAGAGGCAGTCTCAGCATCTTTTGCGGAGACGGGGCGCTGGCCGAGTGTGGCCAAGCGCCCCGTTTTCATTTAAGCCACTGATTCTATAGGAAGTTGGCTGCATCGTGTTAACATGCGTGACATATGTACAAAAATACTTGACATGTTGACACTCATGTTTTATTATAGTGTTGTAGTTCGATTATGGAGGAATGAAAACCATGCAACTCACAAAACGCTACGACCCAACCGGCCACGTCGATTTCCAAACCGGCATACAGTTGTTCCAGGATGCCGTTAGCCGCCTGTTCAGCGAGCCTGCCAGCACCCGGCTGTGGGCTCCGGCGGTCGATATTCTCGAGACTGAGAACGAGCTGATCCTCAGGGCGGACCTGCCGGATGTGGACATGAAGGACATCCAGATCGAGGTCGAGGGCGGCACTCTGACGGTGAAAGGCGAGCGGAAGTTCGAGAAGGCCACCGAGTCGGCGATCGGCTATCACCGCATCGAGCGGAACTACGGCCAGTTCATGCGCTGCTTCAGCGTTCCCGAGACCGTAGACGCCGACCAGGTGAAGGCCGGCTACAAGAACGGCGTTCTGACCGTGACCCTGCCTAAGAAGGAAGCGGCCAAGCCCCGGACCGTCAAAGTCGAAGTGACCCAATAAGGGCCAGGTGGGGGCGGGTAGCGGCAACGGGCCGGGGCGAACGACCGAACCCGGCTGGACCGGGTCGCCGGACCCGCCCCGGCGTGCCACCGCACCCGCCCCGGCGTGCCACAATAGGGGTCGGGAGGAAGCGGCGTGAATCGTTTCAAAACGGTCCTGTTGCTAGGGGCGCTGAGCGGCATTCTGCTGGCGGCGGGCGAATACTTCGGAGGCCGGAACGGCCTGGCGATGGGTTTGGTAATCGCCGTCGGCATGAACTTCACCAGCTACTTCTTCTCGGACAAGATTGCGCTGTCCATGTACTCGGCGCAGCCGGTGAACGAGAGCCAGAACCCGGAAGTCTACCGGAGGCTGGCCCCGATAGTTCGGAATTTGTGCCACAAAATGGGTTTGCCTATGCCCAAGCTGTGGGCCATTGCGGACGAGTCGCCCAACGCCTTCGCCACGGGGCGCAATCCAGAGCACGCCTCGGTGGCGGTGACCGAGGGAATCATGCGCGTGATGAACGACCGCGAGCTGGAGGGGGTCCTGGCCCATGAGCTGGGCCACGTGAAGAACCGGGACATCCTCACCAGTTCGGTAGCCGCCACGCTGGCCGCGGCCATCACCTTCATGGCCCGCATGGCGTTCTTCTTCGGCGGGCGGCGGGACGACGACGACGAGGGCGGCGGCATCGGCGCTCTGCTGATGATGCTGCTCGCGCCAGTGGCCGCTTTGCTGATCCAGCTCTGGATCTCGCGAACGCGCGAGTTTGCCGCCGACGCCGCCTCGGCGCAGTACACCGGGAACCCGCAAGAGCTGATCTCGGCGCTCGGGAAGCTGGAAGGCTGGTCCAAGCGCGTGCCCCTGAACGCCACCCCGGCCACGGCCCACATGTTCATCATTAAGCCCTTCACGGGCCAGTGGTTTAGCCGTGTTTTCTCGACCCACCCCGCTACCGCAGAGCGCATCGCGCGCCTGGAGCGGATGGCGGTCCCGCGGCCCATCTAAGTGGACCATCCGCACAGCGTACGAATCTCCCGCAAGGGAGCGGCTAGAATCGAGTCTGGCCATCCCTGGGTCTTCGCCTCGGATGTCGCCGACCGCGGCCAGGCGGGGCCGGGCGAGGCGGTTCGGGTGCTGGATCAGGCCGGGCGGACTCTGGGCACGGCGCATTACAGCTCCAGCTCCCAGATCACGCTGCGAATGCTGAGCCGGCGCGCGGAGGATATCGGCCAGGCTTTCTACCGGCGGCGCATCGAGGCGGCTCTCGACCGGCGGCGGGGCCTAGTAGCGGATACCGACGCCTACCGGGTGGTCCACGGCGAAGGCGATCTGCTCCCGGCTCTGGTGGTAGATCGCTACGGGGAATACCTGGTGATCCAGACCCTGGATCAGGGCATGGACCGCGCGAAGGCCGAGATTGCGGCGGCACTCACCGAACTGTTCTCTCCGCGCGGCATCGTGGAGCGCAACGACGCGGCGGTGCGGCAGCGCGAGAGCCTACCGGCGGTCTCCGGCCTGCTGGCGGGCGAAACGCCGGCCCTGGTTGAGATCCACATGAACGGCCTGGTATTCCACGCGGACTTGCTGCGCGGGCAGAAGACCGGCGTGTTCCTGGACCAGCGGGAGAACTACCTGGCGGCAGCCCGCTACGCACGAGGCCGCGCGCTGGATTGCTTCACCTGCACGGGCGGATTCGCGCTGCACCTGGCGGCCAAGTGCGATTCGGTGGAAGCGGTGGACAGCTCGGCTCCGGCGCTGGAGCTCGCCGAGCGGAACCGGGCCTCGAACGGGATCGGGAATATCGAGTTCCGCGAGGCCAACGTCTTCGATTTTCTGAACGGGCTGAAGGCGTCCGGCCGGCGGTATTCGACCATCGTGCTGGATCCTCCTGCGTTCGCTAAATCGCGCGAGAACCTGGAGGGCGCCGCCCGCGGGTACAAGGAGATCAACTTGCGGGCGCTGGAACTGCTCGAGCCGGGCGGCCGTCTCGTGAGCTGCTCGTGCTCGCACCACGTGAGCGAGGCGATGCTGCTGGAGGCCATCGCCGCCGCCAGCCTGGATGCCGGGAGGGTAGTCAGAGTGCTGGAGCGCCGCACCCAGGCGCTGGACCACCCGATCCTGCTGACCGTGCCGGAAACGCACTATCTCAAGTGCTTGATTCTGGAGGCCGCATAAGGGCCCGCCGGGGCATTGTCAGCGGGGTGGAGGCGGGACGGTTCCGCCTTCCCTGGCTAGGCGAACGCGGGCGTCATCGAGCTTCTTCTGAACTTTCTCCATCTCGACCGGGTCCAGGTCGGCGATGGCGCTCAGCCGCCACTCCCGGAGCGAGATCTCCCATTGCGTGATGGCCTCCTTGAGGCGGCCCTCTTGGAAGTACACATCGCCCAAGTGGTCGTTCACCGTCGGGTCGCGCCGCACGTGCTCGAGCGCCTGCCGCAGGTAGGTCTCGGCTTGGTCCAGCTTGCCCAGGCGGAACTCCACCCAGCCCAGGCTATCCAGAAACGGTCCGTTCGCCGGCTCGATATCCACGGCACGCTGGATGAACTCCCGCGCCTCGGCGAGCTTGAGATTGCGATCGGCCAGCATGTAGCCGAGATAGTTGAGCGCGGAAGCGAACTTCGGGTCGATCTTCAGGGCCTTGCGGAACTCGGCCTCGGCGAGGTCGATCTTCTGCATCTTCTCGTACATGGCCCCGCGCATGAACAAAACCTCCGCCTTATCCGCTTCGCTCACCGAGAGCCTATCCAGGCTATCCAGCGTCTGGGCCAGTTCCGCGAACTTCTTCCCCTTATCGTAGATCTCGGCCAGGTCCTTGTAGGTTTCGCGATCGTCCTTGTCCTTGCCGTTGAGAAGTTGTTTGGCGAGGGCGGCGGCTTCCTCCGTGCGGCCCAGGTCGGCAAGCAGGGAAGCGCGAGTGGCCTTCACGGTGCGGTCGTTGGGGTACTTCTTCCCGGCGTCCTCGGCTTCCTTTTCCGCCTTGTCGAACTCCTTGGCGTCCCGGTAGGTATCGATCGCCAGCGCGGCGGCCTTGGGCGCGCTGTTCGCATCCACTTCGGCCATCTCGTGGAAGGTCTGGATCGCCAGTGGGTACTGCTCCGTCAAGCGATACAGGCGGCCCAACTCACCCAGCAAGTCGGTTCGGATGTTCTGCTCCCGAGTTGTGTAGGTGGGCTTGGCGGTAGAGTCCAAAATCGGCTTCAGGCGGGCGATCGCGCCAGTGTACTTGCCCTCGGCGGCCAGAAGGTTGACGTCGTTCAAGCGGATGTCAAGGTCGTCGGGTTCGGCGGCCAGAGCGCGATCCTCGGCCTCTCGCGCCTTGGCGTAATCCCCCTTTTGGAGATAGATCTCCGAGAGGCGCAGTTGCAGGCCCGGATCCTTCGGATCCGCCTCGGCCAGCTCGCTGAAGATCTTAAGCGCACCATCCAGATCGTTGGTGTGCAGCAGGTCCTCGGCCAGGTCGGTATTGGTCTCCACATCGGTTGGATCCAGAGCCAGGATGCGGCGCAGCGTCTGAACCGCGTCGGCGTAGTCGTCCATCTCCTCGTAAGCTTTGGCCAGCGCGCGCAAGGTGCGCGGATTGGGGTTCTGCTCGGCCAGGCGGCGCGACATCTCGACGGCCTTCTTGTTGTCCCCCAGGTCCGAGTAGACCAGCACCAGCCCGGAGAGCGCGTACTCGTTGTCGGGATCCAGTTCCAGCGCCTTCTTGTAGACCTTCTCGGCTTCCTCGGATTTCTGCGCGATCTTGTACAACCGGCCCAGCACCAGCCAGGAGTCCAGGTCCTTGGGGTCTTGCTCCGCGATCATGCGGTACTGCTCGATGGCTTGGCGAAGGCGCTCCTGGTTGACGCGGTTCTGCTGCGGGTCCTGGATCAGGCGCGCGTAGATACGGCCGAGCATGCGGTGGGCTTCCAGATTCGCCGGATTCCGCTTCAGCATTTCGTCGGCCTCGGAAACGGCGTCCGCCAGTTTGCCGGCCTGGATGTAGAGGTCGGTCAGCTCTTCGCTGACCATGCCGGCGCCCGGATCGGCCTTCAGGGCCGCCTTGTAATGCTCGATGGCCTTGTCGACGTACTCGGAGCGATACGCGTAGTTGGCCGCCAGTTCCGCATACATGTGCCCCATGGCGAAGTTATAGTAGGCCGACGCCCGATCGATCTGTGCGGGGGCCGGGCCGGGGGTCTGCGCCACACCCGTGCACGCCAAGGCCACCCCCAGAGCGGAGGAGACAAAAAGTGTCCTGAATTCGCGGATCATGGCAGCGCTATTACCTCGCATAGGGAAGAAGGACCCCGTCCAGCGTCGAAACCCTCTTCTTCCCAGTATAGCCGCTCAGGCAGGCCCGCGAAACCGGCGCTTCCTCCGAGTAGACTGGTAGGCGATGACGGAAGCGCCGCTGAATGCGCTGGTGGCCGTGGCCGGGCCGACAGGCGCGGGGAAGAGCGAACTGGCTTTGCGCATCGCCGAACGATTCGGCGGAGAGGTCGTCAACTGCGACTCGCTTCAGCTCTACCGCTACCTGGACATCGGGACTGCCAAGCTCCTTGCGGACGAGCGCCGGGGCGTGCCGCACCACCTGCTCGACATCCTGAACCCGGACCAGGTGTTCACGGCGGGCGAATATGCGCGCCTGGCGCGGCCGGTGCTTGCGGAAATCGCCGCGCGCGGGCGCTTGCCGGTGGTGGTTGGCGGAACGGGATTCTATCTGCGCGCGTTGCTGGAGGGCCTGTTCCCAGGTCCCAGCCGCGATGAGACGTTGCGCGGCCGGCTGGCCCGGCGGGAGGCTAGGCATCCCGGCTGGATGCACCGCCTGCTGGTCCGCTTCGATCCGGCGTCGGCGGCGAGAATCCATCCCGGCGACATCCAGAAACTGACCCGGGCGGCCGAGGTTCTCTTGGCCACCCGGCGGCCGCTTTCTTCGTGGTTCGCGGACGGGCGCGATGCGCTGGCGGGATTCCGGGTGCTGAAGCTGGGGCTGGACCCGCCTCGGGCGATGCTCTACGAGCGGCTGGACGAGCGCTGCGCGCGAATGTTCGAGCGGGGGCTGCTCGAGGAGGTTCGGGGGATTCTGGCGCTGGGCTATCCCGCCACGAGCAAGGCGCTCGAAGCGCACGGATACCGGCAGGCGGTGCAGGCGATCGCGGGAGAACTGGAGCTCGCGGAGGCGCTCTTGCAGGCCCGCCGGAACACGCGGCGCTATGCCAAGCGGCAGTGGACCTGGTTCCGGCGCGATCCCCAGGTGCGCTGGTTCCCCGGATTCGGCGACGACGGCGCGGTTCGGGAGTGCGCGCTGGCCGCAGTAGCGGAGTTTCTAGACCGAAAATCGTGAATCGCGCTCCGCGTCCCGGATTACATCTGCAAACTCTCCCGCAATGAGTGCATCGTTCCCGCCATCTTCTCGTATCATTGCGCCGATCAGCCATTTCCCATGCCCCCAAATACTTTTGGGAAGTGGTGTGCCTTCCATAATCACACTTCTTCTACAGAATTACCGTTGACATATGGCAGGTTCAGCGCCATCATGTCCTTTGTATCGCAAACGCCTTCGCATAGCTGAGGGTGAGCGGCAAGGGCCAGGAAAGCGGAGATGGCTACACCCGGCAGCTTCAGGCCATCAGTCGCTACGCGGAGGCCGTCTGGCATGGCTTATGATCGCATTGCGGCTACGCTGAATGCTGAAGGCGCGCCAGCACGGACGGCGGGGAAGCGATCGCACGGACTTGCCGTAAGTCTGATCCTCAACCGTCACGCCATGAGCCAAGAACACGCAGTGCGTCTTAGAACCCCGCCGCCTTCAACGTAGACAGATTACTTTGGGCCTCACTCGCAAGCCGTGCACCCTTATCCCGAGGATCGCTAGGAGAGGTCCTGACAAAGAGCACAGGGACATTGAACTCTGGCCCCACGAAATCATACAGGGCAGTTGCCCCACGGTCTTTCGGCCCCAAAAGCCGTCTGAGTTTTAGCGAATGTAGTGGTGGCAAATACGCTTGAAGAAACTCATCGAAATAGCATTTTCCCGTGACCGATCCTGACATGATCGCAGCCTTGAGATTCCTGCACAGGGCCAGAGTTGAGAGAAACCACTGCATGTCGGCGGCAATCATTTGACGAAAGTCCTGAAGAAATAGCTTACGCTCGTCCTTGCTCATCTTCCTTGTAGAGCTTGGCGAGAGCGCTGCACGTGGCGAGAGGTCCAAGTGAACGGTATCAGTCCGATACGAATGTCCAAGGATGTTTAGTGCTCTGTTCGGCCCCGAAATCCCCAAGGGCTTCTCATAACCTTCAAACCAGCGGTGAGCGGGAAACGTGGGGTTGCTAAAGTAGTCAACCAACCGGGTGTCAAGCTCCCGCACGGTCATGGTGGGTTTCGGCCACCGCTTCCAGGTCAGCTCCCTAGCGGATGGGATCACCCCGAAAGTCGCGAATGCGGCGATCAGTGGATCACCAAAGTACAGGATCGGTTGGGGATTCGTTCCAGACTTTAGGATTCTTGAGTACTGGAAGTTCGTAGCATTGACGCCCGTTACGACCTCCTGAAGAAGTGCCTGTCTTGACGCCGCTGTTGGTGCTTGACGTGTCATTGTCCGTCTCCACCTTCTGCCCACTCGCCAGATGTCGTCGTTCTTAAGTGTACTATCTCTGAAGTGTCATCGAACTCGAATTACGTCAACCAGTTCGTCTCCGATGAGCAGCCAGTAAAGTGGGATTGATTCCCGAACCTCCCGGTTGTAAAGTTCCTTGGCTTCAGCCGGCGTGATGATTCGTTCAAAGACGATGACTTCCGGCATGTACTCAGCCACCAAACTGAACTGGGTGAACTCAAAGATCATGCCGTTATCCAGCTTTATGAGCTCGCCGTCCTCCCCGCCGTCTACTTCACCTTCGGCCATCGCCCACGCGATGGCAGTATACCCTACGATTGAAGCGAGTTCGCTAGCGTCCGCCATACCCTATGCTATAGGAGAAGTCGCTGTGGGTGTCAAGCATATCAGGCCCTTAAAGTCAAAGAAGCCGATTTGGGGGTGCTGTTGTGTGACGGTGACGGGAAGCGTGGCGCTGTGGGCTTTGCCGTCGCCGGGATGCCAGGAGGTCTGCCGGGCGGGTGGCGTGGCTTTTTGAACTCTCCAGGGCGACCCAATCCGCGGGGCCACCGACCTGGAATTCCAGTCCGTTCGCCATCCGGCATGCGGCCAGGTGTAAGCTCTGCGATCCTGGCCAGTTTCTTCGAGATCGCGGAACCAATGAGGGAGGAGCCAGGATGCTCAAACAACTTGTGGCGGACGGATTGCGGTGCAGAGCGACGTCAGGGTGGAGAAGACCGGCTCCAGGTTCACCTCGACCCGCATGCGCTGCGTCAGCGGCGACGGCCCACTCCGCATCCAGGAGATCAGCCTGGCTGGCACGGATCTGAAGCTGGCCTTCGAGTAGCTACGAGGCGGGCGGAGCCTCTGATAGACTGAGGTTAAGTCGATGCGGCGGCTCCGCTCCCTCATTCTTCTGTGCCTGGCGTTGCCAGCCTGTGCGGACACCGTTCTGGTGCTTCCCTTCTTCAACGAATCCTCCACGGCCAACCTGGATTGGATCGGCGAAAGCGTCGCGCACACGGTTTCCGAGGCTCTGCTCTCGCGCGGCTTGCTGGTGCTCGATCGGGAGGACCGGGAGGAGGTCTACCGGCGGCTCTCGATCCGGCCGAACGCCCACCTCACGCACGCTTCCGTGATCAAGGTGGCGGAGGCTCTGGACTCGACCCAGGTGATCTACGGGGAGTTCGATGTGGCCGCGCCCGCGCCAGGAGCGGCTGGGACGCCAGGCGTTTCCCCCTCCCGTGGAACCGTCCGCATCACGGCCTACACTCTGGACATGACGCGCATGCGCAAAGGGCCCGACCTGATGGAATCCGGCGCGCTCGAAGACCTGGCGCAGTTGCAGGCGCACCTGGCCTGGCAGGTATTGCGTTTTTTGGCGCCCGACCTCACGCCTAGCGCCGAGCAATTCCTGAATGAGCGTCCACCGGTCCGGCTGGACGCCATGGAGAACTACACCCGCGGGTTGCTGGCCTCGAGCGACGAGCAGAAGCACCGCTACTTCACCCAGGCGGTGCGGCTGGACGAACGCTTTGCACAACCGCAGTTCGAGCTAGGGAAGCTACACTGGGCGAGGAAGGAGTACCGGCTGGCGGCCGACTGGCTGGCGCGCGTCAAGCCCTCGGGGCCGCGTTACTTCGAGGCGAACTTCCTGCTGGGCCTGTGCCTCTATTACAGCGGCGATTACGCGGGCGCGCAGGCCGCCTTCGAGCGCGTGGCGGAATCCGTGCCGCTCAACGAGGTCTTCAACAATCTGGGAGCGGCGCAATCCAGGCGCAACCTGCCGGCGGCGCTCGAAAACTTCCAAAAAGCTCTGGAGGGCGACCCGGCCGACCCGGATTTCCACTTCAACGTGGGCTATGCGCTGTGGAAGCGTGGGGAGTACGCCGCGGCCGCCGACAGTTTCCGGGCCGTTCTGCAGCGCAACCAGGACGATCCGCAGGCCACCCTGATGCTGGGCCGCTGCCTCGCCAAGACCCCGCCGCGCGCGACCGACCCCAACGCCGGAATGGAACGGGTGAAGTCGAATTACGAGGAGGGCGCCTACCGGCAACTGAAGGACGCGCTCGAGGGCAAGCAGCCCAAGTAGCATGACCCCCGTCGCGCTCACCATCGCCGGCTCGGACCCCAGTGGCGGGGCGGGCATCCAGGCGGACCTCAAAACCTTCCATCAGTTCGGCGTGTACGGCGAAGCGGTCATCACGCTGGTCACGGTGCAAAACACTTTGGGAGTGCAGCGCGTCGAGTGCCTGTCGGCGGATCTGGTGACCGAACAGATCCGCGCGGTGCTCGAGGATATCCGGCCGGCCGCGGCCAAGACGGGCGCGCTAGGCAACCGCGAACTGGTGGAGGCGGTGGCGGCGCTGGCGGTGGATTTCGACTTTCCCCTGGTGGTGGATCCGGTCATCATCTCGAAGCACGGCGCGCCCCTGGTGGAGTCCGGCGCCATGCAGGCCATCGCGGAGCGGCTGGTCCCGCGCGCCTTCCTGTTGACGCCCAACCTGGCGGAGGCTTCGGCGCTGGCGGGCATCGAGGTCCAGGACGCCGGGGGAATGCGGCGCGCAGCCGAACGCCTGGCGGCGATGGGGGCGCATGCGGTGCTGGTGAAAGGCGGGCATCTCGGCGGCGATTCGACCGACCTGCTGTATGCGGACGGCGAGTGGATCGAGTTCCCCGCCGCGCGCATCGTCACCCGGCACACGCACGGCACGGGGTGCACCTTTTCGGCCGCCATCACCGCGGAATTGGCGCGCGGCGCGCCGCTGGTGGCCGCCATCGCCCGCGCGAAGGCTTTTATCGGCGAGGCCATCCGCACCAATCCCGGGCTGGGTCGCGGCGCCGGCCCGGTGAACCATCGCGCTGCGACGTCATGAGCCGCGCCAGCGCCGTGGTCCGCGCTCTTCGCCACCGGAACTATCAGCTCTTCTTCAGCGGCCAGCTCATTTCGTTGATCGGCACCTGGATGCAGAACGTGGCGCAGGCCTGGCTGGTCTACAAGCTGACCAAATCTCCCGTGATGCTGGGGTGGGTGAGCTTCGCGAACCAGGTTCCGATCTTCCTCCTGGCGCCGGTCGGCGGCGTTGCGGCGGACCGCTGGAGCCGCCAACGCATCGTGATCGGCACACAGACCGGTTCCATGATTCTGGCGCTGATCCTGGCGGGGATCACGCTGCTCGGCTACGTGCAGGTCTGGCACGTGGCCGTGCTGGCCGCGTTGTTGGGGGTGGTGAACGCTTTCGACGTTCCGGCGCGGCAGGCGTTCGTGGTCGAGATGGTCGGCCCGGAGGATCTGCAAAACGCCATTGCGCTGAACTCTTCGCTGTTTAACAGCGCGCGCTTCCTGGGGCCGGCGGTGGCTGGAGTGCTGGTGGCGGCGATCGGCGAGGGATGGTGCTTCTTCGCCAACGGGGTGAGCTACATCGCGGTGATCGCGGGCCTGCTGCTGATGCGGCTGGAGCCCCGTCCGGGGAAGCCCAAACCCGGCTCCGCGCTCGCGCACATGGCGGAGGGCTTTCAGTTCGCCTGGAGCACGCGGCCCATCCGCGCCCTGTTGCTCCAACTGGGCATTGCAAGCCTCATGGGGATGCCCTACGCCGTGCTCATGCCGATTTTCGCCGACCGCATCCTGCACAGCGGCCCCCGGGGCTTGGGCTTCCTGATGGGCGCCTCCGGAATTGGCGCGCTGGGCGGCGCCATCGCCTTGGCCATGCGCCATGGTTTGCACGGAATGGGGCGCCGGATGGCGTACGCTGCCGCCTGCTTCGGCTCCTGCCTGATTCTGTTCTCCTTTTCGCGCTCCTTCTGGCTTTCCGCTGCGCTGCTCGTGCCCGCCGGTTTCGCCTTCATCACGCAGATGGCCTCCACGAACACTTTGATTCAAAGCATGGTCCCCGACCGCTTGCGCGGCCGCGTGATGGCCGTCTACTCGATGATGTTCATGGGCATGGCCCCGCTGGGCGCCCTGGGCGCGGGATTCACCGCCTCGCGCTTGAGCGCTCCCGCGGCGGTGAGGATTGGCGGCGCCGCCTGCATCCTCAGCGCGCTGGTCTTCGGCTCGCGCCTCTCCTCGCTGCGCGCCGAAGCCCGCCAGTTGATCCTCGATCAGCAGATGGCCCACGCCGATCAGGCGGGCGCGGAGACCGGCAAGCTGCTTTGAGCTATCCCGCCTCCAGCCCCAGGCCGCGGAGCAGCGTGTAGAGTAGCCAGGCGACGGCGGCGGCGCAGGGCATGGTGAGGATCCAGCCCCACACGATGTTGGTGGCCACGCCCCAGCGCACGGCCTTGAGCCGCTGCACCGAGCCTACGCCCGCGATCGCGCCGGTGATCACATGGGTGGTCGATACGCCCACCCCGACCGCGGTAGCGATCAGAATCGACATCGCGCCGGCCGTCTCGGCGCAGAAGCCTCCGCGCGGCTTGAGGCGGGTGATCCGAGAGCCCATGGTGTGTACGATGCGCCAGCCTCCGCTCAGGGTGCCCAGCCCGATGGCGGCATGCGCGGACAGGATGACCCAAATCGGCACCTTGAACGCGGGCAGGAACTTGGCCGAGACCAGCACCCCCGTAATGAGGCCCATGGTCTTCTGCGCGTCGTTGGTGCCGTGGGCGTAGCTAAAAGCCGCCGCCGACAGAAGCTGCAGTTTGCGGAAGTACACGTCCATCTTCTGGGGCGTGCTGCGCTGGAAGATCCAGTGGACCGCGATCATGAAGACGTAAGCGGCGAAGAACCCCAGGAGCGGGGCCACCGCCATGAAGACAATCGTCTTGATCCATCCGCTCCAAATCAGAACGTGGAGACTCGCGGTGTGCGCGATGGCGGCCCCGGCGTAACCGCCGAACAGGGCGTGCGAGGAACTGGTCGGCAAGCCCAGCCACCAGGTGATCAGGTCCCAGGCGATCGCGCCCGCGAGTCCGCACAGGATCACATAGGGAGTGACCGCGCGCAGGTCCACCATACCCGACCCCACCATTCTGGCCACGCCGGTCCCGAAGCTGAATGCCGACACGAAATTGAAGAACGCGGCCCAGATCACCGCCTGAAGCGGCGTCAGCACGCGGGTGGCGACCACCGTGGCGACCGAGTTGGCCGCGTCGTGAAAGCCGTTGATGAAATCGAAGCTCAGGGCCACCGCGATGATGACCACTACCAGGATCAGGTCTGGGGACAAGGGGATTGGCGGGCTCCGAAATCCCAAAGTAGCGCCCGATTGTTGCCCGTCTGTTACAGAAGTGTTACAGAGAGATTAAGACTCGTCGGTGCGGAATTTGGCCGCCCCGCGATCCGCGCTTAGAACGGCAGGATTTCTTCCCGCAGCGGGTCGAAGTCGATGCGGCGCTTCTGGACGTAGGCCAGGTTGCCCAGGTGCGAGGCCTGCGCGGAGCGATGGCCGATCAGCACATCGCCGGTGGGCAGCCCCCGCGTCTTCATGCACTCCAGGAAGTTGTCGACGTGGTCGAGATCCATGTCGCCCTCGGCCTCCACGACCACGGGCCGGCTATCCCTACCCGCGGGGGTGAACTCGAAGCGATGCCGGTCGATCAGCAAGCGGCCCTCCGTGCCGCAGAACTTGATCCCTTCCCCGCGGACCCCCGGCGCCAGCGTGGCCTCGAAGGTGGCCGTGAACTGGGAGGGGTATTCCAGCAGGACGTTGATCGTATCCGGGGCGGTACGCCCATCCTTGTAGTTGTACACGCCGCCGGCCGCTACCGCCGATTTGGGAACATCCACGCCCATAAACATGTGCACCACGTCGATCCAGTGCGTGAACAGGTCGGTCACCTGGCCTCCGCCGAAATCCAGGTAGGCCCTCCAGTTGAAGTACTGCTGCGGATCGTAGTCCCGCCACTTCACCTGGCCGACGAAGCGCCCCCAATCCAGGTCCGCCGGCTTGTTCTGCAGGGAGGCCGGAGCGCGCCGCAGGTGATACCCGTTGCCGTGCCACCAGGTGCGTGCCAGCGTGATCTTCCCCAGCCGCCCGGTATCCAGGTACTCCTTCTTGGCACGCAGATAGTGCCGGCCCGAGCGTTGCTGCATGCCGACCTGGCACACGTGCCCGTTCACTCGCGCCGCCTTCACGATCTGCGGCCCTTCTTCGATTCTCAGCGTGAGCGGCTTCTCGACGAATACGTCCAGGCCCGCGTTGAGCGAGTCAATGGCGCAGGGCGCGTGCCAATGGTCGGGCGTGGCGACGATGACGGCGTTTAGTTCTTTAATCTCCAGCAGCTTGCGGTAATCGACGAAGCCCTTGGCGCCGGCCGCCGTCTGCTGGGCCAGCTCCATCTGATGGCCGTACACATCCGAAACCGCGGCCACTTGCACCTCCGGATGCTGCTGGAAGTTCTGCATGTCGAAGAGCCCGCGCGATCCGCAGCCGATGACTCCCACCAGGATCCTGTCGTTGGCGCCTGCCACGCGCGAGTAGGAAAGGGCCGAAAGAGCCGTGGCGCCCCGCAGGAAGTCCCGACGAACAAATGTTGCCGGCATACAGCGAATTATACCGTGCGGGCGCACTTATATAGTGGGAACTCGGCGAGGAGAATACTCATGAAGCGAGCTCGGTTCGCGATCGCGCTGTGCGCGTTGGTGGGGGCGCTGGCCCAGACGGTGGCGCCGAAGAAGCCGCCCCCGCGGCCCGCCCCCACCGCCACGAGCGCTTCCGAGGACAAGCGCATCGAGAACGCTATCCGCAACCGGCTCGCCGCATCGGGAATCGCCGCCGACAAGTTTCAAGTACACGTGCAAGGCGGTGTGGCGACGCTCGATGGGCACACCGATGTGCTTCAGCACAAAGGCACGGCCACTCGCCTGGCGAAATCGGCGGGCGCCCGACAGGTGGCGAACCACATCGAGGTGAGCGACGCGGCGAAGGAGAAGGCGTCCGGCAACCTGGCCCAGGGCCGCCGCCGCGCGCAGCTTAAACGGGGCGACGCTCGATCCCAAGCCCCTAACTAGCGTCCCTTCGCCAGGATCTCGAAGATCCGCGCCCCGTATTTCTCGACGATCTTGAGGCCGACTCCGGGAACGGCCAGCAACTCGGCGGTGCTCCCCGGGCGCTGGGCGGCGATGGCCTCCAGTGCGCGATCGCTCAGGATGTGGAAAGCCGGGACACGGCGTCTTTTCGCCTCCCCCAGGCGCCAGGCGCGCAGCGCCTCGCTGAGACCGGGCTCCGCGGCTCGCGCCGGACGCTTCCGGCTCTCCTTGGACGGCCGCGGTTTGGCCGCCACCCCCGCCTTCTTCTTACGCTTCCTGGCAACCCTCTCGATCTGCTGCCGGATCGAGATCTCGGGCAATTCTTCGAGCGCCCGGGCGCTGGGAGTGGGCCGCGCTCTGGTGTAGGGGACGCGCTTCCCGTCCTTCTCAAACCAGCTCTCGACAAGTTCCACCAGGCCCGCGCGCGCCATCCCGCCCAGAAGCTGTTCGAAGGTGTCGCGGTCGATGGATTGGTCCGCGAACAGTTCGCTGTAGAGGCGCCCGGTCGCCCTTTCGCCGCGGCGCTTCAGCTCGGCGGCGATCCGTTCGAACGCCGTGCGTTCCCGCTCGTTGAGCGCCCGCTCGGTCTGCGCGAGGCAATCGCCGGGAGCGCAGAAATCGCAGATCCCGCAGCGCACCTGCGCGCCGGCCCGGTCGCCGAAGTGTCCCACCAGCGCGGCCATCCGGCACTGATGCGAATCGGCGTAGCGCAACATCTGTTCCAAGTGCGCCCGCTTGCGCTCGCCCTGCGCGATATAGGATTCCCGCCAGCCGGCGCTGCCCCGGCTGACGTTCTCGGCGAAGTCCACCACGGCCCCGCCGTGGATCCACAGTTTTTCGAGCGCCTTCTCGAACACCTCGGCATCCAGCCGGCCGCGCCGTTCCAGTTCTTCGCGCCCGACCGGCTGCTCGCCGAGCCTCGCGTAGATGCCCTCCAGCACCTTGACGTCCGGATAGTCGCGCTCGAAGAAGTAATCGTGCTTGTGCCGGTCGGCGTAGGAGTGCATCAGGATGGCGCGCGAGGGCGCCCCGTCCCGGCCCGCGCGCCCAATCTCCTGGTAATACGCCTCGACGCTGCCCGGCAGCGCCGTATGGATCACCGTGCGGACATCCGGTTTGTCGATCCCCATGCCGAAGGCGATGGTGGCGACGATCACTTCCAGTCGGCCGTCCAGGAAGCGGGCCTGCACGTCGTCGCGCGCGCTGGCCTCCATACCCGCGTGATATGCGGCCGCCGGGAAATCGCGATCGAGTTCGCGAGCCAGCGTCGCCGCCTCCTTCCGCGTGGGCGTGTAGACGATGGCGGGCCGCCGGCTCGGATCGAGCAGCAATCCGTGCGCCAACGCGGCCCGCGCCGACGGAGGCGCCTCGACCACCTCGATCGCGATGCTCGAGCGGCGAAAACCGTGGATCGCCCGCATCGCCCCGCTCAGGCCCAGTTGCTCGACGATATCGTCCTGCACCACCGGCGTGGCCGTCGCGGTCAGCGCCACCACCGGGGCCGGGCGTAGCAGCGGCAGGTATTGGCCCAACATGCGGTAGTCCGGCCGGAAATCGTGCCCCCACTCCGAAATGCAGTGCGCCTCGTCGATGGCCACCAGGGTTGGCTTCCGCTTGCCGAGCATCTCGGGAAACCCGGGCACGCGCAGCCGTTCGGGAGCGATGAACAGGTAATCCAGGCCGCCCTTCAGATACGCGATAGCGGCCTCGCGGGAAGCCGCCCGGTCGCGCCCGGAGTGGATTCGCTCGGCGCGAAAGCCGCGCGCCTTGAGTTTCGCGATCTGGTCCTCCATCAATGCGATGAGCGGGCTGACCACCAGCGTCGTCCCGCCACGCACGATGCCGGGCAACTGATAGCACAGCGACTTTCCAGACCCGGTCGGCATGACCAGCAGCACGTCCCGCCCCGTGATCGCCGCCCGGCACACCTCTTCCTGGTTGGGGAGGAACGACGGAAACCCAAACCGCGTGTGCAGGACTTCCGCCACGTCGCCACCGGCCGGCGGTAGCGGCTCGGAAGTCGCCGGTTCCGCGCGAGGCTCCTGCACCGGGCCGCGACCGCCGCCGGGCGGCGGCAGCGTTCCAACTTTCCCCACCACTTCCCGCACGTAGTCTTCGATTCCCTCCAGGAACGGCTGCAACTGCGCCGTGCCCCGCTGGATGCGATGCAGCCGCGCCTCCCATTGGCCGGTCATGGCCGGGCTCTTCACCTCCGCATGGACCACCTCGATGAGCTGTATGCCCTTCTCGGTCGCTTCCAGGCTCTTGCCCTGGCGCAGGGTGTAGCCGCGCTTGAGCAGCACCTCGATGATCGCCGCGCGCGTCGCCGGCGTGCCCAGCCCGGTATCCTTCATTGCCTCCGATAGTTCCTTCTCTTCGAGCGTCTTGCCCGCGGTCTCCATCGCCGTCAGCAGCGTCGCGTCGGTAAACCGCTTGGGAGGGCGGGTCCGCTTGCCGACCGGCTTGACCTCGACCACGCTCTGCGGCTGCCCCACTTCCAGTCCCGGCGGCAGCGTGGGTTCCGCCGATTCATCGTCGGCGCGCGCCGCTCTCTTCAGGTCCAGGGCCTTCCAGCCCTCTTGCTGGATCGCCGTGCCGCTGGAGTAATAGCGGTCCAGCGCGCCGGGGTTCGCAATCGCGGTGATTACGGTGGTGACGCTCCAGAGGTGATCCGCGTGCCAGGCGGCCAGCAGACGGCGGCACACCAGATCGTAAATCCTGCGCTCGGACGGCTGAAGCGAAGCGCGCTCGGACGGCGTCGTGGTCGGGATGATGGCGTGATGATCGGTAACCTTCGCGTCGTCGACGAAGCGGCGCCCCAGCGGCCGCTCGCCGGTTTCGGGAGCCAGCAGATCCTGGTATGGCGCCGCGATCGACCGCACCACCGCGCCCAGCGTGGCGGCGACATCTTTCGACAGATGGCGGCTGTCCGTGCGCGGATAGCTCAGCAGCTTGTGCCGCTCGTAGAGCGCCTGCGCCAGGTCCAGCGTCTTCTGCGCGCTGAAGCCGAACAGCCGGTTGGCGTGCCGCTGCAGTTCGGTCAGATCGTAGAGCAGCGGCGGCGGCATGCGTTCGGTTTCGGATTCCAGGTTCTCGATGCGCGCTTCGCCGCTGGCCGCCCGCGCGACGATTCGGGCCGCCTCCTCGCCGTCCTTCGGCAGGCGGGTCTGCCGGGCCGCGCCCGCCTCCACAAACCAAGTCCCGTCGTAAGTCGCGCCGGGGCGCGGCGAGAACCTGGCGACAACTTCGAGATAATCTTCGGGGACGAAGGCGCGGATGGCCAGCTCGCGCTCCACCACCATAGCCAGCGTGGGCGTCTGCACCCGGCCGACCGACAATTCGTCTCCCAGCGCCAGCGTGTAGGCGCGCGAGAGGTTCATCCCCACCAGCCAATCCGCCCGGCTCCGGCCCCGCGCGGCATCCGCCAGCGCGTCGTATTCACGGCCCTCGCGCAGATTCTGGAAACCTTTCCGAATGGCCTCCGGCGTCAGCGACGAGATCCACAGACGGCGGAACGGTTTGGCGCATCCGGCCGCCTCGTAGATGTAGCGAAAAATCAGTTCGCCTTCCCGGCCCGCGTCGGTGGCGCACACCACGCACGCGACCTTAGCCGAGTTCAGGACTTTCTTGACCACTTGGAATTGGTCCTCGGTCTTCTCGTAGACCACCAGCGGCCATTCCCGCGGCAGCATGGGCAGCAGGTCGCGCCGCCAGTGCCGCCACTCCGGCCGGATTTCGTGCGGCTGCGCCAGGCTGACCAGGTGCCCGATCGCCCAAGTCACGATGTACCCGTTGCCGTGCAGATAGCCCGGCCCCTGCTTGCCCGCGCCCAGCACCCGCGCGATGTCCCGCGCCACCGATGGCTTCTCGGCCAGCACCGCGACCACTCCGTCTTCCGTCGTCCGTTCGCCGGCCATCGCTCGCATTGTACCGAAGTCCGCGCCCATAACCCGTGCAGCCAAACCCACGGCGGCTTGTGGTAAACCTGGAGAAGGAGGAGGCGAAGATGAGATTAGCATTTCCCGTGGTTCTGGCGGCGAGCGTGGCCTTGCTCTACGGCGCCGACGATTCCGACGTCCAACGATTGAATCGGGCGACTGAGATGTTGCAGGAGATCCTGCAGGCCCCCGACAAGGGCGTTCCCCAGCCGCTGCTGGATAAGGCCGAGTGTGTGGTGACGATCCCCGGCGTCAAGAAGGGCGCGTTTATCGTCGGCGCCAAGTTCGGTCGCGGCTTCTTCACCTGCCGCAGGCCCGGCGGGGGTTGGAGCGGCCCGGCCGGCGTGCGCGTGGAGGGCGGCAGCTTCGGCTTTCAGATCGGCGGCTCGGAGACCGACGTGCTCATGCTGGTGATGAACAAGCGTGGCGCCGACCGGCTGCTCTCCAGCAAGTTTACCCTGGGTGGGGACGCATCGGTGGCCGCCGGTCCGGTTGGCCGCAGCGCCACTGCCGAGACCGACGCTTACATGACGGCCGAGATCCTCACTTACAGCCGGTCGCGCGGCGTCTTCGCGGGGTTGTCGCTCTCCGGCGCCACTCTGCGCCAGGATTTGGACACGAACAAGGCCCTATACGGCAGGACGCTGCAAAACAAAGAGATCGTCGAAACCAACGTGCCGCCGCCCGCCTCGGCCGCGGACTTCCTCGCCACGCTAAACAAGTACTCGAGCCGCAAGTAGACTGCGCCACAGACGAAGGAGGGGAGCCGCAAGGCTCCCCTGAACATCGAGATCTCCCGTCGAATCCAAAAAGGGCTCTGCACAACAATTTGACGGGAGGCCCATTTTACGCGGCTTTCTGCAAGACGACGAATTCGGTCTTGGTCGCGGCCATGCGTTGCGCCTTCAGCAGCAGGTAACGAAGGTTCTTGTATCCGCGG
>JBKQQG010000108.1:0-3322 GCA_052144455.1 Bryobacteraceae bacterium
CGCTCTCGCCAAACGGATGGGCGAGATCAATCCCGCGGAGTACCACTGGGAGCAGGCCCGGCTGGCGGAGAAACGAAAGGAGTACCAGACCGCCGAGCAGCATTTCCGACGCGCGGCGGACTTAGCCCCGCGCCAGGTCGGACGGGTCATCGACCTGGCCCGGTTCCTGGCCAAGGCCGGCCGCTTTCAGGAAAGCGAGGAAGCTTTCCAGCGGGCGGAGAAGATGGATCCCAATTCCCCCCAACTGCTCTTCGAGCGGGCCAGCGCCTACATCCACGCGGGCCGGAATCTGGAGACCGCCCGGCAACTGCTGAAGCGCTATCTGGAAGCCCCGCTGACGCCGGACGATCCCCCGCGCAGCCAGGCCGAGCGGCTGCTGAAGGCGGCTTCCCGCAGTTGAAGAAGCCCGCACTGCGCCATACTAGTCTGAGAGCATGTTCCTCACCGAAGCGCTGTCCTTCAGCCTGAATGCCCTGAGAGCCAATCGATTCCGCACCTTCCTGACCGCCCTGGGGCTGGTGATCGGCAACGCGTCGGTGATCTGGGTGGTTACCATCTCGCTCACCAGCCGCGACTACGTTCTGGAGCAGATCCAGGGCGTCGGATCCAACATGGTTTGGGCCTACCTCGAAGTGGGCAACCAGCCGGCTACCCCGCAGGTGGCCGCCGACTACGTGAAGATCGCCGACATCGAGGCCGTGCGCCGCCAGCTCGACGACCGGATCGTCGCCGCGACTGGCGTCATTCAGACCTTCACCAGTATCGTGATCAACGGCCGGGAGCGGGACATCCAGGTGAACGGCTCCGACGAGGATTATCCCAAGGTTCGCAACCTGGTGATCCTGTCCGGGCGCTTCTTCGACTCGAGCGACGTGACGTTGCGGCAGAAGGTGGCGCTAGTGACCGGGAAGCTGGCCAAGCGCCTATTCGGGAGCGAGCGGGAGGCGGCCGGGCAGCGCATCAAGATCCACGATTTGCAGTTCACCGTGATCGGCGCGTTCAAGGAGAAAGTGTCGAGCTTCGGGCTCTCCGAATTGTCGGGCGAGAGCATCCTGATCCCGGTCACGGTGATGAGCTATTTCGTGCCGGTGGAGCGGATCGATCCGATGTACGTGCAAGCCCGGCGCGCCGCCGACGTGCCGGCCCTCACCGCCGACGTGCGCCAGATCCTGGAGAGCCGCCACCGGAACGGCGCCCGCTACCTGGTGGAGAACCTCACCGCGATCCTGGACGCCGCGGAGAAAATCGCGCTGGTGATGACGCTGGTGCTGATCGTGGTCTCGGCCATCGCGCTGGTGATCTCCGGAATCGGAATCATGAACATCATGCTGGTCACGGTGACGGAGCGCACGCGCGAGATCGGCGTGCGGATGGCGGTGGGCGCGGCGCGGCGCGACATTCTCCAGCAGTTCCTGCTGGAAGCGGTGCTGATCAGCGTGGTGGGCGGAGGCGCCGGGATTCTTTTGGGAGTGGCCCTCCCGGTGACCGTCCGTGTGCTGGTGGACGGCCTCAATATCCCGATTTCGGCGCTCTCGATCGCCATCGCCTTCGCGGTCTCGGCTTTGGTCGGCCTGATCTTCGGACTGCTGCCCGCCAGCCGCGCCGCCCGCCTGAATCCCACCGAAGCGCTGCGCTGGGAGTAGAAGCGGCTAGCAGGGGACCGGCGTTTGCGCGGTGAGTCTCGGCCGCTCGAAAACGCGCCCCTTGTGATATGCTGATCTCGGCCGCGAGGGCAGGCAGAGAAATGCGGCCGAATAGCGCTCTCCACTTGGCGCCGGAGAGGCGCAGCGGAAGTGAACGAAGGCCGCGCGAGCGGCTGGTTGAGGGAGGCGACATGCGCAAGAGAATTGTCCTGCTTACGGTGGCATGGGTGGCGATGGTGGTGGCGCTGGTTGGTCAACAGGGTCCGCAGGCGCCACGGGAGTTCACGAATTCGGTGGGCATGAAGTTCGTCCTCATCGATCCGGGCTCGTTCCGGATGGGGGGAACGGTGGACATCACCCAGAAGTCGTTTGGCCCTGGGGTCAAACGTGCCGGTCCACGACGTGACACTGAGCAAGAGCTACTACCTCCAGACGACCGAGGTGACGCAGGCCCAATGGAGGGCGGTGAATATGAACGCCCCGAGAAACGACCGGCCGATGGAGGAAGTTCCATGGGACTGGGCACAGGAATTCCTGAAGCGGCTGAATCGGAAGGAGCACGACAGCCGCTACCGGTTGCCGACGGAGGCAGAGTGGGAGTATGCCTGCCGGGCGGGCGGGCAGGAACCGGACGTGGCCGCCGACCCGGACGACGTGGCCTGGTGGAAGGGGAACGCCGGAAACAAGACCCACCCCGTCGGCCAAAAGAAGCCCAATGCCTGGGGGTTGTACGATATGCGGGGAAACGTGTGGGAGTGGGTCCAGGATCGGCTTGGCCCGCATTCGGCAGAACCGCAGGTGGATCCCCAGGGGCCGCCTTCCGGCGGCTACCGGGTGGTCCGCGGCGGCTCGATTTGGGCCCCGACTCCCGAGCTGTTGACGTGCTCCTGCCGTTGGCACCTCAAGCAGATTGACGCGTGGAGTCCCCGAGCCTTCGCCATTGGCCTCCGTTGCGCCAGGACTCCTTGAATTGGTTCCCGGCCCGGTTTTCTGGTCCGATTAACGCGTTGCGACCGGCCGGTGCGCTCGAATACTGGTCCGTTGCCCGATCTTCCCACTGCTGCCCGCCAGCCGCGCCGCCCGCCTGAATCCGACCGAAACGTTGCGCTGGGAGTAGACGGTTGCGCCCGCGAATCCAGGGAGTCGAGGGACGGATCGCGGGGGCGGCCACTGGCTGGGTGAGACGCCGCTTATTTGCGGCGGCGCAGCATGAGAATCAGGCCGCCGAGCGAGCTCGCGAGCAGCCCGAAAGCGCCGGGCTCCGGGGTGGCGCTCGTATTCACCGAGCAATTCAGGCATCCAGGATCGAGGCCTGGGAGGTATTCCCAACCAGCTCCCGGGGAAGCGACGGTTGGCGGGTCCGCAGAGGCAAAGTTCTGAGGTCCAAGCGTGGCCCAGAACGAATTGGGCTCCATCATCGCGAAAACGATCAGATCGCCGCTACCGTCCGAATACGCGAGAACCACTTCGGGGTCGGTATCCGATGGATCCGTAGTGAAAACGCTGCCGGAAAAGTTATAGCCCGGCAGGGGCGACCCGAGCACAGTGCAACAGCTAGTGGTCTGCGGCGAGCAGATTAATCATTATTCAGCACGGCGCGGGCGCGCTTGACCTTCTCCAGGATGTCGGCTGCCTTGGCTGTCCAAACGAATGGTTTGGGCTTCTCGTTGTGCTTGTCG
>JBKQQG010000109.1:0-30827 GCA_052144455.1 Bryobacteraceae bacterium
CTGCGACACCACCGGCATTGAGCCGGACCTGGCGCTGGTGAAGTACAAGAAGCTGGTGGGCGGCGGCGCGATCAAGATCGTCAACAACACCGTGCCGCAGGCGCTGATCCGGCTGGGCTACACCCCCGCGCAGGTCGAGCAGATCGTCAGCCACATCGACGCAACGGGAACCATCGAAGGCGCTCCGGGGCTCAAGCCCGAGCACCTGCCGGTCTTCGATTGCAGCCTGCGCCCGCAGAACGGAGCGCGCTCCATCCAGCACATGGGCCACATCCGCATGATGGCGGCCGTGCAGCCGTTCATCTCCGGCGCGATTTCCAAGACCATCAATATGCCCGAGGACTCGACGGTCGAGGACATCCAGAACGCCTATCTCGAGAGCTGGCGGCTGGGGCTGAAGGCGGTGGCCATCTACCGCGACGGCTCGAAGCGGGTGCAGCCGGTGAGCTCGAGCGAATCCAAGGCCGAGAAGCGGGCCGCGGCGCCGGCGCCGACCGAAAAGATCGTCTATCGCCCAGTCCGGCGCAAGCTGCCCGACGAGCGGGCCTCGGTGACCCACAAGTTCTCCATCGCCGGCCACGAAGGCTACGTCACGGTCGGCCTCTACGAGGACGGTACTCCCGGCGAGTTGTTCATCACCATGGCCAAGGAGGGCTCCACCATCTCCGGCCTGATGGACGGCTTCGCCACCGCGATCAGCTTCGCCTTGCAGTACGGCGTGCCGCTCAAGTTCCTGGTGGACAAGTTCAGCCACGTGCGGTTCGAGCCGGGCGGCTGGACTGGCAACTCCCAGATTCCCTACGCCAAGTCGCTGCTGGATTATATCTTCCGCTGGATCGGGGCGCGCTTCCTGGGGCCCGAGTACGCCGTCACCGAAGCCGGCGATACGTCCAAGCTGCGGCCCACCGAGCCCGATCCGCAGCCCAGCCTGCCCTTCGCCCCGGTCTCCGACGACGCCCCGCTGTGCTCGGAGTGCGGCTCCATCATGACCCCCAACGGCAGTTGCTTCAAGTGCGTCAACTGCGGGGGCACCAGCGGGTGCAGTTAGCTACTTCTTGTCCGCAGCCTCGGACTCCTTGACCATCTTCTCGATGTCGGGCTGCATGTCGGCTGTCATCTTCTGGACGGCGGCCATGGTTCTGGACATCAGCTGGGGCATCTTCTCGATCATGGCTCGGCCCGCGGGAGAGCGGTAGAAGGCCAGGATGCCATCCAGTTCCTCGTCGGTGTAGACTTCGCCGTAGATCTGGACAATGGCCGGCTTGAACTTCTCCCAGCTCATCTTCGCGCTGACCAGGTCGAAGATCTTCTGCTGCATTTCCGCGGCCTTGGCTTTGGCCTCCGGCGGCAGGTTCTTCTGGAGCTGCTGCAAGCTCATGGCGTTCATCTGACCCATGGCTTGCTGCATCATCTGGTCGGTCTTGGTGAGGCGTAGCATCTCCTCGATTTTGGCGGTCTTGCCGGCATCCTGGGCCAGCGCGACGGAGGTCCCCAAGAGCAGGGCGACAACTGCGAGTTTGAGTTTCATCAGTGCCGATTATAGCAAGCGGCCGCCCGCCGCCCCGCCCGCCGCGGGTATGATGGGGCTGGGCAGCCCAGGAGCGCTCGCGGGGACCGAAGGGGTAGTGGTAGCCCTAAGTATCCCCGAGCTCCCGGCCTACCAAGAATCCTCCTCAGGCTCCGCCCAAGAGCGTTCCTCCTGGGTGGAGAGTAAGACTGATGCCGGCCATTTCGGACTAACCGAGTGGGCACTGGCGCCTTGGGACGCCAATGCCGAATGGCGGATGGCGAGGCCATCGATCCGTCAACAATGAAGCCCGGCCCTCAATGGTAAACTCATGTACCTCAGCCGTGAAAGGAGAATGATGAAGACTGAGCAAGTCAGCGTACTGGTCGGCAAAAACATAGAAATGGTGTGCTTTGCCCAATTCGGGGTGTACATCCACCTCGAGGCTGGCATCCTTCTGACGGTGGAATCCGAATTCGAGCATGGTCACAACACGACGGGCAGAGGACGCCGGACAACGTTTCCGGTCGCGAAGTCCAGCCTAATGAGACTTCTGACGTGCTCCGTCACTTCCGCGAGTCTCGACGCGAGCGGTGATCTGCACTTGACTTTTTCCAACGGAGACACTCTGCGTGTCTGGAAACAGCCGCATTACGAATCGTACCGCCTCAGAATTGCGGGAGAGGAGCTCATCGCGTAAGCCCGCAGCAGTTGATAGCCCCCCCGGCACAGATCCGTACGCCCCGAAACCCGGGGCAGGCAGGATGACTGAAGTTCCCACATGGCAACCTGCCCATTCCTCAGCGGTACGCCTCGCGGCGGTGTCTGACGCCGGAGATCTCGATGGTGTTCTCACCCTTCAGATCGAAGAAAACCCGGTAGTCGCCGCAGCGCAGACGGAAGCCGGTGCGCGGCGGCCTGAGTCTCTTCACGTCGCCGGTGCGGCTGGCCATGTAGCGATCGATGCAGTGGAGAATCTGCATGGCGGCTTCCCGCTCGATGGCGCGCAGGCCGGCGCGGGCTTCCGGAGACCAGACGACGGCGATTCGCCCGGGAGAGGCGTCCTCGCTCACTGCTTCAGCCCGAACTCGCGCCGGACTTCTTCGTGCGAGATGCCCTCGCCGCGGGCGAGAGAGGCGCGGGCTCGGTCCAGCGCTGCGGCCGTTTCCGGCGTAAGCTCCTCTTCTTCGGTCGCGACCAGGTCTAGCGAGTTCGCCAACGGCTCCACCATGGCTTCGAGCAAACTCCGCACGGCGATCAATTTCCCGGCCGGGAGCATGTCGAGCAACGCGTGCGCCTGCCGGCGCTCCCGATTGAGATTCGGCTCCATAATTGAGCTTCGGATACCCTTGATTATACCAGCCGCCTACTTGATGGCGACGGCTTTGAAGAAGGTGTAGTTGAAGACGCCCTCGGGACACGCGGCGATACGGTAGAGGTCGGCCACGCCCTGGCGCCATTCGGTGGGGGTCATGAGGCCCATCTCGAGCGCCTGCCGCTCGACGCCCTCCACCATGGGCGCGATGGTCTTGCCCGCGAAACCGTCGCGGTAGGCGGGACAGCTCAGGTCGCAGTAGATCACGCGCGGCGAAACCCTCACCTCGCGGAAGCCCGCTTGCGAGAGCAGCGGATAGAGCTGGCGGCCGATCAGCGAGTTGGCGCCTAGCGCGGCCTGAACCTGGATCAGGCAGTTCCAGGCGCGCACGGCCAGCTCGGTCTGGGGATGGAAGTAGGCGGAGCCGTGGTCGCCCTCGATCACGGTGATGGAGCCGCCGGTGGCGAGCACACGGGAGAGAGCGGCCAGGGCGCCCAGCGGATCGGCCAGATGCTCGAGCACGTAGCAGACGAAGATGTGGTCGAAACGCCCGGTGGCCAAAGGCAGATGGAAGAGGTCGGCCTGCTGGAAACGGACATTCGCGAGCCCTTCGCGACGGGCCATGGCCTCGGCCTGGGCGAGAGAATCCGGCGAGAGATCCACCGACAGGAAGCGCGCCGCGGGGCTGGAGCGGGCCAGCGTGACGGTCTGCGCGCCGACGCCGCAGCCGGCCTCGAGCACTTCGCAGCCGGCCGGATACCGGGTGTCGCGATGCAGCAGGTCGCGGACCGTGTCGGCCTGATCGCGAAGCCGCTCCGCCTCGCGCTCGGAATAGCCGTGTACGTAATCGATGACGCCGGACATGTACTTCTTGCGAGTGTATCGCAGGCGGGGGCGCGGCCGCACAGCCGCGCCCCCGCGAGGTCTACTGGGGAGGCATATCCTGGTAGCTCAGGTCGGCGCGGTAGCGGAGAACCATCCGTTCGAGCGAGAGAACAATCCCGGCGCCCTTGGCGGCCAGGCGGTCCGCGCCTTCCTGGCCGAGCGCTTTCACCAGGGGCGGAGGACCGTCCAAATCGGCGAAGTTCTTGTACAGCGTGAGGGAATTCCACTCGTTGACGTCGCCGCCCAGAACCGTCTGATGGACCCAGTACTGAGTAATGCCGGCTTTCTTCAGGGCCGGCGCCACGTCGTTCTTCAAGAAGGCTTCGAATTCCGGCCCTTTCCCGTAAGCGACATGAGCCGTGGTGAGGACGGCGATCGCGGGCGGGGCGGTCATCGGCCCCTCGATGCCGAGGTCCATGCGAGCGCGCATGGCGTAGGTGCGCGGCTGTTCCGCAAAGCATTTGACGGCCATGGCGTGCAGCCGGATCGCTCCGGCCTCTCCCAGACCGCGGACGAAAGGACTGGGGCCATCGAACTGGGCGAACTTCTCGATGGGGACCGCGGCCACCCATTCGTCTGCGCCGAACATGGCAGTGTGCCAAAAGCTGACCATGGGCACTCCGGCTTTCTTCAGCGCGGGCAGAGCGCCCTTCACGAGGCTCTCCCATTCCGCGACCATGTCCGGCTTGATCTTGTAGATGGTGATTTCGAGCATTTCTGGGGCGCCGGGGCTGGACTGCCCAAAGCACCGGGGTGCAAAGCCATAGGCGAGGCCGAGCCAGACTGCGCCGGCGGCCAGGAAGTGTTTCGACAAGGATCCAACGTGCATCTTTCCCCTCCGTGATTTGAGGCTACCACAAGCCCTGCCCGAAGCGCTGGTGGCTCAGATCGACAAGCTGGTCGGGAATCGCGGCAAAGACGCTCTCCTCGTAGTTCTGCCGCGTCGCGATCGGGTGGTACAGGATTCTGGCCAGTTTGTGGGCGGTGCCAACGATGGCCTTGGGGGCTCCGGGTTTGGCGCGCATCCGGCGGTAGTATTCGCCCAGGTACGATTGACTTTGATGAAGAGCTTGGGCGCCGAGACGAAGACCGCTGGCGGCGCGATTGTTGACCTTCCGCGTCCGGCTCGACAGCACCTGCCCGCCGCCGATCGCGTTGTGGGGACACAGCCCCAACCAGGAGGCAAGCGCGGACCCACTGCGGAACTTCGACCAGTCCGGACCGATTTCCGCCAGCGGAACCTGAACGGCCGGCGAGCCGATTTCCGCGACAGCCGTCAAGTCCACTCCCAGGATGCGCCCGTGTTCGTGCGCCAGGTTCTCCTGGGCCTGTCGTCGTGCGCTCGACTTCCGGGGCGGCCGCAGACGCGGAGGGTCCGCCTTCGACTCGAACTCCTCCAGTTGTCGCTCGATCTCGCCGTCGCAGTCCTGGATGAGCGGTTGGCAGTAGCGATAGGCGGCCAGGGACTTTTTCAGCGTGAACAGGTGCTCCGGCCGATAGTCGCCGGCCAGCGATTTGGCAACCGTTTCGGCAGAGGCCTTGATGTGGCGGTCCCCGAGCTTTGCCAAGGCTTCCGGGTCGCGCTCCCCGCCCAGGATCGCGTCCGGAATGGCTAAGCCGGTAGCGCCGGTGACATCGCCGACGACCTGGTGCAACTGCACATTCAGCATGTGCCGGCTGCTCGTCTGGACCAGGCTGTCTCCCGTGCCGCAGCAACGCTCGCAGCGCACGCACGGCCTGCCGGGGCCGAAAGGAGGCGTGCAGTCATCCGACCGAATGGAGATACTGGAGCCACTGGCAATCCAGGACGTCCGTCTTCCTGCCCGGCACATTCTTCGCGTGCCGGGCGTTGACCAGGCACACCTCGAAACCGCGATCCTCCAGGATCTGAAACAACGGAATCCAAAACACGCCGGTCGACTCCATCGCGACGGTGCGGATGTGGCAGGCTGGCAGCCAATCGGCCAGCGCCATGAGGTCGGGGGTGAACGATTCAAAACAGCGGACGGGCTCGGTGTCCCGATCGGGTGGCGCGGCGACATAGATCTCCGTAGCCCCGATGTCGATTCCCGCCGCGTCCGCCTGCAACACGGGGGGCGTCATCTGCCCCCGACTGCTCTGTTTCCTCTTCTTGGCCATACTTTCCCTCCAGCATTCCCTGAGCCGTCAGCCCAGGTCGTGAAAGAAGGGCAGTCTCCCAAACGGAATCGTCCACTCGGGGGCCGAGTGGCAACGTCGCCACCGACATGACCACGCCACCTGGAACCACGCTTGACAACGGGCTTCAGCGGCGCCAGTCAAATGGCCGGTTTACTTGCCGGCGGCCGAGGTTCAACCATGGTGCCGAATCGCCGGCCCCACCCCCAGTTCCTTACCTGTCATGACGTTGTCCGAGAACGTCGCCGCTTGACAAGTGAGCTAGCGAGCTCGAGCGCGGGCGATGGCGACCTGCCCCTGGCGGGCGTAGTCGATGGCTTCGGCCAGGATGCGGGCGGCTTCCTGGGGAGCATGGAAGCCGCGGGATTTGTCGGCGGCGACGAAAGTGACCCGCCACTGGGCTTTGGTCTGAAGGGTCAGCACCGAGGGCGGAACGGCGCCAGCCGAGTGTATGTCGTCCAGGAGCGCGACGAGCGCGATCTGGGCGCGGGCGAGCAAAGCATCGGTGCGCTGTTGGATAGCCTGAACGCGAGCCTTCATCTCCTGAGGCGTAGAGCGGTGGCAGGGCAGGCAGGCGCGTTCGAGGTCCAGGAGCGGGCTGCGGGCATTGTGGGCGGTGATGCGCAGCGCGCCCTGGCGCTGGAACGGCATGTGGCAATCGGCGCAGGCCACCCCGCTGCGCGCGTGAACGCCCTGGCTGTGCATCTCGAACTGCGGATGCTTGGGGATCAGGACCGCGGCCCCGGTCTCGGCGTGCTCCCAATCGCGGAAGCCGCTGGCCACGAAGAACGCTTCGATCTCCTCGACGGTGCGGCCCGTGGGAAAGCGTGTGCCGGGGGCCAGATAGTAGTCGCGGTGACACTGCGCGCAGACCAGCGTCCGCATTTCCTGAGTGGAGGCGCCGGGCGGCAGGCCCGGACGGGTGAGGCGCAGGACGGCGGTCTCGGGATCGTGACAATCGGGGCAGCCAATGGAGCGGTCGAGGTGGGCGCGCGCGTCCCAATAGGGCGCCGTGGTCGTGCCGTCCGACGCGTGGCAATCCAGGCAGCCGCCGGGAAAGGGGCGCGGCTTGGGGCGGCCCGCCAGGATGCGCTGCCAGAGCGGGTCGGCGGTGGGATCGGATTCGTCGCGGTCCTTAAGGGAGAAAGCATGGCCGCGCTTCTCGTGCCAGCGCAGGTCCTCGGCGGCGGGCTGCTGGAAGGCCTTGGTCTGCACAGGAAAGCGGGCCGCCAGAGAGCCGGCGCGGACCGGAGGCAGGGAACGCTCGTGAAGCAGCAGCGGCGCGAGCAGGAAAGCGGCGATGGCCGCCAGCAGGGCGATGAGAACGTGCTTCATCGGGACCCGCCCAGGCGCGCCAGAGCTCGATCGGCCGCGGTGACGCCGCGATACTGCGCCTCTTCAATGATCGAGAAGCCGCTGAGGTCGGAATGGGCGAACAGCAGCGGACCGTTTAGGTGCGCGACGCGCCGGCGTTCCTCGCTCGAAAGAAAACCCACCGTGGGGCGCACCATGGCATGCCCCAGGCGCATGATGTCGATGTGGGAAACGCACTGGCGGATGTCGCGGTGGGCGCGGGCGAGGTCGTTGAGGATGGCTTCCTTCCAAAAGTTCCAATCGGTGGAAAGCAGAAACTTGCGGTTGCGCGCGGCGGGGCCGTCCGAGAGCGCCCAGTAGAAGGTCCAGACGTTTTGCTCCTGGTAGGTGCGCAGCGATTGATGGGTAGCCACGACGTAGCCCAGCGTGGGGGAGTCGAAGACCACGTTGTCCCATGCCTGCTCGATCCCAGGCTCGCGCGGAGGCCGCTCGACGACCAGGTTGGCGGTGAGCCAGGGCGAATACTCGAAGCGCGAAACCGGCGGCGCGTTTTCGAGCAGATAGGGCGCCAGGAACGTGGGCGCGGCGAAGATGACGCACTCGGCCACGTACTCGACGGTCTCGGTCAGGACCCTCAGGCGACCGCCCTCGGGAACGATGCGGCAGACCATGGACCCGGTGCGCAGGTAGCCGGCCAGGCGCTTCTCGAGGCGGCGGACAATCCAGCCGTTGCCCTCGGGCCAGACCAGCGGCCCTTTTTCGTCCGGCTCGCGCGCGGCGAAGTAGTGGATGCCGGCCCAGGCGGAGGCGACCGAGGATGTGGCGCCATAGTCGTCGCGGCAGGCGTAGTTGACGTACCAGGCGAGGTACGGGGAATCGAAGCCCTCCAGGCGCAGCCAGTCGGCCATGGAGATGCGATCCAGAGGTCCCTCCGGATCGCGGCCCTCGCGCTCCAGCGGTATGGTGAAAGCGCCGCTCGCGCGAAACTCCCGCATGCGCTGTTCGAAGCGGCGGTACTGATCGTGGTCGCGCCGGGTGGCGGCCAGGTTAGGCTCGATGCCGTCCTGCCAGCGGCCGTGTATGTAGAGCCGTTCCTGCGGGGAGAAGCAGAGGCGGTATTCGTCCCACTTGCCGTTCGAGAGCACGCCCAGGTCTTCGAGCAGCTCGCGGATGAGCAGCGACTTGGGGCCGGGAACGGGAACGTAGTGCGCGCCCCAGGGGAAGGCGGTAATCTTGTTCTCGCCCCAGCGCGAGACGCCGCCGGCCTGCTTCTCCATTTCCAGCAGCACGAAATCGCGGAAGCCGCGCTTGTCCAGACGCCAGGCCGCCGACAGGCCCGCCATCCCCGCCCCCACGATCACCACCGGCTTGGTCACGCGCTCCCGGCGCGGAGGCGTTGCGAATGGGCCGCGGCTGCGAAGGCGGTGGCCGGTGCGGTCGGATTCGTTGACGAAACTGCCGGTGATGGGGCGGTCGGTCTTCGGCCACAGGCCGGCCAGGGCCACGCCGAGGAAGCGGCGGCGATCGGGCTTCAATGGGTGATTACGCTCCATTCCTGATCGTAGTAACGGACCAGCACCTGGTCGTTCAGCCGGTTCGGCTCCGCCGGGACCGGGGTCATGTCGCTGGGGAATTCGAACAACTCCGGGAGCGTGCGCGGGGTCAGGAATCGCAATCCCGGCGGGAGCTTCGCGGGCGGACGATAGGGCTCCGTGCCCGCCAGCACGAATCCCCATTCGCCGAACGCCGGCACGTAGGCGTGATAGGGATAGACCTCCAACCCGGCCTGCTTCAGGGTTTCCACAATACACCAGTAGGTCTGCCGGGCAAACAGCGGCGAAGTGCTCTGCACGGCCATGAGGGCGTGCGGCGTCAGGTGCCGGGCCAGCAGGCGGTAGAACGTGGTGGTGTAGAGCTTGCCGAGCGAATAGTTTGTGGGATCGGGAAAATCGACCACCGCGAAATCGTAAAACAGGCCGGAGTCCTGTTGCAGCCAGACGAAGGCGTCGGCGTTGATCACCTTGACGCGCGGATTCTTGAGCGAGCCTCCGTTGAGCGGCGTGAGCAGCGGATGCGTCGAGAACAGGCGCGTCATTTCGGGGTCCAGATCGACCAGCGTGATGCTTTGGACGGAGGCGTATTTCAGGATTTCGCGAACCGCCAAACCGTCGCCCCCGCCCAGCACCAGCACGCGGCGCGCGCCGGGGACGGCGGCCAGGCCGGGGTGAACCAGCGCTTCGTGATAGCGGTATTCGTCGCGCGAGGAGAATTGCAAATGCGAGCTGAGGAAGAGGCGTATGTCGTCCTTCCACTTGGTGAGCACGATTCGCTGGTAGTGCGTGTCGCGGGCGAAGATCACCTCGTCGGCGTAGATGTTGTTCTCGGCGGCCACGGTGATGTACCGGGCGAACGCCATGCCGCAGCCCAGCGCGACGAGTACGGCGGCGCTCGCGATACGCAGGGAGACGGTGCGCACAAGCTGGCTCGAGAACAGAAAAGTGGACCACAGCGCCACCACCGCGTTGACGATGCCAAAGAGCATCGCGGAGCGGACCAGCCCCAGCTTGGGAACCAGGATCAGCGGGAACAGCAGCGAGGCGCCCAGCGCGCCCAGGTAGTCGAAGGTGAGAACGTGGCTGACCAGGTCGCGGAACTGGAAGCGGTCCTTGAGGATGCGCATGAGCAGCGGGATCTCGAGGCCCACCAGGACGCCGATCGCGATCACCAGCGTGTACAGTTCGAAACGGAAGGCGTGGCCGTAAGCGAAGCCCAGGAACAGCATGGCGGAGGAGAAGCCCCCGATCAGGCCCACCATCAGCTCGATGGCCACGAAGCGGGCCACCAGCGCGCGGTTCAGGAAGCGCGAGAGCCAGCTTCCAATGCCCATGGCAAACAGGTAGCTGCCAATGATCGTCGAGAACTGGAGCACGCTGTCCCCGAGCAGATAGGAGGCCAGCGTCCCGGCGATCAGCTCATAGACGAGCCCGCAAGCGGCAATCAGAAGGACCGAAAGAAACAGTACGACGGACAAGGGATTAGTGTAGCGCGAGAAGGCGCCAGCCGTCCTGGTAGAGATGTTCACCCGCCAGTGACTGCCTGAGACCGGGCGCCTCAGCGTGCGCTATCATAGCCTACCGAGGCTCTTATGCGAGTTGCGCGCGCGCTCCTGGCGCTGGTTGCGATCTGCCTGCCCGCTGGTTACGCCGCGGGCTGGCAGCTCACTCTGAAGGACGGCAAAACCGTAGAATGCGACGGGCCGCCCGTCATCGTGGGCGGCAATTATCTGTTCCGGTCCGCGAACGGAGAGGATGGCAGCCTTTCGGCCGATCTGGTCGATCTGGAGAAGACCGCTCGTGCCAACGGAGTCGATCCGCACCCGCTGTGGGTTGAGATCGGCCCGGGGTATCGAGCTCCGCAGCAGCGGCCCAGCGCCGGAACGGCCAGGCCGTCGGGCGCGGGAATCCTCACGCTCGGCGACTCCAATTTCAACAGCCGCGTGCTCGGCGCCAAGGGGCCCGTTCTGGTTGAATTTTGGGCCTCCTGGTGCGGGCCATGCAGGGAATTCGCGCCGACCGTGGACGCCATCGCCGGCAAGTACGACGGCAAACTCACCGTCGGCACCGTTGACGTGGATGAGAACGGGGCTATGATGAAGAACTATCGCGTCGCCGGCACGCCCTCGCTGCTGCTGTTCAAAGACGGCCGCGTGGTTGGGCGCATACTGGGCGCCGTCGGCCAGTCCCAGATCGAGCAGATGCTGCGCGCGAACCTCTGACTACTTCCCTCCCACGTGCCGGGAGTAATAACCGTAGTGCGAGCGGTACGAGCCGGGATTGTCGCGGATCGACTTAGGGTCCTGGATCTTTTCCTGGTTCACGCTGGAAAGGCTCCAGCCGCGATATTGGGAAACGCCGGTCAGCGCCAGCATCAGCAAACCGTATCCGAGATAGATGGGATGTTTCATCAGTCGCTCTAAGGTGCGTAATCGCTCTCGCTCCAGCGCCGGCTCTCGAAAGCCGCCGAGCGGAATGTGCCAACGATGGGCGGAATGAGCAGCAATAGCGCGGCGATCCAGAAGAAGCTCACGGCAGGGACATCGCGGCGCAGTTCGATGGAGTAATTCACCGGAGCCGCGTTGGCGTCCATCTCCGGCTCGACGCGCAGGTAATACTGGCCGGCGGGCACGGAGGGAATGAGAGCGGTGTCGTTCCGCCCGCCCTCGCTCCAGGAGCCGTCGCTGTCGCTGCCGTAATAGTAGCTGACCTCGCGGCCGAAGTCGTAGGAGTCGCCCGTCACGGCGTTAATCAACGCCAGATTGAAGTAGGCCCAGTTGTTGTTGAGGTCGGTGCGAATGGAGATCTCAACGGAGGAGGGCCTTCCGGTCAGCTCGAACTGCTTACTGACGAAGGAAGCTTCTTCCTTGTTGCTCGAAGTGAAAAAGTAATTGCCCTGGAAGGCCAGCCGCCGCGCGGCGAGGGTCTGGGTAACGATGGCCATCGCGAAGAGCGCGGCCAGCAGGAACAGGAACATCCGCCAGATGTGCTTGGAGCTGCCGTGAAAGGGCGAGGGCTGATTGGCGTACACGCCGACAGCGCCGGAAGGCTGGCCGGGCAACTGGAAGGCTTGCCAGACCTGCTTGCCGGGGATGTACTCGCCCATCGACCAGGTGGTCTCGGCAGGCGTGGTCTCGCTCGAAAGCATGCGCGGCGGCGAGACGAAGTCCATCGCCGTCACCTTCTCGCCGACCCGCACCTGCCAGGGGAATTCGCCGAGCACGTAGACGGTCTCGGCCTCGGCGGTCTGGAAGTGCCTGAATCTCTCGCCGCCCCAACTGGCGACCGGGCGCGCGCCGGCGGCGAAAACCTCGGGCAGCGAGCGCAGCACGGCCACATCGTTCCAATGGCCCTGGTACTGGGTGAGATAGCGGAAGCCCTGGTAGGGGTTGAACAGCAGATACTCGTCCCAACTGTAGAAGACGCCGTCGACGGTGATGCCGCGCCTCTGAAAGCCTATGACTTCGTAGACGGCGTTGTGCCATTTGCCGCGAGTGCCCAGCGGAATGTCCGGCTGGATGCGCTCCTGGGCCTGGAATTTCTGGAGAACCTGTAGATTGGGGTCCTTGGCGTCCAGCACCGAGAGACAGTTCTCGCAGACCACGGTGAGCGAATGCCCCAGGCCGCGGATGGTGAGCGGAGCGCCGCAACTGGGGCAGTTGAGGGCTTTGACTTGGGGCGTATGAGGAGCGCTCATGGTTACCAGCCCTCGAACTGACGCAGGTTCTTGAGGCCGAGCGCGTCAAACTCGACCGCGTCGCCGAGAAAAAGCAGCGGCTCGGGATCGCTGTAATCCAGGGTGCCGAAGGCCAGGCCGCGGGTTCCGAGGTCGGCGAACAGGACCTCCGTCTTGTCCCAGTATTCGAAGGGCAGTTCGCCCTCCACGCCGCGGTAGTGCGCGCGGGTGAGGCAACTGACCTCGTATTCCACGTTGTTCCAGGTGAACCGCTGGCCGTTGGCCAAGCTCTCGGCGGGAGGCAGGCCCTGCATGGGGACGAGGAAGGAAACGGCGTACTGCAACTGGGCGTCGGAGAGCCAGCCGCTCGCGCCGTCGCTGAACACCACGTGCCATTCGTTCCAACCGCCCTGCTCGTATTCGTACAGGATGCGGCCAATGACCACGAACGGCCGGTTCTGAAAGACGCCTTCGGTGGCGATCTGGATGGGCGAACTGTCTTGGGGCAGGTCGGCCACCACGCCGACCTTCTCCAGGTTGAGATCGCGGCGCACCAGGATCGACCGGCAGAATTCGCAGACGGTCTGGACGGCGCTAGACCAGCGGAAGCGGATCGGGGCGCCGCAGTTCGGGCAATTCGCGACTGTGCTCATCGGATTGGTAAGGCCGCTCCAGCCGGCGGATGCGGACCGAACGGGCGGCGAACTCGCGCTCGAGGTGCGCCGTAAAGTCCCATTCGGGCCGCGGCTTGCAGCAGAACAGATTTAGGCACAAAGAACCGTACTCAGGAAAAGTATGGCAGGCCAGATGGGATTCGGCAAGCAGGCACAGGCCGGTGATGCCGCCGGTGGAGGGAAACTGCTGCCAGACAGTCTCGCCTACGGGGCGGAGAGACAGCTCCGCAATCAGGCGGGCGAACAGGGCGCGGAGCTTGGGCAGGTCCGCCAGAGAGGCGGCATCGCAGCCGTAAGCATCCACCACCCACTCCCGCCCGCTCATCGTCTCCTTACTGAGCCGTGCCGCACTCTGGGCAGAACTTCGCGGCGCGCGGCATCGGCTTTCCGCATCCCATGCAGAACTTGCTCCCGGCGGCAGCCGGAGCGCCTCCCGCGGCAGGCGGAGCGGCAACCGGAGCGGTCGGAACGCCAGCCGGAGGCGGGGCCGCGGGCGGCTGATTCATGGATTGCATCATCTGCTGCGCCATGGTGAGACCCGCGCCCAGGCCCACGCCGATGCCCGCCACTCCGCCACCGCCTTCGTTGGCCGCGGCCACGGGGATGGCTTGCGCCACCTGGAACTGTGTGTAGCGCTGCATGTCGCCAACCATGGTCATGCTGATGCGCTGGTCGAGTATCTTCTGAAGTTCGTCGGGGAGCGAGAGGTTCTCCACCACGAACGTGTCGAGCGAGAGGCCCAGATCGTTGAAGACCGGCTGCAGGAATCCGGCGATCTTCTGGCCCAGCTCGATCTGGTTGGCGGCCATGTCCAGGAACGGCACCTGGCTCTGCGCGAAGGTGTCGGTCATGCGCCCGATGATGGTGTTGCGGAGCTGGCCCTCCAGGTCGGCCACGCGATAGACCTCACGCGTGCCGCTCACCTTGGTGTAGAAGACCTTGGCGTCGCTGATGCGGTAGGAGTAAATGCCGAAGGCGCGCAGGCGAACCGCGCCGAACTCCTTGTCCCGGATGGTGATGGGCATGGCCGTGCCCCAGCGCTGGTTGGTTTGCAGCCGCGTCGAGAGGAAATACACGTCGGACTTGAAGGGCGACTTGAACATCTTGTCCCAGTTCCGGAGGTAGGTCAGGACGGGTAGCGTGTGCGTGCCCAGCGTGTACAGGCCCGGGGCGAACACGTCGGCTACCTGCCCTTCGTTAATGAAAACGGCCACCTGCGACTCCCGGACCGTGAGCTGGCCCCCGTTCCGTATCTCCATGTCCTGCATAGGGAAACGGTAGGCGAGCACGCCCTCCTCGGGCTCCGTCCAGTGGATAACGTCAATGAACTGCTTGGCGATGAAGTCTCGAAGCGCCATGTGTTCCTCCGGCTGATTGCAATTCTACTCCAACTAGAGGTACGAATGCTGGCGGGGCGGAGTTCCGTTGGTGGAGTAAGCTTCAGCTTGCCCCAGGACAAGCTGAAGCATGTCCCACCTAGGGCGCCTGCTCCCTCAGGCCGGTCGCGGTAAGGCCGCCGATCCGTATGTCGCAAATGCGGTTAGGCGCGCGCGGGGCGGCCAGCTCCACTTTGAGGTAGTTATCGGAGAGGGCCATACCGGGCTGCTCCAGGGTGACTACCGAGAGCGTGATCGAGAGCATGCGGCGGCGGAATTCGAGGTTCTTGGCGGCCGCCAGTTCGCGCAGGATGCGGTTGCGCTGCTTGCGAACGGGAATGGGGACCGGGTCCGGCGCGCAGGCGGCCGGCGTTCCGGGGCGCTCCGAGTAGGTGAAGACGTGGAGGTAGGTGAACGGCAGGCGGGCGATGAAGGCGCGGTTCTCCTCGAACTCCCGCTCCGTTTCCCCGGGAAAGCCCACCATCACGTCGGCGCCGATGGCGGCCTCCGGCATGGCGGCGCGGGCCTGCCGGATGCGGTCTTCATAATGGCGCGCCCGGTACCAGCGGCGCATGCGGCGCAGAACCGTATCCGAGCCGCTTTGGAGCGGAGCATGGACGTGCCTGGCGATGCGCGGCGAGGCGGCCATCAGGCCCAGCAGATCTCCCGAAAGGTCCATCGGCTCCACGGAGCTCAGCCGCAGCCGCTCTATCTCGGTCTCCGCCAGCAAGCGGCGCAGGATCCCAGCCAGGCGCAGCCGGCCGCCGTCCAGGTCCCGGCCCCAGCGGCCCAAGTTGATGCCGCTGAGCACCACCTCGCGATAGCGCGGGCTGAGATGGCGGACCTGCTCGATCACCCAGTCCGGGCGCGCGCTGCGGCTGCGGCCACGCACCGACGGAATGATGCAGAAGGAACACCGGTTTCCGCATCCGTCCTGGATCTTCAGGTTGGGGCGGGTGCGGTCGCCTGCGGCGTCTTCAACCACTCCGGCCAGGAATTCCCGCTGGGCGAAGATGTCGCCAACCTGAATCTGGCCGTGATAGGGAGCGCCGCCGGCCAGCAGCTCGGGGATGCGCGCCTTGTGGGAATTGCCGACCACCCAGACCACCCCGGGCAGGGCGGCCACCTCTTCCGGAGCGCGCTGGGCATAACAGCCGGTGACCAGGATGCGCGCGGAAGGATTCTCCCGGCGGATGCGGCGCAGGGTCTGACGGACATCGTCGTCGGCCGCGCCGGTAACCGTGCAAGTGTTGAGAATGACGAGACTTGCCAAGTGGCGCTGGGCAACCGAGTAACCATTGCCGAGCAGCTCTGCCTCCAGGGCGGCGCCATCCGCCTGGGTGGCCCGGCACCCGAAGTTCTGTATAAAGAAGGAGCAGCCCACTCTCTCTGATTATAGAGGGCCGGGAGGCGAGCCTGGCGCTCCGCAAGCTAACCCAGCTTCCGCAGTTGGATCAATAAAGTCTTTGCTTTCAACGGGGGCATGGGCGAGTTTCCACCACATCGCCGCTTTTCCCAGCCCGGCGGGCAGCCTCGGGCCAAGCCGCTGGAGCAGGATCCACAGGCGCTCGGTTGGCTGGCTGATACAACGCTTGCGGACCACTGGTCCGGATCTCGCCGGCAGCGCCACATCGACCAGCGCGATCTCCGACAGGGCTTCGAAGACTTGCCGCGGTTCGTCGCCCAGTCCCGCCTCGCGGCAACTCGCGGCCAGAATCTTCCAGAGCACGTAGGTCAAGAAGCAATCCGGAATGTGCGCCTGCACGCGATCTTCTTTCTGGCACCACACTGGGCGGATCGCCAGGTCGTTTGGGAGGTTCCCAGCACCGGACCTCTCGAACTACTTCTCAATAGGATTTGACGGTCTCGCCCGCGAGAGCAAGCCACTGCACAAGCTCGCTGCGGTACTTGAGGAAATCTCCGCGAGCTTCCCAGATCCGCCTTGTCCCACGGTGGAACACCGGGAGGCCGGACCGTGATAAGCACTGGTTCCTCAACGGGCCTAGTCGCCCTCTACGACTCCGGCCAGCCCTTCCGCGAGCCGCCACCGCCCCGTTAGCGCCGCGGTCGCCCTGCCGCTGCCCATCGGGTAGGCCGCGGCAGCGAAGCAAAGCGGGCGAAGGAAGCAAGTGGACGGAACGTGTATGAGAAACTGCATGAAATGAGGCATTTCCGGGTTTTTCCGTACCCCGAAGAGCCATAGATGGCCCCTCCTGAGTCGCCTGAGTCATTCGGGACGGGAAAAATGAAACAACCAGCTCCCAAAAAGGCCTTCGGGAGAATAGTTCACACCGGGCAAAGGCGGGCAAGATGGCAATCCTGGCCTAAGTGTATGAGCGTATTTCGATTTCGGGGAGAGGCAATGCCCACCAGACACGATCAACCCCGGGGCCTCGATTCACCTATGGTACTGGGACTAAGGTACTGGTGCTAAATCGGCGTTCCTGGGCCTTGCGCTTATGACATTCTGCAGGTGATACTGGGAGGTCGCTGCATGGTCTAGTCACTTGACTCAAAGAGGAGGAGTATCGATATGAAGCCCTCGCGGCTCGCCACACTTGTTGTCCTAGGCGCCCTGCTTTTGAGCTTGCCGGCTTTTGCTGGGGACGTGTATACAGTCTTCGATCAGCCAACCGACGGCGTCTACCTGGCCTCCACGACCGACTACGGCGGTGGAGATGGGTCCGGCAACTACATCTCTTCCCTCGGCACTTTCGACTTCAGCTACCCAATGGAAGAATCGTCCGTCCCGGATAGTTGGGGAACTTGGAATTGCCCCCCGGCTACCGAGAGCTGCACCCCGAACGTACTCTTAACCGAAGGGGGCACCGCCTTAACTCTCACCCTTACCGCACCCGACAACACCGCTGGATTTGAACTCGAACCGGATATGTTTCAGGCGGAAACAGTCGCTGCGTCCTTTTACAACCAGACGGGCGCGTTGATAGCTACGATTACTCTGAACCCAAACGGTAGCGCCGGCGCGTTGTTGTTCGCTTTGCAGGACGACACGCCTGGAAACTGGATTAGCTACATCGACATTACCGACCTCGCGGGGGATGATTTCGCCATAGCCCAACTGCGTCAGGGGAACAGCACTTCCTCCGTGCCGGAACCGGGCGGGATGTCCATCCTCGGCATGTTCCTTCTGGGCGCGCTGGGACTTTATCGCAAGATGCGGTAATCATTCGGCTGACCGAATCGCCAATCGCTTTTGCCGGATAGCCTGCATGATGGGGCACGCCGCTTGGCGATGTAAGCCAAGCGGCTCCAGAATGCAGGCTTCGCGGCAGAATGTCTTTCGCCCCATTCCGGGCCCGCAGCCATCGAAACCTAACCTGAGGGCAGTCCGGACACGGAGGCCGCCCAAGCCATCTTCGCGCGGTCGCAAATCCAACGTCACCGCGGCGCGGCTCAGCTCGAAAGAACGCCCCGCGCCTCTCCCGGCGGCCGGTAAGCGATCGCGTCAATCTCCACGCGAATGTCGAAGGGCAGCCGCGCCACCTGCACCGTGGTCCGCGCCGGCTTTTGCTCGCCGAAATACTCCCCGTAGACTTCGTTCATCGCGGCGAATTCGCCCACGTCCGTCATGTACACCGTGCACCTCACGACCTCCGCCATCGACGACCCGCAGCCCTCCAGAATCCGCCGGATATTCTCCAGCACCAGCCGCGTTTCGTGCCGGATGTCGCCCTTCGAGACCCGGTCCTCCGCATCCACCGGCCCCTGGCCCGAGACGAACAGGAAGTCGCCCGCGCGTACTGCGGGTGAGTAGGGCCCGCGGGGCGACGGAACGCCCGGCGGGCTTAGTCTCTCGATCATGCCGTCACTCCCCTTGCGGCGGCGGCGTCGGGTTCTTGCGCACCCGGCGAGCGCGTGTCGGTGAGGGGCTGTGGGTCGCCACCGCCTTCTTGGTGCGCCGCGTCGTTCCCGCGGCCGCCGCGCGCCTCGGACGCTTGGCTTTCTTCGCAGGCTCCATCAGCGCCGGTGTCTGGTTGCTTTCGGGCTGCTTCTCGTCGAGTTCGGTCAGCGCCGCGGCCTCCAGTTCCTCGGGCGTCGGCTCAGGCGGCGCCGGCGGATAGAACTCCGCACCCAGCGACACCATCAGTCCCCGCTCTTCGTGCGGCTCCACGCGCACCAGCAGCTTGTCTTGCGCGAAGTTGAGGAACTCCTGGAATTCCTGGAACCCGTACTTCTGCGGCTCGAATCCTTCGTGCTCGGCGCGGACCCAGCCCTCCAGGTCTTCCGCCAGAGCGCCGGCATCCATCTCCAGCCGGTGCGTCTCCAGCACGTCGCGCAGCAGTGGCAGCGCCTCCTCCGGCTTGTGCGCCGGCTCCTCCTGCTTCGGAGCGCCCTTGCGCTCGATCACGTAGCGCCCCTCCGCTCCGGTCACATTCACGTAATCGGCGTTCTTCATCTTCTCCACGAACTCCGTGAAGCTTCCCGCTCCGTACGCCTTCTCCGAGAACGTCGGGTCTAGTTGCAGCATCGTGGATTTCAGCAGCCCGAGCTGCGGCGTCACTTCGCGCCGGTCCAGCACTTGCAACGCCCGTTCCACCAGCGGCATGGCCTGCGACAGCTCCAGCGGCGCCGGCCTGTGCCGGGGTCCGCGCCCGCCGCGCCCGCCTTGCTGCGAATGCGGCTGGTGCTGCGCGGGCGGTTGCTGTTGCGCTTGCGGCGGCGGCGCCTGTTCCTTCGGTGGCTGCTGCTGCCGTTCGCTTCTCCGTTGCGGCTCGTCCGTCATCAGCGATTCGAAGCTGATGAACTCGTGGCAGTTCTTCTGCAAAATCGTGCTCGTGAACGCGCGCCCCCCCACCACGAACACCGTCTTGCCGTACTCCTTCAGTTTGTTCAACAGCGGGATGAAGTCGCTGTCCCCGCTCACGATCGCGAACGCGTTGATGTGATCGTGCGTGAACGCCATCTCCAGCGCATCCAGCGCCAGGTTGATGTCCGCGCCGTTCTTGTCCCCCCGCGGCGACGGCACGCGCTGCACCATCTGCACCGCGTTCTCCGCCATTTGCCGCTTGGCCCCTTCCTGCCGGCCCCAGTCCGCATAGGCGAACTTGGCCACTATGTCTCCCCGCTCGCGCAGGCTTTCCAACACCGCGGCCACTTCGAACTCCCGCTGCAGTGTCGATTTCACGCCGATTTCAATGTTGTCGTAGTCGACGAACACGGCGATTTTCAATTTGTCTGTCATGTTGATCTCTTTTCGGATCCTCCCCTTCAGCCAGCCTGTCTCGTAGACGGCCGGATGAACTCGACGATCCCCTCTAGCGAGGCGCCCGGTAGAATTGCCGCCGGCTAACGTCGGCGGTCCACTGCCAGTAGGCCTCTCCTCAAGCATACTCTTTCCTGGCCCGCACCGCCGCCCGGCCCCCGCTGCGCTATCATTGCAATTCGGATGGAAGAGCCCCCAATCCCGCTCCAGGTCTCGGTCCTCATCGTCTCCTACAACTGCCCCGCCGCCCTCCGCGCCACTCTGACCTCGCTCGAAGCCTCCGCCGATCGCGACAAGATGGAGGTCCTGGTCGTCGATAGCGGCTCCTTCGACGGCACCCCCGGCGTCGCCGCCGACTTTCCCCAGACCATTCTCTTGAAGCTCCCGCGCAACTTCGGCTTCACCCGCGCCCTCAACATCGCCATGCGGACCGCCAAAGCCGAGTTCTACTTCTTCCTCAGCCCCCACGTCCAGGTGCTCCCCGACACCGTCTCCGCCCTGGCCGCCCGCCTCGCCGCCGAGCCTGATGCGACCGCGGTCTGCCCCCTGCTCGTCACCGCGGAAGGCCATCCTTCGCCCCAGTTCTACCGCCTCCCCGGCCGCTCCACGGTCTCCGCCATCGCCCGCACCGGCGCCTTCGCCCCCGCCGTCCCGCCTTTCATCACGGAGGAGAGGGTCTCCGTCGAGTTCCCCGCCTTTTCCGCGCTCCTGGTGCGCGGCTACTTCCTCAAAGGCCTGCGCTACATCGACGAGCGCTACGCCCAATCCTGGGCCGACGCCGAGCTCGCCCTCCAGATCCGCCGCGCCGCCAAAAAGATCCTGCTCTTTCCCGCCATCCGAGCCATTCGCTCCGACGACGACCCGCCGCCTAGCCCTCTCTCCCCGGCGCAGCGCGCCCTGCTCGCCTCCGACTGGGCCTCCGGAGCCGCCGTCTACGCCGGCAAGCACTTCGGTTTCGCCGCGCGTCTCAAACTCCGCCTCGCCGCCATCTTCTCCGCCCTCGCCGCCGCCCTCCTCGCCCTCCTCCGTTTCCGCGACGTCCACTACCACTTCTCCCGCTTCCTCAACATCGCCGCCGGAGCCAAGGTCGACGGCACCCAAGGGATCATGTAGCGAAGCTCGCCGCCCCGCCGGCTCTTCCCATCCGCTGATATACTGTTCGGGCAGAGGCGAGTGTGGTGGACACGCAAAACGACCCTCGGTTCAACTTCGACGCCAACCCGACCCTCGACGAACTGATCGCCCAGCAAGGGAAAGGTCCGGTGACCGACGTCAGCGTCTTGCACGGCGACTTCTGGCCAGAAGACGAACCGATTGAAGACTTCCTGGCCGCCCTCCACGAGTGGCGGGGCCACAAGCGGGCTGATCGAGCAACTTCAGGCGACCGGAAACCAAAGAGAGCGGCCTCACCCAGCCTCCATCCGTCCTCCTGAACCAAATCCGCTCGGTGGACCGCCGCCGCCTCGTCAAACGCATCGGCCGCGCCAGTCCGGAGACGATGCAGCGCGTGGATCGGGCCATCCAAATCAGCTTGGGACTCGTCCGGATCTGACGCCTAGGCCCGCGCCGCCGAACCTGTGGTGAACGAAGCGGAACGCCATGTGACCTCCCGGGGCCTGCAGTTAACGCCACCGTATGCTACCGGTCGGTGGAGAACACCTTGAGCACCTCGTCGCCGTAGTGATTGATCACCTTCACGGCGATCCTGCCGGTTTTCGGTTTCGGGAAGGGCCGGCTGGTGGTGGAGTAGATCGCGGACCAGGCTGCCTCATCCACGTCGGCTCTCAGCGCGCGCTTCAGCTTTTCGTAGGGCTGGTCGGCGCCGGTGAAGTAGGCGTGGCGGACGAAGAAGCTCTCGCCGTTGTACTCCGTGTCGATGAACCAGCAGGCGATGTCGTCGGTCGAGTGGCTGCGGATCTGCTGAGTCGTCGGGTCGTACACATCGACGCCGCGAACGGTTACCTGGATCGTGCCGTCCTTGAAATGCTTCAAGTCGACGTCCGGCTCGCCGAACACCATGAAGAGATTCCCGGTGCCGGTCTTCTTGAGCAGTTCATCGCCCATCAAGAGGTCCGGGTTCATCTTGGCAGGCAGGACCTGGAGCCGCCCGTAGCGCTTCACCTCTTCGGAAACATGCGGGTCGAAGGCGAAGCCACAGACCACCAGGACATCGTGGCCGAGCCCCTGCACGGCCTCTTTGGCCGCCTCCTTGACCAGCTCCGGGCCCACGGTTCCGTACTGCGGGCCGATGCAGACTGCCACCCGCAGGCATTTTCCGTCCGATCCGGTGAACTCGCCTGCGGCGTGCAGATTGACCCCGGCAAAGGGGTCGAGCCGGTCGAACCTGAGGCGCTCGTTCTTGACCGTGTTCTGGACCCCGGCCTTCCGCAGATTATCCAGGATGACGTTGACGAACTGCCCGGCGTTATCCTCCCGTTCGCCTGAGACCTCGGACTGCGGCCGTTCTTCTTCGGTCGACAGGACACGGTGCGGTGACAAGCTCTCCACCGTGAAGGGGCCACTCACTCGGATCCTTTTGGAATCCTCGTAGGGCTGATCGTAGAGGAATTCCGTCTCGGCGCGGCGCGCGATGGAGTCGTCGATTTCCTTCTGGCGCGCGCGCCGGAGCGACCACCATTCCTCGTGCGCCTTTCTCGCCTGCGCGCTCCAGGAGGCGTCCTTATCACGAGGCACCTCCCCCTCCTGCCAGTCATGCTTCGTCTGCCTGTTCAGAGCTGCCCGCAAGACCTCTAGCTGCTCCTGGTAGCGGGTGTGAATGCCGTCTATCTCTCCGTTCTGTGCGATCGACTTCAATGTGATGTGTGGAACGCGCTTAAGGACGAACCCCTTGCGGACGTCGTTCTGCGGCGAAACAGACGTGCGCGGCGGAACTCCCGTGACCTCCGCCTCTTTCTGGACGCCTTGGGCTGAATCGGTAAGTAGATAGTACTGGTACTTGGCCGCCATGAGCCGCGTCCGAGCGAGCGCCAGTGCAACGCGACTAGTGTCGGTGGTAATCCATCGGCGGCCCCATTGCTCCGCCACGAAGGCAGTCGTCCCAGAACCGCAGGTGGGGTCAAACACCAGATCTCCGGGATCCGTCGTCATTAGTAAGCACCGCTCAATCACCTTCGTACTGGTCTGGACAACGTAGGTCTTGTCCGCCATGAAACTCGCGCCAGTGTCATCCCAGAGATTCGTGAAGGGGAAAGCAGGGAAGTCGCTGATGTAGCGTACGTACCAGAGTGTGTTGCCAGTCACGCCGAGACGCGAAGATCTGTCCAGCCGTCCCATGCCCTGTTCGTTAGTCTTCCATCGATTCTGGATTCCAGGCGTAAAATCCCGGCCGTCCAGCTTAACCGTGAACCACGATGCCGCTCCCTCGCCCTTTTGTCGCCCGATACTCTGGCTCGTCAGATTGTCATAAGCAAAAACCTTGGAACCCTCGGGCATCTGTTCGTTCCGATCAGCCTCAGCTCGTGTTAGCTTGCGACGACAACCGTCGCCCAGCTCAATCCACGAATAGGCCCCTGCTCCTGACGCACCCAGTTGCTTCTCTCGATAGACAGGACGGTACTTTGCGACCGAGATATCCTTGGCGTACCAGAGAATAAAATCGCACGCGCCTGCCAGGAACGTGCCAGTTCCGCCGGCCGTCTTCTTGAAAGAGATGCACGACACCGAATTCTGACTTCCAAACACTTCGTCGAGGATGGACCTAACGAGGTGCAAGTTCTCGTCTCCGATCTGGACAAAGACGCTTCCAGACTCAGTGAGCAGCTCGCGGACAGTCACAAGGCGATCGCGAAGATACGCCAAGTATGAATGGATACCAAGCTCCCACGTGTCCCGGAACGCCCGGATCTGCTCCGGCTGTCGAGTCAGATCTTCTGCCTTCCCGTCCTTGACATCACGCTTTCGCGTGCTGACCTGCCAATTGGAGCCGAACTTGATGCCATAGGGTGGGTCGACGTAAACCATCTGGACCTTGCCCTTCAGTCCTTCTTTTTCCGCCAGGGACGCCATGACGAGCAGCGAGTCGCCGAGTATCATCCGGTTCGACCAATTCTGGCCGTGCTGGTAGAATTCGATGTAGTCCTCGAACCTGATCCCATTGAAGTCCGCGAACAGCGATGACTGCGCTTCCTCTCTGTTCCCGACTGCGTGTGCGCGGACGTCTTCGATCAGCGCCTGCGGGTGAATCTTCTCCTGGATGTAGACCGGGACCACCGGGACGGCCAGGTCCTCGGCATCCTGCTCGTCCTTGCCTTTCCAAACGAGTTGCGGATCGAGCGACGGATCGCGCGGGTAGAGCATCGTCTTGGGCGCCTTTTCGTCGGGGGCCACGAAGTCGCGCAGTTCCTCGGTCGGAATGTTCGCCCGTTGGTCCTTGTGGCGGATCGAATCCACCGAAGCTGTGTCCTTCCCCTTCTTTGCTTTCGTCGCCATGCTTTTTCACCCACACGCCGCTTCGAGGATCGGGAAGTCCTCGACCGAAGTCGTGTTACCTCCCGGCATCTCATCCCAGGCGCGGCCATCCAAAATCCGGCCCGTTCGGTTCTTGAGGACGCCGCCCCACTGCTTGAAGAAAAACGGAACGCGTGCACGCAGACACTGGTCGCGGATCTCCCGCACCCATTGCGGGTCCATCGGGCGGGCGCCGGGCCCAGACTCTCCGCCCACAATCACCCAGTCAATGCCGCCTAGATTGAGCTTCCGTAGCGAGCCCAACAGCGGCTCGATCGAGAGAAACTTTACGTGAGCCGCCGTACGCCGCAGGTGATCGATTCGGAACGCGTAGTCCTCGTTTTCCACGCTGACGCCCATCCAGATGTGCGGCCGCCACTCAAGAAACGGGCTCAGTTGCAGCAGTCTCTCCGACCGCTTCGTCAGCAATTGGTACTGGTGCCAGTCGGCGCGCCCCATCACGTCAAAAACCTGCTTGATGTAGCCGAGCGGCACCTCCTTGTGAAAGAGGTCGCTCATGGAATTCACGAATACCCGATTCGGGCGCTTCCACTTCAACGGCAGTTCCAGCATGTGCGGCTGTAGGGTGAGTCGGAAGCCGTTGACGTAGTTCCGTTGTCCCATTGCCTGCAAACGTCTCGCCAGCCGCTCGGCGTAGCAGTTCTTGCAGGCCGGGCTGATCTTGGTACATCCGGTGACGGGATTCCAAGTGGCGTCCGTCCACTCAATGTGAGAGTTGCCGGCCATTACGCAGCCCCTTTCCGCCGGTACTTGTTGAAAATGTATTCGACGATCTTGTGGCCCGTCGCGTTGGGCGACGCGAAGAAGAGGTAGTAGATCGTCCGCCCGATGCTGTTCCTCATTGGTACTGGCGCCGGGACGAACTTGAAGCCGGCGACCTCGCGCAAGCGCTTCCGGTACGCTTCCGCCAGCGCCTCATTGCCGGCCACCTTTTCGTCGTAGCCGAAGAGGTTGCCGGTGTTGTCGTACATGACGGCGCGCCAGGAGTCGTCGCCCCAGAACCGGTTCATGCGGGCGATCTGATTCGGGTCCACGCTCTCCGGATCGTTGTGGAGGACATTCATGTTGATGTCCATGATCATGAAATTCAGGAAAATCTCCACGCTGCGCATCTTTCCGGCCCGCGCCACAACGTCCCAAGAAAGGTCTATATTGTAAGGATCCAGCAGGCACAGGGCCCGCTCGTATTTGTCGTAGTCGGCTCGCGGGAAGACCTTCTCAAGCAGGATAGTGTTGCAGTCGCCTTCGTAGTGGAAGACGCCGGCACGGCTACCGGCAAGCTCGCGAATTTGGTCGGTCCGGTGACCGTCCAGGTCGATGAAGTGATACTCCTTGAACGGCGGCTCCACGTTCAAGGCGTTCAACGGACTGCCGGGAATGAAGTCTCCGGTGGTCCTTGACAGGTGCACACCAGCGCCCGCAAAACCGTCGATGTAGATATGCTTGAATCGCGGCTGTTTGGACATGATCGTGGAGTATTCCGTCGCATAGTCGCGTACGATCTCCAACTTCATCTCGGACCACAGCCCGACCTCGTCGCACTCTCTGCTCACGCCACCTCCACCGCTACCGCTGCGTTGGCCGCCGCCAGAATCGCCGCCTTTGCGTCCCATGGATCGGAAATCTCAACGAACGCCCAGCGTCCGAAACCGCCATGGTTATTCACGGCGGGCACCCAGAGGGTTCGAGCGGTCGCCACCTTCGCCGCTTTGTCCGCTCGCTTCTCGCCGGTCACCTCGATGATCAGGTTCACCTCGCCGGCCGCCGTCCTGAGTCTCGCCACAAAGTCCGGCACGTAGTTCCGCTCCTGCCCGCTCAGCGTGTAGGGAATCGTGAATCCGACGTTGTGGTTCTTAAAGTAGCTGGCGACCTGGTCCATGTTCTCCAGGGTCTGCGCCATCTTCTGTTCCCAGGAGTCCGTGTCGGCGACGACGTGGGAGATGTGACAGCGGTCTTCGCGCGTGGCATACACGGCCCGGCTAGTGTCGAAATCGACGAAGCGCGTACTGCCTTCGGTGTCGTATGGATACAAGATCGGCTTCAGAACCTTCTCACCGGCAGTCGCATCCACGATCGACCGGTAGATCCGGTTCGCCGCTTCCGACGCGAACTCGATCCAGAGCAGCATCTGAGGGAAGGTATCGTCCTTCAGCGCGAGGCATTCGCGCCGCCACTGCTTCGTGATCGCGAGCAACTGCGGGAACAGCCAGGGCTTCAAGTTGCCCTGGTCGTCGCGGAAGAAATTCTCCAGCAGGCACTGTGCGACGCGGAAATCCACTTCCAACTCGCGGCGGTTCCGTAACTCCGCGAGCGTGTGGGTGCTGGTCTCTCCCACGATGGGGGCGTTGTAGGTCTCCGTGGGGACATCCGCGGTGCTCAGCACATAGCGCGAGTCGCCGGTGAACCTGGCGGCGAGCTTCTCCGGCGGCAAATCGTAGCGGTAACCCTGGAGACGGGGAAAGCGCATCTCCAGCGCAGCCCTTTCTTCGAGAGCGCGGACCCGCGTTACGGGCTTCGGCGGAGTGGGCTTCGCGGAACCGCTGGTCGGGATGAAGGAGAACGGCACGCCGTACACCTCGGCGTACTCCGGCTCAAAATGCCCGTCGCTATTCAACGCCCAACTGGTGCGCCGCAATCCTCGGCCCACCACCTGTTCGCAGAGGAGCTGTGTGCCGAACGCCCGTATCCCCAGGATGTGCGTGACCGTGTTGGCGTCCCACCCCTCGGTGAGCATGGACACGGAGACGACGCACTTGATCTGCTCCCCGAGCTTGCCGGGCTTCCCGACGGTGTTCATAACCTCGCGCAGCAGATCCTCTTCCGAGATTTCGCTGACATCGCGCTCGGGGAAGCGCGTTCGGTACTCCTCCTTGAATTCCTCGATCTCGGTCCTGGCGATCCGGCGAAACTCGTCGCTCATCGCCTCGCCGGATTCGAGTTGCTCGGAATCAACCAGAATAGTGTTTGGGCGCGGTCGCCAGCGACCGTCCTCAACGTTGCTGAAGAGGCCGAGTTTCCCGGGCACCAGTACGATGGAGTCGTCCGCGAGCGTCTTCTCCCATCCGGCGATGTAGTCGAAGACCAGCTTTGAGACGTTTGTGTTGTTGCAGACGACGATGAAGACCGGAGGCGTCTGGCCACGCAGGCGCGCCTCGGTGTTCCCTTCCCAAAGCTTGAAGTACTCCTTGTAGTTGTCGTACAGGCTCTCCAGGGCGCCTTCGAGTTCGGCCGGCAACTTCGGTTCGCCTGTCAGTGCCTCGGTCCCACGTCCTTTCTTCGGCAGGTGCTCACGGATGCGATACCAGAGATCGCGGTAGGTAGGCTGCTCGCCCGTCATGGAGTTGTCCGCGACCGGGACCCGCGGGACTTTGACAATGCCGGCCTCGATCGCATCAATCAGCGAGAAGTCGGAGACAACCCAAGGGAACAGAGTTCCTTCGGGATATCCCGAGCCTCGCAAGAAGAATGGCGTCGCGGAGAGGTCGTAAACAGCCCGCACGCCTAGCTTTCGCTTCACCGCCTCCAGGCCGTTGATCCAGATTCGCGCCTCTTTGTCGCGCTTCTCGGCTTCCTTTCGTTCGTCGCCCACGAGCTTCACCGGTTCCGGTTCCGGTTTGCCGCGATAGCAGTGGTGCGCTTCGTCGTTCATGACGACGATGTTCTTCTTCGAGCCGAAGCTTCGGCAGACGCGGCGAACCATCTCATCGGGCGTTTCGGTGAACGCAGACGTGTCGCCGTTCCCAAGGACCTGCTTTGTCAGCTTGCCAACTGCGACTTTTTCGCGCAGGAGGAAGGAGTGGAAGTTCGTGACGACAATCTTGGTGCGCGTCAGTTGCTCGCGGAGAACTTCCGGAACGACGTCGAGCTTGCGGTAATAGTTGTCCGGGTCGTTCGGTAACAGCACCCGTAACCGATCGCGGATGGTGATGCCAGGCGTGACGATCAGGAAGGAATCGGAAAAGCGATCGTCCCGCGGCCTGGCAAGTTTGTTGAGAGCCTGCCAGGCAATCAGCATGGCCATCACCACGGTCTTGCCGCTTCCGGTCGCCATTTTGAACGCGATGCGCGCGAGTAACGGGTTGGTGTCCTGATTCGCGAGCTTCAAATCGCGCAGGATCCAGGCGCCGTCCTTGCGGTCGGCCACTTCAAACAGGTAGATGGCCGTCTCGGCCGCTTCGATCTGACAGAAGTACAAGCGCTTGTCACGATCCGGACGCTGCCAATACTCCAACAACTGCCGCGTCGTACTCGTTATGCCATCGTAGTTGCTGAGCCGCCATTTTTTGACAATGTGGCGGACCTCGTTGATGAACCTGTTTTCCTCGATCCGATCCTTGGTCCATTCGGTATCGAGTTCGAGTTGCTTACCCTTCTTCTTGGGCTTGGCGATGGGGATGAAGTAGCTGGACAGGCGGCGGGATTCTACAATCTTGTCGGTGATGCCGTCCTCATCGAAGTAGAAGTGGCGCGACGGCTCTTCGTACGGCGAGTTCAGGACCGGGTTTTCGATCACCACTGGTGGCATGGCCGACCTCTAAGCATGAGAGCGTAATAGGGCTGCGTCAAGCACTTGATTGTACAAGCATTCGCTCAGTAGTGGGCATTTGATCGCAATTGCTCTCCGCGATCCTCCGTAGCTTGGCTGCGGCGGGAGGGATCTTGGTCTATTCCTCCAATCCATTGTAAGGCGAACAAATAGCGAAGACAATACCCAACGCGCTCGCCAGTCACAAAGCAAAACCCGTTCGCGCAGGGTCGCCCCGACCAGGGGAGGCGGAGCCCGGCAAAAAAGGGGCGATCCAGTTTCATCGACCGGCGGACCCGCCGCTCGTCGTTGCTACCCGCGCGCCCCGCCGCCCGCGCCGATGTAACCTTTTCCAATCTCCACGGGACCGACTCTCTAACCTCTTTGCTCCGTGCCGCCTGCACGGCAACTGGACCCGCGGTCCTGCACCGCTGCCCTATCATCAATCAGGAGCCCTCCCACGCCCCGCCCCTCCAAGCGCCGGTCCGCATCACGCACAAGGGCGCAGACTCAACCCAGCCCGCTGCCAAAAATCAGAGAATTCCAAACGAACCCATTCTCAGGCACGGACACCCTTCCGGAAACCATTGAAAAAGAAGGATTAAACGAGACTTCGTGGCCCCGCGTCGAGCTCCTGAAAACAAACCCAAAAACAGTAACTTCGCCGCAAGGGATTGAAAAGGGAAGACTAAGCTGGAATTCCCTGCCCCGCCCTCTCGTGGATCTCCTGAAGGCTCCATACCCGGATCGGGTCCCGCCGCCGCGAAGCCACTCCCTCCGCCGCAGCCCGCGCCCCGCTCAGCGTCGTGATGCACGGAATCCGGTGCGTCACCGTCGCCCGCCGGATCGCCTGCTCGTCGCTGAACGAGTGCGCCCCCGTCGCCGTATAGATCACCAACTGAATCGTCCCCGCCTTCAGAAGGTCCACCGCATTCGGCCGCCCCTCGTTCACCTTGAGCACCGTCTTCGCTTGCAGTCCCGCCGCCCGCAGCGCCGCCGCCGTCCCCCGCGTCGCCGCCAGTTTGAACCCGAACTCCGCCAGCGTCCGCGCCACCTCCACCGCCGCCGCCTTGTCGCGACCGTTCACGCTCACGAACACCGTCCCACTCTCCGGCAGCGGAGTTCCCGCGCTCAACTGCGCCTTGGCGAACGCCTCCCCGAAGTTCTCACCCACCCCCATCACCTCGCCGGTCGACCGCATCTCCGGGCCCAGCGCCGGGTCCACTCCCGGAAACTTGTTGAACGGAAACACCGGCGATTTCACGAAGAACTGCGGCACTGGCAGCACCCCGCTCACCCGCCCGCCCGTCAGATGCCCGAAGTCGCGCAGCCGTTTCCCCAACATGAGACCCACCGCGATCTTGGCCAGCGGCGCGCCCGTCGCCTTGCTCACGTACGGCACCGTGCGCGACGCCCGCGGATTCACCTCCAGCACGTACACCGTCCCGTTCTGCACGGCGTACTGCACATTCATGAGCCCGATCACTTTCAGCGCCCGCGCCAGCCGCTCCGTGTAGTCCCGCACCACTCTCAGCACGTCCTCGCTCAACGAATACGGCGGCAGCACGCAGGAGCTATCGCCCGAATGCACGCCCGCCTCTTCGATGTGCTCCATGATCCCCGCGATCAGCACGTCCTCGCCGTCCCCCAGCGCATCCACGTCGATCTCGGTCGCATCCTCCAGGAACCGGTCGATCAGCACCGGCCGGTCTTGCGAAAACACCACCGCCTCGCGCATGTACCGCCGCACCGTCTCCTCGTCGTAGGCGATCACCATGGCTCGCCCGCCCAGCACGTACGACGGCCGCACCAGCACCGGGTACCCCAGCCCGCGCGCCACGTTGCACGCCTCTTCCACACTGGTTGCCGTCCCGTTGGCCGGCGCGGGAATCTGCAACCGGTCCAGCAGCGCCCCGAACAATTTCCGATCCTCCGCCAGATCGATGTTCTCCGGGTCCGTCCCGATGATCGGCACGCCTTGCGCCTTCAGCGGAAGGGCCAGCGTCAGCGGCGTCTGCCCGCCGAATTGCACAATCACCCCGTCCGGCTTCTCCGTGTCGTAGATGTTCAGCACCTCTTCCAGCGTCAGCGGCTCGAAGTACAGCCGGTCGCTGGTGTCGTAATCCGTCGACA
>JBKQQG010000110.1:0-54863 GCA_052144455.1 Bryobacteraceae bacterium
TGCTCAGCGTCACGCTGTTCGAGCAAGTGCCCGTTTTGCAGGCCCTCCGTGAGATCGAGTCCCAGGAAAAATCATCGGCAATTTCTAACCAGTTGAACCTGTGGGACTTATAGCCGGACGCTAGTGGAAAGCCAGCCAGTGCAAGTCCTGCCATTCCCCTCATTACAGAGAGATCCCGCATCGCGGCCTGGTGCCGTTAAGGCCGCTGGTCAGTGCGCCGGAGGGAAGCCTTGACGGCTGGCCGCGATGCCATACCATGCGGAAAGAGGGGAATGGCAGGCCTTCCGCGAGTCGGCCAGCAGGACATTTCTACTTTGCGGAATAGGACATGTTCACTTTGCGGCGACATGGGCGCGGCACCTTTGTCGCGGCACCTTATGGGATGGTGACAATCTGGGGCTGAGTCACAGCAATTGCGTTCGCGCCCGCGCCCCGGTACTTCACCCTCCAGTACATCACCCGACCGCTGATCGCCGGAATTACGATGCTGCATCCAGCCGAGCAGTCCACCCCGGTGTACGTATCCGCGTTTGCGAAGTAGTAGGGCGTCGTCGGGTTGTACGTGCTGGCCGCCGCCACGCACGTCTCGGCCCGCTGTGTACATCGATAGTTGCCATCCGGCGCGTACCCAAACTCGATGACGGTCTCGGTCGCGCGAGCCAACCCGCCTAGACTGACGGTGACCGGCACAAAGTCCGTACGGTTCGTGCTTTCCCACGCGGGCGTGTCTGGGACTGCGGCGACCATCGTCGATTCGCCGTCGTTGGTGGTTGCGTTGCTGTCAATGTTTGTGGGAAACAGTAGCCAATGTCCGTCCGGCGTGGTGCGCGCGTTTGTCAGGGTTTCCCAAACCCGCCACATTCCCGCAAGCCCCCGGATCAGCGCACGATGGCTCTTTCCGTCCAGCCCAAGTTGCACCACCGCCTGCCCGTATGGAGATACGTTGAGTGCGCAGAAATCGGACTGTCCGGTAAAGCCCTCCGAAGCGCCCGCGCCGCATGTCTGCGGCGAACTAGGCAGGTTTGCATACGCCGCGCCAGCGGAGGAACCGGCCCAGCATTCACCCGGTTTGTACACCACGCAGAACTTGTAGGCATCGCCACTGGTATCTGAAAGAGCCGACGACGGCCCGCTAACGTCCAGGAGTACGGACAATCCGGAGATCCCCAACATCGGCATGCGCTTGACATCCACCGGCCATGTCGTGCTTGGTGCGACCTTATAGATGTACGTCGTACCGGAGATCTTCGAGAAGACGTTCAATCCGCTGGTTGGGTCTACCTGAAACGGTAGAAGATCGATGAACCATGCCTGGCGAGAGGCTTCGGCGGAGTTCCAGTTCTCAAAGGAGTTGTGTTTTTGATAGGAGTTGCCGTCGGCTCCGGCTCGTATGCCGGAGAATGCTGGATCGGGAGAGATAGTGGTTGTCACCGCGCCGTTGAAGTTGTTGGCCGGGAAACTGCCGTACCGTATATCCCATCCAGCCATGATGTCCCACGGGTCGCGTTCGACACGGTGCGCATTATACATGCCGGTATCCTGAATCCAGTACACATTCGTGGTGTCGGTCCCATGGGGATCGCTCAAGTATCGCCAGAAGAAATCGTCTGGAGGTCCCGCCGTGATCTCGATAGGCTCGCACCCGGCGCGCATGAGCGTGGCGGCAGCGTAGCTGGCCTTGGTCGTGCCCCCGTAGCCCCGGCTCACCGTCCAATGCTGCGCATCCGTCTTGCCGGTGAGCTTAACCCACTCGCTCCCGATCAAGAACACATCCCCAACGGCTGCGTCCTGTAGGTAAGTGCTGCCGTTCGTAGGCAGCGAGGAGGCGTTGCAGACAGGCTCTCCGCTGACCACCCAGGACGTATCGGTGGAGGCTACGGCGTTCGTGAGGCTCACTTGCCACGGTCCAGTCGCTCCACCTCCCACCAAGTGCTGCACAACGAAGGGCATTACATTGAAAACGGGAAGCTGGTCGCTGTAATGCTCCCCGCACCAGCGTGTCTTCGGGTTGGCAAACATCGGTGTGGCAGCGGCAATTTGCAGGCAGTTGGAGCACGCCCCCAGTGGCAACCGATCCCCCAGATACAGCGCCCAAAGCCATGCCGGGGAGTCCTGATCAAAGGACCGGCAGACCCCGGTCAGGTAGTCCCCTTGAACGCTCGCGATGCCGCAACTGGAGTACGTGGTCCCGGAGAACGTCGCATCGAAAGTCTGGATCATGCTGGTCAGCGTTTTGCCGGTCGCGGCTGGGATCATATCAGTGGCGGTCCAGGAGACATATGCGTTCGGGGACACGGCCACGTCGTTGCCCGTGTAGTTCAACGCCAACAGAGTATTGCTGCCAATCGCCCAGAACAGGTTCGGATTGTTCGTGTCCCAGAAGGCTTGCGGACCGGTGTACCCAGTCGCCCAACCCGTTCCACCGCTGTAGCGCAATTGACCCAGATATCGAACCGATCCATCGTCCCCATACCAGTACAGCCGGTTCGACGCCTGCTTAGATTCGACTGTGCAGTGGTATCCCCCGTTAGTCTTCTGCTGCGGGCAGGCGACCATACTCCCGGCATCGAAACTCGTCGGGTAGTCCGCAGCACAGGTCGTGCAATCGGCAGTCGATGATCCACGGTGGGCGGCGATCCCAGTCGTGGGATCGATTACCGTATACGGCCGCACATTGGGAATTGCCGGGTACAGGTATTTCATCGGAGCACTCGACCAATCGAACGGCGTCAGCTCGCCGTAGGTATTCCCCAATGGAATGTTCGCCGTGAGGAAAGTTCCATCGTAGGTGTCCGCCCCACAAGCGATGTGAAACCAATGCTGCGTGGCGGTCTGCAACGCTCGGCTGAAGCGGTTTACTCTAGTAGTCGTGCCACCAGAGGAAGATCCGTCCGTGCCCGTGTTGGTGTAAGTGAAACTGGTAGTGGAGGGTGTACTGAGCACCAGCGCATCCACGGCATCGAAGGTGGCGTCGCCGACGCCGGCCATGGCGACGTGATCGTACACACGTAGTCCGTGAGTTGCGCTGGTCGTTACCGCGGCGATGTTCAAGGCGCGTGAGACTGTGCTGATTGACAGCGGGATTTGCGTGGTCTCCGCCGGACTGTACCCGCTCCAGCCGGGCAGCGGAATCTGCCCCACCACAAAGTCGCGCCGGCGCCCCGAAGAGAGGCTCCCAGCGCGGTTGTCCTGATTGGCGCCCGCACCAAAAATGGCGGGGTTCGTGTCGTTAACTTCCTGGGTCCGCCCGGCGTCTTGGTATACATCCACCGCGCAGCCCGCCGGATCGGGCGCCGTGTAAGAGATCAGCGCCTGCCGAAACGTCGTTTGGACGGTCACGTTCGTGACCGCGCCACAAGCCAAATATGGGATGATCCAGACCACTAACAATCTCGGCATGTAGATTCTCTTTCTCATGGCAACAGACTGATCGCCGCACCACTGTAATTGGCCGCAATCAGCGCCGGCATCGTATCGGAACAGGTGAGCGTGGCGCCGCTACCGGTCAACGTCCCACCGTAGCCAACCCGTTTTATCGTGCCGCCGTTGAGTGCCGCCACGAAATTGGCCGGCCATGCGGCAAAAACTCCGATGTTCGCCGAAGCGGTCTCGGAACCGGAACAGAAATAGCAAACCCCTGGTCCGATGGTAATGGTCGTATCCCGGGTATCGGCGTACCGGTATCCGTTTTCGGGGTTCTGGTGACGCACCTGGGTCAACTTATTCCCGCTGTCGTCTATGCAGTGCACGTTATGGCCGGCGGAGCCTGCGGCGGAGTACCAAACGACCTTTGCGCTGGTAATACGCCCTTGGAGTGTAAACTGCCGGCACAACATGTCCGTTGTGCCATGGTACGCTTGGCTGGTTTGAGCCCCAGCAGTCGGGAAGGGATTGAAGTATCCCAAGTCGGTCGTGGAGAATCCGACCGCGGTTTGAGCGGCGGTAATCGAGGATTCACCTGCGCAACTGCCGCTCGAATTGTAGATGACCTGCCCAGTCGAATTGCAGATGGGACCCGTGCTGCCGGTCGACTTCTGCGGTCCGGTGGCTCCTGTGGGACCCGCCGGGCCGGTGACTCCGGTTGTCCCGGCTGCTCCGGTCGGTTTCGAGGGGCCGGCTGGCCCCGTCGGTCCTGTTGGGCCACCTCCCCCAGCCCCGCTGGTCTGCGTCCAGGTGTTCGTCGCCCTACAGAAACACATATTCTGGCCCCTGCCCGCATCGGTCTTGAAGTACTGCTTTCCCACCATGCAGGACCCCGGCAAGACCGTACCCGACTTGGTTGGTTTCGTTGCCGCCGCGCCCCAGCATCCCACTTCCCCAGCAACACTCTTCCACCATTGATCGTGGTCTGTCCGGTGAGCAGCAAAGCCATGCTGGCGTTGGCCACCAGAATCGCGACAAAACGCCGCATTGCCCCTCCTTGCACCACCAGCCATTGCTGGCCTGTGACGCCGCTCCACCACCGGCTTCAGTTTAGCGGGGGGTCTGGCTCACTGCCGCTCGCGGGAAGCTAAGTCGATGGGGGGAAAGGGCGAAATTTCTTTGAATAGGCCGTGAATCTACATTCCAGTCCCTGCGGGTGTGGCGCGCGACGGCGGTCCGGCCCGCAGTTACCTGCTCGGGCCTGGCTGCCGCAGAGGACTCGGCTGCCTCGGGACTTTTGAGGTGGGAGGGATCTGGGGGACAGTGGAAGCCACGATTGGGCCGGTCTCGATCAACGACCCGTCTTCGGCCCGGTACTTCCAGCGGTAGTACAGGATCCGGCCGGCGATCGCAGGAATCTGGATAGAGCAGTCCACCGTACAGTCCACGCCCGAGTATTCATCCGTCTCCCCGAACTTGTACGGGTTCGAGTGGTCGTATGTCGCCGTGTCCGCGATGCACTCTTCCCGGCGCTGGGTGCACCGAAAGCTGAACGTTGGATCGTATCCGAATTCCACGACCGTCTTCTTCGCGCCCGCCCTGCCGGGAACCGCCACCGCAATCGGAACAAAGTCCGTGCGATCGACGCCATCCCAGGCCGGCATCGGCGGTATCCGTGCCAGCATGCTCGTGTTCTCCCCGCTGGTGTTGTCGTCGAAGATCGTGGTGGGAAACACCATCCATTCTCCGTCCGGCAGCGCCCGCGCGTTCGTCATCGTCCCCCACCGTCGCCATGGTCCTGCCAGTCCGCGCACCAGCACGCGCGCGTTCGCGGCCGACCCCCGGCCGTCCTGAAGACCGAACTGCACCACTGCCTGCCCATACGCCGCCACGTGGAACGCGCACAGATCGTTCTTGCCGGCGTAGACCTCTCCCGTCGAGCAACCCGCCTCGCTCAGCGACGGCAAGTTCGCGTAGATCTCGCCCGGCTGCGAGCCCTCCCAACACTCGCCCGCCTGGTACACGGCGCACAGCTTGTATTGGTCCTCCGGCGAGTCGTCGAGCCGGCTGCCCGGACCGCTGATGTCCAGCAGCACCTTGTCGCTGCTGATCCCAATGTACGGCGCCTTCTTGAAATCCCGAGGGGCCGCCGGGTTCTGCGTGATTTTGAAAATATAGCTCGCGCCACCCGCCTTGAGCGCACTCTCACCCGTTGTGGGCGCGATCTGAAACGGCGTCGCGTCCAGAAACCAGTCCCGTCGCTCCGTCTCCGGCGCGTTCCAGTTCTCATAGGAAGGATGCTTCTGATAGGAGTTGCCATCCGCTCCTGCCCTTGTGCCGGAGAACGGCGGAGAAGCCGTGACCGTGGCAGTCGCCGCACCGTCGAAGTTGTTGGCCGGAAAACTGCCGTACCGCATACTCCATCCAGCCACGATGTCCCACGGGTCGCGTTCGACACGATGCGCGTTGTAGATCGCGGTGTCCTGGCGCCAATATGCGTTGCTCGTATCCGTCCCGTGCGGGTCGTCCAGATAGCTCCAAAATAAATCGTCGTACGAGGTAATATCAAGCGGTTCGCAAACTGCGCGCAACAACGCGCCCGCGGTGTGGCTGGTCGCCGTACTGCCCGCATAGCCGCGCTGAACCGTCCACGCCGTTCCGTTCTTTCCGGTGAGCTTGACCATCTCTCCCCCGGTCTCAAACATAAACGCGTCTCCAACGGCTGCGTCCTGCAAATACGTGCTGCCGTCCGTGGGCAGCGAGGAGGCGTTGCAGACCGGTTCGCCGCTCACCGTGATGCTGTTCGTGGTACTGTCGATGTTCCCTTGAAGCACGACCTCCCACGGTCCGGTTGCGCCACCTCCCACTAAGTGCTGCACAACGAACGGCTGTACATTGAAAACGGGAAGCTGGTCGGTGTAATGCTCCCCGCACCAGCGCGTCTTTGCGTTGCCGTGTATCGGAGCGGCGGCGACTACTCGCAGGCAGTTGGAACACGACCCCAGCGGCAACCGATCCCCCAGGTACAGCGCCCAGATCCATCCTGGGGAATCCTGGTTCTCGGACCGGCAGACCCCGGTCAGATAATCCCCTTGGACGGAGGCGAGGCCGCAACTGGCGTAGGTGGTCCTCGGGAAGCTGGGGTCGAAATCGTGAATCAGGCCAGTCAGCGTTTTGCCAGTCGCGGCTGGGATCATATTCGTGGCGGTCCAGGAGACATATGCGTTCGGGGACACGGCCACGTCGTTGCCCGTGTAGTTCAACGCCAACAGACGATTGCTGCCGGTCGTCCAGAACAGGTTCGGATTGTTCGTGTCCCAGGAGGCTTGCGGGCCGGCGTACCCGGCCGCCCAATCCGTTCCACCGTAATAGTGCAATTGACCCAGATATCGAACCGATCCATCGTCCCCATACCAGTACAGCCGGTTCGACATCTGATGAGATTCGACTGTGCAGTGGTATCCCCCGTTGGTCTTCTGCTGCGGGCAGGCGATCATACTCCCAGCATCGAAGCTCGTCGGGAGGTCTTTCGCTCCGCAAGTCGGGCAGTCCGACGCCAGCGTCGCTCTCTTCGCCAGCAGTCCGGTCACCGGATCGATCACCTCATACCCGCGGGTGTTGGGGATGGCGGGGTAAAGGTACTTCATCGGCGCGCTCGACCAGTCGAATGCCGTCAACTCGCCGTAGGTGCTGCCGATTGGGATGTTCGCTGTCCAAAACGTGCCGCTGGACTGTTCCGTCCCGCATGTAATCCGGTACCAGTGCTGCGTGTCGGCCTGCAACGTTCTGCTGAACCGGTTCACCCGCGCGGCCCGCCCGCTCCCCGCACTCGCTCCTCCCGCGCCCGGGTTCGCATAAGTGAAACTCTTGGCCGAAGGAACACTGAGAACCAGCGTGTCCGCCGCCTCGAAAGAAGGGTCGTCCGCGCCGGCGACGGTTACGTGGTCGTTTACCACCAGATTGTGATTGCCGGCCGTGGTGATGGTTGCGGTGTCGCCCGTCGCGTTCCGCGAAAACCCCGTCACCTGCATCCAGACCGGCGCTTCTTGGGGGCTATATGCCGGCCATCCGGGCAGTGGAATCTGTCCCGCCACAAACGCGCGCCGCAGGCCGTACCACACGTTCCCCATTCGGTCGTCCCGATCGGCTCCCGGGAACAGACGGACATCGGTGTCCTTTACTGGGAGGGTCATCGCCTCGTCGATGAACACGTCCACGGTGCACACGTTGTTGTCCGGGGCCGTGTAATGGATGATCGCCTGCCGGTGCGTGCTCTCGATACTCACGTCGGTGATTCCCGCCGCGGCAAGCCCCACGAAGAGCCCCCAAGCGAGCATCCATCTCATGCGCAATCCTCCAGCTCTTGACTATTGTATCTGACTCGGCTTGATCCCGGCCCCCCGGTGCGATCCTGCCAGGCGCCGCCGTCGCGCGCCCGTGTTAGACTGAGCACTTCCGTCTGCGCTGCGCTTCACCCCGTGCCGATCCGGAGCGGCGTTGCGCGACGACAAGGTACACCACCAGTGCCGTTCGAACGATGGCCGATTCTGTTGATGGCGCGTGAGCTCGCAATCGGCGGCAGCGAGCGCCAATTGTGCGAACTCGTTCAGGGGCTGGACCGCTCCCGCTTCGAGCCTCACGTGGGCTGCTTCCGAGCCTCCGGCTTTCGCGCCGACGAACTCCGGGCCGCGGGAGTGCCGGTTCTCGAACTGCCGGTTCGCTCGTTCCGGTCGTTTTCCGCCGCAGTGGGTGCGATCCACTTAGGGCGGTACATTCAGCAGTGCCGCATCGCGCTGGTGCACACCTTCGATTACCCGCTGAACCTGTTCGGCGTGCCCGTGGCCCGCGCCTTTCGGGCCCCGGTGGTGGTCTCCAGTCAGCGGGCCCACCGCGCTCTCTACTCTGGCCTTACCCGGCGCCTGCTGCGGCTGACCGACACCCTGGTCGACGCCATCGTCGTGAATTCTCTTTCAGTCCGCCGCCAGCTCATCGCCGAAGATCGCGTTCCCCAGGGGCGCATTCAACTTTGCTACAACGGCATCGATCTCGAACGGTTCCAACCCGGCCCGCGCTGCCACCCTTCCGCTTTGGGATCCGCCGCCATGGTAATCGGCTCCGTGTGCGCACTCCGCCCCGAAAAGGGTCTGCCCACACTCGTGGATGCCTTCGCCCAACTGCTCCCCTCTCGCCCGGGACTCCGGCTGCTGCTCGTAGGCGACGGGCCGGTTCGCGCCCAACTGGAAGACCAAGCCGCCCGCCTGGGGGTACGGCACGCATGCCATTTCGAGCCCGCAACGGCCGACGTCCCCTCCTGGTTGCACGCCATCGACATCTTTGTGCTGCCGTCGCTTTCCGAGGCGCTCTCGAATTCCCTGATGGAAGCGATGGCGTGCGGTTGCTGCGCCGTCGTCTCATGCACGGGTGGAAACCCGGAACTGGTCCAGCATGAACGCACCGGGCTGCTCTTCCCTCCCGGCGACACTGCCGGACTTGCCGGCTGCCTGGACCGCCTGATCGCGGATCAAGGCTTGGGAAAGAGCCTCGCTGCCGCTGGGACATCCTTCATCCGTCGGAACTTCTCCCGGCAGAACTCCGCCCGGCGAATGGCCGAGATCTATGCGTCTCTAATCGATCGTGCCGCCGGTGGGCATTGACCCTGCGAGCCCGCGGCAGGTGCGGCCTCTGGTGCGGTGGCTCGAAAGGGAAGACGACCGGGGCGTGGTGCATGCGCTGTCCGGCAAGCCATCCAATCGCAAGATCGGCAACCGGACCGAGCAGCGCGCGATCACACCGGTCCGCCGGAAGTACCAGGATTTCGGTCGGACGCTGGCGGCCGAGTGCCTGGCCCACGACGACGGGATCGTGGCGAGCCGGGAATCGTTGCGGCGCTGGATGATCGGGGAGGGGATCTGGAAGAGCCGGTGGCAGCGGGTCGAAGAGGTTCACGCATGGCGGCGGAGGAGGAGCTGCTTTGGCGAGCTGCTGCATCAGGACATGTTGGACCACGACTGGCTGGAGGGACGGCGCGAGAAGATCTACTACATCGCCATGATCGACGACGCCACCGGCCGGGCGTTTGCCCGCTTCGTCCGGCACGACTCCCGGGCAAAGAATCTGCAGCTGCTCTGGGAGTACCTGGCGCGCCATGGCCGGCCACTGGAAGTCTACACGGACTATGACACGGTGTTCGCGGTGAGCCACGGGCAGGCGGCTCGGGCGGCGCGCGAAGGCTGGGGAGAGGCTCTCAAGATGCAGTTCGGATGGGCGCTGCAGGAGGTGCCGATCGACTGGATTGGGGCGCGCAATCTGGGAGTCAAGGAGGGAGTCGAGCGCCGTTTCCAGACCGCCCAGGACCGATCGGTGAAGGGCATGCGGCTGGCGGGTGTGAAAACGCTGAAGGCGGCCAACCGGTGTCTGGAGCAGGAGCTTCTACCGCAGTGGAACGAGCGCTTCACGGTCAAGCCGGCCGACGCCCACCGGCCGCTGCGAGCGGAGCATGATCTGGCGGCGATCCTCTGCCAAGTCGAGCAGCGGGTGGTAACGAATGATTACACGGTTCGCTTTTGAGGCAAGCTCTGCCAGATTGCCCGAACCGAGATAGTGCCCGGTCTCCGCAAGGCGACGACCAGAATCGAGAAACGGCTGGGCGGCACTGTGGCGGCACGGTGGAAGAGCATCAGCGCCGGCTCAACGGCGGCTGAAACTCCGACTTTACCAAGTTCTTCGATGAAGTCCGTCTTTCGGACGCAGAGCGGCAACTCCGTCAGGAGCCAAAAGGAGTGGACGAGGGCGGGATCACGGGCGGTGTCCTCCAAACCCTGCTTGGAACCGTCGGCCGTAGCAGCAGCAATCTCAGGTGTCTCGGTGCCGGCCCCAACCCGGCCGACCACCTGCTCCCATTCCGCGTTCTGGGAAGCCTGCCGAGCCGGGTGTGCCCCATGCAACTTCACGCGGGAGACATGGACTTTACCAATGCTTGTTCCTAGCAGATGAAGGGTATGTCAACGCTCATCTGAAAGCGTTCTTTCTTGAACTCTCGCCGGAGGGGACACAACAGCACCATCATCCTGTAGGGGTCTGCATTCGAGAGACGCTATGGGCAGGGGGTGCTGGAACCGCGCGTGACGGATCATGGTTCTCGTTCGATCACATCGACGCGTTCCCGGCACCCGGTGTTGCGGTCCAACCGCGAGCTTTCGCTGGCCGTTAGCCTCGGCGAAGAGATCGATTGGCCGGTCTCAGCCCGTCTCAGGGTCGGCAGAGGTTCAGAAAAGTACGTTTTCAGATGATCGCCTACAAGGATATCGACCGCAACAATGTCAGGCGATTTTGTCGCCGTATTCGATCTGCATCCTCCCTGCACCCAAGTGATACTGGCTTTCGGTGAAGGCATTGCCGATGAACAATTCGACTGCTCGCGGGCACCAAGAAGCGGAAGCACCCCGGTGAGGCACCGAGGTGGTGTGCCCATTCGCAGGTCGAGCAACGGTAGAGTTGAGCTGCTCCTATCCCTCACCCAGGCCCTTGTCACTACACTTGTAGGGTCGCCCGCTGATGGCGGCCGCCCGCAGAATCGGCCTCTTGAGTGATCGACTCACAAATGGGGTTACGGCGCCGAGCTACAATGTGGGAAATGTGCCGTTTTGTGATCAGCATCCTCGTCCTCTCTAGCGCGGCGGCCGCGCCTGTACAAACCGCCGCCGTGACCGAAATGCTGGACCTATTCCAAGCACTGCGGACCTCCCAGTATTACTACTGGAAGCACGTCTGTTGTTATTTGCGACCAGTTCATGGCGCGCGAGAAGGGACTCAGCGTGGTCGCCCGACAGCGCGGCGCGCGCTCCACAGCATGTGGATTCCCTTCAGCGCCTTTTCCCACCAGCTGACGCGGCACGGCACTGCCAAGCGGGTGCTCGTTCGCGGCGGGATCCTGCCCGGGGGTCCCACAAATCGCCGATGTGGATCCCGGCGATTCTCCGGTGGTGCGGCCCGGCGTCATCCATTACCAGGAGATCACCACTGGCCTCACCGCGTGTTCGCTTGGGGAATTGTCGCCGATTCGGAGCGAACGGTCATTTCGCCCGCAGGCGCAGAATCCTACCCGCCCGGCTCGCGCGCCACCGCCGCGCCCCTCCGGCCACGTTCATCACCGCGGCCCACTCCTTCCAGAACCGCATGGCGTGCCTCGCGTTATAACACGTTCCGACCGGCAGGGCGAGAAGATATTTCCAGAGGGATGGCCGCAGCGGATCGTAGAACTGATCGCGCTTGTCGGTCAGGTAACTGCAGTAAGTATGAACCCACCCGAACGGCACATAGCCATAGTGCCGCCTGAGCCCTAGTATGATGAGCTAGAAATACGTTGCATAAGTACGGGAAATGCTGCATACTTGGGTATGCGGACAGGTCGGCCCAAGAAACCTCTGAACATCGTCGCTGCGGATCGGGAGGAATTGAGCATGCTCGCGCGTCGACCGAAATCGGCGCAGGCCATGGCGATGCGCGCCCGAATCGTGCTCAGTTGTGGGCAGGGGATGAGCAACTCGGAGGTGGCGCGGATGTTGCACATTACCGGGGCGACCGTCGGTAAGTGGCGGGAACGGTTTAGAGAGTTCGGGCTGGATGGTTTGCTGGATGAGCCGCGAGTCGGCGCGCCACGCAAGATCACCGATCAGCAGATTGAGGACGTCGTCACCAAGACATTGGAATCGACACCAGCCAACAGCACGCACTGGAGCACTCGCCTCATGGCCGAAGAGGTGGGTCTGTCGCAGAATGCCATCGTGCGGATCTGGCGCGCTTTCGGATTGCAGCCGCATCGTGTGGAGAACTTCAAGTTTTCCAAAGATCCCCAATTCGTTGAAAAGGTGCGGGATATCGTGGGGCTGTACCTGAATCCGCCGGATCGCGCGATTGTGCTTTGTGTGGATGAGAAGAGCCAGGTGCAGGCTCTGAATCGGACGCAGCCGATTCTGCCGCTGGCGCCGGGCGTGCCGGCCCGGCAGTCGCACGACTACGAACGCCATGGAGTCACCTCGCTGTTCGCCGCCATGGATGTGGCTTCCGGAGTGACCATCGGCACTTGCTACCGGCGGCACCGGCACCAAGAGTTCCTGCGGTTTCTCAATGAGATCGAGGCCAATCTTCCCAGCGGCTTCGAGGTGCATCTCGTAATGGACAACTACGGCACGCACAAGGTCGCCAAGGTGCGGGGTTGGCTGACGCGGCACCCGCGGTATCACGTTCATTTCACGCCGACCAGTGGCAGTTGGCTGAACCTGGTGGAGCGGTTGTTCGCAGAGCTGACGGAACGCTGCGTCCGTCGAGGCAGTCACACTGCTGTTCGAGCGTTGGAGAAAGCCATGCTCGACTACTTGGACCAGCGCAACGAGAATCCCAAGCCATTCGTCTGGACTGCCGATGCGGATTTGATTCTCGGCAAGGTGGCGAGACTTTGCAAACGTATTTCTCGCTCAGGACACTAGGATGCCGGAATGCTCCGAATTTGACCCGGCCCTACCATTTCACCGACGGCCTCAGCGTCACCTCGACGCCGTCAACATCGGTGTTCCCGACCTCGAGCCGCTGGCGGGCGCTGGGCCCCTCGTCGCGTCGGAACGACATGCTCAAGAGCAGGTACGATCCCGGGAAAACGCCGCGAATCTCGAACAGCCCCTTCTCGTCGACACCCGCCATCCGATGTTCGACCAACGGCGTCGGTCCCGTCAAACCCCGCGCCATCAGCAAGACGCTAAGCTCCTGCGGCGGCGGAAGGGGAGCCACGCGTCCTCGCACCCGAACCGTGCGCGCGGGGACGAGACGGAAGTCCACGTCTCTTCGTTGTTCACCTGCGCGAAGCTGAATCGGCGCCGCCTGGCCGGCATCGGCGACACCTGGATAGTAGAGCGGGGTGTACGCCTCGTCTCGCGCGGAATCGGTGAAGTGGAGACCGGTTGCGTCCCCCATCGAGTGGCTGGCCGCTTTCATATGCTTCGCACCCAGATACCAGCGGCCGGCCCTCACCCCATACATGCGATAGCGACCCTGGTCGTCGGTCTGGGCGACTCCCCCGTCCAGAAAGACCCGGAGGCGGCCCTGCTCGTATCGATAACGGTACGTCATGATCGAGACGTCTGTCATCGGGTTGCCATCTTCGTCCACCACACGGCCCGCGATCACCGCCGTGGGCCAGAGGCGATAGGTCAGGTCCTTCAACGTCTGCCCCTCCGCCAGCGCCAGGACGTGGGAAGCATCCCCCAAACGCCGTGGGCCCTCCAGAAAGCCGCTCTTGGACATCCAGATGTAGTACCGCGCGGGCTCGAGATCGGCGAACTTGAATTTGCCCGCACCATCGGTCAGGACGCCGTTCGTCACTCCGCCGGATGAATCCTCCCGGCGCAGCGCGACCTCCACTTTCTTGATCGGCTCGCTGGTCTTGGCGTTGAGGACCGTGCCCTCAATCGCGCACTGCTGGTCCTGCACCGCGAGCAGCGGCGTTATCAGGAGGAAAACCGCGGCTCTCAGCATGGCCGACTTACTCCGCCGCAGCGTGCAACAGCGGCAAATCCTGAGTTACCCGGCCCTTCTCGTCGACGCTAACGGTCTTGGCCTGGCTTGTGTAAACCGCCAGGAAATCGGGGTCCCGGTAAGCGCCGTAGTCGATGCTGTCCCAGGCATAGATCTGATAACTGCCCGGCGCGACTCCGCGGATCGTGAAGCGCCCATACTGATCCGTCGCGCCCTGCTGGTACAAGTCGGACCGCTTCGAGAGCGGAACCAGCGCCACGGTGGCTCCGATGGCCGGCTTGTCGTCGTCGGTGACCGTGCCATCGACCTGGCCGGTGTTTGGGCTTAGCACCACATCCAGCGCGGCCGGAGTTTCACCGGCGATCGTCAGGCCCTTCTCGATCACGTCGGCCGAGCCGCAGGTCGCGGCTTTCACGTAGAAGCCCTGCGGCTGCAGGAGCAGCCGGTAGTTCCCTTCCGGCAGATTCTTGAAGGTGAACGACCCGTCAACCTCCGTCGCCAAGCCAGCCCCGCCAAAGTGCGAGGCCTCGTCCGGCAGCAGGCGCACGGTCAGGCCGCCCAGCTTGACGTCCGGCCTGGCGCCATCCTCGACTCGCACCCGGCCCTTCAGATCGACCCCGGGCCTGAGCGCCAGGTCGACGCCGTCCAGGTTGGAACTTCCCACCTCGAGAAGTTGGTGCGCCCTGAGCTGGGCGCCCTCGATGTGTGCCTGGGCCAGCAGCGTGTAGGACCCGGGAGCGACCCCGCGAAACTCGAACACTCCTTTGTCGCGGGGGGACACCGCGGCTTGCCGATCCGTCGCCCCGGGTTGGCCTTCGCGACGCAGCGACAGGAGCACCGCCTCCTGCGGCCGGAACGGAGACGGGGTCACGCGCCCTCTCATCCGCACGGTACGCACGGGAGTGAGCCGGAAGTCCACCGACCCGCGCTCCTCACCCTCGTGAAGCTGAAGCGCCGTCGCCTGGCTCACCTCCGAAACGCCGGGGTAATAAACGGGGGCGTAGCCCTCCGCCGGCACGGACGCTGCGAAGTCCGGATCGGCAAGGTGCGGATCCGAATAGACGGCGATCGCCTGGTAGCGGCCCACGGCCAGACCGGGGATGCGGTAGTAACCCTGGTCGTCGGTCTCGGCAAACCGCTGCGGCAAGAGCTGGCGACGGCCGTCCTGGTAGGCATAGCGCAGCGCCTGGATTCGCGCGTGCATCAGCGGGTCGCCGTCCTCATCCACCACGCGGCCGGCGATCACCGCCGCGGGCGGGAGGTGAAAGACCAAACCCTCTGCCGTCTGCCCGGCGGCCAGCGTCAGCATCGAGGGCGGGTCGCCGGGCCGCCGCGTGCCGGGAATGAAACCTTCTTTGTACGCCGCAATTGAGTACTGCCCAGGATCGAGATTCGTAAACTCGAACTGCCCGGCGGCGTTGGTCAGCGCGCCCCAGCGCGCCGCCTCGGTCTGGCCGGATCGGTTCAGCGTTACCTGCGCTCTCTTGACCGGCTCGTTGGTCTTGGCATTGACCACCGTGCCCTTGACCGTGCACCGGTCGCCCTGCGCATACAGCAGCGGCAAACTCAGGAAGAAGATGGCGGCTCTCATCGCAATGCTCCTTCGCCCGCGCTAACCTGGGCGCCGCCGCTAAGCGGAACCGGCGGCGGAGGCGGCGTCCGCGGGCGTGATTGTTTCGACCTTGGCGGAGATGTTCATCGAACAGAACTTGGGGCCGCACATCGAGCAGAAGTGGGCGTCCTTGAAGCCGGCGTCGGGCAGGGTTTCGTCGTGCATGGCGCGGGCGGTCTCGGGGTCCAGCGAGAGCTCGAACTGGCGGTTCCAGTCGAAGCGGTAGCGGGCGCGGCTCAACTCGTCGTCGCGGTCGCGGACGCCGGGGCGGTGGCGGGCGATGTCGGCGGCGTGGGCGGCGATCTTGTAGGCGATGATGCCCTGCTTCACGTCCTCGCGGTTGGGCAGGCCGAGGTGCTCCTTGGGGGTCACGTAGCAGAGCATGGAGGCGCCGTACCAGCCGATCATGGCCGCGCCGATGGCCGAGGTGATGTGGTCGTAGCCGGGCGCGATGTCGGTGACCAGCGGGCCCAGCGTGTAGAAAGGCGCCTCGGCGCACAGCTCGAGTTCCTTCTCGACCTGGAGCTGGATCTGGTCCATGGGGATGTGGCCGGGGCCCTCGATCATCACCTGCACGTCGTACTCCCAGGCCTTGCGCGTCAGCTCACCCAGGGTCTGTAATTCGGCGAACTGGGCCTCGTCGCTCGCGTCGGCGACCGATCCGGGACGCAGGCCGTCGCCCAGCGAGAACGCGACGTCGTACTTCCGGAAGATCTTGCAGAGGTCCTCGAAGCGCTCGTAGAGGAAGTTTTGGCGGTGGTTGCGCACCATCCATTCGGCGAGGATGGACCCGCCGCGGCTGACGATGCCGGTAATGCGCCGCGTGCACAGCGGGATGTACTGCACCAGAACGCCGGCGTGGATGGTCATGTAGTCCACGCCCTGGGCGGCCTGCTCCTCGACGACCTCGAGCATGACCTCGGCGCTGAGATCCTCGATGCGGCGGACGCGGGTGAGCGCTTCGTAGATGGGAACGGTGCCGATGGGGACCGGCGAATGGCGGACGATGGCTTCGCGGATGCCGGGAATGTCGCCGCCGGTGGAGAGGTCCATGACGGTATCGGCGCCGTACTTAATGGAGTAGCGCAGCTTCTCGAGCTCCTCGTCCACGTTGGAGGTGACGGCGGAGTTGCCGATGTTGGCGTTGATCTTGCACAGCGACGCGATGCCGATGGCCATAGGCTCGAGATTGGCGTGGTTCACGTTGGCGGGGACGATCATGCGGCCGCGGGCAACCTCGGAACGAACCAGCTCTGGCGAGAGATTCTCGCGGCGCGCGACGTGCTCCATCTCGGGAGTGACCAGGCCCTGGCGCGCATAGTGCATCTGCGTCCGGATCTTGTCAGTCTTCCGCTTCTCGATCCATTCGGTGCGCATGGACAAGTCTTCAGAGGCTTCTACTATCATAACCGGGCGGCGCGGCGGCGCGGACGCCGGGCAGAAGCCCGGCGGCAGCCTGAAAAGGCTGCCCCACCCGGCGTTACTCCACCGTTACGGACTTGGCCAGGTTGCGGGGCTGATCGACGTCCAGGCCGCGCAGGGCGGCGATGTGGTAGGCCAGCAACTGGAGCGGGATCACGGTGACCACCGGGCTGAGCATCCAGGGGGTTTCGGGCACCCAGAGGACGTGGGTGGCGAGCGGGGGAATGACCCGGTCGCCATCGGTGGCGACGGCCACCACCGCGCCGCCGCGCGCGCGGGCCTGCTCGATCTGGCTGATCATCTTCTCGTACCAGGGATCGCGCGGCGCGATGACCAGCGTGGGCATATTGCGGTCGATGAGGGCGATGGGGCCGTGCTTCATCTCGCCGGCGGGGTAGCCTTCGGCGTGAATGTAGGAGATCTCCTTGAGCTTGAGAGCGCCCTCGTAGGCGATGGGCATGTTGATGCCGCGGCCGAGGTAGAGGCAGTGGGTGGTGTCCTTGAGGGCGCGCGCAACGGTCTCGACGTCGGCTTCCCGGTCCAGGCACTGGCCGACCAGGTCGGGCACGAGGCGCAGGTTGTCGATGAGCGAGCCGCGGGTGGCGTCGTCGAGCGTGCCGCGGAGGTCGGCGAGCAGAATGGCCAGCATGTAGAGATCGACCAGCGGGGCGGTGAAGGCCTTGGTGGAGGCGACGCCGATCTCGGGGCCGGTCTGCATGGAGATGTATCCGTCGGCGACGCGCATGGCTTGCGAGCCGATGGCGTTCACGATGGACCACAGCACGGCGCCCTTGCGGCGGGCTTCCTCCATGGCGGCCAGCGTATCCACGGTCTCGCCGGACTGGCTGATGGCCAGGACCACGGTGTCCTTATCCACGATGGGGTCGCTGTAGCGGAACTCGGAGGCGATCTCGATTTCCACCGGGATGCGCGCGATGCGCTGGATCAGAATGCGGCCCACCAAGCCGGCGTGGGCGGCGGTGCCGCAGGCCGTGATAACGATCTTCTTGATGCGGCGGGCCAGCTCGGGCGTGAGGTTCAACTCAGGGAGCCGGATGCGGGCGGCCTCGAAATCGACGCGGCCGGAGATGGTGTCGGTGAGCGAGCGGACCTGCTCGTGAATCTCCTTGGCCATGAAATGGCGATACTCGCCCTTCTCGGCGGCGACGGGGTCCCAGGCGATGGCGTGGGTTTGGTAGCGGACGGGCTGGCCCTCGAGGGTCTGGAGCTCGAGCCCCTGGCGGGTGACGACGGCGAGCTGCCGTGACTCCAGGAAAACCACCTGGCGGGTGTGATCCAGGATGGCGGGCATGTCCGAGGCCACGAACATCTCGCCGTCTCCCAGGCCCACCACGACGCCGCCGGCATTACCGATGCGGGCGGCGACGATCTTGTCGGGCTCCAGCGCGGAGAGCACCACGATGCCATGCGCGCCCTTGATCTGGAGCAGGGCCTCGCGCACCGCCTCGACCAAGCCGAAGCCGCGCGCGATGTAGCGCTCGATGAGGTGGACGATGGTCTCTGTGTCGGTTTCCGAACGGAAGACGGCACCCTCGGCGGTCAGTTCCTTGCGCAGCTCGAGGTAGTTCTCGACGATGCCGTTGTGGACCACCACGACCTGCCCGGTGTTGCCTACGTGGGGATGCGCGTTACGGCTGCTGGGCACGCCATGGGTGGCCCAGCGGGTGTGCCCGATGCCGATTTGGCCGTGCACCGGCGACTCGTGGAGCATGGCTGCCAGACTGGATAGTTTGCCGACTTCGCGGCGGACCTGGATGGCGCCGTTTTCGAGCACGGCGAGTCCGGCAGAATCATAGCCGCGATATTCGAGACGCTTCAGGCCATTCAGGATGATGGGTGTGGCGTCCTGTGGGCCGACGTAACCTACGATTCCGCACATGGGAATCCCTCCTTGTTAGTTGTCGTCTCCACTCGCCGCGGCTTTGTCCGTCCGGTTACCCCGACGGCTTTGTCCGCGACGTTACCTGGAGGGAAAGATGCGGGTGATGGAGCACCCGGAGGGCATCCGCTGAACCTTCGATTTTCCCGGGGCGAAACTGCCCCGCCCCAGTACCCCCGCCTCTCGCGAGGCGAGAACCCTCAACCTCGTCACCCAGCGCCAGCCCAGGATCGGGCCCGCGCGGGTCATGCGCTGCCTTTCCCTGCCTACATTTTGAGTGTAGCATGGGGGAGGGCGGGGCCGGGGGCTCTTAACCCATCTCGACCAGGACCTGGTTCTCGGTCTCGAGCTCGGCCGCGGGAATGAAGTTTCCCCTTAGCTCGCGCCCGTTGAGCAGCAGCTTCTTCACACCTTTCTCGACTCCGGCGGGGTTGCTTACCTCGATGGTCAGATTCTTGCCTCGAAAGACGCGCGTAACCTTGAATCCTTTCCACGCGGAAGGAATGCACGGGTCGATGCGCAGTCCCTCGTATTCCGGCTGTATGCCCAGGATGTATTGGGTTGCGGCGAAGTAAGACCAGGTCGCCGACCCGCTTAACCAGGGAAGGCGCGAAGCTCCGGCCCGCGGGCTGTACTTACTGTGCGTGAACTGGCAGTAAACGTAAGGCTCAATCTGCCGGACTTCGGCCCGCGTGTTGTAAGCGCCGGGCAGATACGCCCTGAAATAGCGGTAGGCCAGATCGCCGTGGCCCAGCAAGGTCTCCGCCATGACCGCCCAGCCCTGGGTATGGAGGAAAATGGCCGAGTTCTCCTTCATGCCCGGATTGAACAATCCGGCGCGCATTACATGGAAATCGGTTTTCACATACGGCGGATCGCATAACATCAATCCGAACTCGGTACTCAGGCGTTCCTGCACGGATTGCATGGCCCGCGCGGCCCGCTGCGCGTCCGCGTGTCCGCTGAGCACGGCCCAGGATTGGGGATTCAGGAAGATCGTGCCCTCGACGCTCTCCTTGCAGCCGTACTTGAGTCCATCCTCGCCGAAGGCCCGCGCGTACCAGTCGCCGTCCCAGGCAGCGGCTTGCAAGCTGCTGTCCAACCCGGAGAGTTGCTCCCGCGCCCACTGCTCCTCGGCGGGCTGAGCCAGCATCCGGCAGACTAGCTCGTACACGGCCAGCGCATAGCGTAGTTGAAAGGCCACGAAGATGGATTCGCCGCCGGGCCCCAAACGGATGCAGTCGTTCCAATCTGCCAACAGGCCGCAGGGCAGGCCATGCGCCCCGGAGCGATCCAGACTAAACTGGATGGCTCGTTTCATGTGGCCAAGAACGGTGGTCTCGCCTTGATCGGCATAGGGCAGCAGGCGCCCATAGAAATCGAGGTCGCCGGTCTCTTTGACGTAGGCGGGAATCGCGTTGAACAGCCACAGGCAATCGTCGGAGCGGTACTCGTCCTCATTGGGAGGCGGTTCCGCTCCGGGGTGATGGCCGAACTGCCGCACCACGGGCATGGCGCCGCCGGTAGAAACCTGGCCCGCGATCATCAGCTCGAGGCGCCCGCGGGCCTCTTCCGGAATGGCGTGCATAACACCCAGCATATCCTGCACCGTGTCGCGATATCCCAGCCCGTCGCGCTCCCCGGCGTAAATCAGGCTGGCCGCCCGCGACCACGCGTAAGCGATCAGGCAATTGAACGGGCTCCACATATTCAACATGCTGTTCAGCTCGGCATCCGGCGTCTCGACCGTCATTCCGGCGATGCGCTCGTGCCAATAGCTCTTGAGCTTGGCCAGTTCCTCGCCGGCCCGCGCCAGACTGCCAAACTCCGCCACGGCCCGTTTCCCGTCCTCCTCCGCCTTCCCGGGGCCCATCAGCACCAGGAACTCTTTGGTTTCGCCGGGGGCGAGCGTGATGCGGGCTTGCAGCGTTCCACAGCCGTTGTCGCCCACCGCCAGGGAGTTGGTGCATTCGCCGCGCTCGACCACCTCCGGATTCGCATAGGTCCGATAGGCGCCCAGGAAAGCCGCCCGGTCCGTATCGTAACCGCAGACTTCGGCGCCCACCAGCGCCAGAAACGTGTGCCGGCTCTGATCGTGGTTGTCGAATTCCTCGGGCTTGTGCGGAACGTTGACGTTGATCCCGTGGCCGATCATCCCATCGACGAACCTCATCTCGATAATGTGCTGCGTGTACTGCAAATTGACCAGGTCCTGGTAAGCGTTCCAGTTGCCGGCATATTCGACATAGGTGAACCCACTGAGCCGCCGCGGCCGACCGCTCGAGTTGGTCAGTTTGACGTGCCAGCACTCGAAGTTCTTGCCCAGCGGAACAAAGTAAGTGGTCTCGGACCGCAGGCCGGCATATTCCGAGGAAATTACCGTGTAAGCGCTGCCGTGGCGGCACTCGGCGCGGTACTGGTCCAGCGGCTTGCCGACCGGCTGCCAGGAGAGGGACCAGTAATCCTTGCTGTCGTGATCGTGCAGGTAGATATAGCGGCCCGGCTGATCTATGGGAACCGCGTTGAAGCGCAGCCGGATGAAGCGCCCCAGCGCCGCCGACTTATAGAAACTGTATCCCCCGGCGTTGTTAGTGATGATGGCCCCATAATCCGTGTTTCCCAAATAGTTGCTCCAGGATTTCGGCGTGTCGGGCCGGGTGATCACGTACTCTTTGCTGGCATCGTCGAAGTAGCCGTACTGCATGGGTCGTTTCCTTTCGCGGACGGGGCATGTCCCGCCTCCGGCGAGCCGCCGGCGAGCCGCGCCTTCCATCTAGCATAGCCCAAGGAGGAGGCCCTACCACCCCCTTGGTTTTTACCTTACTCCCTCTACGAAACGGTTTCCCGGCCCGATTGTTCCTCTGATGGCTGACCTGCCTCCGGAACTGATTTGGATTGCATTGCCCTTGCTCATCGCGGGGGCCGCTGCCCTGGTGACCGCGCTGGTGATGCAGGCCCGGGCTGAAGTGGCGGTCTCGCGGCATCGCGAGACCCTGGCCGAAGCCCGCGCTTTGCTGGCCACGCAGCACCGCGCCATGGAGGAACGGGTCCGCGCCACCGAGGAGAGCGCGCGGCGTAGAGCCCTGGACGAGTTCCTGGCGGCGATCCAGACCGAAGAGCGGCAGTTCTTGCGCGAGATCCCCTCTTGGTTCTCGAAGCGCAGGTCGCTGGTGGTGCAGCAGCGGGTCTGCTTCCGGAACGTGCCGCTCACCAATTGGGTGGAGCAGGAGTTTCCGGACACCAAGGAACTGGTTCGCATCCCTTTGCCCACTCCGGAGCGGGCGCTCCCGGCTCCGCCCGAGCCGCCAGCCGTGGTGGTGGAGGTCGCCACGACAGGCAACGGCCGCCGCTTGCTCAGGTAGGCTACTTCCCCATCCAGAGCATCCGCAAGGCCACTGCCAGCAGAAACCCGGCGTACAGGCGGCGGATCAGGAGCGGCGGCAGGCCGATGGTGATCCGGGCGCCGAAATAGGCCCCCAGGAACAGCCCCAGCGCGATCAAGGCCGCGTAGCGGAAGTTGATGAAACCGCTACGGTAATACTCGGCCGCCCCGAGCAGGCCGACAGGCGGAATCAGCGCCGCCAGGCTGGTGGCGATGGCCTCGGTCTCCTTCATCTTCACGATCAGGAGCAGCGCCGGCACGATGATCAGGCCGCCGCCAATTCCGAACATCCCGGCGAGCACGCCCGCCAGCAGTCCAATTCCCAGGAGTATCCAATAGATCATGGCATCCTCAGGATAAGACCCGCGGCCCGGCCGCGTCCACTGGATGGCAGTTGCTAGAATGGAATCAGCCCTTTCCCCATGCTAGCCACCGCCAGCCTCGCCGAAGAAATCCTGGAACTCAAGCGGGAGCGGCGGGCCATCTTGCTGGCGCACTACTACCAGGAATCAGAGATCCAGGATCTGGCTGATTTAGTTGGGGATAGCTTGGAGCTGGCGCGGCGGTCGCGGGATTTCGAAGGGGACGTGATCGCCTTCTGCGGCGTGTGGTTCATGGCGGAGACGGCCAAGGTGGTCAACCCCACGCGGACGGTGGTGGTTCCCGACCGGGAGGCCAGTTGCAGTCTGGTGGAGAGCTGTCCGGTGGAGCCGGTGCGCGCCTACCGGCGGCTGCATCCGGATCACGCCATCGTGAGCTACATCAACACGTCGGTGGAGGTGAAGGCGGAGAGCGATATCCTATGCAGTTCGCGCAACGCGGTGGCGGTGGTGAACTCGATCCCGCCGGAGCGGCCGATCCTGTTTCTCCCGGACCGCAACCTGGGGGATTGGGTGCAGCGGCAAACCGGGCGCCAGAACATGACGTCGTGGCCGGGAACCTGCATCGTGCACGCGACCTTTGCCGCCCGCAAGCTGGCCGCGGCGCGGATGGAACACCCGGGCGCGCGGGTGGCCGCCCATCCCGAGTGCCCGCCGGATGTGCTGGCGCTGGCGGATTTCGTCGGCTCGACGACGGCCATCATCGAGTACTGCGTCCGGGCGGGCGGCGACGAGTTCATCGTGATGACCGAGAGCGGCGTCGCACATCCGCTGCACAAGCTGGCAACGGGGAAGACCTTTTACTTCATTCCCGCCGAGCACTGCAATTGCAGCGAATGCCCGTATATGCGGCGCAACACGCTGGAGAAGCTGCGCGACTGCCTGCTCCGGCTCGAGCCCCGCGTCGAGATTTCCGAGGAATTGATGCGGCGGGCGCTGGTTCCGCTGGAGCGCATGCTGGCGCTACGATGAACACGGGGCTGCGCGACACGTTCGGGCGGCTGCACGACAGCCTCCGCGTCAGCATCACGGACCGCTGCAACATCCGCTGCTTCTACTGCATGCCGGAGCGGGACGCCGCTTTCGTGGAGCGGCGCGAGATCCTGAGTTACGAAGAGATCGAGCGGTTCGTGCGCATCGCGGTGGGGCTGGGAGTCGGCAAGGTGCGGGTCACCGGAGGCGAGCCGCTGGTGCGCAAGGACGTGCCCGAGCTGGTGCGGAAGCTGGCCGCGATCGGCGGGATCGAGGACCTGGCGCTGACCACCAACGGCATTCTGCTCCCGCAACTCGCCGAGCCGCTCTACCAGGCGGGCCTGCGCCGGCTCAACGTGCACCTGGACACGCTGGATGGCGAGCGGTTCGCGCGCATCACACGGCACGACGATCTGGAGCGCGTGCTGGAAGGGCTGGCGCTGGCGAAGCGCCTCGGGTTCGCTCCCATCAAGATCAACGCGGTGGCCGTGAAGGACCTCTCGGAGCCGGACCTGGTTCCATTGGCGCGCTACGGGCGCGAGAACGGCTTCGAGATCCGATTCATCGAGCTCATGCCGCTGGACGCGCAGGGCCTCTGGGACCGCGGCCGGGTGCTGGTCGCCGATCAGATTCTGCAGACGCTGTCGCGCGAGATTGGGCCGCTCGAGGAGATTCCCGACCGCGATCCGCGCGCGCCCGCCACGCAGTACCGCTACGCGGACGGAGGCGGGACGATCGGGTTCATCGCATCGGTGAGCCGCCCCTTCTGCCAGAACTGCAACCGCATCCGGCTGACCGCCGATGGCAAGCTGCGCTACTGCCTCTTCGCGCTCGAGGAAACCGACGTGAAGAGCCTGCTGCGCGGCGGCGCCCCGGACGACGAAATCGCCGCCCGGATCCGCTCGACCGTGCTGGCCAAGTGGGAAGGCCACGAGATCAACACCGCGCGGTTTGTGGCCCCGCCCCGGCCGATGTACTCGATCGGCGGATAATGGGAAGCCCATCTGATACAATGGCCATTCTGGACGGGAGGACGTTCCATGCTATTGGGCAAGTGGGCGGCAATCGGCGCGTTGGGGCTGCTGGGACTGACTTCCCAAGCAGCCAGCATCAAGAAGCAACCATTCGGCAAGACGCAGGAAGGTAAACAGGTGGAACTATACACATTGACCAACTCCAAGGGGATCGAAGTGGCGATCACCAACTATGGAGGGACTATTGTTAGCTTGAAAGTCCCGGACCGCACCGGGAAGATGGGCGACGTCGCGCTGGGCTTCGCCGCCGTGAAGAGCTATCTGCAGAACAAGGCCTTTCTCGGAGCACTGATCGGGCGTTACGGCAATCGCATCGGGAACGGCAAGTTTACGTTGAACGGCGTGGAATACAAGTTGCCCCAGAACGACGGGCAGAACACCCTGCACGGCGGCCCGAAGGGGTTCGACAAGGTTCTATGGACGGCGAAGGAGGTTCCCAACGGCCTGGAGCTGACCTATCTGAGCCAGGACGGCGAGGAGGGGTTTCCGGGGAACCTGTCGGTGAAGGTGGTCTACACGCTGAACGACGACAACGAGTTGAAAATCGACTACAGCGCGACCACCGATAAGGACACGGTGGTCAATCTGACCAACCACGCCTACTTCAACCTGGCGGGTGAGGGCCAGGGCGACATCCTGGGGCACTTAGTAACCATCCACGCGGACCGCTTCACGCCGGTCGACGCCGGCCTCATTCCCACCGGCGAACTGAAACCGGTGGAGGGCACACCGTTCGATTTCCGGACGCCGCACCCGATCGGAGCCCGCATCAACGAACAGGACGAGCAGTTGGCGCGGGGCGTGGGGTACGATCACAACTTCGTACTCAACCGCAAGGGCGCGGGCATGGAGTTGGCGGCGCGGGTGGTCGAGCCGCAATCCGGGCGCGTGCTGGAGGTGCTGACCACCGAGCCGGGCCTACAGTTCTATTCGGGTAACTTCCTGGACGGCACGCTGGAAGGGAAGAGCGGGAAAGCGTACCAGAAGCGCTACGGGTTCTGCCTGGAGACGCAGCACTACCCGGATTCGCCGAACAAGCCGGCGTTCCCGTCAACGGAACTCAAGCCGGGCCAGCACTACCACACCACGACGATTTACAAGTTCTCCGTGCAGAAGTAGCGGCGCGCTAGCCGAGGGCGGCCAGGACCTGGGCGGCGTGTCCCTTCACTTTGACCTTGGGGAAGATCTTGCGGATGCGGCCGTCCTCGCCGATGAGGAAGGTGGTGCGCTCGACGCCCATCACCTTCCTGCCGTACATGGACTTCTCCTTCCAGACGCCGTAGGCCAGGATGGCGGCCTTGTCGACGTCGCACAGGAGAGTGAACGGCAGCTCATAGTTGAGCTTGAACTTCCGCTGGGCGCCGGGAGCGTCCGGCGAGATGCCGAGGATGACGGCGCCGCGCGCGGCGAAGGCCTCGGAAGCGTCGCGGAACTCGCAGGCCTCGGTGGTGCAGCCCGGCGTGGCGGCCCGGGGATAGAAGTAGAGCACCACCTTCTTGCTGCGCAGGCTCGCGAGCTGAAACGGCTCGCCACTGTCGCTAACAAGCTGTATGTCGGGCGCTAGGTCGCCTTCCTTCATGGGTTCACTTACTTGACACTCAAGGAATCGCGCAGGAAAGCCACGACCCGGGTCAGGGAATCGTTGGCGGCCTCCGGGTTCCAGGCCATGTAGCCTCTCCCATCCTTGGCGGCGGGGTCGGCGTAACTTACTGGCGGCGCATTGCGATTGAACCCGTGCGTGGCGCCTGCGTATTCGACCGTCTGGAGATCGAAGTTATACTTTTTCGCCAACAGCCGTTTGAGTTCCGGAACGGCGCTGCCCTCGCCGTAAGAGTCCTCGGTCCCGTAGAAGACGATCGTGGGAGCGCCGGTCAGCCCGCTGCGGCTCTTCTCGAGTCTGGGGATAAAGGGTTTGCAGACCGGGTAGAAGGCCGCGTGCGCCGCGAATCCCTTCTCGGCTCCCATCCATTCTTCCCGGTTGGATTCCAGGGCTGTTCTGAGGGTGATCCCGCCGCCCAACGAAAACCCCATGATGGCGATGCGGGCCGGATCGATGGCCGGCAGTTTCCGCAGTTCTTTGAGCGCCGCAAAAGCCAGCGGGAGGAAGGCCTCGGGATGCGGGCGGTCCAGCGCGGAGGTGTAGATGCCGGTCCGGAAGTCCACTTCCAGAATCGCGATTCCGGCCTTCAGGATCGACTCCCGGTAGAAGGCGCCGCGCGCGTCGATTCCCGTGGTCCCGTGGACGATGACGACCGCCGGGCAGGGGCTCGATTCGCTTTCCGGCTGGTAGAGCGTGGCGGATGCCTTGAGAGGATGGCTCGCGTCCAGGGAAGAGAATTCAATTCTGGTTCCGGGGGGAGGCGCTCCGAAAGATACGGCCAAGACAGCGATAAGACCTGCTGGGATTACGCCGAGTTGTTTGGAATAGGTCATGGTTCACTCCGGGTTGACTGCGATCATCGCGCCTGTCGGACTTTGCGCCGGCCGCCAGGCTCAGCGGCACGGCCGGGACGGGGCCCCTCCGATTCACTCGACGGGCACCTTGGCGCCGGGCGCCGGAGCGGCGGCGGAGAGGTGCTCGATCCGCTCGTCGATCAGGGTGCGGACGGCCTTGAGAAACTCGAGGCGAGAATTGCGGAAATGCTCGCGCGCGGCCTCGGAGCGCGGCTGGAGCAGCTCTCTTAAGTGGTCCGCCACTTCGCGGCATACGCAGCGCTCGGCTGCGGGCGGCGGAGCGGATGGTTGATCGCTCATGATGGTACCTCCTTCATTTCAACGGTGAGGACACTGCTTTCGAGCCTGGCCCGGCTGGGCGTGAGAGCGGCCATGGAGGTGGGCAGCCCGATGTGGCGGCGGAATGTGCCAATCTCGACCACTAACTCATCGCCCTTCTTGAAAAGCCCAACCTCGCCCTTGGTGGCGAACGGCAGCAGCACCCGGACCTCGTAGAAGCCCTCCCGCTTGCCGAAGGTATAGGGGCGCTCGGTGCGGGTGACCGCGGCCGGATCTTCCCCCTCAGCATACATCACCGCGGCCAATTCCTCCAGCCTTTGGCGGCCCAGGACCTCGTGGGTGAACAGCGGAACGCGGCGGGTGGGAACGGGCGCGAAGTAATCCTCGATTTCGCGAAGGATCTTTTCCTGGGAGGCGTGCCACTCGTCGAACCAGGCGCCGGAGGCCTCGCGAGGAAGCACGCGGTTAACGATGACATGGTCGACTGTGAGGCCGTGGAGGGAGAAATAGACGAAGGCGCGCTGGGTCTCGCGGAGCACCATCTTCTCGGGATTGGTGACCAGGCGGACGCTGGTGACTTGGGGGTCCTCCATCAGCTCGCCGACGCCGGCGAGCTTGTCGAAAAGGTTGCGGATATTGGCGAAATAGCTGTCGGGGGGCAGCTCGAAGGGCGCGACGCGATTGGCGAGCGGACGCACGGCCTTGAGCACGCTGCGCTGGAAGGGGAAAATATGCTTCATGTACCAGTCCAGCGTGGTGGGCATGCTGATGAAGCGCATGGATTCGGCGGTGGGGGCGGCGTCGAGCACGATGACGTCGTAGCGCTCCTCGCGGCGGTACTGGTTGATGTACATCATGGCGCTGAGCTCTTCCATGCCGGGCAAAATGGCGAGTTCCTCGGCCTGCACGCCGCCGATGCCGGTGGTGCGGAGCAGGGAGACGACCCAGGTGGAAATCTCCTGCCAGTGGCGCTGAATCTCCTTCTGGATGTTGAGCTCGAGGATGGCCAAGCGGTCGCCGAGGGAGAAGGGGTCGGAAGTCTGGGAGTGGAACAGGCCGGTGTCGAGGTCGAAGGAATCGGCCAGGCTGTGAGCGGGGTCGATGCTCATGACGAGAGTGCGGTAGCCGAGCTGCGAGAGGCGCACACCGGTGGCAGCGGCCAGGCTGGTCTTGCCAACACCGCCCTTTCCACTGAAGAGGAGGATGCGCATAAGATCATTGTAGCGGGGGCGGGCCGCAGCGCCGGCGGTGGCGGAGCCGGGTTAAGATGGCGGTATGAAGACTGTTGGACTCTGGCTGGCGTGCTTGAGCGTGGCGGCGATCGTGGCGGCGAAGGGCAAGGGGGACGAGGCGAAGGGCAAGGTGGTGTTCCAGCAATGCGCGATGTGCCACCGCGGCGACAGCGCCGAGAAAAAGATCGGGCCGGGGCTGAAGGGGCTATTCCAGAAGGCGAAGCTGCTGAACGGGAAGAAGCCCACGGAGCAGACCATCCGCGCGCGGATCGACGAGGGAGGCGGTGGAATGCCTCCGTATAAGGATATGCTGTCGGATCAGGAGAAAGACGATCTGGTAGCGTACCTGAAGACGCTGTAGGGTGGGGCGGGATGCCGGGCGATTACCGTAGATGCGAGAACGCGGTGGCGCGGCCCGGCGCACGTCGAAAGTGCAGACGCCGCCGAGGCCGGTGGCCTAACCGGCCGCGTTGGCCAGCAGCGATTGGATCTTACTGAAGACTTTGCTGATGCTCGCGGTAACATTAGGCATCATAGCCCCGGCAGCCACCGCAACGAAACCCGCCATCAGGGCGTACTCGATCAGGTCTTGACCTTGATCGTCTTTCAGAAACCGAATGAGACGTATCATGATGCTTCTCTTATCGTCCCGTTCGGCGGCTTCTGCAGTCTAATTGTGTTCGAGTGCGCGGCGCGTCCGCGCGAGGACCTGCCGCTATTGGAAGGCCACCTGCGCCATGTTGGTGGCCTGCCCGTTCACGCTGACAGTGACTACAAGCTGCCCTCTTCCTTTGAGGGAGGGAGGCAAGGCGGCATTCACCTGGTCCAGACCGGCATCTTCGCCCTGCGGGCCGGCGTAGGATACCGGCGCGTCGACGTTCCCAATTCTGACGCTAACGCTGCCGGGGGCGGCGCCGCGGATTCCGGTGCCATACAGGATCAGGTACGGTTGGGGCAACACGCCGACGTCGATGGGGATCAAGGTGCAAACGCCAGCGGCATTGCATTGAACGGTGCTGGAATAGGTCTGCCCAGTGAGCACTTGCGCGGCGACCGGCCCCTGTCCCGTAGAGTTGGCGGTGTACAAACCGGGCGCCACCGAGCCAATCACCGCCGTGCCGCTGGACGCGGCGCTCCCATTCCCCAGAGTGATGGTAGCGACCCCAGGGGCCACGCCCTTGGGAATGAGGCAGTTCACCTGAGTGGGCGAAACGTAGAACAGCGGCGCCGGGAACAAGCCGCCAGTTGAGTCTTTCACGACGACCGTGACGCCGCCCAGCGTCAGGGGCAACGGCTGCGACTGAGCTTGCAGCGGCGCCGCCGCGAGATTGGATCCCCAGAGCGAGGCGATAGTTTCGGGCGCCAGCGAGTAAGTGCCGTAGGCGGAATTCGTCGCGACCAGTGTGCCCGCGGGATGAACCAAGCTCTGCGGAGCGGGCGGATAGGAGGAGCCGGTCGCGGTCAGCAGCACGGGAGGGCGCGGCTGCTGGGTGAAATCGAAGGCATCCGTCATGTCGTTGGCGGTATTGTCCCGGCCGGTCATGGGGATGACGCCGAATCGCTCTTCGACGATCTTGAGCCAGCTCTCGAAGGAGTAAGTCTTGTGATCGACGTAGCCCTGCCGGGCATAAGGGCCGATCACCAGGCCGGGCACGCGAATGCCCAGCCCGTATCGATCAACCGTGGGGGGGACCACATGATCGTAGAATCCGCCCCAATCGTCCCAGGCGATGAAGATGGCGGTGGAGTTCCACTCGGGCGAGCTCATGACGGCGTTGACCAGGCCGGTCACGTAGGCCATGCCGGTGGCTACGCTGGCGGGCGGGTGCTCGCTCAAAGTGCTATTGGGAATGACCCAGCTCACCTGCGGCAAGGTTCCGTTCTGCGCATCGACGTAGAACTGGGTGGCGTCGGTGAGCCGGCTAAACTGAGTCGCGTCGTTCTTCACCGAGGGGAACGCGGGCAGGGGATTCCAGAAAGTGTAAGTGGTTTCGTCCACATCCTGATCGGCGTCTCCGCCATCGGCCGCACCCGCGGCCAGGCCGCGATTCACATAATACTTCCAGTCGATCTTCCCGCTGCCCAAAAGGAGGGTAATCTCCGGGAAAGAGTAAGACGAGGGGCGCGCTTGCCCGGCGGCGCCGGTGTAACCACCGCTCTGAGCCGCCAGCATATACAGGTGCGCGGGAAGGCTGTAGGAAGTAATGGACTCGAAGAGCCGGTCCTGGAGCACGTAGAGCTTCGCGTAATCCCAGTAGTTTGGGATTTCACGATCATCGTGCCAGCCCAGGACGTCGCCGGGCTTCGCGGTCGATCCTTTGATGAATCCGTCCATCAGGCCGCCATCGATGCAATCCAGCGCATTGGCCCAACCGTGGGCGCCGCCCTGGTTAACCAGATTCGCGTCATGGTAGGGAGCTACGCACGGCCCGCCCGCGGGGTTGGGAACACACGCGCCGGGAGGCAGTCCTTCGGCGCCGGGATACGTGCCGAAGTAGTGATTAAAGCTGCGATTCTCCTGCATGATGAAGACGAAATGCTGGATCTTCTCGAGGCCGGGCGGAGCGGCAGGCGGCGGAACGGATTGGGAAGGCGCCCGGCCTACCAGAAGGAGCGCTGCCAGGGTCACGGGCAGGACGGCGAGGCAGCCACGGAGGCAGATTTTGAGCTGCATCACTGGCTAAACCCAGCGGCGACGGAGGAGTTGCGGCGTTATTTCACCTTGGGCGGATACTTATCGAACGACTTCCGCACCATGTCGTCGAGCTTGCCCTGGATCTTGTACGGATCGCTCTTGTCCTGGCGGGCGATGGCGCGCCAGACCAGCGAGCGCGTGCTGGGGTCGCGGAGATCGATGACCAGCGTACCCTCGGTATACGGGACCCTGACCACCCGCGTGCCCCAGCCACGCCAGCCCGCCGGGTAGCTCTCCATCTCGGTCTTGTTCGCGGCCCCGAGAGTGTAGCGAAGATTGAGATCGGACGATCAGGAAGATACGAAAACGAGTCCCTTGGCTCCCAGGTATTTCTGGATCGAGGCGTCGATCTGCTTGCGGACCAGATCGCTGTTGAGGGCTGGATTGCCGCTATTGAGCCGGCCATCGCGGATGGCAAAGGTCTTGTACTTCGAGAAATCCACAGACTGGTCGAACTCGATGTTAATCTTCTGCGCAAAGGCTCCGAGCACGCTTAGCAAACCCAGGACAAGGATCTTCACGGAGCCAATCTAACACACGGCCGGGCGGCTCGCCAAGCGCCTAGCAACTTATCTCCGGCGCAAGGGTTTCATAAAACGATGTCTCTCCTCCGGCTGTTTCTCACGGTGGCGTTGAGCGCGGTGGGCGCGCTGGGCCAAGTCTCGGCCAGCATCGATATCGACACCGTACACACGACGCCGCTCAATGCCGACTTCAGCGGTTTCAACGACGAGGTCACGTTTCCGGTGGAGTACTACGATTACCGCTTCAACAACCTCGCGGCGCAGCTTTCCCCGGGGTGGGTGCGCTACCCGAGCGGCATCTTTTCGGACGCCTTCGACTGGCAAACCGGGATGATGGTGAGCTCCTGGGTGGCGCAATTCGAGGGGACCATCGTGGCCACGCTGCTCACCGAGTCGGTTCCGTGGGTCAACGGGAAAGGAGGCGGATCGTTCGTGGATGCCGCCAACCGCGCCAACTTCCTGGGCGCGAAGCTGATCGTGGACGTTAACGGGTACACCGACACGCCCGAGTCGGCCGGGCAGATGGCCGCGTTCGCGAGGGCGAATCAGATCCCCGTGGGAGCGTGGGAACTTTGCAACGAACCCTATTTCTTCAACGGGTTCTTCTCCTCGGGCGCCGATTACGTGGCCAAGATGAAGCCCTATCGCGACGCCATCAAGGCGGCCGATCCCGAGGCGGTGGTTGCGATTTTCTTTCAGGACGCGGGCGACACCAATCCTAATCCTCCCTGGGATCAGTCCATCGCGGCTTATCCGGACAAATACTGGGATGCGGTTACATATCACCAGTATTCGCCGCAAACCACGGGCGCGTTCAGCCAATGGATGGCGGACGGCAACGCCGTGCTGGCTTCGAAAACGTCGGCGTTCGTGACCGGATATCTGGCGTCGCTGAACCCGCCTGGAACGAAGTTTTTGGTTTCCGAGTTTCTTCCCACCAGCGACGGCTTGGGCACCGGCACTTCGGTAACCGACCGAACGCTATATGGCGCGATCTGGGCGGCCGAGTACGCCATGCGCATGTCGACTGTGCCATCCATGTTATACGTCGGGATGCATGCGCTATCCGGCACCACGGGAATCTACGCCGACAGGACGCACTATCTGGATGTGCAAAACGCCTACAACGAAGGGACCACCATCGACACACTTACACTGGACTTCGGCTTCTTCACGACGGCGCAGCCGCTGGGATTGGCGGTCCTGAATGGCGTTTTGAAGAATGCGACGGCGGTGGCGCCGGCCACGGTGACCGGTGGCGCTATGGTGCCGGCAACGGGTCTGGGACAGATTCCGGCGCTTTTCGCCCAAACCTACATCGGCGTCAACGGCCAGCAAAGCGTCGTGATTACCAACAAGAGCGCCACCACGCATCAGGTGACGGTGCAGGTAGGCGGAGTGCCTGTCGCGGGCTCTCTGCCGGTGCAGTTCATTGCCGGCGCCGATCCCACCGCCGCCAACACGGCGTCGAACCCAAATGCCGTCGCGGTGCAGATATCGAGCTCACAGAACCCGGTTACAGTGCCGGCTTACAGCGTGGTCCGGGTGGATTTGAATACGCCCACCACGGCGGTGGCTGTTAATAGCGCGAGTTATGCGGCGGGTCCCGTGGCGCCGCAGGAAATCGTGGCGGTATTCGGGCCGGGGATGGCTTCCGGGACGGCGGTCGCGGCGGCGCTGCCGCTTCCTACATCGCTGGGCGGAGTCTCGGTTCAGATCACCGATAGCGGTGGCAACTCCCAGCTTGCGCCGCTGTTCGCGGTCGCGCCCGGGCAGGTGAATGTGTTGATTCCGGCCGGACTCGCGGCGGGGAACGCGCAGCTCGCGGTGCTGCACGGCTCGACCGTGGCGCTGACCGGGTCCCTCCTGATAGTGTCTTCCGCTCCCGGGCTTTACAGCATGAACCTGGACGGCGCCGGCGTGGCGGCGGCTTACGCCTTTCGCATCACGCCCTCCAATCAGCAGGTCAACGAGCAGTTGTATAACTGCGATGCAACGGCGGCGCGGAGTTGTCTGCCCACGCCGCTGAGCCTGGGCGCGGCGGGCGACACGCTGTACGTCGCGCTGGCTGGAACGGGCATCCGCGGCGCGGCCACAGTTCAATGCTACGTGGCCGGCCAAAGCGTGCCGGTGCTCTACGCGGCCGCGCAAGGCAGCGACGCGGGCCTGGATCAGGTGAACATCTCGATTCCCGGCAGCCTGGCCGGCCAGGGCGGCGTTCGGGTGTACGTTGTCGCGGACGGAGTAGCTTCGAACGCGGTAGCTTTGAACTTACAGTGATTGGTCAGCCCCCGATCTCGAGCCGGTCGGCCAGCAGGGCGGAGAGGCCGGCGTCGCGGATCTTGGCTTGCGCCGCGGGAACGTCGTAGGGGACGCGGCGGAACTCGACCCGCCGCTCGTCCGGCGCGTAGATCAGGTAGCTGGCGCGCGGGTCCCGGTCTCGCGGCTGTCCGACCGATCCGGGATTGACGAGGTACATCACATCGGGCTCGATCTCGAAGGCCTTGCGGCTCTCCTCGCCCTCCGGCATGGCGAGACGCAGCACCTCGCCGCCGCGGCACAGAAAGCCGCCCTGGATGTGCGTGTGGCCAAAGAAAGAGACCGGTCTCTGCAGGTAGGGAACGATCTGCGTGACGGCGAAATTGGAGACCAGGTAGTCGTCCTCGTCGAGCGGCGAACCGTGCAGGATCTGAAACGAATCCAGCACCACGGGGCCCTTGGGCAAGTCGCGGAGGTAACTCAAATTGTCGGGGGTGAGGCTGGCGATGGTCCAGGTAGCGGCGGAGCGGGCCACGGGATTGAACCACTCGAGGTCGTCGAGTCCGGTGCACGCCTTGTCGTGATTGCCGCGAACCACTAGTTTGGCGCGTTGGCGAGCCCAGTCCACCACCCGGTTAGGATCGGCGCCGTAACCCACCAGGTCGCCGCAACAGAGAATCTCGTCGTAATCGCCCTCGGCGTCCCGCAGGACCGCCTGGAGGGCTTCCCAATTCGCGTGGATGTCGCTCAGGATCAGGTAGCGCACAAGCGTAAGAGCGCGATCTCGGGCGCCGCCCCGATGCGCGCGGGAACTCCCACCGTGCCGATTCCCCGGGTCACCCAGAGCGCCGCCGGCCCCAGCCGGTACAGTCCGTAGGTGTACGGCGTGAAGAATCGGACCACGTTCAGATTCTGATGCAGGATCTCGACATTCACCTGCCCGCCGTGAGTGTGGCCGGAGATGGTGAGGTTGAAACCCATTTGGGCAGAGACGTCGAACACATCGGGGTTGTGCGAGAGCAACAGGTTGGTCATACCCGGCGCGAGGAGCTTGCCGGCGCCCGCCAGATACCGCATTCCCATGCGCTGATAGTCCACTCCGCTAATGTTCAGCGTAGCATTGCCGAAGCGCAATTGCCGGGATTGCTGCCGCAAGAACCGGATGCCCAGCCGCGCGCCCCCCGAAGCCGTAGCGTTTTCCGAGCGGGCGTAGATCTCGTGGTTGCCCAGGCAGCCCAGGATGCCCGCGTCGGCCCGCAGCCGCGCCAGTTGCCGCAGACAGGCGTCCAGCGGATCGCCCTGGCCGGTGATGAGATCGCCGGTGACCAGCGCCAGGTGGGCGCGCAGTTCGTTGGCCATGCCGACGGCGCGCTCGAGTTCGCGCTCGCTGAGGAAGGGGCTCAGGTGGATGTCGCTGATCTGGACCAGGCGCAGGCCATCGAGGTCGCGGGGAAGGTCCGGAATTGGCACATCGACCTCGCGCACGCGCAGATCGTGGCGCCCGACGAAGATGCCAAAACCCATTCCCGCGAAAGGAGCGGCCAGAAGGGCGCTTCCCGCGGCGCGCACCAATACGCGGCGTTTCCCGCTGAAACGCGGCGCCTGCCGGTACACCGGGAGCAGCAGGAAGGCGACGATGGAGGCCATCGACCAGGCCAGCGCGCTCCCGCGCAGCCAGGCAAGGACCGTTGACGACGGCAGCTGCAAGTACGCGAATGGAAAATTCGAAAGGAACCCGTAAACCACCCAAGCGGTGAGCAGGGCAGTCGCGATCCGGATCGCGCGGCGCGCCGCCGGCCAGCGCTTCGCCGCATAGCTTTCGAGCAGCCAGCGGCGGAGCAGCAGTTGAATCCAGACCGCGACCACGAGGCCGGCGATTCCGGGAATGTTGCGCCAGGCGAGACCCAGTATCCCCATCGATGAACTTCCATTGTAGCCGCACGCGGGCCTCGGCCCGGCTCTAACCAGAACTGTGGGTGCTATACTGGCCGCCGAATGCGAAGGGAAACCGAATGTTGAACTCCGTCAAAGGGGTCACCTACCGGGTTGCGGATCTGGAGCGGGCGAAGCAGTGGTACCGGCAGGTGCTGGGCCAGGAACCCCGGCTCGATTCTCCGATGGCGGTGGTGTTTGCCGCCGGCGATTGCCTGCTGACGCTGCTACCTTCCGGTGATGAAGGAGGCGTCGCTTATTGGGAGGTGGACGACATCGAGGTTGCCTGGCGGCGCTTGCTGGAGGCCGGGGCGACGCCGCGCGGGGAGATCGTCCGCAGCTTGGCCGGCGCGCGAATTGCCCGGGTGGCCGATCCGTTCGGCAACGTCCTGGGCCTGCGGGATTCCGGCGCCGCAAAGCATAGGACTCTGGAAGACCGCCCTTCGGAATCCGCCGCGAATGTGGCGCTGTGCCGCGCCTTGGCGACTTACGAGGAGCGGGAGGAGATCCGGGGGCCCGACAACCTGGCGGAGCTTTTCCTGGCGGCCGACGTGAGGCAGTCCATCGCCGCGCCGGCCCCGCGCGCCTACGTGCTGAAACTGCTCGCCAGGTACGGCAGCTATGAATATTTCATCGCGCGCACCGCCTGGCTCGACAGCGAGGTACACGGCGCGATCGAGCTCAACCTGCCACAGATCGTCTTTTTGGGAGCGGGATACGACTCGCGGGCCTATCGCTTCCGCGGCTTGATTCGGGACACGCGGCTGTTCGAAATGGACAGCGCCGTGACGCAGCGGCGAAAGCGGAGTTGCCTCGAACAGGCTGGGATTCCCGTCCCCGGGCAACTTACCTTCGCTCCGATCGATTTCACCAGGCAGAGCCTGGCCGAGGTGCTTGGCGCGGCGGGCTTCGTCGAGGGAAAGAAGACGCTCTTCGTCTGGGAGGGCGTCACCTACTACCAGCCCGCCGAGGCCATTGACCGGACGCTCGATTTTGTGAGGCGGCACTCGGCTGCCGGCAGCGTTGTGTGCTTCGATTACCTGGCGGACGCGCCCGATATGCTCGAGCGGTACGGCGTGAAAGAGTCGCTCGAGGCGATGCGCACCGTGTACCGGAGCGAGCCGGTGCAGTTCCGAATCCAGGAAGGAGCCGTCGAACGGTTCCTTTCGGAGCGGGGATTCAGGCTGACCGAACACCTGACGACAGAGGAGATGGAGAGGCGATTCCTGACTCTGCGGGACGGGTCGCTGGCGGGGCGGATGACGGCGTGTTTCCGGCTGGCGCGGGCGGAGGCCGCGGAGTAGGGTACGCTACAATCGAACCATGTCGCTGGTTGTGGTGGGCTCGGTAGCGTACGATGGCGTTGAAACGCCCCAAGGAAGCGTGGAGCGAATGCTGGGCGGCGCCTGCACGTACATTTCTCTGGCCGCCAGCTTCTTTACCGAGGTCGCGATCGTCGGGGTGGTCGGAGACGATTTCCGCGGCGAAGACGCTCAATTGCTCGCCGGGCGGGGCATCGATCTGGCCGGACTGGAGCATGCGCCCGGAAAGACCTTCTTCTATTCGTGCACGTACTCGGCGGACATGAACGAGCGGACCACACTGCGCACCGATCTCAACGTGTTCGCGGATTTCAACCCCCAACTGCCGGAGCATTATCGCAGCCAACCCTACCTGTTTTTGGGCAACATACAGCCCGCCTTGCAACGCAGCGTTCGCGCCCAGATGACCGGCGTCCGCGCGGTAGGCGGCGACACCATGAATTACTGGATCCGGGAGACCCGCGAGGAGCTGCTGGCTACCATCAAGGAGTGGGACTTCCTGCTGATCAACGACAGCGAGGCGCGCCAGCTCTCGGGCCATTCGAATCTGCGCCGCGCCGCCGCCGCGATCCTCGAGATGGGGCCGCGCACGCTGATTGTGAAGCGCGGGGAGTACGGGGCAGTGCTGTTCGGGCGCGACGGCCATTTCACGGCGCCGGGCTACCTGCTGGAGCGCCTGGTGGATCCGACCGGCGCGGGGGACTGCTTCGCGGGAGGATTCTTCGGATACCTGGCGGGACGGGGCGATGCCGTCGAGGATCCGCGGGAGCTGCGGCGCGCCGCGATCTACGGCTCGGTGATGGGCAGCTTCTGCTGCGAACAATTCGGAGTGGATCGTTTTCGGACGCTGACACGCGCGGAGATCGATGGCCGTTTCCAGGAATTCAGAGAGTTCACCGGGTTCTAAAGCGCCACTCCGTCTGCTGGCGTTTCTCGCCGCTCTCAGCGCCGCCGCCATCGCGTACTTTTACGCGCAGGGCTCGCTGCTCTACTACGGCGACGCCACGGCGCACCTGAACATCGCGCGCAGCATTCTGGACACGCGCACGCCCGGCTGGCGGCAATTCGGCACGGTGTGGCTGCCGCTGCCGCACCTGCTGATGCTGCCCTTCGCGCGCTCGGACTGGCTGTGGCAGACCGGGCTGGCCGGGGCGATCCCGTCCGGTCTCTGCTTCGTGGCGGCGGGCCTGCTCGTGTTCCTGGCCGCGCGGCGGGCCTTCTCGAGCGGAGAAGCGGGCGTGGCGGCCTGCCTGCTGCTGGCCCTCAACCCCAACTTGCTCTACCTGCAGTCGATCGCCATGAGCGAGGCGGCGTTCCTGGCTACGCTCGCGGCGCTGCTGTACTTCACGGTGCGGTTCCGCGAGCGGCAGGGGTTCGGCTGGGTGATTGCGGCCGGCCTGGCTGCGTGCGCTGGCTCGCTGGCGCGCTATGAAGGTTGGTTCCTGATCCCGTTCGTGGCGTTGTGTTTCCTGGTGGCGGCCGGGCGCCGGCGGTGGCTGGCGGCCCTGGTCTTCGCCGCGATCGCCGGACTGGGGCCGCTGGCCTGGCTGGCGCACAACTGGTGGTATTCCGGGAACGCTTTCGATTTCTACAACGGCCCGTATTCCGCGCAGGCCATTTACAAGCTCGCGCTGGACCGTGGGCTAGCCCGCTACCCGGGCGACCACGAGTGGACCAAAGCCTGGCTCTACTTCAGAACGGCGGTGCAATTGTGCGCGGGCTGGCCGCTGGTCTGGCTGGGCGCGGCGGGGGCCGTCGCGGCGCTGCTGAAGAAGGTGTTCTGGCCGCTGGCGCTGCTGGCCCTGCCGCCGGTGTTCTACATTTGCAGCATGTATTCCTCGGGCACGCCCATCTTCGTGCCCCAACTCTGGCCGTTCAGTTACTACAACACGCGCTACGGATTGGCCGCCTTGCCCCTGCTGGCGCTGGCCGCCGGCGCCCTGGTGGCGGTGGCCCCGGCGCGCTTCCGCCGGCTGGCGGCGCTCCTGGTGGTGCTGGCCGGGATCTCGGGCTGGCTCGCCTTTCCGCGGCAGGCGGGATGGATCTGTTGGAAGGAAAGCCAGGTGAATTCCGTCGCGCGCCGCGCCTGGACCGGCCAGGCCGCCGATTTCCTGCGCGTCGAGTACCGCGCCGGAGACGGAGTGCTGTTCTTCTTCGGCGACCTGGCGGGCGTGTTCCAGCAGGCGGGCATCCCCTTGCGCGAAACGTTGCACCAGGGTAACGAACCGCTGTGGTGGGGCGCGGTAGCGCGTCCGGACCTGTTCCTGTGGGAGAAGTGGGCGGTCGCGGTGGCGGGCGATCCGGTCTCACTGGCGATGGGCAGGGCCAAAAAGAGCGGGCCGAGATATGATTGTGTGAAGACCATTACGGTCCAAGGAGCGCCGGCCATCGAGATTTACCGGCGGTTTCGATGAGAATTCCATTTGTCAAAGCGCACGGGGCCAAGAACGATTTCCTGCTGACCTGGGCTTCCGACGCCCCGCGGGATAATCTGCCAGCCTCCGCCCGCGCCATTTGCGACCGGCGCACCGGGGTCGGCGCCGACGGCTGGCTGCTGGTGAGAGTGCCCACCGAGAAGTCGCCGGAGTGCGAGGGAGTGATTCGTTTGTTCAACGCCGACGGCAGCGAAGCCGAAATATCGGGCAACGGCACGCGGTGCGCGGCGGCGTTTCTCATGGATGCGGCGATGGTGCGCGGCGACCGGGTGCGGATCTCGACCGGCGCCGGGGTGAAGCATCTGCGGCTGCTGGAGCGCCACGGATTGGCGTATTCGTTCGAGATGCGCATGGGGGTCCCGGTCGTGGCCGAAGGCGGGTTGCGCTTCCGCCTGCGGCTCGGGAGTGGGGAGCGGGAGGTCAGCATCCTGAACCTGGGCAATCCGCAGTGCGCAGTGTTCGTCGACAGGCTGGATTTCGACTGGCCAACCCTGGGCGCCGAAATCGAGACGCACCCCGTCTTCCCCAACCGGACCAACGTCTCCTTTGTGCGCCTGGTGGACCAACACACACTGGACGTACGTTTCTATGAGCGGGGGGTCGGGGTGACCATGAGTTCGGGGACCGGCTCGACCGGCGCGGCGGCCGCCGCCATTCTGCGCGGCCTGGCACAATCGCCGGTTCGGGTTCTGACGCCCGCGGGACCTCTTGCTATTCGATGGGACGACGATATGTATATGACTGGCCCCGCCGAAATCGTCGCGGCCGGGGAGTACTACTTGTAAGGGTGGAGAAGCATGGACAACACCAGCCTGAAATCCAAGACCCACGAAGAAGCGCTTGCGGAGAAGATCCGGGCCCGCGCCGCCCGGGTCGGAATTGTGGGGCTCGGCTATGTAGGACTGCCGCTGGGGGTGGAGTTCGCCAAGGCGGGCTTTAGCGTCACCGGGATCGACATCGGGGAACGGAAGGTGGCCCAGGTGAACGCCGGCGATTCCTACGTGCTGGACGTGCCCAGCGCCGTGCTCGCGCCGCTGGTCCAGGCGGGCAAGCTGCGCGCCACCACCGATTTCGCGGCGCTCGCGGAGCTGGACACCGTCAACATCTGCGTGCCCACGCCGCTGCGCAAATCCAAAGATCCCGACATGAGCTACATCGACGCCGCGTGCCGGGAAATTGCCCGCTACATCCATCCCGGCATGCTGGTCATTCTCGAATCCACCACGTACCCGGGCACTACCGACGAATTCGTGCTGCCGATGCTCGAGAAATCCGGCCTGCGCGCCGGCCGCGAGTTCTTCCTGTGCTTTTCGCCGGAGCGCGTGGATCCAGGCAACCCCAAATATCAGACCGTGAACATCCCCAAAGTGGTCGGCGGCATCACTCCGGCCTGTACCCGCCTGGGCTCGCTGTTTTACGCGCAGGCGCTCGAGACGGTGGTTCCGGTCAACTCGACCCGCGTGGCCGAGATGGTGAAGTTGCTCGAGAACACCTTCCGCATGATCAACATCGGCCTGGTAAACGAGCTGGCGATGATGTGCGACCGCATGAACATCGACGTCTGGGAGATCATCGGCGCGGCCGCCACCAAGCCGTTCGGATTCATGCCCTTCTATCCGGGGCCCGGCCTGGGGGGGCACTGCATCCCCATCGATCCGTTCTATCTTTCCTGGAAGACCCGTCAGGCGGGATTCGAAGCGCGGTTCATCGAGCTGGCGGGCTACATCAACACGCAGATGCCGCACTTCGTGGTGGACAAGGTGCAGAACGCCCTGAACGACCACGGCAAACCGCTACGCGGCTCGCACATCCACATCCTGGGAGTGGCCTACAAGAAGGACATCGACGACCTGCGGGAATCGCCCGCGCTGGACGTCATCCACCTGTTGAACCGGCGCGGCGCCCGCATTAGCTACAGCGACCCCTTCATCCCGCGGCTGACGGTGGATGGGCTGGAGATGGCGGCGGAGCCAGCCGAAGAGGCGGCTGCCCGGGCCGACTGCGTGGTGATCGTCACCGACCACGCGGCCTTCGACTACCCCGCCCTGGCCGGGCGCGCGCGCCTGATCGTGGACACGCGCAACGCCCTAAAGGGCTGCGTCTCGGACCACATCGTGCGCCTCTAGCCGGGCGCTGCCGCGCGGCATGCCGCCTCCGGCGGACTGGAGCGCACCGGGAAAAGCGGGCTTAGTGGGCGATCTTCACAAACTGCCCGGTAGTCGCGTCGACGTAAACCGAGAAGCCGCTCATGGCCACCGATTCGCCCCAGAACACGCGCCAGGCCGGATTCCTCTGCGTCTTGCTGCATTCCAGGAGGAACTTCACCGGCACATCGGGGTTCTTCTTGGCGTAGTCGGCGCCCTTCTTCATGGCGATGGCGTAAGCCGCCACAGCGTCCGTCTTGGCCGCCTGTATGAAGAACGGTCTGGCCTGGCCGGGGACCCATACCTCCTCGTCGCCTTTGGACACTCCCTTCTGGAGGCCCGAGGCGGGAACCGCCGCCACCGAGTAGGTGAAGGGGCGGGTGCGATGCCGCTGCTGGGCGACGAAGGTGCACGCCCAGGCCCCGGCCTTTCCTTCCACGCTCTTGACGTCCTTCAGATCCAGGCTGGACATCTGGAGCACCTGGGCATCCGGAGCCCAACCGCGTGCCGTGATGTACATCTGCTGCAAAGCATACAGAGCCGTGACCGGCTCGGCGGACTTCTCGGGTTCCTTCTGCACAGTGGGCTTGGTCTCTTGGGAGCACCCGGCCAAGAAGAGCAGGATGGGAAGGCAACTGACGATTCTGTGAGTTCGTTTCATACTAGTTAACCTGATCAAGCATCATTCTAGCCGAAGATGCCCGCCCGCAACAGCAAGTTTCTTGGGGGGCGAGCCGGGGGCGGGTACGGTAGCGGCGAGCCGGCGGAGGACAGGGCAGGAATCCTGCCGCACCGTCGCCAAAGCGTGCCATACTGGGGGCAACGGAGGCCCATGGCTGGCACCCTTACGGCCGCTCTCCTGGCGCTGGGATTCGCACTTTCCGGTGCGGTGGGGACTGCGCAGGCCCAGTCGCGATCGTCGGGGTCGGGCACTCCGCCCTCCGGAGGGTCCACCTCAACTGGGAGTTCCACTGTCCCCGCGCCAGGCTCGACGCCCACGGATTCCAGTTTGCAGATGCCGCAATCCCTGGATTTGCAGCGTACCATCTTCCTCTCCGGGAGGGTGATGCTCGAGGATGGCACGCCGCCGCCGGTGACCGTCACCATCGTGCGCGTTTGCTTCGGCAACCGCCAGCCGCAGGCCTATACGGACGCCAAAGGCCGGTTCAACTTCGAGTTGGGCCGCGGTCTCGGCATGGTGCCCGATGCCAGCATGGATTCCCAGGAGGTCCTGACTCCACGGACTCCCGGGACCGTCGACACCGACCGCGCCATGGGAGCCGCACTCCAAAACAACCCTAACCGGGGCTGTGAGCTGCAGGCCTACCTGCCGGGCTATCGCTCGGACTCGGTCGACCTCACCGGGCGCCGCTCGATGGATAACCCGGACGTCGGCACCATCCTGCTGCACCGCATGGCCAACGTGCAAGGCAGCGTCATAAGCGCCCTCAGCCTGCGGGCTCCCAAGGATGCCAGGAAGGCTTACGAAAAGGGTTTCGCGGCCCTTACGAAGGGCAAGTGGGACGAGGCGGAGACGCACCTGCAACAGGCGGTGGCGCTCTATCCTCAGTATCCCGACGCCTGGTTTAGCCTCGGCGCGGCGTTCCAGAGCCAGGGCAAACTCGAGCCGGCGCGCCAAGCTTACGGCAAGGCGCTGGCCGCCGACGACAAGTTCCTCAAGCCCTACCGGCAAATGGCCGAGATCGCGCTCCATGACCGGAATTGGGAGCAGGCGGCCCAGACCAGCGACCGGCTGCTACGGCTGGATCCGGTGGATTACCCGGAAGCCTATTACTTCAACGCGGTGGCCCGCTTCAATCTGGGGGACCTGGATGCCGCCGAGAAGAGCGCCCGCGAGGGCCTGCGGCTGGACCCGCACCACCACATCCCCGGACTGGAGCACCTGCTTGGGACCATCCGGGCGAATCAGCGCGACTATGCGGGCGCGGCCCAGTATCTTCGCAGCTACCTCGACCATCAGCCGGATGGGAAGGATGCCGAGCTAATCCGCAAGCAATTGGCCGATCTCGACAGACTCGCCGCACACTTCGCCTCCCAGTCCCGGCCGGGACCGTAAGCCAGGCGCTCGCTGGGGCCATCGCCAGGAATCGCCCGGGAACTGCATGCGTTCGCTACAATTGTGGACTGCACCATGCCGACCCCAGCCCGCCCGGGCACCCGCGATTACGCCGCCGACCCTCGCGTCGTCATGACGCTGGACGCCGGCGGCACCAAATTCCTGTTCTCCGCCATGCAGGCTCAACGGCCGGTGGTCGAGAGCTTCGCGCTGCCCTCCGAACCGCACGACCTGGCGCGCTCGCTGGGCACTTTGGTCGCGGGTTTCGAGCGCGTGCGTTCGCAGGCGCCCTTCCCCCCCGCCGCCATCAGCTTCGCGTTCCCCGGTCCCGCGGATTATTCGCGCGGCATCATCGTGCGGCCCCCCAACCTGACGGCCTACCGCGACGTGCCGCTGGGCCCCATGCTCGAAGACCGCTTCGGCCTGCCCACCTTCATCAACAACGACGGCGATCTGTTCGCGTACGGCGAAGCGGTGGCCGGATTCCTGCCCTTCGTGAATTCTGAGCTGGAGAAGGCGGGAAGCCCGAAGCGGTTCCGCAACCTTTTGGGCGTAACCCTGGGCACCGGGTTCGGCGGCGGAATCGCGCGGGATGGCCAACTGGTGGCCGGCGATAATTCCGCCTGCGGCGAGATCTGGCTGCTACGGAACAAGCTCGACCGGAACACCAACGTGGAAGAGGGCGCCTCGATTCGCGCCGTGCGGCGGGTGTACGCCGAACTCGCCGGCCTGCGCCTGGAAGACGCTCCCGAGCCCCGCCTGATCTGCGACATCGCCGACGGCGCCGCGCCCGGCCACCGCGCCGCGGCCCGGGAAGCGTTCCGCCGGCTGGGTGAAGTCGCGGGGGACGCCATCGCCCAGGCCATCACGCTGCTGGACGGACTGGTGGTCATCGGAGGCGGAATTGCCGCGGCGCACCGGCACTTCCTGCCCGCCCTCGTCGCCGAGATGAATGGCGTTTACACAACGCCCGATGGCCAGGCGCTGCCGCGCTTGATTCCGCGCGCCTTCAACCTGGAAGAACCGGCCGAACTCGAGGCTTTCGTGAAGGGCGAGACGAAGGAACTGTCCGTCCCCGGCAGCGCGCGAAGGGTGAAGTTCGATGCGCTCCAACGCGTCGCGGTCGGCATCTCGCGCCTGGGCACCGGCGAAGCGGCGGCCATCGGCGCCTATGCCTTCGCCCTGAACCAACTGGACCGGGCCGCCGGCGTTGGCCGGGGCCTGCGGTAGATGAGAAGATCGGGCTAGGGGACATGCGCATTCTGCTGACCGCGAACGCTTCCTACGTGCCGCCGCGCGGCGGGGCCACGCGCAGCAACCTGGCCTGGCTGGAGCGGCTGGCCGCGGCGGGGCACGCCTGCCGCATCGTGGCGGCGCTGGCCGTCGACCGCGCGGGCTGGCTCGACGAGTTGCGCAATGAAGGAATCGAGCCGCCGGCCGACAGGGGCGACGGCGTCGCGGTCTCGCGGCGGGGCGGCGTCCTTATCCATTCCATCGCCCAGCCGGCGCGGCGCACGCAGGCGCTTCGCGAGCAGATCCGCGAGTTCCAACCGGACTGGCTGCTGGTTTCCTCGGAAGACGTGGGCCACATCTTGCTGCGCGAGGCCCACCAATCGGCGCCGGGCCGCGTCGTCTACCTGGCGCACACGCCGCAGTTTTTCCCGTTCGGCCCGGCCAGTTGGAATCCCGAACCCGAAGGCGCGCAACTGGTAGCGCGAGCGGCGGGAGTGGTGGCGCTGGGCCGGCACATGGCGGAGTACATCCAGCGGTACGCCGGCTGCCGGGCGGAGGTGATTCATCCTCCGATTTACGGCAGCGGTCCGTTCCGATTGTGCGCCTCCTTCGAGCGCGGCCTCGTCACGCTGATCAACCCCTGCGCGGTGAAGGGCCTGGCCATTTTTCTCGAGCTGGCCCGGCAGTTCCCGCAAGTGGCCTTCGGGGCGCTGCCGGGCTGGGGAACCACCAGCGCCGACCTGCGCGCGCTCGCCGCGCTCCCCAACATCGTGCTCCTGCCGAATTGCCGCAACATCGAGGAGGTGCTCGAGCGGACCCGCATCCTGCTGGCGCCGTCGCTGTGGTACGAGGGCTTCGGCCTGAGCGCGATGGAGGCCATGCTGCGCGGCGTTCCGGTGCTGGCCAGCGACTCGGGCGGATTGCAGGAAGCCAAGGCGGGAACGCAGTTTGTCCTTCCCGTGCGCCCCATTGAGCGGTACGAACCGGTATTCGACGAGCGCGGAATGCCCAAAGCGGTGGTGGCCGAGCAGGACCTCGCCCCCTGGTCGCGGGCGCTGGAGGCGCTGCTCGGCGACCGCGATCTCTACGCGCGGGAATCGGAGGCCTCGCGGCGGGCCGCGCTCGAATTCGTGAGCGGCATACGGCCGGAGCGGCTGGAAGAGTACCTGCTGGCGCTGCAGCCGGCCAGCGCGGACGTTTCTCCGGATCGCGAACGGCGCTCGGCGGCGCGGGAGGCGCTCGAGAACCTGTCTCCCGAACGGCGCGCCTGGCTGGCGGGGCGCTTGAGAAAGAGGGTCGCCGGACCTCATTGACATGCGGATTCTGCTGGCCCACAATTCGCGCTACTACCCTGCGCAGGGCGGCGGCGACGTGTCGAACCGCCTGCTGATGGAGGCGCTGGCCCAGCGCGGGCACGTCTGCCGGGTGGTGGCCAGGGCGACTGGCGGAGCAGTGGCGTCGGAGCGGGGAGGCGTCGAGGTTCGGGTAGCGCCGGATGGGGCGAACGTGCGCGCCTATTTCGCAGAGCAGATCACGGAGTTCGCGCCAGACGTGATTCTGTGTTCCACCGACGACCCGGCCCAGGTGCTCTTTGCAGCCGCGCTACAAGCCGAGGGGCCGCGCGTGATTTACCTGGCGCGCGCCACACTGGCGTTGCCGTTTGGTCCCGATGGCGCGTTTCAGAGCGCCGCGAAGACCGGCCTCCTGCGGCAGGCGGATGGCGTCGTGGCAGTGAGCCGGTACGTCGCGGAGTACATCCGAAAGTGGAGCGGAATCCAGGCCGTCGCGCTGCCCATATCGCCACTCGCAGCCGGGCCGTATCCCCAGCTCGGCCGCTTCGACAACGAATTCGTCACGCTGGTGAATCCCTGCGCGGTGAAGGGCATCTCGGTTTTCCTCGGGCTGGCCGAGCGCATGCCCGGCGTGCGCTTCGCGGCGGTCCCTCTGTGGGGCACCACCCGGCGAGATCGCGCCGCGCTCGAGGGGCTCCCGAACGTTTGCCTTTTGGACCCGGTGGAGGAGATCGACGAACTGCTTGCGCGCACCCGTGTGCTGCTCGTGCCGTCGCTGTGGGCCGAAGCGCGCTCGCGGATGGTGGTCGAGGCGATGCTGCGCGGAGTGCCGGTCCTGGCCAGCGGCGTGGGCGGAATCCCGGAGGCGAAGCTGGGTGTTCCTTACCTGCTTCCGGTGCGCCCGATCATGAAGTACCACCCGCGGCTGGACGAACAGATGGTCCCGCTGGCCGATGTCCCCGAGCAGGATATCGGGCCCTGGGCCGAGGCGCTGGGCAGGCTGCTCACGGACCGGGCGCATTACGAGGAGCTGTCGCGGGCTTCGCGTGAGGCGGCGCTGGCCTACGCCGCGAACCTGAGCATTGGCCCTTTCGAGAGCTATCTCGAGGAACTGGTACAGGCTCCGCGCCGGCCCCGCGATCTCTGGGCGCCCGAAACGGATTCGCCGCTGGACCGGCTGTCACCGGAGAGGCGCCGGCTACTGGCCCTGCGCTTGCGCAAGGCGCGCCCGGCTGGGAACTCGTGGTTCCCGGACGCGGAGGCGAACGAAACCGCCGCCCTGCGCCTCTTTGCGTTCCCGCATGCCGGCGGCGGCGCTGCGGCGTTCCACCGCTGGAGGCCGGCGCTGCCCGCCGGAGTGGCGCTCTGGCCGGTGCGCCTGCCGGGGCGCGAGAGCCGCATCTCGGAGACGCCCTTCGAGCGCATGGAACCGCTGGTGGAAGCCCTCGGGCAGGCGATCGAGCCGTTGCTGGGCGGGCCATTCGCGTTCTACGGGCACAGCCTGGGCGCGGTGATCGCCTTCGAACTGGCGCGCCAGCTTCGACGCCGGAATCTGCCGCTGCCCCGCTGCTTGTTCGTCTCTGGCGCACGCGCGCCGCGCTTCCGGCTGAATCACCTGCCGCCGCCGGAGCCTTCCGACGCCGAGCTCCTGGAGGAGCTGCGCGGCTTGGGAGGCGTCCCCGAACAGGCGCTCGAGAACCCGGAGTGGAGGAGCGCGATGCTTCCCGCCTTGCGCGCCGATTCGGCCCTTTACCGGAGCTACGCCTACCGGGAGGAGCCGCCGCTCGAATGCGCCATACGGGCCTACGGCGGCCTGGAGGACGCGAGGATCACGCGCGCGCACCTGGAAGCATGGCGGCGGGAAACCAGCGGCTCGTTCGCGGTTGCCATGCTGCCGGGCGGACATTTCTTCCTCCATTCGGCGCAGTTTCTGGAGACGCTCGCGAGGGACCTATGGGAGTGAATGCCGGGCCAGGGCCGATTGGAATCGCGGGCGCGGGCCGCGTGGCGCAAGCGCTCGGCCACCTGCTTAGGGAACGCGGCGAGCCGGTGGTGGCGGTGGCCAGCCGCAATCTCGAGCATGCCCGCGCCGCGGCGGCATTCATCGGGATTGCCGAGGCCGTCGATTACGCTTCGCTCGCGCGCCGGGCCAACCGGGTGCTGATTGCGGTCTCAGATGACGCCGTGCCGCTGGTGGCCGCGGTCCTGGCGGAGTCCGGGATGAAAGAGGGCGCCGTCCTGCACACTTGCGGAGCGCGCGGGCCGGAGGCGCTCGCCGGCCTCGCGGCCAACGGTGTCTCGTGCGCCACCCTACATCCGCTGCAGACTGTCGCCACTCCGGAACAGGGACTGACGGCGCTCGCCGGCTGCGCGTTCGGCATTACCGGCGAGGGGCCGGCCGCGGCCTGGGCGGAACGCATTACCGCGCTGCTGGGCGGGCGCGCGCTGCGGATTGCGGCGGACCGCCGGCCGCTCTACCACGCCGCCGCCGTCATGGCCAGCAATTACGTTGTCGCTTTGATTGACGCGGCTGCTATGCTGATGGGTGCGGCCGGCATTGGCGAGAATGAGGCCCTGGCGGCCCTAGCGCCGCTGGTGAGGGTGAGCGCCGCCAACGTGATCGGCCTGGGGCCGGTACGGGCGCTGACCGGACCGCTGGAACGCGGAGACGCCGCGACCGTGGCGGCGCATTGCTCGGCCTTGGCCGCGGGAATTCCGCCCTCCGTGCGGGATCTGTACCGCGCGGCTGGGCTGCACGCCCTGGAGATCGCCCGCCGGCGCGGATTGTCCGAGGCGGATGCCCGGAAGCTCGAGGAGATCTTGCGAAAGGGTAGTGACGAGGATGTCTGAAACCGGAAAGCGCGTTCGGGCCCTGGACTTGAAAGAGAAGAAGAAGCGCGGCGAGAAGATCCCCGTGCTCACCGCCTACGACGCCACCATGGCGCGGCTGCTGGAGCGCGCGGGCATCGAAGTGCTGCTGGTCGGCGATTCGCTGGGAATGGTGGTTCTTGGCCACGAGACCACGCTGCCGGTGACGCTGGAGGCCATGGTCCACCACACCGCCGCGGTGAGCCGGGGCGCCTCGCGGGCCTTGGTGATCGCCGATATGCCGTTCCTCACTTTCCAGGCCGGCGTCACCGAGGCCGTGCGCAACGCGGGCCGCCTGATCCAGGAAGGCGGCGCGGCCGCGGTCAAGATCGAGGGCGGGGCCGCGATGCTTGACGTGGCGCAACGGTTGGTCGATATTGGCATTCCGGTGATGGGCCACCTGGGCCTGCTGCCGCAGTCGGTGCACCAGTTGGGCGGTTACCGGCGGCAAGCCACGCTCGAACGGGACGCCGAGAAACTGATTGCGGACGCCCGCGCGCTGGAGGCCGCCGGCGTCTTTGCGATCGTGCTGGAATCCATTCCGGCCGAGGTCGCGCGCCAAGCCAGTGCGGCGCTTGCCATCCCGACCATCGGCATCGGCGCCGGGCCGCACTGCGATGGGCAGGTGCTGGTCAGCTACGACGCGCTGGGCCTCTACGACGGCGCCGTGCCGCCTTTCGTCAAGCAGTACGCCCAGCTTGGCGAAGATATCGTGGCGGCGGCCATGACCTATATCCAGGAGGTGCGCGACGGACGGTTCCCCGCCCCGGAGCAATTGTCCGCCCGGAACGCTCTGCCATGAGCGCCGAATTAATCCCCTCGATTCTCGAGCTGCGGCACAGGCTGGCGGAGGTCCGCCGCGCCGGCCGGGTCGTCGGGTTCGTGCCCACCATGGGCGCACTGCACGCCGGGCACGGCAGCTTGATCGAGATGGCGCGCCAGCAAACCGATTGCGTGGTGGTGAGCGTCTTCGTGAACCCCACTCAGTTCAACCAGCAACAGGACTACGATTTCTACCCCCGTCCGCTCGCCGAAGACCTGGAGTTTTGCTCCGCCCGCGGCGTGGACATCGTGTTCGCGCCCGCCGTCGAGGAGATGTATCCTGGAGCCCAATCGGTTATCGTGGACGTGCTGCGCGTGACCGATCACCTCTGCGGCAAGTTTCGCCCCGGCCACTTCCGCGGAGTGACGACCGTGGTGCTCAAGCTGCTCAACATCGTGCAGCCGGATCGCGCCTACTTCGGGGAAAAGGACGCGCAGCAACTGGCGGCGATCGGGCGCATGGTGGCCGATCTGGACGTGCCCGTTCAAATCGTCGCCGGGCCCACGGTGCGGGAAGACGACGGGCTCGCGCTCAGCTCGCGTAACCGCCGGCTCTCTCCGGCCGAGCGCCGCATCGCGCCCGCCGTTCACGGCGCGTTGAAGGTGGCCGAAGAACAGATCGCCGCGGGCGCGACCGACCCCCAGCCGATCAAGACCAAGGCCCTGGCGACGTTTCATCCGTTTCCGCAGTTCCGCGTCGAGTATTTCGAGATCGTGGATCCGGCGGAGATGCAACCCGTGGAGCGGATCGACGGTCCCGTGCGAGTGGCGACCGCCGTTTGGCTCGGCGCGACGCGGCTGATCGATAACGTTCTCTGCCGGCCAGCGACCGGCGAAGTAGAGCGATTCACTTAGGGAGGCCCCATGCTCGTAGTCCACGTTCATGTTCGCGTGAAGCCCGAATTCATCGCTGCGTTCAAAGAAGCCAGCGTCGAGAACGCGCGCCTCAGCGTCCAGGAACCCGGCATCGCGCGGTTCGACGTCATCCAGCAGACGGATGATCCGACGCGGTTTGTCCTGGTCGAGGTTTACTGCACGCCGGAGGCGCCCGCGCGGCACAAGGACACCGCGCATTACCAGCTCTGGCGCGACACGGTGGCCGCCATGATGGCCGAGCCGCGCAGTAGCGTGAAGTACACCAACCTGTTCCCCGGCGAAGAGGGCTGGTGAGCGCCCCGCATTTCGAATTCGCGACCGCGGCCCGGATTGTCTTCGGCGCCGGCTCGGTGCGCGAGCTCGCGCCGGCCGCGAAATCGATGGGCCGCCGGGCATTGCTCGTCACGGGCGTCTCTGGGGAACTGCTCGCGAAGCACGGACTGGAGGGCCCGGTGCTGGGGGTTGAGGCAGAACCCACGCTCGAACTGGTCCGGCGTGGCGTCGAGCTGGCGATCAAGGAGCGCTGCGACCTTGTGATCGGCCTGGGGGGCGGCAGCGCCATCGACGCGGGCAAGGCGGTGGCGGCGCTGCTCTCGAATGGCGGCGACCCACTCGACTACCTCGAGGTCATCGGGGCGGGCCGCGGCCTGCAAGCTCCATCGGCGCCTTTCATCGCGGTTCCGACCACCGCGGGCACCGGCGCGGAGGTTACCCGCAACGCCGTTCTGGCGTCTCCCGAGCACCGTCTCAAGGCCAGCCTGCGGAGCCCATGGATGCTGCCGCGGCTGGCGGTGGTGGATCCCGAGCTGACCTTCGATCTGCCACCCGCCATCACCGCCTCCACCGGCCTGGACGCGCTGACCCAACTCATCGAGCCATACGTCTCGGTGCGCGCCAACCCCATGACGGACATGTTTTGTCTGGAGGGGATGGGCCGCGCCGCGTGGTCGTTACGCCGGGCCTATGCCGACGGCCACGACGCCGCAGCCCGGACGGACATGTCGCTCGCCAGTCTGCTGGGCGGCCTGGCTCTGGCCAATGCCGGCCTGGGCGTGGTGCATGGCTTCGCCGCGCCGATCGGAGGAGCGTTCGAGGCGCCTCACGGCGCGGTTTGCGCCGCCCTGCTGCCCCATGGCATGGCCGCCAATATCCAAGCCCTGCGGGCCCGCGCTCCGGAAAGCGAGCCGCTGAGCCGCTACCAGACCGTGGCCCGCATTCTGACCGGTAACGCCAGCGCCGCCGCCGAAGACGGTGTGGCCTGGGTGAGCCGCATCTGCCGGGAGTTGCGCATTCCGCCCCTGCGCAGCTACGGCATCCGGAAACAGCACTTGGCGTCGCTCGTCGAAGATGCCGCCAAAGCCAGCAGCATGAAGGGAAATCCCATCGCCCTCACGGTCGGCGAACTGCACCAGATCCTATTGCGCGCTTGCTAGATGTGCGCCGCCACCAGGGCGCCCCGGGCCGTCGAATACCGCGGATCGAGGGCCAGGCGAACTTCCGAGATCTGAAAGGGCAGCTCGCGCCCCCGCAGCATCTTCTCGAACTGTTCCAGGAAGCCCTTGGGCATGGCGGTCCCTCCGCTGAGGACCAGGGGCACGGGGTGCTCGAGTTTGGGGTGGCGCTGGGCGCAGTTCAGGACGAGTGCGTCTACCACGCTCCGGATCACGTCCTCGTAATAGACGGCCAGCGCGTTGTGCAGACGGTCGGCCGAGACGCCGTTGAACTGAAAAGACTGTTCTTTGTGCGTGCGCATCCGGGCGGCCAATTCCCCAATGGCCTTGGCCGCGCGCGTATCGATGAAATCGCCGGCTTTGGGAACGCTGAAGGTAATGACGGGCAGCGACAGCGCGGCCAGGCAGACATTGCACAGCCCGCTGCCGAAGGAGATCGCGATCCCGGTGTAGTTGGAGGCTGCCATCTCGCCCAGCACGACCGCCAATCCTTCGTTAATCGGGGTGGCCTGGTAGCCTAATCCCGTCAGAATCTGCCGGATGGAGGCTTCGTGGTAGGCGATATCGTCGCCCTCTCCTCCCACCGGCGCGGGCACGCTGAAGGAGAGTCTCTGCCCCTCCTTGGCGGCCGGCCCGACCAGCTTGGCGATGATCCGCTGGACCACGGCCAGGCTCTCCGGTTCGTCCGGATTCAGCACGCCGCTGCGCATGGGCCGGCGAACCTCGACGTGGAACATGTCGGCGAACCGCTGGGCGTCGCTGCCGGCGACGACGATTTTCGAGCCCTCCACCTCGTGAAACACCTTCTCCTCGGTCAGCAGGCTCTCCGTAAGCCGGAAGTTGGGCAGAGAAACGAAGGCGTTCAGTTGGGCTTCGAAGTGCTGTTTGTTGTCCCGGTTTCTGGCAACCACGATGCGGCTCGTCCCCACGTCGAGCCCCACTGGTTGCCCGGCACTGTCTTCGGTCGTATTCATGAACTCTTCTCCTGGTTCGCGCCTCCCAGCGAGGGGAACTGACGCCGAGGGCGCTCGCCGGCGGCTCCCCGGCTACGCCGTTCCGCCCGATCCTCCGCCGAGCGGGTGAGCGGCTACTCCATCGGGAAGGCCGACCGGCGCTGGACCTCATCCCCAATCCGGGCCAGCCTCCGGATTTCGTCACGGTCAAGCCGTGGTTTCCTCAAGGTTATCCGGATCAGAACCCCAATCAGGAGAACGCCGCAGATGCAGGCAATCAGCACGCTACCTCCGTTAACTTCTAGCCGCCGCGGCACGCTCCAGCAGCGCCGTCAGGTTGTTGCTGGCCGGTGCATTGCCCTGGCGGGTGCACAGCGCCGAGGCCTCCACGATGCGTTGGATTTCCTGCTGCTTCCGCTTCTGCCAGGTGGCGAAGCTCTCCTGCTGCCGAGTCAGATCGTCGGCCAGCGCCTGTATGCGGCACTGGAACTCGACCGTGATCCGCTCCAGTTCCAGGCGGATCGCGTCGCTCTCCCGGGCCTTCGCGGCCTCCAACTCCCGGAGCCTGGCCCGCTGCTGCGCCTCGTAGTCGTTGAGGGCGCGCTGGCGCAATGTCGCATCCTGCAGAAGTGCGTCCACATCCACCCCCGCGGCCTCCAGCGCCATCAATACCGAGGCCTGCTTGGCCTCCGGAGACATTCCGGACAGATGCGGACTCTTGATCATGTCGGCGACCTTCAGAATGTTGTAAGCTCGCTCCTCCGGCCTGGCGGGGTCGTTGCGGTAGATGTCGTCGAAGTTGGCGCAACCGCCCACCGCGGCGCCGTTCGAAGTTGTTCGGGATGAAGTTTCGGGAAGCGCCCGAGTGAGAGTCTCTTGGCTCGGTTCCGCCGCGGCCGCTCCCTGAATCGGCCCGCCGGCTCCGCCCGATGCACCCACTGGTTTCCCATCGTTATCTGAGCTGAAAAACAGTCGTTTGAACATTGAAAGCTCCTCACTTCCCCGCGCCTCCAGCCTCCGCCGCCAGCCGATTGGGCGAAGTCCGCTGGGCGGACCCCGCTCACCCGCCGCGGCGCTGGAGCGTCGCGCTGGTCAAAGGTCTGGGCAGATGCTGCTCTCATCCGCCCGTCCCAAACTCCTCAACCACCTCGCTGGTAAGCCGCCTGGACTCTAGTACCCTCGAAGGGTCGTTCCGTAAGCATGATCGGCTAGAGGTTTCGAAAACCTTAGGGGAGAATGTAGGGGGCCGCGGCTGAATGTTGGGCCACGGAGCACTCCTCGGGCCTGCCGGGCCGGCAGCAGTCTCGGAATGGTGACGGTTCCTCCGCGGCTAACTGATTGATCGCCGAACGTGTTGCCCACCCTGTGTCGCCTGCCTCCGGCGGGCGCCTATTTTCGCATGCGAAAAAAAAGCTTGCTTTTT